>CAYOEV010000020.1:0-47968 GCA_964403075.1 uncultured Roseivirgaceae bacterium | reverse complement strand
TAGTTATTCAAATGATTGGTATAATTAAATTTCTTAACTACGAAAGCTTCGCCATGTCGCCGAAGTTCGTAAATGCTACAATTTTGATGAGGAAACTCGTCCATATATTGCAAAGGGTAACCCAACAACCAACAGAGTAAAATGCGTATGGCCCGTCCATGCATACACACCAGTGCGTGATTGCCTGCCGTATCATACAAATGGTTCATGGCTGTTTTCTGACGAATCATTACTTCTCGTGGGGACTCCCCCCCTCCTATGCTATGATCAATTTCACCCTGACGCCAGCGCTGTACAGATTGCCAATAGTCAGCTTTTCGATCAGGAGTGGTGGGTACGCCCTCATAAGATCCCCAGCTGATTTCGTCGAATCCGTCATGTTCAACTTTATTCATTCCGGAGGCCTCAAAGAGCGCTACAGTTTCATGCGTACGTTTCAGGCTTGATGTAAACAATGAATCCAAAGGGAACTGCTTCAAATACTCGAAGGTACTTACGGCTTGTTGCCGGCCAATATCGTTAAGTGATGCATCTACACCGCGGCCCTGAACCATGCCCTTCCTGTTGAAATCGGTTTCCCCATGACGCAATAAATATAAAGTGGATACTTTCAATGGACAGAGTTTGGTTTATTTGCATTTGATGAACAAAACAAACATATTTCCCTCACATGTTGTCCTAGAGGTACTAAATGAAATGGGAAAAGGGAACATGATTGACCATTTGGGTATCGAGTTTGTGGAAGTAGGACCGGATTATCTCCGGGCACGCATGCCGGTGGATAACAGAACCCGGCAGCCCTTGGGCTTGTTACATGGGGGTGCGTCGGTAACTTTAGCTGAGACCTTGGGAAGTTTGGCCTCTACATTAATTATTGATTTGGGTAAAGAATCACCTGTTGGTTTGGAAATAAATGCCAATCATGTAAAATCAGTGCGTGATGGATGGGTAAACGGAAAGGTATCTCCCATACATTTGGGTAAGTCTACCCATGTATGGCATATTACAGTTACCAATGAGAGGGACGAGTTAGTGTCAATCAGCAGGATCACTGTTGCCGTGTTAACCAACAATAAGCCGTGAAATCGTCTGCAGGCTTATCCATAGCCAGGGACCAAGGGCAAGTGATTCGCACACTTATTGATGGGCCCCTGCCTCTGGCTTGTTGGAAACTTCCAAACGAACAAAAAACCCATCTGATCGTAGGCGGCAAACTTGCAGATACTACAGCTCCGCTCAGGCGGCAGCGACCTGGATTTGTGATCAACGCTTACAAGGCCAATCATCCCGTAAAGGCTCAATTCATTCCGGCCGATTTATATCTTTTACAAGATGAGCACTGGCATCTGGCTCCTGAAGCATCTGATCAAATTGTAGATCGAGTAAAGCATTTACTCAAAACGTCAGTAGCAAAACCCACAAAAAGAAGACCCATTGAGTCAGTATCAATCACGACTTATGAAGAGCAGGTAGCCCGTGCCATCTCCTCTCTCCAATCAGGTGAATTAGCAAAAGTTGTACTGGCCAGATATGAGGATCTTCCCCTTCACGATTTTGATCCTTGGACATTTTTTCAACAGCTCTTGCACGCTTATCCGGATGCCTTTTGCAGCTTGACTTATCTACCTGGCCGAGGATTGTGGATTGGAGCGACTCCGGAATTGTTACTGGAGGACACGCCTGCGCATTTTAAGACTGTGGCCTTGGCCGGAACCAAGGGTCTTAACCTCGATGCACGACTGAGTGAATTGAGTTGGACACAAAAAGAAATTGAAGAGCAGGCCATGGTCAGCAGGTATGTGATCAACTGCTTTAAAGCCCTACGTCTGAGGGAATTCCACGAAATCGGACCAAAAACCGTAAGAGCAGGTGCATTGGCACACTTGAAAACGACATTTATAGTTTACCAGGACGAAGTTCATTTTTCGGATTTAGCCGAACAAATGCTTGTCCTACTGCACCCAACCTCTGCTGTCTGTGGTATGCCAAGAATAACTGCTCAGCAGCTGATCACTGAATTGGAGCATTTCGATAGGGCTTATTTCGCCGGCTTTTTAGGACCTGTTGGTTTTGGCTTTCAATCTCATCTCTATGTAAACTTGCGCTGTATGCACATCCAGAATCAGGTGGCTCGCCTTTATGCAGGAGCGGGCATTACGTCTGATTCTACACCTCAAAAAGAGGCGTATGAAACCCAAATGAAAATAAGTATTCTTAGGAGGTGGCTCAAACCTTATGTGGCATCAGGTAATATTTGATACGGCTGCTTACTGTTTTGCATTAGGTGTTCGTCACTACGTGCACTCTCCAGGTTCCCGAAACGCACCAATTGCGGTTTCATTTGCACGCTTCACAGGCATAGATAAATACATTTTTCCAGATGAGCGAGTGGCGGGTTTTGCAGCGCTAGGAATGGCTCAGGCATCCGGGCGTCCGGTGGCACTTTGTTGTACCTCAGGAACGGCCGTATTGAATTATGGTCCGGCAGTGGCAGAAGCCTTTTACCGGCAACTTCCTTTGATAGTTTTCACAGCAGATCGACCTCCTTATTTGGTAGATCAACGTGATGGACAAACGATCCGTCAAAAAGGTGCACTTTATCCGCATGTTAAAGCGGTTTTCCAGACACCGCTTGTTGAAGATACCATTGCAGCCACTGAGTATTCCAATATAATTCAAAAGGCCATTACCCTTTCTCTGCAAAATCCAAGGGGTCCGGTACAGATTAATGTACCTCTCGAAGAACCGTTTTATCCGCCGGCGACGGAGGAGCTGAAATACAGTCAGGTTTCTCCCTCGGTAGTTCGGCAGCCAACCGTTGACTTGGACTTAATGCCTTTTATTGAGGAATTGACAGGGAGTAAAAAAATTTTATTACTCATCGGACAGCACGATCCGGATGCGGAACTCCAATCGGCTATTCTAGCAGTCTCCGAAAAAGTACCCGTTATTCACGCGCCTTTGAACAACCTTTCGCTACATAACTCTGGAATAACTTTGGTTGATTGGTTTCTAAATAATCAACCGGAATTGCAGCCGGATATCCTGATTACAGCAGGTTTTTCAGTTTTGTCCAAGAGCTTAAAAAACTACCTGCGCCAATTCAAACCAAAGGTGCATTGGCACTTCGACCCTGCCGGCGTGCCGGTGGATACTTATCAGTCACAGCCCCATATTGTTCAGGAAAATATTACCCAGTTATTGACCCTGTGGCCGCAAAGACTCACTTGTATCAACTACCTAAATAACTGGAAATCTAAAAGTCTTCGGACGGTATCCCATGTTACAGGTACCTTGGCGAGACTTCCTTATTCAGAGCTTGTTGTTGTAAACTGTATTCTCAATGTGTTGCCTGATAATGGCACCTTACATATGGGAAATTCCATGCCTGTGAGGTACTTGGATTTACTCCCTGCTTCCTTGGACAACCAGGATATTTACAGTAACCGCGGAACGAGTGGAATTGACGGTGTTACATCCACTGCTCTGGGTCATGCCTTGGCCGACCGTAAGCGACATCACGTACTGCTCACAGGCGACGTTGGCTTCTTCTATGATTCGAATGCTTTTTTTAACCATCATCTGGATGTACCCCTCACCATTTTCTTACTTAATAATCAAGGGGGTGGCATATTTCGCCTGATCGAGGGCCCGCGTAATCTACCTGAGCTAGATGCCTATTTTGAAACAAAACATCAATTGAATGCTGCCCTGCTTTGTCAAATGCATTTTATCGAATACCACGTAGTCAAGGATTTGAAGACACTTGAAAATTACCTATCAACAGATTGGAAAACATTACCCGACCGGGTACGCGTTATTGAGGTATTCACTGACCCTCAAATGAATGAAAGCGCTTTTCGTCTCATGAGGGAAGCCACTGCTTAGCCACAATGACACCTAAACCTCAAGTTTAACACCCACTTCCACTAAATACTACCTGGTTCTCCTGGATGTCGTAGGACCAATTAAAGGTCAGTGCCAACATTTTAACCACCTCATTAAGTGTTTGTTGGTTGAATTTCACTGTCAAGCGACAACTATGTGCATTTGGTGGAAATACAAATTCTTTGCCGTATGTATCCTCCAATACGTCGGCAACCTCGATGAGCTTAGTGCTTTGAAAATTAATGACGCCTGTTTTCCAGGATAGATAGTTCGACCGTCTATTTTTTCTTTTGACTATTCCATTACTCGTTTTAGAGGTGATGGCCATTTCACCTTTTTGCAATTTAACTTCCATGAGATTTTGAACACGTCGGACGACCACCACACCTTCTTCTACTTCGGTAATGGTTTGGTTATTTTTCCTTCTTACAGCAAAGGAAGTGCCCGATACAGTAATTTCAGTACCATCCGCAATCACGTGAAAAGGCGTTTCGGGGTCAGGCGCTACCTGAAAGAATGCTTTCCCGCTATCTATATAAACTGTGCGGTATTTGTGGCCGTAATCCTCAGACACAGTAAGATGTGCATCCGCGGTTAGCGTGACGACCGAGCCGTCCTCCAACTCAACGATACGGTTGTCTGCAAATGCTTCTATACTTTCGACTGATGACCCCAACTGTGAAATTAAAAACCATCCAACGATGAAAAGCAGTGCCGCAATAGCTGCAGCCATGAACCATTTTTTCATTGTAAATAGGTTTCGTAACTTTTCTATTTGTCCCATTTTACATCCCTAAATTTTTTCATGAGTATGATAAAAATGAGTTCGATAAAACCTCCCCCTTTGGCGCTATAAGTGTTCATTTAAAGCGCTTATTTTCAACCCATACACATGAATTGCGTTGATCTGGCTCTCTTAGCCACTTTCGTTTATCCGGCCAACCAATTCTATTTTAAAAATTACCAAGTAAATTTTTAAAGTAATTTATCAATAAATGAATGGTAAAAAATTTACTTAGTCTCTTTGGTTTAGATGGCCCATTAGTTTGCGTCCTATTAGAACAAAATACCAGAATCGATCCATTGATTCGTTTTAATGACCACAAGTGTAGAGAAACATTATTTTTTAAGGAGACCTTCGGTTTGTCAATTGATCCACAAAATCACTGTAACCAATAATGGTACGGAGCCCCAAAATAATCTTCGGACGAAACTACATCTCAGGTGCTAATTTTAAGTTTCAACAACTTGGTTCATGAACATGCCATGCCAGAGGTGTCTGGCTATGCTGAAACGCTTGCAAATAGGAAGCGCCGGGGTTTCTAAAACCGAGAGTTACAACATCTCCGTCTACTTTTCTAATAAATTCATGGCATCTCTCGACTTTAGAATATCAAATTTTAAACCCAGAATCCCGAGCAATACCCTTGCTGCTGCACGAATCATGATATTGCCAGACACCACGGTAACATGTAAAATTTGCGATTTGTATTTCTTCATCGTCTCAAGCCACTTATTGCGGGCACTGAATTCAAAACCCTCCATTTCCATACAGTCCCAAATAAAATGGTATTGCTTTTCGGGGTGCTCCTCCATTTCTTGGGCCCAAACATTGGTTGATTTCAATGAAGCATCCGCAGTAAACGTAGTTCTGAATGTAAAGTAAAGCGTTGGCTCCTGAGCTTTGTCTTCAGAATGGATGGTAATTTCAGGAATATTGAATTTCACGGCTACTCAATCTTTTTTTTGAATCTACGAAAATTTTGGAAATGAATCGTGCGAGTCAAGCATTTTGGTCAACAGTAAAAAAGGTAGTTTGTTTGTACGCCAATTGTAAAGGAACCCATGACCCACCAGCCTTGTGCTTTTTGGGTATATTCAGGAATGTAATGTCATATCGAACCAACCACACCGGATTCAAATTCCACTGGTGCATGGTGACTTATCTACCATTCTTTGTGAGTTGCTTAAATTGGTAATTCAGTTCGTTTAATCCGTCTAATGGATGAATCTTTATTTCAATAACCGTAAGCTTACCTTGGATAAAGTGGTACAGTTTTCTGAGATGGAAAAAAGCCATTTACCTTTTCATGAGCGTTATGTGATCGATTACATTCAGCGCTGGTTTGCAGGCCAGGAAGATTTTACCTTCCAAACTTCTGGATCCACGGGCGCCCCCCAATCAATTGTTTTAACGAGGTCGCAGATGGTGTACAGCGCCGAACAAACACTCAACTACTTCTTTCCAGGGCAAGCACCAAACGCCTTCTTACTATGTATAGCCCCTCAATTTGTGGGGGGTACACAACAACTGGTGCGTGCACTTATTAGTCAGTCCGATATTCACGTTTTGCCCCCATCGGCTGAGGCGCTTTTACAAGTGAATTCATTTATCAGCCTGGCAGCGGTATTCCCTCTGCAGTTACAGGCATTGGTTGAAAAGGGTGAAGACTGGCCGACAATCGAGCACTTGATTGTAGGGGGTGGTACAGTGGACCCGTCTACAAGATTACATGCGCTCAAAAAGAACTGGGACGCACACATTCATGAAGTATATGGAATGACGGAAACTGCCTCTCACGTAGCCGTTAAGTCCCTCGCTGCCGACAGCTATCAGGTATTGGGTGACTTGATGATTGATCAGGATTACAATGAATGCTTACGCATAAAGGGAACCATTACGCGTGACAACTGGCTGCAAACCCACGATCGGGTAGTTTGCTTAGACATGAAAAGGTTTAGATGGTTAGGCCGTAATGATTGGGTCATCAATTCCGGTGGCTACAAGCTTCATCCGGAAACATTAGAGGAAAAACTCTCTTTTAGTATCGATCAGCCTTTCGTTTTATCATCTGTTCCTGATGCACGTTTGACGGAAAAACTTGTCCTGGTAAGCCAATCACCCGTAGACATTGAAGTGCTCAGGCGAACCGTTGATCTTCATCCTTACGAGTACCCAAAGGAAAATATTCTTATCGACAAGTGGCCGGTTACTGAATCCGGAAAACTCGATAGAGGTGCTTTAAAAGTATACTTATGGAAGTAGCCATTTCTTACCAAACCCTCCAACTACCACCACCCTATTCGCACGCTTTTAAGATAGTGCTGGACACTTCATCCCATTATTTAATCTATGCGCAAGAGTATCTTGATCGTGATTCACTTTCTGAGCAGGAGATCACTGAAGAGGGTTTTAGTCTCAATGACAATTGGTCATGGGAGGGTTCAGTGGCGGAAGTCTGGACAGATCGTGTCGCCCGGCTTGTCAAGGATGAAAAATTCATGAATACTAAAAACAAAGAAGTTACTGATTGGATTCACATTTCTACATCGAATGGCCAAGGACACCCCAGTAACCCGGCCCCGTGGCTTCTGATAATTCAGGAATTGGCGCAGGTAGCTTTAGAGTCATCCGGTAAAGAGCAGCCACTTGATTGGGAGATCACCAATGAAAGCCAGCGTTGGCACATTGGCATGTCATTTACTAAAATGCAGTTGCTTATCAATGGGCAAAATGTTGAGTGGAGTATTTATAAAACCTTTTTCGACTGCATATATGCCGATGAGTTTGTGTCTCCTGATGAAGGACGCCTGGTTTTAACCATGCATCCTAAAGAGCAATACGGGATACAAGATGTTGAGGGTCAACTGCAAGATTTTTTACAACCTTATATTTTGAAATCTTCCAAAAATTCTTAAGTTCGATTGAACATAACCAATAACTCAACAACTTATGAAAAGTTTATCACTAGTAGGAAGAATTCTTTTTGCATTAATTATCATCTTCTTTGGCCTCAATCATTTTATGGGGGCCGAAGGGATGACAGGTATGGTACCGGGTTTTTTGCCGGCCAAAATATTTTGGGTGTACTTGACAGGACTGGCGCTTGTGGCGGCAGGAATTGCCATTATTATTGGTAAGCAGGGCAAGTTGGCAGCAGCTTTGCTCGGCCTGATGTTGATACTTTTTGCTTTACTGATACACTTACCCGGATTTATAGAACAAAATCCCGTAGCATCAGCGATGTTTCTGAAAGATTTGGCATTGGGTGCTGCAGCTTGGTACATGAGTGGGCATTTAACCAATTAATCATCCAGGGAAGTGGTTGGGTATGCTTATGGCTTTTGTGCAATTCAAACATTTAAGCCATTCGTTAGGTCTCCACCCCTTCCCTTATTCATCTGGAGATCAAACTGTGGATCACACTCCCCTGTTAACCGCTAGGTCAGTTAAGGTTACAACTTCTATTTTTGTACAGCTAAATTTTATCCGTTAAACCCACTGTGTAGCCTTTCACTCACTAAGGCTGGATGAACTTTCTCGCCAAAACTGATGACGCTCCAAACTTAGCCTTGTAACCAATGCCCTTAATTATTTACCGAATTGTTTTTTCCTTCTGCTTCGACCTATCGTTACCGCTGAGACCAGACCAGTAAGCGATCCGAAAAGGTGTGATTCCCAACTTATTCCTTCATTCAAGGGAAAAAGCGTGTAGAGAATACCACCATAAAAAATAAGGACGACCGTAGAAATCAGAATAGAGCGAAGATTTCTTCGGAATAATCCATAGGTGATCAAAAATATGGCCAGGCCGTAGACCAAACCACTGGCACCTATGTGGTAAAAAGGGCGACCAAAAATCCAAACCAGGATGTTCGTAAAAAAATAGCAGCGAAAGAATATTTCAAGCGCAATCGGCTGATAGAAGAAGAATAGGACGGCACCTAAAAGAAGAAGAGGGATGGTATTGGACAGTACGTGCTCCGTACTTCCGTGGATAAAAGGGGCGGTAAAGATGCCGATGGTACCGAAAAGTTGGCGCGGATAGATGCCTAAAAATCCAAGATCATACTCAGTGTAAAACTGAATGGTAAAAACCAGCCAAACGAAAAAAAGTAAACGCAAGATGACAATGAAACCCTTTGGCATAAAAGCAAGATACAATGCTAAAGGTATTGCTTATTTGAAAGGGTAATAAAGCGGTTCCTTACAATCCATCGATCATTTGGCAAACGAAGCCATTGAGCTTCTCGTGTGAATGTGGCTTGGCGTACACCCTGGTTATTTCAATTAAATTCAGAACCAGCGTTCTTATATACTGGTTGGGTACCTCAATATCCAGGGTGACGAGGGCCAATATTTAGTTCGAATACCTATTGAAAAATTACCTGACCAGGCTGTCCATTATTTCCCGCTACCCCACTGGCACCTGACTTACCGGCCTTTACACCAGCACCTCCGCGGCCTCCGGCACCTGCTGCGCCTCCTTGGCCGCCCATAGAAATAAATTCAATCATATTTCGGTATTTGTTCAAAGATTCACCAGAGACGGTAATGTTACCTCCATTGCCACCTCTACCCCCATTGCCTCCGTTATAGCCTGCACCACCATTGGTGATGAACTTTTTATCCTTGTTCTTTTTACCGTTAACGCCATTGGCACCACTCTGCCCCGGCGTCCCATCGGCACCTTTGCTGATGATCTTGATAGTGCCACAACCTGGTTTTACCAACATGGGCTTATTATTGACCACGATCATAATATGTACTTCTCCGTAAAGATTGTCTTCATAAATTTTTACATCCATGTCCGGTGCATCTTCCCCTGTTTTTCCATCCCCTCCATGACCTCTTGTATTCGCTGATGCCAGGGCAGCCAGTAAGCCACCTCCAAAAGACGTAGGGTTCTGATTTGCGCCTTGTAACATGTATACGAACTCTTTGTAACAGTAATCTGGTGACATAATTTTGGTGTCTTCATAGATGCCATAAGCCGCCTTTATTTCGAGGTTTTTCGGCGGGTAGAATTCTGTGGGCGTGTTGACATAGATCTTTCCTTTCTCACCTTCTTGCCCTCCGGAAGTGGTGACCACCACACTTTTATGAATCAGATTATTGTAATCGTCTCCTTTCACCCAGCCTTCGTCCAATTCTAACGCCACTTCATAGTCAACCCACCTTCCAGGATTAAAAGTCTCCGGCGCTATCACTTTTACACTACGAATGCTCCCATCTTTAATGGCTTTTCGAACCACTTTTTTCTTTACTTCCACAAAATTCTGAGCGGAAGCCATGGGACCCAGAGCAATGGATGCAATCACTAAAATAAAAAGTATCCCAGAGGGAGTTGCTTTAACAAATCTCATCATCAATTAGTCAGGTTTAAAATTGCAATTTTGAATTTAATGAAACTTCCTTGGAAACCAAAATAGTCTTCCATGATCTAAGAGCTGATTATTAGTCTGCCGATTTAATTGGGTCAACTATTATACTTGTGTTCACCTACAATTTTAGGCATTATTTATAGTCCGCAGGATCTTTCAACATTTTCAGCTGCATCAATTTGGCCTCTTCATAACCAACGGCAAGGTAGCCCAAAACTCCTCCAGAAGCTTCGGCGATTTTCTTGGATAGGTCCTTTAGGCTGGCGTAAAGCTTGGTGGCAAAACGCTGGTCTACTTTGGGCAAGATAAAATTGAGCTTTCTTAATTCACGAATCAATGACAAATTTCGCTCTTTTGTAACTGAGGGCATCTCGTCCATCACACGCGCAAATTCCACATCGAAATCTATGGCATTGTAAAAGTCATGTAACTGTTCTCTGGATCTGCTTTGACGGTTTCGTGCAATAGCAATCGCCTCTTTTTTCTCAGCCTTATCAATTTGACCATCAGCCCCCGCAATAAGGACCGCAACATACACCGGTGCCATCAGTACTACCTGTCGTTCATCTGGTCTCAATCCTTCGAGCTCTTTTACCATGGTCGCAAACTTCTTATCTAGCGCACGAAATTAATGAAAAATACCCAACTCATCCTGGATGAAAAATGTCGTTTCAAAGATTAAAAGTCACTGATTTTATCTTGCTCAACGAACGTGTGGGTACCTAATTGTACACCTTAATATTCCTCGTCTACTATGATTGGCTGGGTTTCCCCATCGAAATGAGGTTGAGTGTCCAGCACGTACAGGTCTAATATAGACAGTAACCGAGCCACGACTTCTCGAAAGGCCAATTGACCATATATCTGACTTTCAAAATCAGCTGCGTATACCGTTGCGTTGAGCTGGTAATAATCAGCAATAAAAAGCGCACGATAAGCATGAAATCGCTGCGTGACGATGATTAGCTCATCTTGCCCAAAAATATTATGGGCCCTAACGACAGAATCTAAGGTTCTTAAACCTCCATAGTCCAGGGTGATGTTTTTTTCGGGTATGCCAGCTTTTACGAGTGCTACTTTCATGTCTCCCGGTTCGTTGTAATACCTGGTGCGATTGTCACCGCTTAGCAAAATATGTCTTACTTTTCCCTTTAGGTATAAGTCACGTGCTGCCGTAATGCGGTCACGAAAAAACAAATTAGGTTGCCCTCCCTGCAAGCGCTTACTGGTTCCTAGCACCAGAGCTACGCCGCTGGGTGCTAATTTATCCAGGTGGTCTGCTACTCTTGAGCGGGTACTGAAAATTACCCAGGCATTTCCAACGAGCATGGTTATTATGAGGATCAATAACGTTTGAACAATTGCTTTACCCACCTTTCTCATTCTCGCCTTGTTTGATAATTAAGTCCGCATTTCGCACTATTTTCTTGTACCATGTAGCCTTCAAATCTATTTGCGCCTCCTCGTTCAGCCGCCATTTACCATGTATGCCTGCTGTTGGTAGGAAAGTATTTAAAATAATTGCAGCCGAAACGGATAGGTTAAAGCTCTCGGTAAATCCTTTCATTGGAATGTGAATCAAACGATCGGCCATACTGGCCGCTGTATTCGAAATACCCAGACGTTCGGTTCCAAAAACCACAGCAGTGGGTTGATCGATTGACAGGGCTGAAATCGGTACTGAGCGATCATGAAGGGACGTTGCCCAAATTTGATAACCTTGATGTCTCAAATGTTGGTAACAGGCCGAGATGTTTTTTTCTCCTTTGAATGTTTGATGGTGGTGGAGCGTGAGCCATTTGTCCGAACCTTGTAAAATTTTTGGATTTACCTGATAGTCGTTTCGGTTCTTGATGAAGTGTACATTCTGTATTCCCATACATTCTGCCGTACGCAATACAGCACTTATGTTGTGTGGTTTGTCAATGTCTTCAAAAACCAAAGTCAAATATCCCGTTCTCTTTTTCAGAATACGTTCGACAAGGGCTTTTTTATGTTCGGAAACAAACGGCGACAAAATATCTATAACCCCGGAGGATGTCATTCCTCTTGATTGGCATTACCAAATAAACCCAGTTGATCCTCGTCCTCTACCTCCTGCTTTTCACTCCCCGTCCATTCATCTGCTTGGTCTTCTTTGATGGACATATTGGGGGATTCGAGTGCTTCAACTTTCACAATGGATTGAATGGGTGATTTATTACCCATGGCTTTCCAACCTTTAACGTCCACAATTTCCTGTAAATCCAATGTTTCATTAAGATGCTTCTTTCCCTCCCTGAAAATCATCCTCACCTGCGTTTGCAGGCCATGTGAAATAAATATCAACCTCGAGTTTCTGGCTTCAGACGTAATTCTGAATCGTTTGTTAAGGGAGGTAGTTTCTATCAGAAAACGCTTGACTAAAAAAGTTTTTGTCTCACCGTCATAATGAATGGCATTGAATGGCCGGCCGGGAAACCACTTGTACAGACCTATCACCAGCTCAAAATCGTAATGATTGGTTAGTTCAAAGGAGGTAATTACATACGTTCCGTCTCTATGGAAAACTGCTACCTGATCACCCGTATTAAAAGTACCCACAAAATCTCCTCTTTCCTCCCTGTTCAGGCGACCCACTGTAGCGTCGTACCAGATGTTTACACCACCCAGAGTGGAACGCCCTGCTGATTTGTAGTCAATTTTACGAACAGCATATCGGGTAAGAATGTTACCTCCTGCCCCTCTACCCTTGATCTCCATGTCGGCAAAATCAAAATCAAACACCTTTTTTCGAGCCTTACTGGCTGAAGTAAGGTAAACAGTGATTTGCTCTGCTTCCCCGTTTGGATTTGCTGAGAAGTAAAGCACTTTCGATCCTTTTGCTTCTTTGGTAAGGTCATATTCGCGATCTCTGGTGACGGATAAGACCTGAAAACGTTTACCCATTGATCTGCCGGATTTACCATCCATATACACCATGTTGTAAACCATTCGTTCGTCGCCCTTATTGAATACACTTGCATGGAGGATGTCTTTCCCAACGAAGACCTTATCCTGAATTTTGGTAACTAAACACTTTCCGTCCCTTCGAAAAACGATGATGTCGTCTATGTCGGAGCAATCGACCAAGAACTCATCTTTTTTCAGGCCATATCCTATGAAGCCGTCTTTACGGTTCACATAAAGCCTCGCGTTGTTGGCTGCCACTGCATGGGCCTGAATAGATTCAAAAGAAGTAATTTCAGTTTTTCTTTCCCTGCTTTTGCCGTATTTGTTAAGTAATTGCTGATAATAGTCAATGGCGTAATCAGTCAAATGCTGTAAGTGGTGCTCGGTATCATTTAGCTCTTCATCCATGCGACGCATGGCTTCATCCGCTTTAAAACTGTCAAATTTGGAAATGCGCTTAATTTTAATCTCGGTGAGTCGAGTGATGTCCTCTTCAGTAATGCCGCGGTAAAATTCCTGTTTAAAGCTTTCCAGACCCTTGTCAATGGTTAGGATCACTGCCTCCCAGGTTTCACATTCTTCTATGTCCCGGTAAATGCGATTTTCGATAAAGATTTTTTCGAGTGAACTGAACAGCAGTTTTTCTTTTAATTCATTCCGTCTGATTTCAAGTTCTCGCTTCAGCAGATACACCGTTTGTTCTACCGATTGACTCAGGATGTCACTTACGCTAAGGAAGTGCGGCTTGTCATCCATGATGACGCAGGCATTTGGTGATACTGACACCTCACAATCTGTGAAGGCGTAAAGTGCATCCATTGTGATGTCCGGAGAGGTTCCGGGGGCCAATTGAATTTGTATTTCTACATCACGTGCGGTGTTATCCACGACCTGTTTAATCTTAATCTTTCCTTTTTCATTTGCTTTTATGATGGAATCAATGACCGAGGTGGTGGTGGTTCCGAAAGGAATGTCTTTGATGGCTAGGGTTTTGCTATCAACTTCTTCTATTGTTGCTCTTACGCGAATACGCCCCCCTCTCCTGCCATCATTATAATCTGTGACGTCAACTTTCCCACCCGTTTGAAAGTCCGGATATAACTTCGGTTTCTTGCCTTTTAGTATACTTATGCATGCCTGAAGGAGTTCACAGAAATTATGTGGTAAGACTTTCGTTGATAAACCAACCGCAATGCCTTCGACTCCCTGGGCCAGCAATAGTGGAAACTTTACGGGAAAAGTAACCGGTTCCTTTTTTCTGCCGTCGTAGGAAAGCTGCCATTCGGTGGTCTGGCTGTTAAAAACTACTTCCAGCGCAAACTTAGATAGCCGGGCCTCAATGTATCTGGCTGCGGCCGCTGAATCTCCGGTGCGCACATCGCCCCAATTCCCCTGTGTTTCAATCAGCAGATCCTTTTGCCCAAGGTTCACCATGGCGTCACCAATGGAAGCATCGCCATGAGGGTGGTATTGCATGGTGCTACCAATCACATTGGCCACTTTGTGAAAGCGACCATCATCCATTGATTGCAAGGCGTGTAATATTCTACGCTGTACGGGCTTAAGTCCGTCGCTCACGGCTGGAACGGCGCGTTCCAAGATTACGTATGAGGCATAGTCCAGAAACCAATCCTCATACATACCCGAAATAGGTACCGCCTCCTGTAGTTCGTCTTCTTCCTTGTGTTCCTCTCCCATTTATTATGATGCGACTGTGGTTTTGGTATCAGCGGTTAAGAGTTCTTCTGGTATAAATTCTTCCGGTAAGTCCTTTTCCACTTTCAGCTTGTCGATGATGAATTGTTGGCGATCGGGTGTGTTTTTACCCATGTAAAACTTTAGCAAATCGGACACCTTAGTATCCTTCTGTAGGATTACCGGATCTAATCGGATATTCTCGCCGATAAATCCGGCAAATTCGTCAGGGGAGATTTCGCCTAATCCCTTAAACCGGGTTATTTCTGGTTTGGTCCCCAACCGTTGAACTGCCTGGCGTTTTTCTTCTTCTGAGTAGCAGTAAATGGTTTCCTTCTTATTCCTCACCCTGAATAGAGGTGTGTCCAGAATAAAAATATGGTTATTACGTACCAATTCTGGAAAAAACTGAAGAAAATAGGTGAGCAGCAACAAACGAATGTGCATCCCATCCACATCTGCATCCGTAGCAATGACAATCTTTCTATAGCGGAGTCCCTCCAACCCGTCTTCAATATTCAAAGCGTGCTGCAAAAGATTAAATTCCTCATTTTCGTAAACCACTTTCTTGGTATAGCCATAACAATTGAAGGGCTTGCCACGCAAAGAAAAAACTGCCTGCGTCTGAACATCGCGAGATTTGGTGATCGATCCACTGGCTGAATCTCCTTCCGTAATAAAGATCATGGTTTCTTCTTTTTGCTCGTCTTTGGCACGCTTGTCTGTGAAGTGGATCCTACAGTCCCTCAACTTCTTATTGTGGAGATTTGCCTTCTTGGCCCGCTCATTGGCCAGTTTCTTGATGCCCGCAATTTCTTTTCGTTCTCGCTCAGATTGTTGAATACGCTTTAAGAGGGCGTCTGCTGTCCCGGAATGTCTATGCAGATAGTTATCCAGTTCGTTACGTACAAAATCGTTGATGAAGGTTCGTATGGTTGGGCCGTCTGGCACCACATACTGCGATCCCAATTTGGTTTTGGTTTGGCTTTCAAATACCGGCTCCTGTACACGAATGGCGATGGAGGCAACGACGGCACTCCGTATGTCCGATGCGTCGAAATCTTTTTTGTAGAATTCCCTTACCGATCGAACGAATGCCTCTCGAAAGGCAGCTAAATGCGTGCCGCCCTGTGTGGTGTATTGACCATTCACAAAAGAGTAATATTCTTCACCGTACTGATTGTTGTGTGTGATGGCCAGTTCAATGTCATCTCCCCGCAAATGAATGATCGGGTATCGCATGGTTTCCTCGTCTGTTTTCGATGACAGCAAATCGTGCAAGCCATTCTCGGAGTGAAACTTTCTGCCGTTGAGGGTTACAGTTAGACCCGCATTCAAATAAGCATAATTCCAAATGAGATTATCCAGATATTCCGGAATGAAATGAAAATTCCTAAATATGTCATTGTCGGGTTCAAAAACAATGAGGGTACCATTTCGGTCTGTAGATGAAATCACGCTGGCATCAGTTTTAATTTCTCCTCGCTCAAATTCAGCCAATTTAGACTTGTTATCCCGGAAACTTTGAACCTTAAAATAATTACTCAGCGCATTGACTGCTTTGGTACCTACCCCATTTAGGCCGACAGATTTTTGGAAGGCCCCAGAATCATATTTGCCACCAGTGTTGATTTTAGATACACAGTCTACCACCTTACCTAACGGAATCCCACGTCCATAATCGCGGATTTCTACCCGGTGGTCAGTCACCTTTATATCTATCCGTTTGCCATGCCCCATCATGTGTTCATCAATGGCATTATCTATGATTTCTTTCACCAACACATAGATACCATCGTCAGGTGCCGACCCGTCTCCCAACTTACCTATGTACATACCTGGACGTAATCGAATATGCTCTTTCCAATCCAAGGATTTAATACTGTCTTCGTTATAGGTAACCTCTGTTAAAGCCATTCAGTAATGAGAATAAATAACTGGAACCAATTAGTATCAAAACTTGAAATTATACAAAATCACCCTGCTAGATGAACTTAGCGTTAAGTCTTAATGCAAAGCGATGATTACAATAGATTATTATAAAGTATTGATATATAAGGGTTTATTTAGCTTTAACTAAACTGAATATTAGTGCAAAAAACCACAAAATCGGAAGGGCAGCTGCCAGGTAATTCAAGTAGTTGAATAAGGCCGCATCCACGCCCTGGGTGTTGTTTCTCAAGCCAATAGATCCCACTATTAACGTCAGCGACAGGTTAAATATAAATGGGAGCACGTGTATCATTGCCCGTACATTGTCATGTTTTTCCCGATTTTCCACATAGAAAATCAGGAAATAGAACATGGCGCCCATTGCTACGAAAAGACCAAGAAACCCATAGAAAAACTGACCCCTACCCACACGATCGATGGCTTCCCAACCACTGTCGATCGTCAATGGGATGTAGGCGTAAGACAAGGTCAATACGATGAGAAAAATGATCACTGAGAAAATACGGAGTACTTTGAAAACTTTTAACATGTCTGCAAATTAAGTAATGCTTATTTTTGATCCTTATGAATTTGAACCCGGTGGTGTTGGCGATACCTCTTTATTTCTTTTTAATAGTGCTTGAACTAATCTACGAGGCAATTAAAAAGAAAAACACCTACCGTTTAAATGATGCCGTCACCAATATCAGTTGCGGAATTACTTCACAGGTCAGCGGGGCATTTCTTAAGGTGTTGGGTGTTGGAGTTTATGAGCTGGTATATACACATTTTTCGTTCATGTATATTCCGATCAATTGGTGGACTGGGGTGATCCTGTTTTTGGCAATTGATTTCTTCTACTATTGGTACCACAGGGCAAGCCATGAAATCAATTTTCTCTGGAATTTCACTCACGTAGTTCATCACCAAAGTGAAGATTATAACTTATCAGTAGCGTTGCGACAAAACTCATTGGGTAGTTTTTTTTCCATGCTCTTTTATTTACCTCTCGCATTCCTGGGTTTCAGCACCCTTTCTTTCGTAGCCATGAAAGGCATCAATTTGATTTATCAATTCTGGATTCACACTGACGCCATCAACAAATTACCTCGCTGGATTGAATATTTCTTAAATACCCCTTCTCATCACCGTGTACATCATGGAAGAAACCCCAAGTACATTGATAAGAATCATGCGGGTGTCCTGATAATATGGGATCGCTTGTTCGGTACCTTTAAAGAAGAGGAAGAAAGGCCCACCTATGGTGTCACCAAACCAGTACGTACATGGAATCCAATTAAGGCCAATCTGCAGCCGGTCTATGATATGTTCACGCAAGTGCGACGCACACCGGGATGGACTGATAAACTCAAGATGCTGGTATACAAACCAGGGTGGCAGCCAGATGAAGAAGGCGGCTATCAACCAGCCCCCGTAATTAATAGTGAGGATAAAAAATTCAACCCTTCCCCCATGCCACGTCTTTTCCCATACATCGTCAGTCAGTTTGTAATGTTGCTGGTCTTTACGGCTTATTTCCTTTTCAGTCTGGAAGTCCTTGATGCGTGGATGAAAGGTCTTTTCGCCTTTCACATTGTACTGGGTGTGTGGCTTACAGGTCTGATCCTGGAGAATGCGAGTCGTTGGATAGATTTAGAAATTATCCGTGCCACCATCGTGAGTCCAGCGGTAATTGTTCTCTTATTACCTATGGCTTACTGGCCGGGAATTGCACTTTTTGTTTTTCTGGGGGGTTGGTTATGGGTATTGAAAAGCAAAACGTATGCAACTGCCAAATCATAGATGGTTGTTTTTATTACTTTTTTTGGTCACGGCTTGTTATTTCACACCGGTAATCCCTGGGTTTGATACAAAAGCATGGAAAAAGAGTGAGCCTTGCGATAGTGTACGTTTGATGGGTGCACGCCATTTAACCGAAAACCAAAGCCATTTACTTGGCAGTACCCAAAATGAAATTGAACTTCTGTTGGGCAAGGCTCCCGTAAACCAATTAGCGGATCGGAACGAGAAGTATTTCCGTTATCCGGTTACGAGGTCATGTGGACCTAATCAATCGCTTCAATTTCGATTCAATGCACTTGGGCATCTCAAAGAGGTGACCATCGTTTACGATTGAAGGTGTTTTATTTTCTTCGAGGTACCTGCAGTCGTTTCAGATCATAGAAATACCATCGTCTTGTTTGGATGTGATGATCGTTGAAAGCCAGGCTTTGCTTTATGTATAGGCTTTTGCTTAAGCACTTTTCCCTAAAAAAATATTTCAGCCATGTGGCCGCCCCGCAGGCTCCGCTTTTCTGCATCTGTCCCTGTCCTCTTTGATTTTTGTAGCACCGTATGCTTTATTCACTTTTTCAATTTCTCCGAGGAAATTGAAGAAGCTTGACTCTGGCGCGTCACATCATGCCCATTGAAGTTAGCTGTAATTCAGCAACGTGCATACCTGTAATCCGGGTTGTCCGATGGACTTGCGTCCGTCCAGAAAGTCCAACTCGATAATGAATGAAAAGCCGGCCACATCACCACCAGCACGGACTATTAGTGACCTGGCTGCCGAGGCTGTGCCTCCCGTTGCAAGTAAGTCGTCATGGATTAACACGTGCTGAGGTGTATTTAGTGCATCTTCGTGCATCTCAAGTGTAGAGAAGCCGTACTCGAGTTCGTAACGTTCACTGATGGTTTTGGCAGGTAGTTTGCCTTCTTTTCGAATGGGTATAAAAGGCACGTTCAGTTCCTGGGCCATGGAGAGTCCGAAAAGAAATCCCCTTGACTCAATGCCCGCTACTGCATCCACGCTTTGATTCATCCATGGCAAAACCAAAGCATGTAGCAAGGATTTACAGAGTAACGGGTCTGCCAAAACAGGCGTAATATCTTTAAATACAATACCTGGCCTAGGGAAATCCCGTACATCTCGTATGCAATTCCGTAAAAGATTAATATCCAGTGGATGACTCATTCTCTAACTGTTTTAAATTTAGGCACATTATTTGGACCCTTTTTTAAAAGGACGACAACTATGAAATTAAAGTTATTGCTTATTGGAATGTTCATTAGCTTCTGGACATTTGACCTAAAGGCTCAAAGTAAGTTCGAAAAGTTAGTGGCAGAAAAACCCACCTGGACAGTGGTTAAAGTAAAAAGTAGAAGGCCCTACTTTGAAGTAGGCGAGTCTTTAACCTTCCGGGTAGATAAAAATTTTTACCATGACCGTAACAACTACGGCAAAAAAGGAGGTACCTGGATATTAAATGGTAAAGACCTGATCCTGAATTACGATTCGTTTACAGAAGAGCGAAAAAAAGTACCTTATGAATACCGTGTGAAAGTTAAGCGAGACGGTTTTATACTCAAATACAGAAACCGGTTCAACAAAAAAGAAAGGGTTTACTTCCGCAAAGCTTAACGGACACCAAAGGCTTTCCTTTTGGGAAGGCCTCTTATTCAAATCTAAGTGACTCAATCGGGTCCATTCGACTGGCCTTATAGGCTGGAATTACACCCGATAATAGGCCGACAATCATTCCGATGACCACTCCGAAAATGATCCATAGCCAGGGAATAATGAATTCACCGGAACCCACCAGCAATGCCACGAGATTGCCTATTAGAATACCAAAGATGATACCGCCTAATCCACCAATCTGGCAAATGACCAATGCTTCGATCAGAAACTGCAAACGAATTTTGTAAGGCGTGGCACCCAATGCCTTTCTCACCCCGATTTCCCGGGTGCGTTCAGTGACTGACACCATCATGATATTCATTAAGCCAATCGATGCACCAAATAGGGTAACGATGCCAATAATGAAACCCCCTGTTCGTAAGTAGCCCGTCAGGTCGCCCAAAGTTTCCGAAAGCGACTGGCTGACTTCTACTTCAAATGAACTTTCCGCTCCAGGCCTATCACCTCTAATGGTTCGCATCAACCCTTCTGCTGCACCCATGGCATACTCCATGGTTGCAGGATCTGTGATGGCCACCGCAATTTCGTAACCAAAGTTTCGCTCAGGCGCTACGATACGGGCAGTTTGCATGGGGATGATCACTGTACGATCAATGTTTGAAGTGCCACCGGCCCCGCCTTGTTCAGCCAAGGTGCCTATGATACGGAACTTACTTCCCAGTAAGGAAATCTTTTGGTTGACCACATTTATATTGTTTCCGTACAGCTCGTTCACCACATCGTTACCTACCAATGCGACATAAGCACCATTTTCAACCTCACTGGCCGAAAAGGGTCTTCCCGTGGAGACGTCGTATCCATCCACCGCTAAATAGTTTTCGTCTCCCCCTCTTACCAAAATATTAGGGTTGGTTACTTTTAAATTGCTTTTTACCTCTGCAGATGAGGTAATTACTGTGTAAATACTTACTGTTCCGGGTCCGTTATACTTCTGTTTGAATTCGTTGAGTTGAGCATATTTTAATTTAGGATAGGTCTTGGCTTCCTTACCTTGAGTGATGCCACGATCCGTCTCCAAGTCTTGAATATCAAAGGTATTGGCGCCTAAATTGGAAAAACTGGAATCAATGCTAAACTGAATACCGTCAATGGCAGTTAAAATACCTACCAGGCACATGATACCTATCGCGATAAGTCCGGCAGTTAACAGTGTTCGGAGTTTGTTATTCTTAATAGAGCGGAAAGCTTCACGTATGTTTTCAGTAAGATTCATGAAATTGGAATGGAAAATTAAACGAACGTATCTATCGTTATATCGATTAACAGTTTAAATTATTACGTATGCGGATTTGGTTGGTTAGCTTCTTGATAATCGGTTTTTTTAATACACAGGCGGCACGTTTGCTGATCCCTATGGATGAATCTCAGAGCAATCATTTGAAGGCTTATGGAATTGCTTATTGGATACTCACTTATGATATTAAAGTGGACTGGCTGCTCAACTATCGTGGAGGTAGTTTTATGGTTAATCATGACCAACAAATTGAAAATGAGTGCATTATTAGAAATGTATCCTACCAGGTAATATCTGATGCAGAGGCCAATAGATTGTTGGCTGAAATATCCAGTCCCTCATCCAACATGGACGCCATGAAGTTGGAGAAATTTCCAACCATAGCGGTTTATTCACCGAAAAGTAAGCAGCCGTGGGACGATGCAGTGACCTTGGTGCTAACCTATGCCGAAATTCCGTATGAAATAATCTTCGACGACGAAGTGCTGGCAGACTACCTACCAAAATATGATTGGCTACATCTGCATCACGAAGACTTTACTGGTCAGTACGGCAAGTTTTATCGCGTATATCAACATTTTCCCTGGTATCAGCAGCAACAGAGAGAATATGAGGCCCTGGCGAAAAAACATGGTTTTGATAAAGTCTCTCAGATGAAACTGGCCGTAGTAAAGAAAATCAATGCCTATGTGGCAAGTGGCGGTTTCCTGTTTGCCATGTGTTCTGCTGCAGACACCTATGACATTGCTTTGGCCGCAGAAGGCGTTGACATTTGCGAAAGTATGTACGATGGCGACCCGGCTGACCCAGCGGCACAAAAAAAGATGGACTTTACTCCCACTTTAGCCTTTGAAGATTTTACTCTGGTGAGAGATCCTTATCAGTACGAATACTCCAACATTGATAATCAAGCCAATGAACGGGGGTTGGTTCAGGGTAATGATTTTTTCAGCTTGTTTCAATTCTCAGCCAAATGGGACCCAATACCTACCATGCTTACCCAGAACCACCAGCAAGTTATTCCAGGATTCATGGGCCAAACTACGGCTTTTAAAAAGCAATTGGTGAAGTCAGATGTGGTAATCATGGGTGAAAATAGAAACATTGGTGAGGCAAAATACATTCATGGCCTGTTGGGCAAGGGATTCTGGACATTTTATGGAGGCCACGATCCGGAAGACTATCAGCATTTTGTTAGTGAAGAGCCGACAGACCTTAACCTACACCCTAACTCCCCAGGTTATCGGCTCATATTGAACAATATCCTTTTTCCAGCTGCCAAGAAGAAGAAACAGAAAACCTGAAGAGGGATCAATTTCAGGCACACTCAGTAAGCACGTACCTCGATGCCCTTCATGAAATTTATGAATGCACGATTAACTACCCGATTTCCCCCTGGCGTGGGGTAATTGCCCGTGAAGTACCAATCTCCTAAATGATTGGGACAAGCTTTGTGGAGGCCATCCACCGTCTGGTACACCACATCGAGGTCTGCCTTCATGCCTTCGGGCTTAATAATATCCGCAATGCGACGACTGATTTCCTCGTAAGTGAACTGTGTGTAAAGTTGGTTGACAAAATTGGGTTGGTTCAAGTCATTACCAGCCGCCAAACATTTATCAAATACCTCATCCAGTAGGTGTTCCTTGCGGTGTTGTTTAATTAAAGAAAGTAAAGCCCGAAAAGCCACAAAATCCTTCATTTTACTCATATCAATTCCATAGCAATCAGGAAATCTTATTTGCGGTGCAGAGGATACAATGACAATTTTTTTAGGTGCCAATCGATCCAGTAACTTTAAGATGCTTTGTTCTAGTGTGGTTCCTCGTACAATGCTATCATCTATAATTACCAAATTATCCACCTTCTTTTTAATCACTTCGTACGTGGTGTCATATACGTGAGCTACCAAGTCGTTACGATCGCTATCGTTCGTGATGAACGTTCTTAACTTAGCATCTTTCAAAACCAATTTCTCTACTCTCGGCCGAAAGGAAATAATTTCCTCAGCGCTGAAATTATCCGGCTTGCCTTCCAATAATATTTCACGCCGTTTTTCAATCAGGTATTCATCGAGCCCATCTACCAGACCTAAAAAAGAAGTTTCCGCAGTATTTGGGATATAAGAGAATACCGTATTTTTCAGGTCGAAATGTATTGATTTGAGAACCTGTGGAATCAGTTGGCGTCCCAATTGCTTCCTTTCCTGGTAAATGTCAGGGTCGGTGCCTCGTGAAAAATAAATCCTTTCAAAACTGCAGGACAACTGCTTTTTAGCCGGCTCAGTAAATTGATGCTGTGCATATTCACCATTTTTATCAATAATCAGGGCATGACCCGGATGTATTTCTTTAATGTCACTGTATTCACAATTGAAGGCGGTCTTTATGGCGGGTTTCTCCGAGGCCACTACCACCACTTCGTCATCTGAGTAATAATAGGCCGGTCTTATACCAACGGAATCTCTGGCCACGAACGAAGCGCCATGTCCTACAATACCAGCTATGGCATATCCACCATCAAAGTCTTTACAAGCGCGTACGAGCACCTCGTGAAGGTCCAGCTCTTCTTCTATGCGCTCGGTAATTTCTGGGTTATCGAGTTGGCCTTTGTATCGATCAAAAATTTCTTGATTGGCTTCATCCAGGAAATGCCCTATTTTTTCCATTACCGTCACTGTATCAATCTTTTCTTTTGGGTGTTGTCCCAAGCCCAGTAGCAACTGGAACAACTCATCCACATTGGTCATATTGAAGTTACCAGCCATGACCAAATTCCGACTGCGCCAATTGTTTTGTCTTAAAAAAGGGTGACAGTTCTCAATGTTATTCTTGCCGTGAGTACCGTATCGCAGGTGTCCTAGCCAGATTTCTCCGGTGAAGGCATGGTTCTCCTTGAGCCATTCAGCATTTGTGTAAAGTTCCGCATCTTGCTCCCGGGCCTTGGTAAAGCGATCTGAAATTTTAGCGAAAATATCTTCTAGGGGTTGACTTTCTACACTCCTGATGCGGCTGATGTATCGATAACCAGCCGATAAGTCCAATTTGATATTGGCTACGCCTGCACCATCCTGGCCCCTGTTGTGCTGTTTTTGCATCAACAAATACGTCTTTCTGGCCGCGTAGTCTGAACCGTATTTTTCTATGTAATACTGCAGTGGCTTCCTCAGCCTAATCAAGGCTATGCCGCATTCATGTTTAATGGGTTCGCTCATATCTTGTTTCTTGTTATCAAAGTTACGTGAATTCAAACTACAAATAATGGGCTGTCATCTTTGATCAATGCTTTCGTGAAGTCATCGGACTTACTTTTGCGGAGTTGATTTTCTTTCGATGTTCCCCTAGACATGGAGTGTCACAGATTTAATCACGATTATTTTCTTACTGATCATTGTTGACTTGATGCTGAACTTGAATTCTTAAAAGTGCAGCAAGCTAAAATTTATGTTACGTCCGTCAATTAGTCAACTTCACAAAGACATCACACTGCAAACTGCCCGAAGCGGTGGGCCGGGTGGGCAGCACGTCAATAAAACCAGCACCAAAGTCATATTGACGCTTGATGTGGCAAATGGTAAATGCTTAAGCGAAACTCAAAGAAAGTGCCTATTGCTGGCTTGGGAGAATCGTCTGACCAAACAGGGGGAACTCAAGCTTTCCTCCGATAAAAGCAGATCGCAGATTAAAAATCGGGAAATGGTTTTTAAAAAATTGGACCGACTCATTCAAAAGGCCTTTACGGTAAAAAAAAGTCGCAAAAAAACCAGTCGGCCATTGTCAGCGGAAAAATCAAGGTTAGACCAGAAATCCAGGCGAAGCGAAATAAAGAAGCTAAGAAAACCTCCAAAAATTTGACCGAAGAAAACCTCAACGCAGGAGTTCAGCATTAAGGACAGGTCTTAACTTCTAAATACAGAACCAACCGGTCTCATGCCAGGTCTATTTTGTAAGGATGTAGCATTGGTGTAGAAATCCAATTAAAATGGCAAACAAGTTTAGCGAATCAAATGCTGCAGCCATTCTCTTACCATTTTCCGGTAGAAAAAGTCATCATTGAAAGCAAAAAAATTCCAACAACTCGCAGGTAGTTACCATGAGTTCATGGCTTCCTGCTTTTGCTGCTTTATTGTTTTTCTGGTTTTGGCAGGATAGGTCTATCATTCTCTGGCTTGTTGCTTTTTTTACAAAATGACCATTTACTTGCTAGGAAGAGATGAATCATTGCCCGGGCGATCATCATTTATCCATCTTTGTCAATTGATCGATATCATAAAAGCTTGATGCGATCGATGGCTTGAGTAGATGTAACGTTAATCGCTACGTTAGTATTTTCGAATTAGGTATGTCGAATAAATGAGGTTGGAATTATGAAACAAAATACATCTTTTTGTGTGCAATGAAGTATGCAATTGTTTTGGTGATCGCGTCAATGGCCGTGGGCGCCATGTATGTTGTTGAAGACAACCCACCACCCTCTCGGACTACCCGACAGGTGATTCCTAACCTGATCCGCGCATTTGACCATCTCATGCAAAGTCATTTTCAGCTTAGCGGTACACCGGGAGCTGCGATGACTATCGTTGGTGGGAATCAGACCTTATTCACCGGCACCTATGGGGTAAGAAATCTTGCTACCCATGACCCAGTAACTTCAAAAACAGTTTTTCGTTTGGGTAGTGTTTCAAAAGGATTTGCCGGCATATTGGCTCATTTGGTGATGCAGCAAGACTCCAATATAGCTTTCACCGATACAGTAACTAATTTTTTACCGTCATTTGGTTTATCCAATCCAAAACACGGCAATGACATTCAAATTCGGCACTTATTGAGTCACTCCACAGGCCTGCGGGGTCACACCTTTACGCATCAATTGGAACGTGGCGAAACCCTAAATGAACTTCTCCCACGTTTTCGAAGTGCCGCTATGGAAGGCCCCACTGGCTTTCATCAATATCAAAACGCAGCATTTGCACTTGTAGAACCAATATTGGCTAAGCGAACAGGGCATTCGTTCAAAGACCTACTCATAAACGAAATATTTATCCCATTGGGAATGAATCGGGCAAGTACAAGTTTTGAAGAAATGGATAGTCTCCGTGACAAGGCTTATCCGCATGATTACCGGAGATGGTCTGGTGACTATGTGGTTGAAGACTATAATCAGAAATACTACAACGTCGTTGCCGCCGGCGGTGTCAATGCGTCCATCGAGGATATGGCGATTTGGCTGAAGGCTTTACTCGGACATAGACGCGAAGTGATTCCACCCGAAACCATACGTGCCGCCTTCACGTCGTTAACGTCGTCACAATCGGATCCGAGGAGTCCGAACAAATGGGATGGCGTAACCGAAACAGCATATGCCTCTGGCTGGCGCGTGATTCATTATCACGGAAGATCACTACTGTATCATGGGGGATATGTGAATAATTTTCGCTCCGAAATTGTATTGGACACCACCTATCAAACTGGATTCTGTGCCCTTTTTAATGCCAGCAGCACGTTCTCAAACACTGTGGTGCCGACTTACTTGGACTTTCTTGAGCTCTATCGAGATTTGACCTTAACTTCTACAGAACCTTGAACACTTCCGGTATTCTGTCGATAATTTTTTCAGTTTAGCAACTCAGTTATGCGTTGAGGACAATCGTTGGTTCGATTGAAGAAATGGGCGTCTAAGGTTTCTTTTTGCCCCTGCAACGTCTGAATGGAATTTAGCTTTTATTGCATACGAGCTGCCCCTGCATGTTAGGTCATTTTATATATTTTCAATTCGTTGCCAGTCTGCTTTAGCGCTTCATGTACCCCTTGGCATTTGTCGGATCGGGCTAATGCTTCCGTTGGCTTCTTTCAGCCTTCTAGGTAGCAATTCTATCCCAACTATCTCCCACATATGTCTTTAAACTCGCAGTATTGGCACTTTCTAAGATCGTTGGTTTGGTCAAAAGGAACGTTCGGATCATAAACTTCTCTAAGTAGTTCATCCAACACGCCTTCAAACCATCGAAAATACTCTCTAGCATCTGTTACCGGCGTACTACCACTGTGACTCTTTTTTTCGAAAATCCTCCAATCGAAAGAATCCTTAAACATTTCCCGGGTATTGAAGATACCGGGTTCTATGGCCATCCCATTATCCATCTCTTTTTTATGATAAAGCAGACTATAATACAAGGTTTGAAAGGCGGCCTTATTCCTTGTTTTACTTTCACGGTCAATGATCGTATCTGGATCAAAATATTTGTTATCTGCTCCTGTTTTGTAGTCAATGATCCGAATCTTGTGCTGCTTCATATCGATGCGATCAATTTGACCACCGATACGTACCGCATATTTTCTTTCAGCCACCTCGAACTTATGTACCCAACCGTATCCCTGTGGTTTGTCTGCTTCTATAGCCAAGAGTTTAAAAGGGGCATATTGTTCATCCAAACTAAGTATTCGATAAGCCATTTGTTCAACGACGGCCGCAGCAATGGCATTCTTTCCCTCCAACTTAAATTTTTTGCTATTTTTTACCTTGAAATGAGTCAGGCAGGCTTGATTCAACATACCGGGCACTCCAGACCTCAAGTAGAAGAAATCTGCGGGACTGACGATATCCCGTTTTTCTTTATTCACAAAATCGCGGTAAAGTAATTCCATGGTCTTGTGAAGTAAAGTTCCAAAGATCATGGCATCCATTTCATCTTGAACCTCTTTGGGTTCATAAAGACGGAGCACGTACCTGAAGTAAAATTTCAGCCGGCATGTCAGGTAATATTCCAGTGAGGTTGGAGAAAATTTACTTGCTCCTTTGCCTACATAACTGGTGGTAAACTGAACCAACTTGTGTAAGATATTTTCATCTTTTTCTATGGTTATGGGTACGGGCAACTGACCACTTAAAGCATGCGTAAGTAGCTGTTCTTTGATAGGAAGGCTCGTCTCGTGCTTCAGCTGTCTGATGTAGCGACTGACTTCACCATTGATATTGAATTCAGCTACTGTATTGTAGTAAGCATCAATGCGTGTAGCCCCATGGAGCAAACGGTAAAATAGATAGGCATAAATCGCATCCTGGTGTTCGTAGACAGGCAAATCAAAGGCTTTACGGATGTTATGTGGAATAAAAGAACCCTTTCTGGATACTGTTGGCCAGCTGTCTTCATTTAGTCCCAAAATGAAAACGTGGTCAAAATCTAAATTACGCGTCTCCAGAACGCCCATTACCTGAATGCCCTCAAGGGGTTCACCACTAAAGGGTAACCTTACCGATCTTGACCATTTTCGAAGCAGCTTTTGAATGAAAGGAAATCCCAGCTCCTGCTCTGCCAGTAGCTCTTGTAAATCCTGAAGTTCGACAATGAATTGCACCAGCACCGCGTGATCCATGCGCGACATCGAATCGGGCATATTTTTTAGTAACTGGAGGACTTCCACGAGGTATTCAAGTGGATGCACCGCATCCTGGAATATGGCTTTCCACAAAGTTTTAGTAGACACAAACTCTTCCAGGTACAAGCGAATGATGTTGTTGTCTTGGATTTCCTTGATCCATTCGTCGATGAAAGATGTATCGTATCCTTTAATCATGTGGTGCGATAGTATATCTAGCACCGGTCGTGTGTAAAATGAAACTCCGCTGAGCAGGTCTATGCGTTTCTGGATTTGAAGATCTATCAAACTCTCTAACAGTCCATACACAGATGTTTCCCTGAGGGGATAGCCCATGGTCACGTTGACCTTTCGAATCGAGGCTGGGAGGGCATGTAGCACGGGAAAAAGCAAATGTTCTTTAGGCAGAATAATGGCGGTACGTTCGGGTTCCAACTTGCCCGCTGATATTAAGCCAAACAATTTCTCACCCATTGCTTTCGTTTGACCTATTTCCAGAGAAACCCCCGTAAGGTTGATCTCAAGATTACCCTGATCGATTTTTTTAGGTATATCATCTGGAAATGTGCGGCCCAGGACAGGATCTTTCAGGTATTGTCTGAAAAACTTACCCGCCTCCTGATAAGGATCCTCCACATAATGCGCATCCAAATCCCAGAATATTTTAGCACCAAAGTTTTTCACCCAGTGCTTTACTATTCGTTCCTCTGCGAATGTGAGCGCATTGAAACCAGCAAAAACCACCGGACCATTTACTTGCTGGGGCAGTTCTTCTAGAAAATCTCGATAAATGAGACCATTGTACCCCACCCCCTCCGACCGTAATTTTTTTGTAAAAGCGGCATGTAGAGGCTTTAATATTTTCCATGTTTGCAAAAAGGCTTGCTGGTTCGGCGTAGCATCTGGTAGAAAAGTATTCCAGAAGCTCGTGATAATTTCCCTGTCTTCTGCTTCTAGAAAAAAAAATGCCTCATCCAGTTCTTTTTGGTTTTCGATAAAAGTGAAAAGCTTGTCAGGCGCTACAAGGTATTGATCAATCTCTTCAAAATCCCGTAGAATCATCTCCCCCCAAAAAAAGAACTGATCGAATCGCTCTGCTCCGGAACGCAAGGATTGGTAGCATTCGTAAAGTTTGTAGACGGCCGCAATGCTTGATATTTTGGTGTAACGGCTCTGCTTGTGAATGAAGTCTTCCAAACTTAAAATCTCCGGCTGCCAAATAGGTTTTTTAAGCCCATCGGCAAGCGCTTTTTTAAAAAACAAACCCGCACGCTTGTTGGCAAAAATTACTGTAACCGCTTGTATCTGATCCCCATATTGCTTCTTTACCCAATCAGCTACTTCCTGGATGAATTGACTCATAGTAGTACCCGTTCGCCAGATGGAATGTAGAGGAGTACACCTTCGAGTGACTGGTAGCCCATTTCATTGAGCGCTGCCATATATTTACGTATTTGACTTTTGTGAGCTGCCTTCTGCTTGCCAGACTTAAAATCAATCAATATCCACCGGTCAGCTTTCCTGATGAGACGATCTACACGAAATGCTTGACCGTCCGGCAATAATAAAGGCGCCTCCCTAAAACATTCATCCAGATTTTCAAAATAAGGACGGACATGGGGCAACTGCAAAAAATCAAGCAATTCGTCCGAGACCGAGGCATCTGTCCATTCTCTGACCACCGACAACTCATCGTGCCACTTAATGCCTAATCTTCTCGGATCTTGATTATCCAATGGCATTTTTACTTGCAACCTTTCTCGCCAGGTGGCTGACGTATAAGTGCCTAATGACACCTCCCCTTTGACCGCCTTATACTTTTCCGGCTCTCCGGCTTTCCCTAAGACAAATTTTTGCGTGGAAGAATCCCATTCACTCCTATCCTTAACAATCAGCCACAACCAGTCGCCCACATGCGACGCCTCTTTAATTGGCGCTTCTTGCCCAGGTCCCCTGACCCAGAGACCCAGTTTCGGGCGTGTGAAGGCGACATACAACAAATTGATCGCATCCATGTAGGCGCTGTACTTTTCCTGCCAGTAAATGACTGACCACACCGTTTGGTCGAGGTCGGAAGAATAACGAATAGGCACCACCGGCAACTCGCCAAGCCACGTGTGATTTTTTGGCGGTGTACACCAAAGAATGTTTTCCAATAATCCGTCATGATCCAATTTCCAATTTAAAAATGGAATAAAGACCAAAGGGTACTCCAAGCCTTTGGCCTTGTGAATAGTAAGAATGCGTATGGCGTCATTGTCATCAGACACTTTAATGGCCCGTTCTTTTCGGATGTCCTCCCACCAAATCAAAAAGTTCGCGACATCCCCCTTTTCTGTTTTACTGTAGTCCAGCACGGCATCCTGAAAGCCGAGCAGGTAACTGTAGGCATGATCCAATTGATTTAATTTAAACCCACGAATGATCCACTCGACCAACTCGTAGAGGTTAAATTGGTGAGCAATGTCGATCTCCTGACGGATGGCTTGAGGTAAGATATTTTGCCAGGAGTCCAAATAGTGAAAAGCATTTTGGATCGCATGATCACTTAGCCTGATGTACTCATTGATCCACTCAGCCCTGGCAATGAGGTCATTGGGGTTAAAAAGTGACTTCATGAATGAAACTATGAGCCGAATGGCTGCACTCGATTGTAAATAAAGTGCTTCAGAGCTTACCACATCATATCTGACACCTGGTTTAGCTGCCGCGCTATCCTTGTAACGAAGTAAGTACTCTGCAACCTCCCTACCTTCTCTAGCGGTTCGCGTTAAAATGGCCATGTCACGTAACGCGAAGCCTTTGGCCTGATAACCCTCAATTGCTTTTACCAGGTCCTGAAGGGACAAAGCTTTCCATTCCTTACCTTCCAGCCATTGAAGGTCTACAAGTCCATCCAACTTCGTCCATTGGGCCACCTGTTTAACACCCTCAACACTGTAAGCCTTTAGGGCTTTTGTAAACCAATCCTGAGAGCTCACGGCAGCAAAACGTTGAAGCGCTTGGTTGGGCACCTCCGAAAAAATAAAATTGTTGAAATTCACTATGGCAGGTGCACTTCGCCAGTTCTTATCCAGTTGTTCTTGGCTAACCTCATCGAATTCATTTTGTAATCCATGGTTAAGCAATCGCCAATCACCCCCACGCCATCGATAAATCGATTGCTTCACATCGCCAACCACGAGGTTTTCTTTGCCACTGGCGAGACTATTTGCAACTAAGGGTGAAAAATTATTCCACTGAAGCATTGAAGTATCCTGAAATTCGTCAATCAGGAAATGCTGGTAACGTGCGCCAATTTTTTCGTATACATAAGGCGTGTCGCTGTCACGGATAATTTGTCGAAGGAAATCGGTAAGATCAGATATAAGCAACACGTCATTTTCCTGACGGTATTTTTCAAGCTCTTTTGAAATTTCGGCAAGAATACCAAAAGCATAAAAAAATCTCTTTACAGACAAGGCCGTCTGTACATTTTCATTCTCACGAATCAAATAATCATAATGTGGCCAAAGCTTCGTTTTGACCTGTTCCACTAAATTTTTGTCCTCGTCTGCTTTTTTTACCAACCAGGCACTTATTTGGCCGCTGGCCTTTTTTCTGTTTTCTGTTATGGTAAAGTCTCCTGCATAAACTTTCTGGAACAATCCCGCAGGTCCTCGTTCTTTACTTTTGAGCAGATCTATACCACCAATGGCATTAATTTGATTAATTCCGCTTTGTGCATGTTTGCGAGCCATCTCAAGCGGTTCCTCTACTTTGCCTTTAAAAGATTGAAAAAAGGATCTTGGTGCCTTGATATCAGACAATCTACCCTTATGTAAGAGGTAGTCATCTTTGAGCATTTCTTTCGATAATCGGAGTAGGTCAGCTTTAAAATCCCAGTGCTGACCTCGCATAAGCTTGTCCATGGCGAAAGACGTCAGCCAGTCACGCAGTGGTTTATTGGACGCCTTGTCTATGTCCACCAACATTTGATCAATGACCAGATCTAGTATTTTTTCAGTATCTAAGTCAATTCGAAAAGTATTCTGTATACCCAATTCACGCGCAAAAACGCGGATCACCTGATGAAAAAAGCTATCGATGGTGACGATGGCAAACAGATGATAAGCATGCAGCATGCGGCGGTAAAGTAAATTCGCCTGACCAGCCAATGATGCCTTTGAAATATTAAGGGTATTCTGTAATGAAGCTGAAAGCTCCGGATTTTTATCTTCAGCCAATTCGTTTAGAAGCGATAGAATCCGGGATTTCATCTCCTCCGTTGCCTTATTGGTAAAAGTTACACCCAAAATCTGCGTAAAATTCATGGGCTCTCTTAGAGCCAATTCCAGGTACATTTTGGACAACGTGTAAGTCTTTCCTGAGCCTGCAGAAGAGGTGAAAATACGTAGCGGCATGCTGTAAATTAGTCAATTACCTAGTGCTTATATTAAGAAAATATTAATTATATATTAACTAAATGAACGATTTTAGTTAACATTTGCTTAATATTGCAATTAGATTACTAAAAAGAAGGGATGTTATGAGAAGTTTATTAGTTGTTTTTTTGAGTGTCGTATGGTTAGGAGCCTTTTACGATGCCAGCACACAGGTACGTATGGAACCTATTGTTTCCAACTACCAGGAAGTACTTCGCACCATCGAGTACCCTTCTCATTGCCGTGACAATGGTATGGAAGGAACAGTAGAAGTATTGATCCACCTAGACAGACAAGGAAAGATCAAGGAATACGAGATATTGGGTTCGCCTTGTAATGATTTAACCAAAGCTGTAGAAGCTAAAATTTCAAGCTTCAGGTTTGAAGCACCAGTAATCCATGGCGTACCGGTATCCAGTCAAATTATGATACCTATTGAATTTAGGTTAACGATTTAATTTGTTCTTTAATCAGGTCAAAAGCTCGATATCCCACAGATATCGGGCTTTTTTTTTAAAAAAAAGACTGGTTCGTCTAAATACCGATGAACGATTTGAAAGCCAATCCCATCAATCCGGTAATGAGCATTGTAATTCCTAATCCTTTTAAGCCATTGGGAATGTTGGAGTATTTCAGTTTTTCTCTGATGGCAGCAAGGGCAATGATGGCCAGAAAGAATCCAGTTCCAGAACCAAACCCATAGGCTGTGGCTTCTACGATGCTATAGTCACGCTGCACCATAAATAACGAACCACCGAGAATTGAACAATTAACTGCAATCAATGGTAGGAAAATTCCTAGAGAGCCATAAAGTGCGGGTGACACTTTTTCAATGACCATTTCCACTAATTGCACCATTGCAGCTATTACCGCAATGAAAATTATGAACTGAAGAAATGTAAGGTCGACCGTTGCAAATTGTGGTCCCAACCAAGCAAGGGAACCTTCCTTCAAAATATTTTCCTGAATGATCCAGTTGATGGGTACAGTCACGGTAAGAACAAAGATCACAGCCATGCCCAGACCGACGGCTGTTTTAACTTTTTTGGATACGGCCAAAAAGGAACACATACCCAAAAAGTAAGTAAATACCATGTTGTCAATGAAAATACCTCGAATAATAATGTTTATTGATTCCATTTATGAAAAGCTTATCAATGTTCTACGTAACCGTTTTTTGTGCGCTGAATCCATATGATTAAACCTAAGATCATAAAGGCCCCGATAGAGTCCACCATCAGACCGTTGGTTTGCAAGGTTATACCAAGCATACTTCCAACCGCTCCATAAATATCCACATCAAACAAGCTACCTGAGCCGAGTAATTCTCTAAAAAATGCAACCACCAAAATGATCCATGCATACCCAAAACCGCTACCGAAGCCATCTAGTATTGAATCATAAGGTTTATTGCCCATAGCAAAAGCTTCCAAACGTCCCATTACTATACAGTTGGTTATGATCAATCCCACATAGGCACCCAAAATTTTATACATGTCATAGCTGTAAGCTTTCAATACCTCAGACACCACTGTAACCAATGTGGCTATTACCGCAAGTTGCACGATGATGCGGATTCTGTTCGGTATCGTGTTTCTCAACAAGGAGATGATCAAATTTGAAAAAACGATCACGAAGATTACGGCAATTGACATGGTTAATGTCGGTTCCATTTTCACCGTAACGGCCAGCGCTGAGCAGATACCCAATACCTGTACAGTGATTGGATTGTCATCCCCGAGTGGATCAGCTACAATTTTTTTACGACGCTTCGACAGCAATTCCTCTGCCGGTTCTTTGACTTTAGCTTTTTCTAATTCTATAGTTTCTGTACTCATAAAGCGGCTGTTTTGCTCGATTTATCGGACTTGACTTTATCCATGTAAGCTTTGTAATCCTTTAGATAATTTTTTAACATGTCATTGACCCCATTGGCCGTCATTGTGGCACCGGACATGCCATCTACCTGGTGTGCATTGAGCCCTGAATTACCCTCGCCCTTGACCATGGTAATGGAAACCAACTGACCATTTTCATAAATCTTTTTCCCCTGATAGCGTGTGTATACGGCCTCTTCAGTAATTCTTGCTCCCAATCCTGGAGTTTCTTGTTTATGATCAAAAGCAATGCCTCTCACCGTGTTCAAGTCAGCCTCTAATGCAATGTAACAGGATATCCAATCCCAAAGACCGCGACCGAACATGGGAAAAATGTAGGATTTAACCTGCTCACCGTCTTCACCCATAAATTTGAATACCGGATAATAGCGATTCTCAGGGTTTATTTTATTGTTTTTACCAATATCAATTTTTTCCGCAATTAGCGGGTTGCCCGCTTCATCTTCGTGAATCTCGTTACCATTAACATCTACTACCAAAGAAGAAACTCTCTGTTTGTAAAGGTCTAGAATTTGTTGTGGTTCTTCGTAGGTAGTTATGTCCATTACCGCTCCGAGAATTTTCTTTTTCGTGTCCAACTCTACATTGCGATCCTGTAAAGGTTTTAGCGCAAGTGAAGTCGTTGACATAACCCCTGCCAAAACAGCAGTCATCACCGCAGCGAAAGCGAGTACATATAAATTAGACTGTTGCACGACTCAATCTCCTTTTTTTATTTGCTTCTACAACGTAAAAATCTATTAGTGGCGCAAATACGTTCATGAAAAGAATCGCAAGCATGATTCCTTCCGGGTATGCCGGATTAATTACGCGAATTAAGACCGTAACGATGCCAATTAAAAGGCCGTAAATCCATTTGCCTGCTTCTGTTTGCGCTGAAGATACCGGATCTGTCGCCATGAATACAGCACCAAAGGCCAGTCCACCGATCACCAGGTGGTAGGTTGGTGCCAGTTCAAGAAATGAATTTCCACCAATGAGATTAAATAGGGCACCCATTCCGAAGGCTCCTGCGAACACACCAATTATTACCTTCCAACTGGCAACACCTGTGGCTATAAGAATCACAGCGCCAATGAGACACATTAAAGTAGAGGTCTCTCCTATACTGCCGGGTATAAGCCCAATGAACATGTTCCAAAAATCAAACATACCAGCGTACCAATGACCGGCATACTGTGCCGTCACTGATCCACCTTGTATTGATGCATCGGCCGCATAAGAAAGAGCGGTAGCCCCTGACCAACCATCAACGGCTGACTGGCCACCGAAAAAGGTCCATACTTTGCCGGTGCCGGAAATTTCAGAAGGATAAGCAAAGTATAAAAAAGCTCGAGCCGTTAATGCTACGTTAAGAATATTCATCCCTGTTCCTCCAAATGCTTCTTTGGCAATAACGACCGCGAAAATTGTACCTAAGGCCACCTGCCACAGTGGAATGGTCGGTGGCATAATTAGTGGGATAAGCATACCTGTAACGAGAAACCCTTCGTTGATCGGGTGTTTCCGTATAATCGCAAACACGACTTCGACCAGTCCACCAGCTGCATAAGCCACAATGACTATTGGTAAAGTGACTTTTGCACCTAACAAAAACTTAGCGATGAAATCTCCTCCCTGTCCAGTGGAAATGAAATGTTGATGCCCTACGTTGTACATGCCGAAAAGCAGACAGGGAATCATGGCAATGACCACCGTGATCATCAATCGCTTGAGATCTACCGCATCCCGTATATGTGCTCCCTTTTTTCCGGTAGTATGCTTAGGGGTAAACAGGAAAGTATCCTGCGCTTCAAATAAGTAATAAAACTTCTCAAATTTGCCGCCTTTCTCAAACAACGGCTTTTGTTTATCCAATAAATTTCTCAACAACTTCATATCAGCTTTCTTTAACCAATTCTATTCCTCTTCTTACTATTTGTTGAATGTTGTGCTTCGAGACGTCGACGAATTCGCATAGCGCTAAATCTTCTTCGATTATCTCAAAGATACCTAACGCTTCCATGTCGTCATAATCTTCGGCCATGATTGCCTTAATTAAATGAGTGGGTAAAATATCCATCGGCAATACTTTTTCAAATACTCCAGTCTCTACAAATGCACGTGGTTCACCATTGGTATTGGTATTGACCACATATTCTTTTCCAGACCCGTTCAAAAATGAAAGCAATCCCCAGGCACGATGGACTGATGGTTTGTTGATGGTCGGTTTCATCCATCCGATAAACTCATATTCATCCCCCTCAATTATCACTGTCAGCTGTTGGTCATAATAACCCAGATAACCCTTCTGCCCGATGGACTCTCCCGTGAGTACATTACCTGTGATGATTCGATTTTTCCCAGATCTCAATTGATCATCTAACACTTTATCTACACAAGCACCCGAAAGCACCTCACCATAGGCGGGCGTTCGTACTTGAGAACCGGTGATAGCGATCAATTTTGATGCATCGTATTTGCCTTCGACAAATAATTTCCCGATTTGCGTTACACCATAAGGCGAGATGGTCCAGGCCACCTCACCTTTGGCTATAGGATCCAGGTGATGGATTTGAATACCTACATTTCCGGCAGGATGTGGTCCTGAAAATTCATTGATCTCTACGTGCTCAGCCTTGTTGAAAACGTCCGATACTTCCGCTGTGGCATCCACATTTAAGTGGACTTCTCCTTTGGTTAATTTTTGGAGTATGTCTATACCTGCCTGGAAGTAATTCTCCTGACCTTTCAATGTGAAGGCAAGATCAGGAGCCAGTGGGTGGCTGTCAAAGGCAGAAATAAAAATAGCCTTTGGTTCATCTGTCGGATGAGCAACTATGCCGAAGGGTCGCTGAATGAGTTGCGGCCACACTCCAGACTTGCACAGCTGCTCAACAATGGTTGCACGATCAAGTTTTCCGACTTCGGCCTGAGAGAATTTTTCAAATGATTCGTAGTCATTCTTTTTATCCGCTAAAACGACTATTTCTAAAAGTTTACGTTTTTCTCCACGTTTCACATCTACCACCTCGCCACTTACCGGAGAACAATACATGACTGCATCTTGTGTTTTTTCGTAGAAAAGGGGGGTGCCAGCCCTGACGTTATCACCTGCTTGTACGAGTACTTTCGGACGTGTGATGTGTGGAAAATCTGTAGGTTTGACCGCAAATGTTTCGGGTCTTTTCAATTCGATCAGTTTCTTCTCCGGCTTTCCTGCCAAATTGATGTCAAATCCCTTTTTTAGTCTTATTTTCTTTGACATTACTGTTGCTAAAGTCTTTTTCAGTTGATTGAATGCAAATATATCCGCTTAAAAGAAATTCTGCGCCTCTGTTTCCTCAAATTCAGTGTGGTCAAGTAGTCGGTCTTTTATTCATACATCGATGCAGCCACTCGGTAAGTGTTGGCGTGTGCTTCAATTATATCTGTGAGACGCTCTGAATACCCACCCCCCATGACTGCTACCCACGGGATGCCTTTTTCATAACATGTTTGAATGACCAGTCTATCTCTTTCTGCACAACCGGATAAGGAAAGCCCCAATCTGCCCAGCTTATCAGTAGCCAGGACATCAACTCCAGATTGATAGAAAATAAAATCTGGTCTCAATTTATCAACTAACCCAGCCAACTGGTAACTCAATAAAGAAAGAAATGCAGCGTCATCGGTCCCATCTGGCAGCGCGATGTCAAGATCTGATTCCTCTTTTTGTAGCGGATAGTTGTTGGCCCCATGCATGCTAAAGGTAAACACACGGTGCTCACCTCGGAAGATTTGGGCAGTTCCATTGCCTTGATGAACGTCCAGGTCAACCACTAATACTTGCTTAATTTTTTTCTGATTTAACAAATAATTTGCCCCTAGAGCAATGTCATTCAATAAGCAGAAGCCCTCCCCTCTATCGGTAAATGCATGATGTGTACCGCCAGCAACATTCATGGCCGCACCATGAATAAGTGCATACTCACAACAAGCGATGGTGCCGCCAGCGATAGTTGTTTCGCGATTGACCAACTCTCTGGATAAAGGAAAACCTGTCTTGCGGATTTCTGTTTTGCTTAAATCAAGATCTTTGAGTTTCCGCCAGTATTGAACGTCATGTACCTCCAGAATTAGCGACTCTTCGATCGGCTCAGGGGTGAAAAAATTATCTTCTGAAACGGTGCCTTCAAGCATCAATTGCTTTGGTAACAATTCATATTTCTCCATAGGAAATCTGTGATTCTCCGGGAGTGGGTGTGCATAAGCTGGACACCAGGCAATTTTAAGCATGTCGAGACAACCAGAAAAAAGAAAGGAAAGTGCCCTTTAAGATGAGAACAATTTACTCAAAAGGACATTCCAGCGGTCTGGGATCAGTAAAAACGTGAAATACAGCCGACACGTGATTGATGCCATAATTCGAATGAAAGGTGGCGGATCCACCAGGTCTTATCAGATAATGTTCCTTGCTCCTGTATTGTCCCTGGTCTGTAACGTAACAAATTTTTACCTTCAAAGGTACATTGGTGAGATTTACGGACTTGGCGTAGTAAATGCCATTGTTCCGCCAGGTATCCACCTCCACTGAATCTTTGAAGGTAGTATCAATACTGTCGCTAGATTTCTTTCTATAAATCGATGGCTCATCTACAAAAACGAAGGCTGCAAGGACCAAGGCGATGAAGATTATTCCTGCATTCTTAAGCATATCACGGTGAGTTGGTTGCTCTTGACGAACATTATAAACGGGTCTAAGTTATACATTCTGATTCATTCAAACGATGTTTTTAGGGATTTCGTGCGCCGTTGCCTTTGTGCTGAGCGGCCACTCTTTAGGACAGGCACTTTTTTAGTATTTTAGACAAACAATTAAAATCCCGAGATGCATCGTACCTCTTCGAGCGTATTTAATAAATTGTTGATAATCGTAATGATTGCATTGTTATCCATTGCCGCCATCCTTGCAGTGATACTATGGAACCAAACTAAGACCAATGAACACCAGGAACTCTCCTTTAATACACGTTTAGTTCGTGATTACATGCAATTGACCTTTCGCCAACGCGAGTTGGGGCTGCTTTCCATTGGCCAGCGCATGCTCGATTATCCGGGAGAAGATGGACAGGAAATGCGATTGGAAATTGCAAGAAATGCCCTGAAAATTTGGGATGAATTCCTCGCTATTGGCTTAGCAGATACGTCCGGACAGGTGTATTCTTTTACCGGTAGTCTAAGTGGCACAGGGCCCAATCTCAATCAGTCCTCACTAACCCGAAGATCCTTCCAATTAACTAAGCAACAAAAGGGGTTGTCCATAGGAGAACCTTATTATTTCGAAGCCATCGAAGATTGGATCTTACCCATTCGAGTACCCTTATACGACGAGGATGGTGAATTGGTGGGTGTAAATACGTCAGCCATTGACTTACAGCGTATTACTTCCGGCCTAGCTCAGCTGAATTTACCTCAAGGTTATCATTTGCTGGTACGTCATGACCTTTTTGGCACACTTCAATTGTATTATCCTTTGGAAAAAGAGTACTACGGGAGATATCTGAGAAAACCAGCTGACTTCCTCCAGGACACTTCCCAAACTAATCAGATCGGAGATCTAAAGTTCTTTAACGGATACGATCGCACCCGAAATGAAAGCTTATATGCGAGCTTCTCTCCCTCTGTAACGATGAATCACGACATCATTCTTACGGTAGATAAAGATCGCTTATGGGCTATTTATTGGAAAACATTGAAAAGATTAATTATTGTTTACTTGCTAATTAACTTCCTTACCATCGGAGGATTTATCTACATCCGAAGAAAGGAAAGTCAGTTCGAGGAAAAGATAAAAAGTGAAAAGGATTACTCTCAAGCCATTATTCAAGCCTCACCAGTGATGATTGTTGGCATGGATGAGGCAGGAAAATGCACTTTTTTAAATCCGGCAACCGAAAATATTACCGGTTACAAACAAAAAGAAGTCATCCATAAGCAGTGGTGGAAGTTGATCCATCCGGAAACTTCCGATCGGCTGGAACCGGATGATATTTGGCATAAACTGACCAAGGATCGGCAAATTATAGATTATGAAACGACGGTGACCACTAAAACAGGTGCTAAACGCATAATTTCCTGGAATTCCCTCCTGTCAGGTAGCAGAATTAGGCCCAATGAGTTTGTTGCTTTTGGCAGTGACATTACCAGCCTAAAAGAAGCACAGGCTGAAATACGTTCTTATTCAGACGAACTGGAATCGATCATCCAACAGCGGACAGAAGAACTTGAATTATCTAATTTCAAATTGAAAGATCAAAATGCGCAGCTCGACGAACAGCAAAAAGAAACGCAAAATGCATTGGACCATCTTAAAAGCGCACAAAAGAAGCTGATCGAATCCGAAAAGATGGCTTCCTTGGGTATTCTGGCTGCGGGCGTGGGGCATGAAATCAATAATCCCCTGAACTTCATCAAGGGGGGTGTATTGGGATTGGAATCTTTAATGAACAAAAATCAAATACCCGTAGAAGCCAAAGCCCTGATCGATGTAATTATAGAGGGGGTAGATCGTGCGTCAACCATCGTGCATAGCCTGGGCCATTTCAGTAGACAAGGCCCTTCACACGAAGAATTATGTAAAGTGGAAGAAGTCCTCGACAACTGCCTGGTCATTTTACACAACCGACTGAAAAAAAGAATTACGGTCGAGAAAGAGTATGCTACGAGTGCCTACAAACTCATTGGAAACGAGGGTCGACTACATCAGGCATTTCTGAATATTTTGAGCAATGCGGAACAGGCCATCTCTGATCAAGGACGTCTTTTGTTAAAAACACAAATCATCAAAGATCGACTCCTGATAATAATATCAGATGATGGTTGCGGTATTGATGATCAACACCTGAGTAGGATATCAGATCCGTTCTTCACCACAAAAGCACCAGGAAAAGGTACTGGACTTGGGTTGTACCTCACCTACTCCATCATTCATGAACATGACGGACAAATAGATGTTACATCAACCGTTGGCAAAGGGACAACTTTTAATATTTCTTTACCTGTAAGTGCAAACAATCGACAAATAAAGACTGAATCCTCACTGGTCAATTCGTAGCGAAGTCAAGCACTCATGACTTCGCTGGCCCCGCGATATGCACTGTTTTGAAATAAGAAAGATTTGGTAACTACTTCTATCAAACTGTTGGTAGTTTAAATGTGTTTGATAACCATTATTCTCATATTCAGCCAATTATCTTGGCCCATTAGGGTCCTAGTGTCCGTAAAAAATTATTTATTGTTTTCAGATTGCTCAAACCAGTTCTTCACTTCTTCTGGTGAGATTCGCACACCCGACCAGGTGCACATCTCTCGAACGTCACGACATACCCTTCCATCAATGGACAAAGATTTTCGGCTCTGCTTATAAAGTAGGGACAAATACTTTTGCTGCGAGCCCTGAATTAAATAAGCCGATTTGCGTGGTTTCGAAGCAAAATCGGAATCTCTAATCGCCGAAGTAAATTCCAAAATATCTTCCGGAGACAAACGGAAATCGGTCCCACGAAAGTCAATAAGGAAGGTATATTCAGGCCGGAAGTTTGGTTCTTTCAACAACTCCATGGTGCCGTCCATCAAAAGCGGTAAATCTACCTCTCCGCCAAATCTTTGCAAAATGCAGGCAAATTCAGGTAATATTTTATTAATAATGTAACCCTTACCTGTCTTCATTTACTGGATGATAAATACGGGTGGCTTTCTTCTCGACCATGTCACGATCGAACGTCATTTCCTTGGCGCCCATTTCAGTAAATAGCTCCATTTGATTGTTATAATATGGGCTTTCCGGGATTTGAGAACCCCCATAAGGTACGATCGATTCCATTCTCTTTAACTCGCCACCTTCAAACTGTATAAACATCATGAAGCCATCTCCCCCAGAACTATAATATCTTCCGTTTGCTTTATCTATTGCACCGGAGCGAGCGGCCAAGGTGCCCGGAAAACCAAAAACAGGCAGATCCTTCTCGCCTCTTTTAAAGCGAAAAAACTCCTGAAAGGGTACGTCTGCTTTGCCAAAATATTTGATCATGTGCGTCCTTGCCGCCACTAAAGCATCCGCCGCGTATTCAGGTGTAAAGTTGTTCAGAGTTATCTTCTGGTATGGCCTTTTGAACCAACTCAAAAGTAGATAAGTGGGTAAATCATCCTGAGGGTCAATCACTGCGTCCCATTCCTTTAAACGGCTTATTACAGCGTTTAACTCTTCCCTAGGCTCTGCCATTCTCAACTTGTCCAGGAGTGTCATCCAACTATCTTTTTCGGGAATGCGGGCATCGTACTTCAAAACCTTCAATTCCTCCATGCTCAATTTTGTGCCATCTTCATAAATTTCACGCCATTGATAAGATCTCATGGTTTCGTCAATCACACTATCGAAGCGCATAAGAGGATCAAAATTCCTTGTGTCGCGCCATTCTTCTACGCAAGTGCATTTGAAGGGATTGTGGTTTACATTGTACACATAACCGCACTCGGGATTCGCAATCAGCGGTCTTTCATCCAAAGGATAAAAAGAAGTCCATCGGGTGGCTGACGTATTCCCTTGTGTAAGGTTCAAATAATCATAGCCTTTCGTACGGACGGGAAAATGCCCATTGCACAAATAGAAAATCTCATCGTATTTGTCTGCGTACGCGATGTTAAAATAAGGCAACCCGTCGATGCGCAGTGCATCCCGAAACTCGCTGAGATTCTTAGCTCTCGACATTTCGTACCACTGGTAACCCGCTTTGATACCCATAGCCGGGGGTGTACGTATGGCGAAAAAATGACCTTCCTTACTTTTTAGCGTAGGCCCATATATACTTTCATAAACGGTCCTCTTAACACCGATCGGGAAGGGTAACCATTTAAGTTTTACCCGTAGTTTGATTTTCCGTTCTTCCAATTTTTTCCACTCCCCGTCATAAGCATATTGCAGCTTCTTCTCAGGATGCATTTCCAGGGCATATACATCCGTATGATCAAAGTAATTATTCGTGTGCGTCCAGGCGAGGTGGCCGTTGGTACCGATTTGAGGAGATAAAGAACCGGGAAAAAGAGCGCCTTGAAATTGCCAGCCCGTTGCACTTTGTAGCTGTACCTCGTAAAAATGTTCCGGACCAGTAAAGGGCTGGTGTGGATTGGCAATCAGGTAAGTCCGCCCATCTTTGGTCATGTGGCTTTTGAAAGCAAACGCATTGGAGCCCTTTTGTCCGAAATCGATCTCGGAGAACGACTGGTCATAAAATTTACCATTGACGATCCTAGTCACAATTTCCCCTGCCCCCATGAATTGGGTCAGTTTCAGCGGATAGATCTCCAACATGTCATCGATGGTGACGGGAAATACCTGTTTATCCAAAAGTTCTTTTGGGTGCGCGCTTGCATAGTCGTTCAATCCCTGTACGTAGCCATCGATGTATTGAAGAAAATGCGGCGGGATTTCGGCTCTTTTTTCTGCCACCATGTCTTCAAGGTGAAAAAGCGCCGAAAAAAAATCACCTGCTGCGCCCTCCCGGCCATACTTGCGGCCAAGTCTTTCGCGCGCAAAGAGCAGGCCCAATTGAAGATTTTCAAATTCATCCTCACATTGTACCCAAGCCAGTCCATAGGCGATTTCCTCATTTTTGGAAGCATAAACGTGCGGGATTCCGTAATCATCTCGTATGATGGTGATATTTTCCGGATTAATGGATTGACCGCAAACGGAAGCGATGGGTACCAGAAAATAGATGGTAAGTATTTTATTGAACATGGCAGCAATATAAGCATCAGTTCTAAATCGGGATGCCTATCTAAACCGCTAGACATGACCAACCTGCTAGGGTAGTTGACTTAAAAACAAGATAAAATTATGCGTGTTAAATTAAAAGAAATTGCTGTGGGTCACCTGTTGGAAGAGTTAGTCGTAAACAATTCACAAACTGCGCAGGATAGTGAAGTATCATTATTTTGCACCATTCCACCAATGATCGATGGACTGTTGGGTGAATCTTTCAGGAATTGACCTATGAATTCAGGTAAAGTATTTTTTGTATATCATTGATACATGAGACGCATTGGATTAATCATCTTTTTGGTCGTTATCGTTTCAACAGGCGGTTTGGTTTACCACGTTCTTTCAAGTACGGGTTATTTTCGATCAATTGAAAATCAATTCAGTGGTCAGGTATTGAAGCAGATTAAACTGCCGGGCTCAGAAGATATGCAGGTGAGCTATGCTGATCACTTTTTGTTAGTTTCCTCGGACGACCGGGCCAGGCGAAGAGACTCAGCTGATGTGCAAGGGCACCTATATTTTATCGACTTAAGAGACACCAGTCTGACCCCCGTAGAATTAACCACCGGGTTAGATTTTCCTTTTCATCCACACGGCATTTCAATGATCAAAACGAGCCGAAACAACTATCGGGTATTGGCTGTCAATCATTTCAACCAAAAGCACAGCATAGAAGAATTTCGTTTGCGCAAAGGCAAGCTTAAACATCAAAAAACCTGGATAGACTCCAGCATGGTCAGTCCCAACGACGTGGTAGCCATTGATAAAAAACGGTTTTATTTCACCAATGACCACCGGTATCTCTCAGGTTTAGGCCAAATAGCCGAAGAATATCTTGGCTGGGCCGTTTCTAATGTGATCCATTACAATGGAAAGAATTACCAAGAGGAAGCGAATGGCATTGCCTATGCCAATGGTATTCAATGGGACCAGCGCCGCCAACTTCTTTACGTGGCCTCCCCTCGTGGTTTTCACGTGCGGGTTTATCGCATCGCAAAGGATGGTAGTCTCAAATTCATCGATAAAATTGATTGCGCCACCGGCGTGGACAACATTGAATTGGATGCTGATGGCAAACTTTGGATTGGTGGTCACCCCAGTTTGTTGGACTTTGTGGCCTATGCCTCTGGAAAAAGGGATATAGCCCCATCAGAAATCATCGTGATAGACTATCAGGACCAGGACCAATACACTGTGGAGACTGTCTTTCTAAATGAAGGCACAGAGATGTCGGCAGCCTCTGTTGCAGTGCCTTATGAAAATTTGATTTTCACAGGAAATGTCATGGACGATCACTTTTTGGTATTACAAGCAGGCCGCGAACCATGATGTAGGGCACGCTACCCCTATCAGACATCAATCTCGTCTCATTTCCGATCATACTTCCGTGTACGTGCGACACGCTCAAAGGCTGCAGATGCGAGTAAACCCAGAAAGGCAAAAACAGCCACCAGGGCAAAGACATGCTGATGTCCCAATGCCCCTGGGGATCGATCAATTAAGTGTCCCATTAAAGGACCCATGAAAATATCTGGTGTGTAACCAATCACAGACACCAAACCCACAGCGGTACCTGTAAGTGCAAAAGGAACACGTGCCTCCTGGAACAGGGCATAGTAAACTCCTCTTAGGGCATAAATTCCTATGCTAGAGGTGGCCAATGTCATAACAAGTACCCAATAGTAGCCATCAGGTACCCAGCCAAGGGCTACCATCAAACAACCAGCTAACATCAGAAGAAAGCTTCCCATGCCAATCCATGAAGATTTGGTGGCATCTGCCAACCATCCGGCGAAAATGGCCCCGATGGGTCGCATCCAAAAAGAAATGGTGCCAATGGTGGCAGCTTCCACGTCATCGTACCCAAAAGCGTCGTAGGCATACAATGAAAAGTCATCGGTAATTTTATACCCGGTGTAGGCGCACAGGATGATGATGGCCTGCAACCAGATGACGGGCCGTTTCACCACCTCTCTTATTCCATGGAATAGTTTTTCGGGATGTTGCTTTGCTCTCTGTTCTATGTGACTATCAGGAATCATCCACCACACCAGCCCCGCAGACAAAAAAACAATGGCTGTAAATAGCCAGATGATATTCTTGAGGGCAGTTGAAAGCTGGTGAAAGGTGGCCACCTCTGCATCTACCTCTAAAAACCAGTCGAAAAGAAACACGGAAAAAGATGCCAATATGGCCGCAAACAAACCGCGGCCGCCATCCAATATACCAAAAGCTCGCCCCTGGCTCATAGATCCTCCCCACTCTCGTGTAGCTCGGATCAGCGCTGCCCAAAATATAAGTATGGTCGATACTCCCCAGAATCCGTAAAGCACAATAAGTACATTTAAAGAAGGTTCAGACGCATAAAAAATCCCTCCCAATGAGGTGACGATCAGTGCAACCGAAAGTAATCCTCTTGCCGAGTAACGGTCCGCAAGAGGTCCTCCCGCTAAATACGAAATCATGGCTACTGTACCGTACATGGAAAAGGCTGAACCCAATTCATAATTGTTGATGTCCAGTACCGCTAATAATGTGGGTCTGAATATGCGGGCCACCACGAAAGGCAAAAGGAAGACAGCTTCACCTGCCATAATGAGGGTGGCCATGATGAAGGCAGGACGGAGCGAAGAAAAATTCAAACCAAGTTGACGTGCATTTGTTATACTTCAAACAAAGCCCAGCAATATATAGGTTCTCTGTCTACTTGTTTGACATATCAACAACTATTCTGACCACGTTTTCCTGTTTTCTCTTTAATTCCTTCCTTTCTTTAGCAGTATGCGTCTATTCCTTAAACCCTTTGTGCTTAAGTTTCCCTTGCGCATTGTCGCCTTATTTTGATAGATGAATTGAAGCAAAAAAATAGCTCAATTCATTGGATATTGGCTAATTAATGGTCGGATGTGGTTCAATCTTGCATCACCATTGTTTAGACTTTTTCAGGAACCTCTTGATGTGTTGATAATTAAGAAATTCAAGTCATGTTTACCGAAACAGGCGCGTGGTTTAAAATGTGTGGATGTTTAGTGAATTTTATGAGAATTTACTTACAAAAAAAAGCACTTACAATTGTTCGTAAGTGCTAGATTGTCGATGTGTGGGCCCACCTGGGCTCGAACCAGGGACCACCTGATTATGAGTCAGGTGCTCTAACCAA
>CAYOEV010000019.1:0-48115 GCA_964403075.1 uncultured Roseivirgaceae bacterium | reverse complement strand
TGAAGCAATGATCAAGGTTGAGTTTACCCAACCCGTAGAGGTCTGCATCAGTCAAAAGCATGGCAGGCCGACGAATGTGCACGACCTAAGTATGAGAAAATTAGGATTTAAGTAATAAAGCTGTAGTCCTCTCGTCGTGGGCACCTCAAAACTACAGAATTAAAGTGCAGCTATGTTATTATTGAACTATGGGGTGACATTCCCTTGGACTCTGGCAACTATTAACCATTGGGCTAAACTTTTTAAAAGCCGTTGGTAACACGAGAACGCTAGGGGTTTTAAATTTTAATCATCAAATACCAAATAAAATGTGTCGAAAAAGATCTACACTTAAATAAAAATGTCAAAAATATCCATTTTACGTACCTACACTTAGCGAAAAGTGGTATTTGAACTTAAATTCATTGGAGTAAGATGGGTGCCTTCTGCGATTTGCAGTTAAGTGAAACGAGATAAAATCTGAAAGGCAAGAGGTTCATGTTCTGTCTTTTAAAATAACTACCTAAACCAACCAACTCGTCAGGCCTGGGAAGCCAATGGATTATAAAATATCCAGTCTTCGAAATGGGGAGTTGAACAGTGGCTCAGTTCCATTCTAAAAGTCTTTGAAAGACAGAGACTTATTTTATTTAGTTTCGAGCATGCACTGGATAGACTGGCTGATTAATCGGGTGGGCCGGATGATTTCCTGGCTCAACGTATTACTTATCGTAGTAATCGTGGTAGATGTCACGGCACGGTACTTATTCAGTGCCACGTCCGCTGCATCGTTTGAAATAGAGTGGCACCTGTTTGGTGCGCTAATTTTGTTGGGTGCCTCCTATGCATTGCAAGCCGACAGTCATGTGCGTGTAGATGTTTTTTACTCACGCTGGTCAACCAAAGTAAAGGCGTGGGTAAATCTACTTGGAACACTATGCCTATTGATTCCTTTTTGTTTGGTGATTATTTATGAATCAGTACCCTTTGTCTTCCAGGCATGGCAGCTAGCAGAAGGTAGTCCAGACCCTGGGGGTTTACCTGCGAGATTTGTCATAAAATTGATGATCCCAATTGGATTTGTGCTTTTACTACTGCAAGGTATTTCACAGGTTTTCAGGCATCTTAAAACCCTCAACTCCAATGGCTGACTGGTTGCCGCTGATATTGTTTGTGACTGTTTTCGGCATGATCTTGCTGGGATACCCAGTGGCATTTACCATTGGTGGCTTGTCAGTTTTATTTGGTTTATGGCTTTTCGATATTCAATTTTTCTATCTGCTCAACCTTCGTATATATGGAACAATGCAAAATTTTGTTCTCCTGGCGGTACCACTATTCATTTTTATGGGTACGGTGTTGGAGAAATCAGGTATTGCGGAACGGATGCTTAATACCATGGCTCACCTTATGGGCGGCCTGAGAGGTGGATTGGCTGTGGCTGTAATTATTGTGGGTGCTATGCTAGCAGCCTCTACTGGCATCGTAGGAGCGACTGTGGTCACCATGGGTATGATAAGCTTACCAACCATGCTCAGCCAGGGCTACAGGCCAGAAATCAGTACGGGGGTAATTGCCTCATCGGGTACACTCGGACAGATCATACCCCCATCTGTTGTGCTGGTCTTGTTGGGTAGCGTGATGAATGTTTCGGTAGGTAAGCTTTTCCTGGCAGCAATTGTACCAGGTATGCTGCTGGTCTCTTTTTATCTTACCTACACCCTAATTTATGCTTACAAATTTCCAGAGCGGGTACCTAAGTTCAGTGATGCTGAAAGAAAGATTTTTAGAAAAAAAGAGAACGCCAAAACTATGTGGCAGTCGTTTCTATTTCCTTTTTTGCTCATTTTACTCGTTTTAGGTGCAATACTTGCAGGTATTGCATCTCCCACGGAAGCCGCCGGTGTGGGCGCTTTTGGTGCCGTGATGCTAACGCTGATCAATGGCACTTTTAGTTTTCAAATGCTGAATAAGGTGGCAAGAGAAACCACCAGATTAACAGCCATGGTTTTTATGATTTTGATAGGCGCCACCGCCTTTTCACTCGTTTTCAGAGGGCTGGAGGGTGATCGTCTGCTGGTTAGTTGGGTAACCGCAGCCAATTTCTCGAGCAGCCAGTTGCTTTTAATGATTATGGTTCTGGTATTTATCGTTGGTTTTTTTATTGATTTTATTGAAATCATCTTTATAGTGGTGCCTATCGTCACACCACTATTTATTGTCTTTGATATTGATCTGATATGGGTAGGTGTGCTCTTGGCCATTAACCTGCAGACATCGTTTCTCACGCCTCCTTTCGGGTTTGCACTGTTTTATTTAAAAGGGGTATCTCCAAAAGAAGTAAAAACGTCCCACATCTACCATGGTGTGGTCCCGTTCGTGGGTTTGCAACTCTTCCTTTTGTTGCTTTTGGTGATATTTCCCCAACTTGTTACGGGTATTTTCGACTTATTTTGAAACACTTTCCACGTCACTGCTTTATTGACAATACCTTAATTTTCACTAAGAGGTAAACCCCACACAAATTGCCACCTTTAAATATAGATTGTTGAGAGTACCATGAAGACACCCATCATCGACGCAGTTTACTTACACAACTGTAGAGCTAAGATAAATGCGGACCTATCTGCCTTTCGGGCCATTGGGCCTTATCTAGATGACGACGACCGAGAATGGTTTGAAACCTATTATTTCAATAATCTGGTCGTCGCTATGGATCACATGTTTCCAAACAACGGAGCCCCTTATCACAGCTCTGCATACACAGTTGCCACTCTTAGCCATTGTATATTGGCGCATAAAGCAATATATGCTGGTAAAAACTTGGATTTACCCCACCTGGAAATTTCTTATCAGGAAGGACAACCGATTAGTTTTTCTGAATCCAGTTTACTCAGACTGGCCAAAGCATTTTTTTTAGAAATGGAATCTCAATATGATGAAACAACGCGCAGATTATGACATAATCTTTTCGTAATAAATTTTCTCGCTCACGTTCATCCATTCACCTATTTCCTTTTTGAATAACATAAAGGCCTCATGCACATTTTTACTGGATGCATCCCTGGTAGTTAATTCATCCAGTGCCTCTTTTGTAAATCCTCTGAGGGCGTCCAATACTTTATTTGGAAATGGCAGCACTTGAACGTTGGTTTCTTCCCGAATTTGCTTCAAGGCGGCACCATTGCGTGCATCTAAAGCGGCACCCATCCAGCGATTCAGACGAAGAGAAGCTGTGCGGATGATTTCCTGTAAGTCTGATGGTAAAGCATCGAATTTACTTTTATTAACGAGCAGTTCCAGTGCAGCGCCGGGTTCATGCCAACCTGGATAATAGTAATACTTGGCAACCTCATGAAAACCCATGGCATAATCGTGGTAGGGGCCAATCCATTCGGTTGCGTCTATGACCCCGCGTTCCAGATTCGTATAAATTTCACCTCCCGAAACCAATACTGATGTACCACCAGCTTTATTCAAAACCTTACCACCAAGACCGGGAATACGCATTTTTAACCCATTGAGATCACTGGGGTCGTCAATTCGTTTATTGAACCAGCCACCCATTTGGATGCCGGTATTGCCACAAAGAATAGGAAGTAAGTTAAAGGGCGCATACAGCGACTCCCATATTTGTTGCCCACCTCCAGACAATATCCAGGCACCCATTTGTTGGGCGTTCATCCCAAATGGAACGGCGGCAAAAAATTGTGCTGCCGGCACCTTGCCAGCCCAATAATAGGCTGCGCCATGATTCATCTCCACTGCACCATTGCTAACCGCGTCAAATCCTTCAAGCGCCGGAATTAACTCCCCACCTCCGTAAACAGTGATCTTCATCCTGTCTCCAGACATGCGATTAATCCAGGTTGCCATCATTTTACAACCTTCCCCAAGCACAGGAAAATTAGGCGGCCACGTGGTGGTCATTTTCCAGTTGTACTTCTTCTTGAAATTGATGTAGGGCCCCTTTGATTGCCCAGGTGATGAGGATTGGCAGGCCATCCAACCGGCGGGAAGTAAACCAAGCATGGCCACCTTACCTAAAAAATTTCTTCGCTTCATATGAGACGGGAAGGTAAATACAAATTCAAAATGAATCCAATGACCTGCAAATCTCTTGTAAGGCTAGCTGCAATGGCTAAACTGTTGTACTCGTAACCTCTGTGCCTTACAATTTCTTTGCAGCTCAAAAAGGAAATTAATTACCTAATTCGGATTTTGTTGCCAAAACATAATTTTGACTGCCACAAGCCCTTTGAACCGATGCCATTCAGTTTTTAGAAGGACCATCGCTATTCGGATATTTGATAAACAATGTCTGAAGGACCCGAATAAGTGTTTTTGATCAGGAAATTCGTTCCACAATTAAGATGAAAAAAGAGGATACCTATTCACAAGGCACAGGTCATCTCTTGCAAGGCAAGCAGTTAATCTTTCCAGGTACGGAATTCGTAGCCACAAGTCATTGTACGCCTGCCGAATGTCGAGATCCTAAGGTATCTTAATCGCTATTGGAAAAATTATTTAGAAATAGCCATCACCATTAACTGAATGATGGGGGCTTGCCTAACTTTTGGTTGAATGCGGAAAAGCAGTCATATTCATGACGAGTCTACGGTATTGGTGCAAATCATGACAAAATGAAATTGGATTTCTGTGAAAATACAAACCGAAAAACAAATCGATAGAACAATTGAGATGAACAATAGACAGGGAAAAGCGTAAGTTTAGACAATGAAAATTGTAAAACTGCCATTACAAACACCCGCTAAGTTGGGCCACCGAAGAGTAAAAAGAAACAGGGCCGATCTTGAAAAGTATGGACAGCTCAACTTATTTAAACAACTGGAAGCAGAAACGAAAGTAGTCTACTTAGGTGGGCAGCAGGGCTTTTTTGAAATGGCAGTTACAGCTGATGAATTAGGGGAGAGGGAAAAGGCCATTGATTATTATCTTCGGTCGATTGAGCACGATGAAAACAAACAGGATGCGTATTGTAACTTGGCCATTCTTTATAGTTTACAAGGTGAACAAATGCCAGCCATCAAGGCACTCTCAAAATGTCTGAGTATCAATTCTCGTCATTTTGAGGCCCATTATAATTTAGGTAACCTTTATGCAGATGTAGGAAGTTTGGAGCTGGCGCGTTTACATTATGAGCTGGCAATTGACATAGCTCCAAACTACGCCAATAGCTATTACAATCTCGGTTTGGTACTGATAACCTTAAAGGAGTTCAAACAAGCGATCGAATACTTGAACCATTACAGTAACTTAGCACCTAATGAGGCAAATGACACGACTAAAGAGTTATTAACCACTTTAAATGCCATTGCTCAATGAACACCGAGAAGAATCACATACTGGCTGAACATTTCGAGCGATTGAAAGAGTTGCTGCCAGACGTCTACACCAAGCCAGAAAGAATCAGTAAGGCAGATAAATTGTACAAACTTCTCAAGAATTCACTGGGTATTATTGAAGCCGTCTATTTGCAGAATCCGGAAATGTTTCACAGTGCCCGCGTAGAGGCTTACGCCGACATTATTCAGGATGTGGCACGTTTAGGTTATGCTTACAAAGCGAATCCGGACATCATGAATATGGCAGCCAGCCAACTCATCATACAATCAAAGAAACCTATGCAAAAGGTGGGTAATAAAAAGAAAGTCGTCAATTCACGTCAAGCGGTATAATCGGCATTGTTATTAAATCCCCCCACCAGACTCTGCCAACTGGATAAGCCTTCTGTAGATTCTCTCGGTTAACACCTGGCTGTTGGCTCCCTGGGCTTTGAATTCGAGTATCATTTTATTGTTGCTAAAGACTTTGACATCGCCGATGAGAAGTTGTTCTGAATTGGTATATCTTCCCCGAACCTGAAGTGCACCACTGAATTTTTTGTCGTCAACAAATACTACGGGTGCATTGGGAATGGCTGATGTTTCCTGAAGCTTCCTATCCAATAAATGACTGATCTCCAGCACGTCAGCAAAAAGCTCCGTTTCCTGGAAATGAGTTTGGACGAATACGGGCTTAGGCGATACCAGATCAATTTCATCCTTGTCCTTATCGTCCAATATACCGATGTCGAAGCTGGAAACACCATTAGGAACCCTAATCTCAGGTCTTTGAATACCGCCTATGTCCTTGGCCAGCTCAGGAACTTTTTTAGCTGCAAATTGAAAAAGGCTAAGTACATCCACGTACTCCCCGTCACGCAATGCCGCTCCCTTCATACCAAAAAGCAAGGCATAAGTAAGTAATCCCTGACCATAAAGCGTCGTCTCGTAACTGACAGCGTCTGATGCTGAACCCGCCAATAAAAACAATCCTGTACGATCCTTAATCCTTTCGAAAGCCCGCACTTCGGAAGAGCTCATCGTCTTGGATTTTTTCTTATCAATTGTGGACATCAATGTGCCGCTGTGGCAGGCATCTACTATCATCGCCTGTTTAAGTGCTGGGACCGACTTAATGAGTTCGGTAAATTCATAGCTGGAAATGGTACACTGCTCTCGAATTGCCGGGTCACTAAAATCATCATCTTCGGCGTCGGCGGTAAGATAAAGGAAATCTCCGCCATCTTCTTCTTTGGCGTTTACGCCATGACCGGCGATATAAATAATCAGGTAGTCACGGGCCGAGGCCTCCTTGCTGAACTTCTCAAAGACACGTTTAATGTTGGTCTTGGTGGGTTGCATGTCGGGATTTTCCTGGTCGGTTGTAAGCAGTGAAATCTGCAGGTTATCTCCGCCAATCATATTTTTAGCACTGGTGTCCAGGGCCTTGGCGAAGTCCCGTGCATCTTTGGCTGCATATTTCAAATCCAAGTCATCACCTTTGTAATCGGATACACCCGTAACAACCGCATATACACGAGGTTTATGCTCATCCTTGTCTTCATAGATGACCTTAATGGTCTTGGTATCACTACCCAGTGTACCGTCTTTATTGTAGGCTTTGATTTCAATGGTATTGATCCCATTCTTCAAATAAGGGTGGCCTTTGATGTCATAGGAGATACCCATTTTTTGAGCATCTCCGTCTGAGATGTCTCTGACATCGTTTGATACTTCTTTGCCATTGATAACCAAAACCACCTTACCAATACCGCCGCCTTTGTTTGTCAAATTGATACCCAAAAGACCATTGTTGAGGTTAGGATGTTGGATTTCGAAGGCTGGATAGATACCTAGGTCGCTCAATTGTTTTGGTTTTCGCAACTCTTCGTCAATAAAACCTACCAACTTGGCCATTAGGTTAGGTTCATAGTAGGTGTCTTTCAATTGTTCGACGTCTACCACCTCTCCATTCAATAAATAATGCAGTTCTTTCATGGCATTAGAAGGGGCGTCAAACAACTGGTTAGGTGTAGTCAGAACGAATTTTTCATAACGAAGTAAAATCCAAGTGCCAATTTCTTCATAAATATTGTCCGAGTTCTTTTTCCATATTTTAATGGTGCCATCCCGAGAAGAGGTGAGCAAACGTTGGTTCACTGTAATTATGTCTGTAATGAAATCAAAATGGCCACTCATCGTGGATTTTAGATTGCCATCTACTTGGTAATGATAGGCAGAAGTACTCAACCGGAGTAAGGGCTTGGATTGGTAGGTGACAAACTCACCATTATCAAGGGCATAAATCCTGTCCGCATCCTGCTCGAGAGAAAAGGTCTTTTCTATGGTTTCTCCACGAATTAGGTAAACCTTTCCCTGTGTGTCAAGGGCATACAGTCCATCATCGAAAAAACTAAAATCTGTAATTCCTGAAATATCTACTATTCCTTGACGCTTTAGATCAAATGCATCAAATATTAGCAACGCATCCGGTGTCCTGAAGTAAATGCTGGCACCATCAGCAGATAGCTTATAATCCAATACATCAGCTAATTTTAAAATTTTTTCCTCCCCAGTTTTATAGTTCACCAATTCGTATTCGTTAGCGTCTTTGCGCCAGAGAAAATTATGTCCGGTGGTGAAAAAAACACGACTATCGTAGTGGACGATTTTATTGTAGCGTTCGATGAGTTCCTTGGTATCGGTATTCCAAATGCTAAGCTCAGCGTCGTTACCTATGGAAACGGCCACATTCAAATCAGGATGATAATCGACGAAGTTAGTGCCTCGAGAGTGACCCTCCAGCAGCACGGGATTGGTACCACCTGTGAGATCAAATATTTTCAAAGGCTTATGCCAAGAGGCGATGATTAGCTTTTCTCTCTTCTGATCAAAATCCATTTGACAAATGGGTCGTAGTGTACCCCAGAAGATACCTTTCTCCCATTCTTTGTCCACCATGTCCCATTTCACTATGAAGTCGTCATGATCGGAAATGTACATAAACTGCTTTGCTGAATCGCCGATAGCCAGCGCCTTCAAACCGTAATCATCTTTAGGTACAGACGCCCATTTAAATCGCTTGGGTGTCTCGTCTTTTAACGTTTCCGCATTTAGGAATCGGACATAGGCATCTTCATCGTTACCTACCGCTATCAACTGACCGTTCTGTTCTTGTAAGGCCAAGCCAAAGGCACCTTTTTTGAAACAAGTTACTTCAGCCACCACGTTACTCTGCTCAAGGTCAAATAAGGTAATCTTACCCGATAACGAGGCCACCCCTAATCTTGATTGCTGATGAAAATCTACCATGGCCTGTATAGGCTGTGTACCAACCTTTACACTGGTCAACAATTCGCCTTCGGAGTCAAAATGGTAAACTTCTCCGGCATGTGTGCCGATGAAAATGTCGCCATCATTAGAAGAAACGGTCATAGAGCTTACCGCTCCTTCAAAGGGTACACTGCGAAGTTCTTTAGTGTTGTCTACGTTCCAGAATTGCAGCAAACCGTCCCGAGCCGTGATGATTGAATGCCCATCCACGGAATACCTGGCAAATGCCGGACCATCTATTTTTATTCTTTTTTCAACCTTGGTTTTTGAGAGATTCCAGATAAAGACATTGCCACCCTTATCTGAACTAATTAAACCCAACTCATTGGGATGAAAGTCTACATTTACCAATCCAAATTCATGGTCATAAAACTGGTAATACTCACGATTTGTGTTGGCATCCCAAATATGTATGATTGGCGAATCATCGATGGTGGCTACCAGTTGATAATCAAAGCTAGGTTCAATTTGTATTACCTTGAGTGCATGTCCTCTGGGAATCACAAGTGTAGGTTTTTGTGCTTCCAGAGATAGAAAGATTAGCACAACTAAAGAACTTAACAGAATTCGGTTGATTCGTGGGCTTTCCATTTTGAAATATTTAGACCAATGAAAGAAATTATACCAAATTTTATGAATATAATTAAATACTCACCTAATTCCACCAGGATTATATCCAAACCGTGATTAGTATCATTATTCCAACTTACAATGAGGAAACGGAACTACCCGAGCTATTGGGCCAACTGGAGCAATTCATTTCCGAAGCGATCGAGGTCATTGTAGTAGACGGGGGAAGCGCAGATCAAACAAGCGCGAACGCTAGGCATTTTTCATGGGTCAAGTTTATTCAGCAGAATGAAGCCTCTCGAGCAAAACAAATGAATAGAGGTGCTATGGCAGCGAAAGGGAACATTTTATACTTCTTGCATGCCGACACCCGTCCTCCACTTTCATTCGTGACAGACATCACGGCTTCGCTGGCGCTTGGTTTTAAGGCTGGATGTTATCGCTTCCAGTTCAAGAGCAACAAATGGCCATTAAAAATTAACAGCTACTTCACCCGGTTCAAGAAGTTGTGGTGCCGTGGGGGTGACCAATCCCTTTTTATTGATAAAGATCTATTCCACGAACTGGGTGGTTTTGATGAGCGCTATTGCATCATGGAAGAATATCCATTACTGGAAAAGTTGTACCGGCAGAATTCCTTCCGTATTGTACCAAAAAACATACAAGTATCCAGCAGGAAATACGAAAACAATAGCTGGCTGAAAGTTCAGCTCACCAATTATCGAGCTTTTAAAATGTACAAACGAGGTATTGATCCCAGGAAAATTAGGGCATTCTATAAACAGAGATTGGCTTGAGTCAGACAATCCTGGTTCCAAATTTGCTGATTCACATCCGTTGTACTCGCGACGAGTTCGGTTTATTTAAAATGACAGGTTAGGAGGGGTTTGCTAGTGTAATTAAACCCTAATCAATGTCATCGACGTATTTGTCTATGCATCATTTTGCGTAAGGGTAAAAAATTATTTGACTCAAGTAAACAGGTCATTCATAACCCATATCGTTAGTGATATACGCTGAAAGTCTTGGCAGTTATCACCTTTCACCGGGTAGGAGAAAGGTTTAAATCTTTTAAAACAGTAAATGGTCATACTGACACCACATGATTTATTCCCAGATAAATATCGGTGACTTATGTGGCCGATACACACACACGTAGGGCCTCTGAATAAGCCAGTATTTTTCATCGTAGATCGTTTGGATTTCTACAGCTTGTTAACACGTAAGAAAAATAATTTCGCATGGTCAATAAATTTTGAGCAATCAATGTGCTTGCCATTCGTCATAAATGAAAGCTGAGCACCTATAACAGCCCATCATGACAATGGGGGGTATTTCATTTGAATGCTCAAATCAATTCCACTTGAGCATTAGAGGCGACCTTTTTCGTTGATTAATCACTTTACATTGTACATTAAAAAAATGAAAGACTTTAAATACTTTATCATCCACAAGCCTTATCGGATATTGAGCCAGTACACCGGAGAGAGTGGGCACAAGGGGCTGGGAGATGTGTTTGAAATCCCACCACGTGTATACCCGGTAGGACGTCTGGATTTAGATAGCGAAGGGCTCTTGCTACTAACAGACGATACGCGACTTAATCACCTCCTGTTGCATCCTACTTTTGCCCATCTTCGGACCTATTGGGTAGAGGTGGAAGGCAAACCCACAAAGACTCAATTGATACAATTGGGTAATGGGGTATCGATAAAAATCAACGGTCAATCACATCTCACGGCCCCCGCAGAGGTTCAACTACTCAGCCAGACAGACATTGCCAAAATACCCCCAAGGACACCTTCTGTAAACTATACCAAACATCCACAGACATCATGGCTATCACTGATCCTGAAAGAAGGTAAAAACAGGCAGGTACGGCGCATGACCGCCGCCATTGGCCATCCAACGCTGCGTTTAATAAGAGTGGGCATAGAGAATTTACAACTATGGCCACTCCAAGCTGGGCAAATGATACGAATAAGCCCGAATTTACTACATAGCAAACTGGGTATTTACTCTAAATGAAGATGCTCTACATGCTTCACGATGAGATCGGCCCGCTTTGTGGTACTTTTGATGAATTTCTGCAATTCTAATTCCAGGATATAACGCTGCTCGTCGTAGGAGTTTTCACCTATTTCATCTTCCAAATCGTCTCGATTTCTTTCTAAGTCTCTGGCTGAATTACATTCATCTTTAAGAAACACCAGAAAATTTCTGACATCATATTCCGATTCAAATTCCTCAATATCGCTCAAGGTTTTTTTCACTTCCTTATCCGCATTTCCGAAACGGGCTGCCTTGGACAAACGCTTATAAAGCACTGAATCATAGTGATGCATGTCTTTCAACAGCTTGACGATCGAGTTGCGATATTCTGCATCTCGACAAAACTGTTGCAATCCTTGGTAGTCTGCCAGTGAGAGCGCTTCATTGTCCCATTGGAAGGTGAGATCCTTAATTATCTTCCCTACAGGTTCCTGGGCTAAACTCCCAGTCAATAATGCCAGCATCATAAATAAGGTCAGTACAATTTTCATATACACTCTTTTGTTTCAGCTATTAAAGGCAAACATCGCACCAAAATGATTTTTTCTGCATCATTGAGTCGCAATATTTGTTACTTGTATGTATTCCTAAAAATAAATCACAAGAAAAATCATGCGGGTTTGGTCAATTTTCATCTTGGTGTTGCTCTCTGGTGAGTATGCAATGGCTCAGGCGAAAAAAGATGTGACGCAATACCTAATTAGAAGTTTGTATTTTGGAGGGGGTAGTTACTATGTGGACGACGAGCAGGTTGCTGACTTATACAATTTCCTTGATTCAATACCAGATCTTAGGGCATACACAATAAGCATACATTCGCATACCGACAATATTGGTGGTAAAGCTTACAACGAGTGGCTCTCCCAAATGCGCAGCCGTTCAGCCATTGCGCTTTTATTGAATAAAGCTGTACCTCGCCAATCAATCGCCATCAAAGATTTCGGTGAATTGAATCCCATTTTTGACAATGGCTACCTGGAGGGGCGCCAGAAAAATCGAAGGGTAGACATCATCTTGTGGCCAATAACCATGTAGTTGGCTGCTATTTAAGTATCTAACTTTAATTTTATGCCAAGATTACACGCATGAAAGCACCTAAAATTTCTCTGGTTATACCGGTAATGAATGAAGAAGACAACATTCATCCTATGCTCACCAGGATTAACGAATCTTTGAATGATCTTGATTATGAGGTGGTGTTTGTTGACGATGGTTCCACAGATCAAACGGTTAACAAGATCAAGGAACATGCAGACAATAGAACCCGGGTGGTGGTATTCAATAAGAATTACGGCCAAACAACGGCCATGGCCGGAGGAATTGATCAGGCAAAGGGCATGTACATTGTTACACTAGATGGAGACCTCCAAAATGATCCTGGAGATATTCCGCAGATGATAGAGAAACTGGAAGCCGAAGATGTAGATGTAGTCGCCGGCATACGTGCAAAAAGGAAGGATGGCATGCTCTTGAGAAAGATACCCAGTAGAATTGCCAATGCCATGATTAGAAAGTTTACGGGTGTCTATCTGCATGACTATGGATGTACACTCAAAGTCTTCAAGACAGACATTGCCAAAAACCTTGGGCTGTATGGTGAGTTGCACAGGTTTATACCTGTTTTGGCGCAATTACAGGGTGCGCGTCTTGCCGAGATGCCCGTAAGACATCACCCGCGTGTGCACGGTAGATCGAAATATGGATTGGGTAGGACCTTCAAAGTGATGAGCGACTTACTACTCATGGTGTTTCTTCAGAAATATCTGCAGCGCCCAATGCATTTGTTTGGCATCACAGGCATCCTACTATTTATAGTAGGTTTGGGAATTAACGGTTATTTGTTAGCGATTAAAATCATGGGCCAGGAAATTGGTGGTCGGCCATTATTGCTGTTGGGCATTACATTACTTTTAGGTGGGATTCAATTAATCACCATTGGCATAGTCGCCGAATTGATTGTTCGTACCTATTTTGAATCTCAGTCAAAAAAGACCTATCGGGTCAAAGAAATCTTTGAAGGACGGTAAGGCCCGTAAAATCATGGGAACGGTTGCGAAATTGCTGATTTCGTTCCTGGCCCTGTACTTTGTTTTTCGAAGTATCGATACTGAAAAATTGTGGTCAATATTGATGTCTATCAACGTCTGGCCACTGATACCGGCCACTCTGCTATTTATTATTTCTAAGGTGGTAAGCGCCTTTCGTTTGGCCCACTTTTTTGCCGCTACGGGACTCCTGCTGCATCAAAAGTACAATCTTCGTCTGTACTGGATAGGCATGTTCTACAACCTCTTTTTACCCGGAGGCATTGGTGGCGATGGTTATAAAGTATATCTGCTTCACCGTGAATTCAAACACCCGATGAAACCGCTCATTGGTGCGACTTTATTAGATCGCCTTACGGGCATGGTAACTTTGGTATTTTTAGCAATGCTGGGTGTTTGTTGGCTGATATTTACCAGGCAATTTGTACAACTTCAACAAGAATGGGGTTGGTTGCCACTGGTAGGGTCTGTGATAAGTTATCCGGTTTTTTATGGATTTGTTTATCTCTTGTTTCGACCCTACGTTTATAAATTCGGAATCACCAATATTCAGTCAGGCGTAGTTCAGGTGAGTCAGTTAGGGTGTGCGCATTGCATTTTGTTGGCGTTGGAGGTTCACTCCGATATCTTGGCTTATCAGGTGGTTTTCCTGGTTTCTTCCCTTGTAGCCATCCTCCCGTTCACCGTAGGTGGTATCGGTGCCAGAGAATTAACTTTTATACTTGCGAATCAGTACATTGGGATTAACGAAGAAAAAGCAATTGCCTTCAGCCTTATTTTCTTTCTAATAACGGCACTGGCATCCATGGGTGGGGGATTTCTGAGCGCTCGGCCTAAATCAAATTGAGACGACCTGTGGCCTCCTCAATGGCGTGCTTGATCTTTTTCTTGTCAAAAGGCTTGGTGAAGAATTCATGAATAACTTCATTGCTCAGCGCATCTTCGATCTCTTCGTTAAATGAAAACCCAGTCAAAATGAAATATGCGATTTCAGGATGTAATTGCCTCGCCCTTTTTATGAACTCAATCCCGTTCATCTCCGGCATGCGCATATCGCTAATAACTACAATGATGCCTTCCTTACCTTTTAATTTTTCTAACCCTTGACTGGGTGAGATCGCCGTATACACGCGATAGTCTGAACTGAAACTGCTTTCAAACAGGAAAAGATTAATTTCCTCATCATCTACATATAATATGGTGATCTCCTTCATAGTGATATCGTGATCAAATGAATATAGGTAATTTTCGTCATCAATACCCATCAACTCAAGCAACAAAATGATTTTTTTGAAGCATAGTTACGAAGTCTGTACTGACTATTAAGGTAAAACGTTCCAATTATTCATCTGTTTCCAATATTTCTAATATATCCATAATCAAGCCATAATCTTTCGACCCTGGCCGTTCTTCCTGAAAACCTTCCAACTGAAGGCCATAAAAGGCGCCCAGATTACACACCGATTCCACATTGATCTCATAACCTTTTAGAAGTTTCATATTCCCACTGTAATAAGCCACGACTTCATCGAGCAAAGGCTGTATGGCAGGATTTCCACTCTTTAGAACCATGAATTCAACCAATTCATCCAAATAACTTAATACCCCATTCAGTTGAGCTACATCACTCTCAGTACTCATGTGTCGGATGTATTGTAATGGCTTTGCCAACTGCTTAAGCGATTCAGTTTGGGTTAGGTTGTCAAAAGCAATCACATCTATGGGGTATACCTTTAGACTGTCTTTGATCCTCGAAATAGATGAATTGCCGTATTCTCCCACCATCTCAGGGCCAGAAACCCATCCGGTTAATTCCTGAAAAACTTCGGGAGATACGAAATCATCATGACCGGCCACCAGATTGAATCCCAATTGATGAACACCCATACCTGCACAATAGCGGGCGTCGCTCAGATTGGTGATATTGGTAACTTTCACAAAGGTGCTTAATGCCATTGTCGCGAAATTAATCTGAATTGTCGGCATTGGTCATTTGCCTTCGTGTTGAGCGCAAAATCATTGCCAATCCCGGTACGAATTTGATTAATTTTGTAATTAAGTGTAAACCGTGGCTGTGAACCCGGCAACAAACATAAAATGAGCAAAAAAGGAAGAGTTCTTGTCGCCATGAGTGGCGGTATTGATAGTTCGCTTGCGGCAGTAATGCTACATGAACAAGGCTACGAAGTAATTGGTATGACCATGAAAACATGGGATTACCAAAATTCGGGGGGAAGTAAAAAGGAAACTGGCTGTTGCAGCCTGGACTCTATCAATGACGCTAGAAATATTTCGGTGCAATTGGGATTTCCCCATTACATCGTAGATATCCGGAAAGAATTTGGTGATTATGTCATTGAACATTTCACGAATGAGTATCTGAACGGAAGAACACCCAACCCGTGCGTGTTGTGCAATACACATATTAAGTGGGATTCTTTGCTACGTCGGGCCGATCAGCTGAATTGTGATTTCATTGCCACAGGACATTACGCCAAAGTTCGCGAATTCAATGGGAGGTATGTGGTGAGCAAGGGGAAGGACGAAAACAAAGACCAGTCCTATGCACTTTGGGGCATCTCACAGGAAAGTTTGAGTCGTACGCTCTTTCCGCTTGGCCACCTGCATAAGTCTGAAATCAGAAACATGGCCACAGCAAAAGGGTTTCATGAGCTGGTGCAAAAATCTGAGTCTTATGAAATATGCTTTGTGCCAGATAATGATTACCGGGGGTTTTTGAAAAGACGAGTCGATGGACTTGAAGAAAAAGTTGCTGGTGGGGAATTCGTTTTGGAGTCTGGTGAGGTGGTGGGGAACCATAAAGGGTATCCGTTCTACACGGTCGGTCAGCGCAAAGGCCTGGGTGTGGCGTTGGGTTATCCGGTGTATGTGACCGAGATCCAAAAGGATAGCAATCGCGTGGTGCTTGGTACCTTTGACGAATTGAGTAGAAACGGTATGTACGTAAATCAACTCAACTTACAGAAATACGAAAGATTAAGTGGTCGTATGGATACAGTTACCAAAGTCCGATACAATGATTCCGGCACACCAGCCGTTGTAGAACAGGTGGGTACTACCATTAAAGTATTTTTTGGTAAAGGGGTTTCGGCAATTGCGCCAGGACAAGCAGCAGTTTTCTATGAAGGTGATGATGTCATTGGTGGCGGATGGATTTCCAAAAGTTTTCAAAGAAAGCATGAGGCTGAAATGGTGCACGTGTAAACTGGGTTTGCTGTTGTTGATGGCTTGTAATGACGTAAACAACGTCCAATTGAATACCGAATACTACCCAATGGTAAATGGTTACCAGCGCATTTATCAGGCACGGCAAACCAGCTACGTGGGTGGCACAGCCACTGATACCACATTTTTCTGGAGAGAAACGCTACTGGACACACTAGATGGGTCAGGTAACAGCTATGTGCGAATAGAAACACGACCAACTACTGCAGATAGCTGGTCTTCCTATCGCTTCGACCGGGTGCGTAAGACCGTTCATTTTCTGGAGATACAATCTGATAATGAACCACTGGCAGTACTCAACTTTCCTGTTCAGGAGGGTAGGTCGTGGGATGCAAATGTCCTGAATGGGGATACACTAGTGGCTACCAGGCGGTACGAATCCTTGAGCGGTAGTGACTTTAGATTCAACAATTTGGCCCATCACATCAAAGTAGTGATTGCCGATCTGCCTGTCAATATTGTTGAAAGGGACGATCGAATAGAAATATATTCCGAGCAAATCGGGTTGGTTAAACGTAGTTTTTTCCAGTATACCTTTTGTTTGGAAAATTGCTCAGGAGAAAATGAGATTGCGGATGGCTTCAGTCTGGACTTGCAACTTCTAGACACCACCTATGTTCGCTAAAGTTTTTACAGTGCTCGTGATATCCTCACTCACATGGAGTGAGTCTTTGGCTCAGGCCAACCGTTATGTGGTCTTTTTCACGGATAAAAAAGACAACGGCTATAGCCTGGACGAACCGTTACAATTTTTAAGTCAACGCGCCATTGAACGGCGCATGCGGCAAGGGCTTAGTGTTGATTCTTTGGATCTACCAGTTACCCCGGAATATGTAAATCAACTGAAAGACCTGGTAAATGTAGAAGTTCACCACGTCTCCCGTTGGTTCAATGCAGTTTTAGTGGAAGCCTTGCCGGAAGATTTTATGGCCATCCAAGACTTAAATTTTGTCAAGTCTATCACATTAGTGGCTCCGGGCAAACGGCTAAATACGGTTCAGATGCCCGCTACATTTCCCACAAGACTGGCACCTACTGGCACCTCAACATCCACGCTTCAGAATGGTATGATAGAAACCGAACTTTTGCATGCAGCCGATTATCGTGGGCAGGGGATCTGGATCGCTGTTTTTGATAGCTGGTTTGAAGGCGCCAATGCATCTGCGGCCTTTGATCATGTGCTTACCGGTGGAAATTTGTTGGCCACCTGGGATTTTGTTCGCAACGTGGAGAATGTTTTCGATGACGGAGAAACTGATGCAATGAATGACCATGGTACACGTGTCTGGTCTACCCTTGCAGCGAAGGTGGACAGTACGTTTAGTGGGACTGCACCACTGGCATCGTATTTATTGGCTGTTACGGAGGACAATTTTTCTGAATATCGCATAGAGGAATTCAACTGGCTTTTTGCTGCTGAATGGGCAGATAGTGCCGGTGTGGATATCGTAAATACATCTTTGGGCTACACCTATTTCGATGATGCTGAAATGGACTATACCTATGCCGATATGGACGGTGTAACGGCAATAGTAACCCAGGCAGCCAACTTGCTTGCACAAAGGGGAGTATTATTGGTGTCCAGTGCGGGCAACTCAGGTAATGACCCTTGGCGTTACATTGGTGCTCCTGCTGACAGTCGAAACGTGATTGCCGTAGGCGCTGTTACCAATCAATCGAATAAAGCAAATTTCTCATCTTTCGGGCCAACGGCAGACGGTCGAATTAAACCTGATTTGGCTGCTCTTGGGGTCCTCTGTGCGGTAATAAATGGTAACAATGAAAGGGTATTTTCCAGTGGCACCAGTTTCTCTTCTCCCATTATAGCGGGTTATGCCGCAAGCTTATGGTCTAAGCATCCCCAAATATCCTCCAGTCAACTGATGGATTCTCTTTTGACACGGGGGCATCAATTCCAAAAAGCTGACAACTTAATTGGTTACGGTATCCCAAATTATAAACCTGTGGCACCTCTGGCCATTGATGATGAAATTTTGCAGCATCCGAAATTCAATAGCATTTACCCCAACCCCTTTGAGGAGCGCATCCATTGGGTAACAAACCACCCCACATCCTGGACTTGGAAATTGTACGATACTAACGGAAGGCTGGTACACCAGGGGATTACAGATAAGAAAGATGTTCATCGGCTGACCATCCTCCCAGCACCCCCACAAGGGTTGTATTATTTACATTTGCGATCTGCGGAGCAATCCCACAGCTTTAGGTTACTAAAAAAATGATTCATGGGTGAGCATTTGATCTCCTCGTCTATTTTGGCGGCAGATTTTGGGCGTTTGAATGATGCAGTAGCGATGGTCAATCAAAGCGAGGCCGATTTCATACACATTGACATCATGGATGGAACCTTTGTGCCAAACTTAAGTTTCGGTTTTCCCGTTTGTGCAGCCATTCAAAAAGTGAGTCAAAAACCCCTCGATTTTCATTTAATGATCGAAAAACCGGATAGATACCTGCAGGCCAGTGCCGATGTGGGCGCTGCCATCATCCATGTACACCTGGAGGCAGATACACACCTACACCGAACCATAGAAGCGATTCATAAATTAGACATTCAGGCAGGTATTGCCATCAATCCGCACACGCCTGTTCAGTTGATTGAAGACCTCGCGCACCTGATTGATTATTTGCTGATCATGTCAGTAAATCCTGGATTTGGGGGTCAGATCTTCATTGACCATACTTATCAAAAGGTACAGGATGCGGTGGCATTGAGAAAGCGCAGCGAAGCCCACTTTCTGATTGAAATTGACGGCGGCGTAGGGCCTAGGAATGCGGCAAACCTGTTCTCTAGCGGTGCTGATATGTTGGTTGCCGGAAGTTCCGTTTTTCAATCTGAGGACCCACTAGCCACCATACAATCACTGAAAAATGCCTGATGCGCCTTGAATTTTTCGCGTCCTTATTTTTATTTAGTTGGCTTGCTCAATCCCAGGAGGGTACCCTATCCGGTAGTATCATAGATAAAAGCACTCGTCAACCCCTAATAGGGGCCACATTGCAGGCAGACAGTCGCATACTGGGAGTCACAGATTCATTGGGATTTTTTCAGTTTCCCGTTGCCCCGGGCATTTATGAAATAGAGCTGAGACACATCGGATACAAGACCAAGACATCCCGTGTGAACATTAATCCAGGTACCGTGGTTGATTTGACCTTCGTGCTTAAAGCTGAGCCTACGTTACTAGAGGGGTTGGAAATTATTGAAAAAGGCGAAGCAGACATCAATCATAACCAAGAGGTTGAAGCGCAGGCTGCCCGAGACTTGCCAAGCGCATTTGGTGACTTTACCCGTGCATTGGTTACGTTACCTGGTGTAACCTCAAATAATGAATTGTCCAGCCGATATTCAGTAAGAGGTGGAAGTTTTGCCGAAAATTTGGTCTACATCAATGAAATACCGGTGTACCGACCTTTTCTTTCGGTGGCGGGGCAGCAAGAGGGCCTAAGTGTCGTACATCCGGACATGGTTGCCGACATAAATTTTTTCCCTGGGGGGTGGGGATCAAGGTACGGTGACAAGCTGTCCAGCAGCCTGAATATTCAATACCGCAGACCCAATGAATCCGGGGGAAGGTTGAACATTGGCCTTCTAGGTGGGAGCGGTCAGTATCAAACCCGGCTTTCAGATCGCATGGCCATTAATGTAGGCGTTCGTCACCGCGATTCTCGCTACCTTCTGAACAGTCTCGAAGTAGCGGGGGAGTACTTTCCTACTTATTCAGATGCTCAGGCGTTGTGGAGTGTTGACCTGACTTCGAAAGAGACAGAAAAACGCAATCGAACGCTTCTGCAATGGCTGACCTACTACGGTCGCAACCGCTACCTTACTTTCCCAGAATCTCAAACCACCGTTTTTGGTTCTATTGCCCAAAATTTCAGAATCGAAACCTCTTTCGCGGGAAGGGAGGCCTTGAATTATGACACCTACCAATCCGGAGTAAACCTGTCGCATTTATGGAACAATCGTTGGCTAAGTCGATGGATAGCATCGGTCGCTTACACCAACGAACGAGAATATTACGAAGTGGAAGGTGCATATCGTTTATGCGACGTTGATCAAGGGGGCGGCATCGAAGATTGTGAAGTGGTACGCGGCGTGGGTACCAATTATAGATATGGACGAAACCGACTAGTTGGTCTATTGGCCACTGCCGAATTCCAAAACGAATGGTTGCTCAGTGATCAGCAGGCATTGGAATGGGGTGTAGGTATGCATTTTAGACAATTCGATGATCAGGTCAATGAATATGCTTTTGCGGACTCTGTGGGGTTCGTAGACTTGCAACAGTCGGTATTCAATTCTCTCGACCTTCGGACGCGCAATGTGTTTACATACATCAGCCATGAAGTATTTGCTCGAGATTCAGTACATGCCTTTAAATGGGGTGTAAGATTGAATCATTGGAACTACAACAATCAACTATTGGTGAGTCCAAGGATGACTTATCAATGGATTCCGGGGCTGAATAGGAAAACCGTATTCAAATTGTCGGCCGGATGGTATCAACAGTTTCCTCTTTACCGAGAGTTACGAACATTTAATGGAGACATCCGGGAAAATGCACGGGCGCAACGGTCCATTCATTTCATTGCCGGTTTTAAGCGAACGTTCAGCTGGTGGCGCAGACCATTTATTATCCAAACTGACATTTATTACAAGTGGTTATATGACCTGATACCTTACGACATAGACAATGTGCGAATCAGGTATTTCGACCAAAATAATGCCTTTGGATATGCCACGGGATTAGACTTCCGTGTGAATGGCGAGTTTATAGCGGGTACACAGTCCTGGCTTAGTCTAAGCTTACTCAATACAAAAGAAAATGTGGCTGGTGACAATGCCGGATATGTAAGACGACCAACGGATCAACGCCTCAATTTAGCAATTCTTTTTCAGGACCATGTGCCCAATGACCCCAGCCTTCGGGTGTACCTAAATCTGGTATTTGGTTCTGGATTTCCTGTAGGCCCACCCAATAATCTTACCAACCGAAATGCGTTTCAGGGGGATGAATACTACCGAACTGATATTGGACTTTCCAAGGTGATCAAAGGCAAGGGGTATATAAGGCAATGGGAGCTTAGGGCCGAGGTACTGAATGCACTGGGTGCAGACAATACGTTGTCTTACAACTGGATCGAAGATGTGAATGGTGATAACTTCGCGATACCCAATGCATTATCGGCAAGGTTTTTGAATTTGCGGATACTGACGATTTTCTAAAATTTTAAAGGACATGAAACAGTACCCTATTTTTACTGGACTTGTGATATATCTGGTCTTATTTACTGGATGTGCAAGCAGACAAGTTACCCGAATAGATCCCAACACACAGGTAGACCTGAGCGGCAGGTGGAACGACACCGATTCCAAATTGGTGGCGGAAGAAATGATTAAAGACGCCTTGGGACGTCCTTGGCGAGGTGATTTCCGATCCATGGAGGGGCGACAACCCGTCATAATTGTGGGTTTGATTCAAAACAAAACCACTGAGCATATTGAATCAGAAACCTTCGTAAAAGATCTTGAGCGAGAATTTATCAATTCAGGCGTAATCCGGGTGGTTCAAAATGCCGAATTCAGGGAAAGATTGCGAACCGAACGTGCAGAGCAGGGTCAGTTTGCTTCCCCCGAAACCCAGGCGGAATGGGGTCAGGAACTGGGCGCTGATTTCATGCTATTCGGCCTGATTACCACCACCACAGATGCTTACAAGAAAGAAAAAGTTGTCAATTACAAAGTAAACTTGGAATTGGCCAATCTGGAAACCAACGAAAAGGTCTGGTTGGGTGACAAAGAGATAAAGAAGTACATCAGGAATTGATACAGGTTACCCACTCATGAGACGCATGGTACTTGGCGTGTCTAAAAGAGGAGCTGGCCTGTTGCTTGCCTTTATGCTAACCAACTGCGCAAGCTACTATCAGATGAACCGTGACTTCAATAAGAATTTTGAATATGGCCACCTGGTTAGAGCGCAGAAAATACTGGACAAGAATGAGCAACAAGCCGAACAAAAAGCGCAATTCCTGTACTTCGTAAATCAAGGCGTGGTGGCTTCATTGCTTGGCGACTATGCAAAGAGCAACACGTGGTTTGAAAAAGCTTTCCTGTTCCACGAAGACTACCGCAGAAGATGGGACCATGTGGCGGCATCCTTTTTAGTAAACCCCAAAGTACTCGTCTACCCAGGGGAAGATCATGAGCACTTGTTGCTCCTTTATTACAAGGCTTACAACTATTTGAAACTAAATAAGTATGCAGAGGCACTGGTCGAGTGCCGCAGGCTGAATAATCGCTTGTACGCACTAAGTGACAAATACACATCTACAGGAAAATACCAACGTGATGCTTTTAGTCATACTCTGATGGGACTTATTTATCAGGCTAATAAAGACTACAACAATGCGTTTATTGCATACCGCAACGCCGTAGAAATTTACGAACAGGATTACCAAAGAATGTTCAATGTTGAAACTCCCCGGCAGCTAAAGGAAGACCTGATCCGAACCGCTGAATACTCTGGCTTCTACTCTGAAGCGGAAAAATTCAGAATGGCATTTAATATGGAGTCCTTTGATCCTGAAGTACCGGGCGAGTCATTGGTTTTCTTTTGGAGTAATGGTTTGGGACCTATAAAAACTGAAGTTTCACTCACTTTTGTAAAAAACAATGTGGGGCAGGGGAGGTTGGTTTTCTCCAATCCAGGTATCCGACAACCATTTCAGTTTGACGTCAATAGTCAAGATTTTAGTACACTAAAAGGACTTTCTGCTGTGCGCATTGCGGTACCAAAATACCTGGAAAGACTACCTATTTTCCAACAAGGAACCCTTGAATATCATCAAAAGTCCTATGAACTGGAATTGGTTGAGGATATCAATGCCATTGCAAAAAAAACCTTACAAGAAAGACTGTTGCTTGAACTTAGTAAAAGCCTTTTGCGCGTGGCATTGAAAAAGGCTGTAGAAAGCCAAGTGAGTAAAGAAAATGAAGGTTGGGGGGCTATAGTCAGTGTGCTGAATGCAGTAACCGAACAGGCGGACACCCGAAATTGGCAAACACTGCCGCACAGCATTTTTTATGCGCGCATTCCGCTGAAGGTAGGCACCAACGAAATCTTGTTGAAGGCTCACAGCAAAAGCGGACAAATGAAAGTTGAAAGTTTTACTTTTGAAGTAGCGGCTGGTCAAACGTTGTTTCATAACTTTCACACACTAGAAAGTCGATGAATCCCACAACCACTGAACACAAAGATATGTTTACGGAATACGAGATAGAAACCATGATAGACATCCCTGCCATCAGGGAGGCAAATTTTGAGTTAAAGAAAAAATTCATCAAAAAAGAAGCACCCTATCTCGAAATTAGCGACCATGATTTCTTCTCAATGGTCATGATGGCACCCTCAATAGGCATTGCCAAGTCGGATGGTAAGTTAAGCTTGTTCGAAGAATTGGCCTTAAATAAAAAAGCAAGGAAACTATCAAAAGGGGGCTACTTTATGAAGAAAGACCCGGTTATTTATGCCATGAAGTTTCTGATGAAAAAGTTCGATGCTTGGGAGGCTGATTTTTTAGCGTTACTACGCTTGTGCATGCATGAGAGTTTTGACATGGCTAGCCTTGAACTTTCTGATTTTGATCCTGGCGAACAAATTGATTACAACTTGTATAAGCAGGAGGTCTTGAACACCCCATACATCCTCATCCGATTTATTTCAAGCTTTTTCCTGGAATCAGATGAAGATATCATCAATGAAAACCACCGAATAAGAGAAGCCGAATACCAACAACTTCTACGCATTGGCGAATTGCTAAACCTGACCAAAGTACGCATATTCCAACTGTTTGTGCTCACTTACAAACACAATTAGGTACGCCGCTTATTTTAAAAATAAATCACTACAGAAAGTCCAAATGGTCAACGCGTCTATACGATTGGAACCCATTTGACGTTCGAAGGATGGGAATGCGACTGGTCATAAGCTTGGAATATTTATTTTTGATCAAACGACTTGAATTGAGACGCTTTACGGGTGTATGTTTAATTTTTGGTAGTTTAATAACCCTTGGGCAACCGGGTCATCCATCCGTGCATGCGCAGTACAATATTCACAGAAATCCTGTCAGGTTATTCCTGAATCGTATTTCTTTTACCCTGACGCCGGGGGTTAGTAGTACCTACTATAAACATGACCTGAAAGGCCTTTACCTCATACAAGACCAGGATAATCAATATGTATTACCTACAACTACAGATATATCCGGCCAATCCAGCCTATCAGGTTACGCAGATTGGTTGAATGATCCTGTACTTGGACCGGTGGTTGTGGGTCCTACCATACCTCTACCAGTTAGCAACCCCTCTTTACTGATGAACCCTGCACTTATCAATGGGGACTCGGTGGACATAGGCTTTCGCGGAGCAGCAAGCGGAATTCCAGTTACGGTACAAGTGCATTATAACTTTCTTGAAAATTTCCGGGCAGGTCTGGGCTTCACCTGGGAAAAGCAATACATGCGTCCATTGGAACCACGCTCCTTGGAAAACATAGTGAGACCTTATGAACCCAGCTTTGCATCCACTTCATACACGCGCTGGTTTGTCACCGCCGGTTACAAATTTTTTGAATGGAATCCATATTCATTGGTAGCCGAAGGGCAGTTTGGTCTAATCAATGGCAATAAGCGGCAATTTAATCGTGAACTCGTGACCCATACCGTTTACGGAAACATTGGATTGAGCATTGAGCAACGGCTGTCGGAGTATTTCAGAATCATTTACAAAACCAGTCTGGATTTAAAAGGGTACAGGGTAACACTTCCTGATAGCTTACGCACAGAGATCAGACATGGGCAGCCAGCGTTGTTTTTTCAGATAGGCGTCAGCATCAATGTGCCTGAGATTCCGAGATCTCCCATAGCCAATGACCATACCCAGGTAAAGCATGTGATAAGGAACCCTAAAACTGGTGAACTCCGTGAATACCGGGGACAGCCAATTTGGAAAGAACAAAACCCGAAAGTCGGGCAAAATCACAGAAAATTGTTTCGTTTCAAATGGTTCAACAGACGCAAAATGCATCCATACTGAGCCCGGTTTAACCAGTAAAAATGTTTATCTTGCGACTTATTTTCGAATAGTACGTTAGCGCTTATTTATGTCAGACGAAGGAAAGGAAAATAATCCTTACAGTTGGAGTAACCAGAACATCATTCCCATAAATATTGAAGAAGAAATGAGGGGCGCCTACATCGATTATTCGATGAGCGTAATCATTTCCAGGGCACTCCCAGACGTACGGGATGGTCTAAAGCCCGTGCATCGGAGAATCCTCTTCGGGATGGACGAATTGGGTGTCAATTACAATCGTGCACATAAGAAATCCGCCCGTATTGTCGGAGACGTACTGGGTAAGTATCACCCACATGGAGACACCGCCGTGTATGACACACTGGTCAGAATGGCCCAGGATTGGTCACTACGATATCCATTGGTGGACGGACAGGGCAATTTTGGTTCCATGGATGGTGACTCTCCTGCAGCTATGCGGTACACTGAAGCCCGCTTACAGCGCATCGCTGAAGAAATGCTGGCCGATATCAAGAAGAACACGGTCAATTTTCAAAACAATTATGATGACACCACGCAGGAGCCAACCGTTCTGCCTGCCAAAATACCCAGCTTACTTATCAACGGTGCCAGTGGTATTGCCGTAGGAATGGCCACAAACATGGCACCCCACAACCTCACAGAAGTGGTGAATGGTCTGATTGCGATGATTGACGATCGAGACATTACCATCGACCAGTTGACACAGTACATCTCTGCTCCTGATTTTCCCACTGGTGGCATCATTTATGGCTACCAGGGTGTTCGGTCCGCATTTGAAACAGGTAGGGGGAGAATCATCATGCGGGCCAAAGCCGGATTCGAGACCACCAAAACGGGAAAAGAACAAATTGTGGTCACTGAGATACCTTATCAGGTAAATAAGGCCAGCATGATTGAAAAAACCGCCGCACTCATCAATGAAAAGAAAATTGAGGGAATCTCCGACATCCGGGATGAATCCGATAGAAGTGGTTATCGAGTGGTTTATGACCTGAAAAAAGATGCCATTCCGAACATTGTGCTGAATAATCTTTACAAGCAAACTGCACTCCAAACATCATTTAGCGTAAACAACGTCGCGTTGGTCAACGGTCGGCCCAAAACGCTCAACTTGAAAGACCTGCTACATCATTACATTGAACATCGTCATGAAGTAGTGATCCGCCGCACAACTTACGACCTGGAGGAGGCCAGAAAAAGGGCACATATACTTGAAGGCCTGCTCATAGCTCTGGATCATCTGGATGAAGTGATCGCCCTGATTAGAAATTCCCGAGATCCGGAAGTAGCAAGAGAAGGGTTGATGGAAGAATTTAGTCTTTCAGAGATTCAAGCCAAGGCCATATTGGAAATGCGCTTGCAGCGGTTGACAGGTCTCGAGCGAGAGAAAATTGTAAAAGAGTACGAGGAAATCATGAAAACCATTGAATACCTCGAATCTGTGCTTGCGGATGAAGGATTGCGCATGCAAATCATTAAAGACGAACTGCTGGAAATTAAAGAACGCTATGGCGATGAGCGCAGAACAATCATAGAGCATAGTGCTGACGAATTTACCGCAGAGGATATGATCCCTGATGATGAGATGGTCATTACCATTTCCCATCAGGGCTACATCAAGAGAACTCCTTTAGTAGATTATCGATTGCAAGGTCGCGGTGGCGTGGGCTCCAAAGCAACTGGTGCCAAGGATAATGATTTTACAGAAAGTCTCTTCATAGCTACCAATCATAATTACCTGTTGCTGTTTACTGAATTGGGCAAGGTATTTTGGATCAAAATTTGGGCCATTCCGGAAGGAAGTAAAACATCCAAGGGTAGGGCTATTCAGAATCTAATCAACATTACCCCGGACGATAATGTCCGCGCAGTGATCAACGTAAAAACGCTCGATGATCCAGATTATATAAATAACAACTTCCTGGTCATGTGTACCCAAAAGGGTATCATTAAAAAGACTACATTGGAAGCATACAGCAGGCCACGTAAGAATGGAATCAACGCCATCAGTATCCGTGAGGGCGATCGATTGATTAATGTAAAGTTAACATGCGGTGATGACTACATTGTAATTGCCAATAGCGGGGGTCGGGCCATTAATTTCCATGAAACTGATGTTCGGGCCATGGGGCGGAACGCCGCTGGAGTAAAAGGGATTACTTTGATTGGTGATGAGGAGGTCATAGGAATGGTTACAGTAGGAGCTGAAGAGCCCCCACAATTATTGGTGGTATCCGAACAGGGGTATGGCAAGCGCTCAAACTTTGATGATTACCGCATTACCAAAAGAGGTGGAAAGGGTGTTAAAACCTTACAGGTGACCACTAAAACGGGAAAGCCTGTCGCCATTCAGGATGTACGCGATGAGGATGAACTTATGATCATCAATCGCTCAGGTATTGCGATTCGATTAGAAGTACGCGATCTTCGTATTATGGGACGGGCCACACAGGGGGTAAAACTAATCCGTTTAAATGACAACGACCAGATTTCTGCTGTACAGAAAATTGCTCCGGTTGTGCATGTAGCGGAGGATATCCCAGACGAAACAACAAACACAGACAACAAGGATTAAATTAATTATGATGAAAAAATTATTTACCATCGTACTTATGCTGGGCGTAATACTTGCCGCGGATGCCCAGAAAAAGCCAAAAGTAAATCAAGCGAAATCTAAATGGGAAGACGGCAACCTAAGCGAAGCCAAGTCGATCATCGATGCTGCGATAGTGCACGAAAAAACAAAGGATGACGGTAAAACCTGGTACTACAGATTCTTGATTTATGCGTCCATGGACACATCTTCTGCCATTGACGATCCGGACGCTTTACAAATAGCCATAGATTCCTATGCGAAGTTCAAAGAAATTGCCGGAGATAAACAGGAGATAATTTCTGATCCTGCTGGCGGTCCTTTGCCTTTGAGCGATGAATTGGTTTTGCAAAAATATGCAGATTACTATTTCAACCAGGCAGGAGAAGCTTATAAACAAGACGATAAAGCAGCGGCAGCCAACTTTTTCGAAAAATCCGGAAGGTTAAATACCTCGGACACCCTTGCCATTGCCTATGCAGGATACGCAGCATTTGACAATGATGAGATGGACCGGTCCATTTCCTTATTGAATCAAGCGCTAGAGCGAGGGGCTAGAGATGCCAATATTTATTTGCAATTAATAAGCATTTACAACGAGCAAGAAAATTTTGAAAAAGCACTCGCAGTATTGAAAAAAGCACGAGAGATATATCCCGATCGACAGGACATGGCCAGGGTGGAGGTCAGTCTGCTGGTTAAATTGAATCAAGCAGAGCAAGCACTTATTAAAACCCAGGAAGCCATTGAGAAGGATCCAAGCAATGCCGCCTTGCATTACACCAAAGGATTGTTATTGGAGGAAGTAGACCGAGAGGATGAAGCATTGCAGGCTTATCAAGACGCGGTCGCACAGGAAGCAGATCATTACGAATCCAACTACAATATTGGCGTCATTTACCTGAATCGTGCCAATGAATATCTTAAGGAAAAAAACAATCTGGGTATAAGTCAGGCAGATCAAAAAAGAAGTAAAGAATTGAACCCGTTGATCAACGAACGTCTGCAAGCAGCCTTGCCAACTTGGGAAAAAGTTTACGCACTGAAGAGTGAAGATAAAGCCACAGTTGAAACCTTAGTTTTCATCTACCGATACCTTGAGATGGCAGACAAAGCCGCTGAGTTTGAGAAAAAGCTTATCCAAATGAGCGAGTAATAGTAAGCATTATACTTACTAAAGAACAGGTAAAAGCCGGGTAACACCCGGCTTTTTGCTTTCTCTACCTTTACTTAAGAATAGTTCATCACTCATCTGATAGAAAAAACGATGATTACACTTACTGCCAACAGCATCAACGAGCTCAATCTGATCTGGAAAAAATTACGCTCAGATTTCCAGGCCATTGAATCCATTCACCTGGACCCCAAAACAACTTTGTACCGAATGGTTATTTCACAACCCGAACTTACCAAAATGATGAGGAGCGTAGCAGATAAGGTAATTGACAGATTGGATATTTATGAGGATGGGGCAATGGAGGGATGCCTCTCGCTCAAGCAATTCGACCATCGCATTGAAGAAAATGGATCACAGTATCCTTCTCTCGAACCGATCGCCAAGATTTGGGGTGTTATTTCTAATGCAGATCGAAAAGCTGTTTACGCTTATTTACGTGCTGAGGTAGGTGAAGATGTGCAGGAAGCAGAACTGACACAACCTACTGAGTAAGTAGGTAGTAGATAAATAAACCCAGATAATTACCTATGGCATAACCGATCAATCCGGTGGTGAGTCCACTGACGATCACCTGCCTGTTGCCGAGCGCAGCTGCCATAGGTCCGATGAAGGCAGGACCATACAATCCGGCAATAGAAGTGATCATCGACGTATCCCGATCTACTCCCATCAGTCGACACAAAGTCATGTGCAAAAATACCGACCCCAATAAGCAGTACGTGCAGAAACGTAAAGCATTCCAGCTTTCCATATAGAGTATACTTAAATCAGCCATACTACCAATAGCTAAACAGAAGACCAAAAGGAAATAATTTCCGGTCGGATAGCTTTCTTTGACCTTGTTCAGCGGTGTGGTACCACCAAGGATACCCAAGGAAGTTACACATAGGATTACCGTTGAAACATTCGTCTTGTTGTGAATAAGTTGGGAGAGCCCCAAAGAAAGAACCAATATTAGTCCTGAGATTATTGTAAGCCATACACTATTCCACCAATTCGAAGGTTCCGTAACTTCTTCAATTATGATTAACCTTCCGGTGTCAGAATCAGTCACGTTAAATGGTGGAAGCACTTTTGCCAATACCCATTTGCCGAGTGTCAAGGCGAATAGCAGGTAAATTCCACCTACCAATAGGTCGCTGCCAGTGAATAAAACAATCATCGATTCGCTTACATTCAGACTCATACCAATAGCTGTCAGGTTGGGCGTTCCACCGGTATAGATACCAATCATCATGGCAGTGGCTGCTGCTGAATCTGAAAAAAAATATCCAAACAGGTAGAAAGCACTTATGGCTACCACCACTACGCTCACTATCAACAGTCCGAACGCCAACAACGTCAGAGGTGTCAATTTTAACCAGGACCTGACATGAGAAGAAAACAGGAGCAGGGGTATCGCCAGTGGGACAGAAGCTTCTACAAGGGTATTAGACCATTGAAAGAGGTCTGAAGGTAAGCCAAGGTTACCATAGATCAGTCCCAGGGCATAGCAAATGACCACCGGACTAATTGTGTCTATCCACTTAAATTTTTTTGCACCGAACAAAACGAAAAGCGGAATACCTAAAAATAACAACAGATGCAGTATGCCCACGATCTAAATGGAGACTTCTTCACTCCATTGAACAATCGTTTGTTGGAGACTGCCAATACACTTCATTTGATCAAAGACGAATAACTCTATTGGCGTATCGCTTTCATTTTGGATAATTACTTCCCTATTGGCTACATGAATATTGAGCAGGTGATCCCGAAACTGAATTTTAAATGCGTAGGATCGCCATTCGGAAGGAACGAAAGGGGATAGGTGCAGGGCATCGTTGTGGACACGCATCCCGGCAAAGCCTTTCACAATTGACATCCAGCTTCCGGCCATGCTCGTGATGTGACAACCATCTTCTGTATCGTTGTTGTAGTCATCAAGGTCTAATCTGGAGGTTTGTAGATAAAATGTATACGCCTTGTCTTCATAACCCAACTTAGCCGCCAGAATACTATGTACACAAGGGGAGAGAGAGGACTCATGAACAGTCAATGGCTCATAAAAATCATAATTTCTCCTTAAGGTATCCAGGTCGTATTCGTCCTCAAAGAAATAAAGTCCTTGTAGTACGTCGGCCTGTTTAATGTAGCAAGAACGTAAGATGCGGTCCCATGACCAGTTCTGGTTGATCGGTAAATCCTGCTCGGACAACTCTCTTACGGGAATTAATTCCTTGTCTAAATAGCCATCCTGCTGCAGAAAAATACCCTTACCCTCATCTTCGGGTAGGTACATGTTGTTGAGTATCTCCTTCCAATGAATAGTTTCAGAAGTGTCAAAACCTGTGATTTCGCATATTCTCCTCCATTCCGCAGGCTTCTCTGTTTTTACCGATTCCATACTTTCCATTGTATACCGCAAACACCACATGGCAATGGTGCTTGTATACCAGTTGTTATTGACGTTATTTTCATATTCGTTAGGTCCTGTGACCCCAAGCATGACGTACTGATTACGTAATTCAGAGAAATTAACACGTTGACGCCAAAAACGCGATATGGCTATTAAAACCTCAAGCCCATGAGAGATGAGGTAATTTCTATCACCTGTGAACCGTATATAATCAAAAATCGCATAGGCAATGGCGCCGTTTCGATGGATTTCTTCGAAAGTAATTTCCCATTCGTTGTGGCATTCCTCACCGTTCATGGTGACCATCGGATAAAGTGCCGCGCCGTTGGTAAAGCCTAACCGCTCAGCATTTTCAATCGCCTTATCCAAATGCTTGTACCGATAAATAAGCAGGTTCTTGGGTATGTGCTTATCCGCAGTGCTCATGAAAAAAGGTAAACAAAAGGCTTCCGTGTCCCAGTAGGTACTTCCACCATACTTTTCTCCGGTAAACCCTTTCGGGCCGATGTTCAGCCGCTCGTCATGACCCCTGTATGTTTGGTAAAGTTGAAAAATATTGAATCGAATGCCTTGTTGGGCAGATACGTCACCGTCAATCACTACATCACTGTGTGACCATATATCCGACCACACGGAGTGGTGACGATCTAGTAAAGCATCAAAACCTGTTGTCTTTGCCGTAGTGACCAGTTTTTGGGCATGATGATCAAGACTGGACAGCTCATGATTTTCGGAAGAGCATATGGCTACATATTTATACAAGGTAGTGACCTCACCGGATTTTATTTGCGTGGTCAAAGCATGTGAAACATATTTATTTTTTTCCTCGGTTTCTATTTCCTGGGTGGAATGAGAAGAAAGGCTATAGGCCATGGCTACGCATACCTGAAAATCGAGTTTTTTCGTTCTGGCCGTCACATAAGGTGTATCAGTTTCGGCTGACTTGTTTACCTCTTCCCAAAATTTTTCGTCATAGTTGGCGTCCTCATTCTGGACATCAAAGTCCAGGTAAGGTTCCAGTCGGCAGACACCGGAGAAATTTAGTGGCTTGATAGCATAGGCCACCACACCCAACTCACCATTGTCCATACTGCAGAATCTTTCGGCATGAATTTCAACTTGTTTTTCACCCATGGATAAAGTAACCGTTCGGGATAGCAACCCACGCTGCATATCCAGTTCGCGCCTGAAACCCTCGACTGTCACCAAAGCCAAATCGAGGAGCGTTCCGTCGATGTATACATGTATGCCGATCCAGTTGGCTGCATTCAATACCTTGGCAAAGTATTCGGGATAGCCATTCTTCCACCAGCCTACCCTTGTTTTATCCGGATAGTAGACGCCTGCGACATAATTGCCCTGAAAAGTATCCCCGGAGTAATCCTCTTCAAAATTGGCCCTTTGACCCATCCATCCATTGCCTAGACTAAACAGACTTTCAGAGGTACGGTTGTACACTGGCCTGAATTGGTCTTCAATAATTTTCCACTCATTATGTACGATGTAATTTTTCATAGAGCTATCTGTACTAAAGGTTGAAAGGTAAATCGTGCCATCGAATGTCTTCTAAGGACGCGAGACGCATATCGGCATGAGCCAGGCCGGGGTCATCTCCAACAGCAACAGCAAACATACCCGCCGATTTTGCAGCGGCAATACCCGCAGCAGCGTCTTCAAAAACCACACAGTCTATCGGTGGCACACCCAGGCGCCCGGCCGCTAGCAAAAAAAGTTCGGGGTCAGGTTTGGCTCGCTGAATCATGTTACCATCCACTACCACATCAAAATAGCTGGACAGTTGGGTCAGTTTTAATACCAGTTTTGCGTTTTTAGACGAAGAACCTAGGGCGATTTTTATATTCCGCTTCCGAAGGGTCTCAAGTAGCTCCCTGGCGCCTGGAAGTACGTCCTGAGGTTCCATGTCATTGACATATCTCAGGTACCATTCATTCTTTTTTTCTGCCCAGAGTTTCTTCTCCTCTCTATTGGCCAGATGACTACCGAGAAGTAGGTTTAGGGAGTCTTCCCTGCTTACCCCTTTAAGCTTTTCGTTGTCCGCGGGTGTAAATGGAATTTCTAATTCGTCCGCCAGATGTTTCCAGCTTTGATAATGGAATTGTGCAGTATCTACCAATACGCCATCCAGATCAAAAATGTATGCTTGAAAGTTTGCCAAAGAATGACGCTATTTACGGGACAACTATCGTAACACTAAATGTTTCACAAATTATCAATTTTCCAGCGAGCCACACAAGAAGAAACCTGGCATAATTAATCGCAAACGATTGCGAAATGCGTAATTATGAAAGGGCCTTTAAAAAAGAGGACCTAATCCTTTTTGAATGTAAAAAAGGTGATGGCTTTTTTTAGGTTTTCACTTTGTATGGACAGTTGCTCACTGCTGCCGGCCATTTCCTCGGCACTCGCTGCATTGGATTGAATAATTTCATTTAAGCGCTGCAATGCCCCATTTATTTCTTGAGACGACATGCTTTGTTCCTTGGACCGTTCTACAATTTCCCTCAACTGCTGCATGGTTTTTTCAACGGCTGGTACCGCGGTGCGTAGCCATTCACTGGCGGCTGCCACCACCTTCAAGCCATCCTCAGCCGCTTCGTTGATTTGATCTGCCGAGTCTTTACTCTTTTCGGCAAGCTTACGAACCTCTCCGGCTATCACCGAGAAACCCTTACCTTCTTCACCGGCCCTAGATGCCTCCACCGCTGCATTTATGGCCAGAATGTTTGTTTGATCCACAATCTCGCGTATCAAATCAATCTGTTCATTAATGGTGCGCATTCGCGTGGTAGAATCCTGCATGGCCCGATTCGTGTGGCTAATGACATCTGTGGTAGCCGATGTCTCCGTGAATGTCAGTTTGGCATCTTCTGCATTTTGCTCAATAGAGGCACTCATTTCTTCCATGGAAGCTGACAACTCTTCAGAAGAAGACGCTTGAATGCTGGACCCTTCACTCACTTGATACGACATGCCGGAAAGCTGCTTGGACGCATGACTTACTGTGTTGGCCGTGTCGTTCACCTCCTTCAGAATTTTTCGGAACTGCGTGACCATCTTGCGTAAATCCTTGAAAAGACCCTGCTCATGCGTTTTTTCATAAAGAATATCTAAACGCCCTTCGGATAAGTCATTAGCGATTTGGGCCGCTTCGTAGGGTTCACATCCCAACTGGCTCATCAGGTTACGATGCAACCGGTAACCGCCGGCAACCAGCGCGACAAGGACCAGAAAAAAGAGTAGGAGTGAGACCAGTTTGATACGATTGCTGCTGGTTTTATTCTTTTCAAAAGCTGAGTCATTGATGAGATAGGCTTGATTGGTCAATCGATCGATCTGGTCTCGCATTTCTTCATAAACTGGCACATACTTTACCGCGTAGGTATCGGCCACCTGCTGGGCATTGCCGCGTTCAAAAGCTTGCACAATGGAAGTTGTATGCTCAGATACCTGAGTGTAATAGTGATCAAAGGCATCCAGCTGTTTCACTATGACAGAGTCCTCGTTTTCGTAGACGCTACGAAAGGCATCAATACGTTGGTTAATCTGTTTGAGATTTTCAGTGATCGCCTGCACATAAACGGTAATCTGTGCATCGGTTAGAAAAGAATCTTTTTGCATCTTGGCAAGCCCTTCCATGATGGCCAGGCGACTTTGGTAACTGTCCCGGTCGGCCTCAAGAAGTGAAGAAATACCCGGTAAACGCTCTTCGTATATTTCGGACACATTTCTGTTGACGGTATCCAGACTTAAAAAGTTAAATACAATATTGACCACATAAATGGTGGCCAGTGCGCCAAACGTGATGAGCATGCGGTCCCTAATTTTTAATTGTTTCATGGCTTGTCTGCTTGATAGGTAAACAACCTGGGGGTAGCTGTGAAAACGAAATAAAAAAATTGGCTTTGTTTGGGCGATTCGTTAGATTCAAAATACACATTGAGTGCCTCTCTTCCGAAAAAAATGGCGTGACCAAAAAGGGCAGATATATCCTTTGACACCTGGTACCTCACACGGAAGTCATTCTCTATCCCTAACGTTTGGTTGACGGGGATCTGAAAAGGACCACTTTGCCGATACGGCGTCTCGTGAGTCAGAAACAGATGAAGATGGTTTTCTATGCGCCAGATGTTCGTTTTGTATTGTGCCAATAAGAAAACTTGTCGAATACCAAACACAGGGTCAATTGTGGCATAGAAATAATCGAGATGTCCATAATGTCGGTGTAGGCCACCATACATGATATCGAAACTTCTATTTTCACTTACCGGATCATCGCGCAAATCAGTACCGGAAGCTTGTTTGAATCCTGTGGAAATGCGCCAAACATCCGATGGACGGTAGATGGCTTCTGCACTCCACATGTGTGCATCCACCTTTCTATTCAAAGTATCTGCACCTAACTGTTTATAGTATATCACCTTTGCACTTAGCTTCTTATTAATCAAAAAAGTGGTGTTGGTGCCAAATGTTTGGCGGTGGCGAACCACAAGGTCGCTGCGCTGCAAGCCTCTGTTCATGAGCATCACAGAAGATGTGTACCAATCCTCTTCATGATGCAGCCACAAAAACTGCAGGTCTTTATAATTGTTTTGTTCAAAACGTTCAAGACTGGGTGTAAAGACGCTGTTGGCATTATAGGCAAGACCCAGATGTACTTTCAGCTTGCCATCGTATTTTAAAATCCCAGCATCGTGGGCAGTAGTGCCACCCCACATTCTACGTCCGAGCAGGTGCTCATCGTCATAAGACAGAAACTGACGACCTACGCGTACCTGCCACAGATCGTTGATGGGGTAGTCGATGAACGCATTGATGATGGATACCTCTGCCACGTCCTGACGATCTGACGCTTCACCCCATGCGCGGCGATCCTGGAACCTAAGCACGTAAGACACACTATCTGAGGATTGGTGCCCTAATATCAACTCGCTTCGTTGCATGGTAGACAATTCCGCACGGTCCTCGCCATACAACGGCCGGCGGTATCCCTCCGAATAAAGGGGACTCAGTCGGTAAGACAGATCAAGCGTGGTTGTTTGGGCACATAAATCATTCCATACCCCAAAAAGTATCATTAGGGATAAATAGATCGAAAAGGATTTGAACATGAGCACAAGATTAAGGCGTAGGAGTAAATATATTGCTTTCCTTAAGTTTGGCTGACCCGAACCCGAGCAGAATGCCAAATGTTGACGATGCATGGAGAAGTTAAACGCAAACCTTTCAGCAGACCAGGTTAAACAACAGCTAGATGAAAACCTGAGACGTGCAGTAGTTGATAATAGACATTCATTTAGGCAATTAGTCTTAAGTACCTATTCCCCAGCAGGTTATCCTGAATCAAGATATGTAATTTTAAGGGCTTACAATGGAGGTATCTTCACTGTATTTAGTGACCGACGAACACAGAAACTCGCTTCGATTGAAAAACACGCCAAGGTATCTCTCTTGTTTTATCATCCCTCCAGGAAAGTTCAGTTGCGCGTATACGGAAATGCCATAATCGAGCCACAGACGGATAAATACTGGGCAAAGGTGGCCAGGAAGCAAGACTACAATACCGTGCAAGCACCAGGTACACCCATCGACCAGCCTTCCTATGAGATGAAGGAACCTGAAGACGGGAGCTATTTTAGTGTCTTAAAGGTGCACCCGGAAACGATGGATGTCCTGCAACTCGGTAGAGACCAACACCTGCGGCTGTCCTTTGCACTCAAAGATGGCAAGTGGCAGGGAACCTGGCTGGTGCCTTAAAGTGGCTTAACCTTCTTTCTACGGTTCCTATCAGGTAATATTTGCTTAAATATTGTTGATTTATGATTGGTGGGCTTGAGCAATAGTTCAAGGAACTTTTAAGGAAAATCGGTAAGACGCCGAGGCCATCTGTAACATACTTAATCCAGGTTAAGCCAATAAATCACCAGTATAGTTAGGAATAAACCCAAAACATACACCTTTTACCCGTAACAACCTGTAAATTTTAAAATGAAGTGATAGTTACCTTAAAACGATCATTCGGGGTTGAAGGCCAGCGCAAGAAACCACATTGGATCACTTTATATCAACCCATGAATGTAACCATTATGTACCCGGTTGCTCTTGCTGCCCGTCAGCATATTTCGCGAATCTCCCTTGTGTTCGGGGATGGGTATACTCGTATGCGGGCCAGGGCCAGCCGCCAAACTGAGTTTGTTGATACTCCTGGAAAGCTTCCTGAATTTCCTCTTTTGAATTCATCACAAATGGTCCGTGCTGAACCACTGGTTCATCAATTGGTTTGCCCTGTAGAAGTAAAATGGAAGCCCCCGTTTCGCCTGCCTTTAACTGCACATCCACCTCGGATTGAACGTCTATGGCATTCATCGAGCTGATGACTTGATTCTCTACCTTCAGGCTGCCACTGTAGATATATAAACTGCGATTGACCGAAAACGTAGTGGGCGGCAAGGTCCATTCCGCGTGCGCATCCATGTGCAGGTTCCACACGGCCACCTCGTTGCGGGGATCACTCGCCCAGGAATGGGGTGGGGGCTGCTGAGGTTGTAACCCATTTAACCCACCCGCAATGATCTCTACCGTTGTCTTATTTCCTTTACTGTCCTGATGCGGTAAAACAGGCAACTGTTCCGCCCACATCATTTTAAAATGGGGATCAACAAACTTTGATTTTTTAGGTAGGTTGAGCCAAATCTGAAACAACTCCAGCGTATTGTTGTTTTCACGGTTCAATAACGGAAACATCTCCGAATGCTGCAAACCTCTTCCGGCAGTCATCCACTGTACATCTCCATCCCCATAACGACCAGCTGCACCCATTGAATCGGTATGATCCACCATTCCCTGGCGCACCACAGTAATGGTTTCAAAGCCACGGTGTGGATGCCCCGGAAAGCCAGGTACTTGTTGTCCATGGTACATGCGCCAGCCATCTTTTGGCTGAAAATCAGCACCCATGCTTCGGCCTTCCAATGAGGCATCGGGACCCATTTGATCATTGCCTTTAGGGAAATGATCCAGGTGATAGACGCAGAATAGAAAAGGATCCAATGTGTCCCACTGAAAGCCCAATGGTCGAATTCGATGAATGATTGACATGGCTGTATGAATTTACATGTACAAACATAGGTATTTGATAGCAAGTTCAAAGTATGTCCGTAATGTTTTAAGTCATCGCGCTAAGACAGATTTTGTATTTTGCACCCAATAAATTTTACTCAATGCAACTTTCCATTAAGCAACGCATGATCCTGGGTCTGGCTTTGCTTATCATCACCTGGATACTTTTTCGGGGGGTCTATTTGGACGTTCCTGTTCAAACCATGGAGGCCAACTATACCAACGAACAGTCTAGGTTTATCTCCGTGAACGGCATGCGTGTCCATTACCGCGACGAGGGTCAGGGCCCCGTGATCGTACTGCTTCATGGGGTTGCTTCTTCACTACACACCTGGGAAGGCTGGGCAGCAACATTAAAAAATGATTACAGGGTCATACGCATGGACTTACCGGGGTTTGGTCTTACCGGACCACATCCTCAAGGCCTGTACAGCCCTGACGACTATGTAGATTTTCTACAAACTTTTTTTAACCAACTCCAGCTACAAAAGTTTGTGTTGGTTGGCAATTCACTGGGTGGTCATGTTGCATTTCGTTATGCTGCCGACTACCCAAAACAGGTCGAATATCTAGGCTTATTAAACCCCGCAGGGTTGCCCAGAAAATCCGGACCACCTCTTATTTTCAAGCTGGCAAAAAGGCCAATACTGGGCATTATATTCAAATACGTGACCCCGAAATACATGGTCAAAAAAAATCTTGAACAAGTGTATTTTTCAGATTCACTTGTGACACAAGAGATGGTCGATCACTACCATGGATTGTTACTTAGAGCTGGCAATCGGCAGGCCTTTATTGATCGATTAAGAACCGAAAAGAAGGAAAATACCAAGCAGATTCTCCGAGGTATTCAAACACCAACGTTGATCATATGGGGCGAGGGAGATGCCTGGATCCCAGTGGAGCAGGCGGCTAGCTTCGATTCGTTATTAAGTGAGTCCACAGTAATTATCATGGATTCTGCAGGTCATGTTCCCATGGAAGAGCGGCCAAAACAAAGCGTGCAGCTATTGCGCGCATGGCTAAAAGCAAAGCGTCCGGCATGGTAAGGTAAAAGTTATGGAGTTATCGTCCATCAGCATGTCACAAGAATAGGCACGCACACAACAACCACCGTTTTGATACCATTAGGTGCCTTGTACCCTGAGGTAGACAGACAAATAATCGAACAGCTCCAACTTTATTTTAAACTAATATATTTTTATATGTAGTACATATATACTATATATGTATGATATTTAGTATTCTATTATTACACGCAATCACTTAATTAAACAGAAACACCTATGCCCAATGCCTACATCTGCGGAACGGGATCATGTGCGCCCAATGAGGTGCGGCCCAATCAGTATTTCGAACGCGTAGGATCCAACGACACCTGGATTTATGAGAAACTCGGAATTCGTGAGCGCAGAATTTCAAACGGTGAAACCACCAGTGACCTTGCGGCAGCAGCCGGCAAAGAGGCTTTAACGCAGGCCGGTTTAGACGCCTCGGAACTAGATTTGATCATTGTAGCCACAGCCACACCGGATAGACCCGCGCCCTCATGTGCCTGTTTTGTCCAGGAAAAACTTGAGGCCTTCCGTGCGACAGCTTTTGATATCTCGGCTGTTTGCTCAGGTGCCTTGTTTGCCATCACCACAGGGGCGCAGTTCATTCGCTCGGGTATGTATCGACACGTATTGGTCATTGGCGCTGACACTTTTTCCAACATCACCGATTGGGACCGACGCGATTCGGTATTTTTTGGAGATGGTGCCGGAGCAGTGTTGCTCGGCGCCACCGACGAAGACAAGGGATTCATTGACTTTGAACTGCACGCCGATGGGCGAGGGAAGGAGCACTTTACAGTGCCCGCAGGTGGGTCAGAACTGCCCACTTCAGCCAGCACCATAGAAAAGGGTCTTCACTTCTTTCAGATGAATGGGCAGGCAGTGTACGAGACAGCCATAGAAGTAGTCCCAAAAGCCATCTGTTCATTATTGGATAAAACTGGAGTGGCGGTAAGCCAACTTAAATGTATGCTTCCGCATCAACCCAGCATTCGGATCCTTAAAGCCATCGCAGCAGAAATTGGATTGCCTTTTGATAAAGTAAAGACCAACATGGATCGCTATGCCAATACGTCAGGTGGTACAATTCCAATTTTGTTAGATGAGGTTCACAGAAACGAAGGATTTGACAAGGGGGACTATCTGCTGTTTGCGGCAGTAGGGGCAGGATGGACCTGGGGCACCGCCTTGTATAAATGGTAAGCACATGCTGACGGATAAAACATTTCTAATCACTGGGATTGCAGATGCGCAATCGCTGGCCATGTATGTGGCCAAAGCAGTTATTCAACAGGGAGGCCAGGTCATTTGCACAGGCCTTGGGGTTTCCGATTACCACCACGACCTTTCCGACCGGGCCACCGATTACCTGAACCGAAGCTTTGCAGATTTCAAAAAGGCCGTACATGAAACCCTGGGATCGGAGGTGCGAACAGACGTACTCGACGTTACGCTGCCCCAGCAAGTAGAGGCGTATGCGCAGCAGTTGGCCGCCGAGGGTGTCCGCCTAGATGGCTTCTTACACGCCATCGCGATGGATAAAACCATAAGAAATAAAGAAGTTAAACCTTTACTTGAAGTATCTAAAGAGGAGTTCTGTGACACCCTGGATGTATCTGCTTATTCTCTCATTCGAATGACGTATTTCTTATTGAAAACCAACGTGTTAAGTAAGGGTAGCTCAATCTGTTCAATAAGTTACATTGCAGCGGAGAAAGTCACATTCCACCCTTATCGAAACATGAGTATCGCAAAAGCCGCATTGGAACGAATCACCATTGAATTGGCCGATGAGTTGGGTCGTAAACACGGTATCCGCGTAAATGCCGTTCGTTTCAGTCCCTACATGGGTAGTAAAGCTGGTAATGCCACGCTGACCACACAAGATGTTGAAACCAGCCATCGGATGAGTCCTCTCGGAAACGCCCATCCCGAGGATCTCGCATTGGAAGTCACCCATCTTTTTCAACCTCACATTCGAATTACCGGAGAAGTAAGACACATCGACGGGGGATATCATGTGATCGGATAAAATAGAGAGGTACAAATGTTCAGGCTCAGACAGTTTACCCATAGACTTCTAATTTAAAAGGCACAGATATTGATGGCATGGGGGTAAAGTCTCTCTGTTATTGGATATTCTGTCTGGTCTGCATCACAGTTTCGTAAAAATGGTGCAACTCAAACATCTGTTGGGCACCCAGCTTTTGTCCCGCCTGAGCTGCCAGATACATCATTAGTGCCAGCCCACCTAAGATAGGCAAGACCCAGAGCGTCCATGCGGGTTGACCCAGGCTGTACTGACTAAATCCCCACATGGCAGCGAAGAGCGAAAGAATACCCAATGCTGCGTAACCGAAAAAAAATATAGACCAGAGCGTGGGATTAGGACCATAGAGCCCACGGATCACTACCTGTTCGCCTTCTTGTTCAAAGCTCAGGTTCAGCTGAGGCGACCATACCTGTCGATGGTTTGGATGTATTTTCAGATACACGTGGCCAGGAACGTGTACGGCCAGTAACCGCTCAGGATTTACTTCAAGAAGTAATCGGTTTTGAATATCATTTGATTGCCCAGTGAGCGCATGTTTGAAACGGGGACGAATTCGGAAGCTTGACATGGTCACAAGAATAGACAGGTCGCCGCAATGGAAAAATGAAAAATATCAGTCCAAAGGATCAAAACCATGCCAGGCAGCAAGGCATAAGGCTGATAGATGTCAGTAGCAATAAAATATGGTGCAACCGTAGACGGGGAGATGAGAGGTCTTCTCGATCGTTCTTATCTTTTTACTTAACATAATGTATATTATAAAACAAGACTAGTGATTTGCGGATGCGCAGCATTTAATATAAAATCAGTTATCGGACGTCAGTACGATAACGGTAATGATTTTATGTTAAAGCAAATCCAGGATTCTGTTACAGCTACTCTTCATGAAAAGATGAATCGCAAATCCATCCAACCGCACAACCGTGCTTATATAATGATATTATGTTAACCATGCCTGCGGTCTGGCGAGTATTGACGTTCAGTGCTCCGATTCTTAAGAACTCCTAATCACGTTTTTCCTTGTTATATAATTAGACGTTATATTAAATAGCCGCTCGGCCAGCGCACATTCCATCGCTTGGCCGTTCCCTGACCAAACGGCTATTAATAGTTTTCCCACCCGCTTTCAGGCTATGGCCTGATACCCAACCCAAATGCAAGAGAATCTCAGGCAAAGCTGATCGTTTAAATTTTCACTATTCAGGTAATTGTTCGGTTCGTTTTCAGATACACGATTCTCAGGCATTAGGATTTTGCCTGTGATATACTTGCAGGCCAACGCTTTGTTTGGCTCACAGCACAAGCCATCAAATAGCACGTCATTTGTGAGGAACCTTTGCTCGCATTGTTGACGTGGCAATCTCCTTGCTACTGGCAGAACAGCTCACAGTTCAACTGTTTCTTATCTGTGTTCGCTGTGTCGCTCAAGCCGCTGGGCTTTTACTTTTTCCATTGATGAAAAAGCATACAAAAAATCTAGGCAAAATAATCACTCCCTATGCACTGCCGACCGCACCCTCGGTATTTTGCCATGCCAGCCCTCTCAGGCGTAGATTAGATTCTACTTAACATAATATTAGGGTTCAATACCAATTAGTACTAATGGTACCGCAGGAACACCACGACCTTGTCTTGCAAGATCATAAAGAGCCCCTTCATAATAACTAGGTCCAGATGACATTTCTGATTGCATTGCTTTCATTGGAAGAATTTCTATCCCAACCTCAATAGAGTTGCCAACATAAAAAGCTAGATGTTTAACAAAAAGGTCATATGCAATGAAACTGTATTTTCCGAATTGAACTTCAATCGCAATTCGGTTCTTCATGAAATCTGTTTGATTATATGATCTAATTGCCGTTCTACCCTCTTTTTCAATTAGTGCTTTTTGATCTTCTGATGGAAGATGAAGTGTCTTTGTAATAAGATCGTAATCATCGGTTACCCAGTACGATGTTCGGCTTTTAGACCAACCCAAGACTTCAAGTTCTTTTTCAAATTTCTTATTAAGATCAATTGGACTGAAGAGTTTTTTACCCTTCATCGTTTTCTCCTTGCTAACCTTCGTTCTAAATTCCTCAGCATCAATACCATCAATAACAGACATCATTTCATCCCACAACTCCTTTTGATGATATTGAATCCATTCAAACCCATTTAAATGGGAATACGTTGCTCCTATTTTCATAATTAATGCGGTGTGACCAAGTCCAGATTAATCTCTTCTCCAGTCATTAGAACGTTAAAAATGGAGCCAATTAAAATCCCCGAAATTATGATCTCTGGAAAGTCAATCAACTTTTTGTTGTCTAGTTCGCCATTTCCGTTACGAAGTATTAGTTCTGTTAACTCTGTAAGCTTGCTACGTTTAACTGAATCAAGTTTCTTAAATTCTTCAATCAATCGATCTGATATATCACCAATATCATCTACCAATTCAATCGGACTATTCTTGCTTCTATCTTTATTTGTCCAATTCATTTGCAATCCCTCTACATCAATTCCATTCACAAAATCCACGTAATCTCCAATTACTTCTTCGAGATTGATATCAAACAATAAAAGAGACTCCCATAATTCATTGAACCTATCCTTATCGAGAGTTAGTTGCTTGATTTTCTTTGAATTACCGTAATGAAAATTGATCCACCAAAAGGTTCTTTCTATCTCCTTGTTACTAACATTTCTTAATTCAAATCGAACACCACTTCCGAACCTCAATCCTGGGATTGCCAACCAAAAAGACCGACTCCACGGAAAACTACTCCCTTGTAAATCAGGCTCAAAGAATTTCGGTAAAGCATCAGAATTATTTACAATCTTATTTTCACTTTTTGGGGCTTGAATGTTCTCGATTGAAGTCTCAAGCATACTTTGAGCTAAATAATATGTTAATAATGGAGGGACAGCATTTCCTATCATTTTCAATTTTCCACCATAAGAATTACTATAGAATTGGTAGTCTGCTGGGAATGATTGAATGCACCCTCTCTCTCTTACTGTCAATCTTCTAAAACCTTTTTTTGCTGGAATTACAATGCTTTCTCTTGACACCCTTGTGCAAAGTGCTGTAACCGTTCTTGATGGGCGATCTAGTTGATCTGGAAAAGACATTTTGTTATAAACTGGGTGATATGATTTGGCATCCCGATTTATTCTCTCTTCTTCAGGCGTTAGAGGTGATTCTTCAATATGATCAGTAAGATTTGATATTTTATGTCCGTAAATTGGATCAATTAATTCATCACCTTCAAGGCTCTCAACAACATCTCTAAGATGTCGTAACGGAGTAGTTTCACGATACGATTCGAAAAGGATTCTTGGAAATCTACCAGCAATCATTCTCTTTCTATTCTGAGCAACTCCAAATTCACTCGAATCGTAGACTTCAATGGTGCCAAATTCGCCTTCAAATAAGTGAGCGAACTCATTTAAACTTCCACCTTCCTGAATTTCTGATCTTAAAATTCCAGCAACTCTAGGGACATTTTCCATTGCCCAATATTTAGGCTTTAAATAATCAACTACTTGCAGGAATTTGTGGATATCAACTAATCCATCAGCTAAATCTCCATTACCACCTCTATTAGCATAAGAAAATTGAGTGCAAGGAGGACTTCCTACTACAAAGTCTACCTCCGAAGGATCGGGTAAGTCTGTTTTTATATCTAATTTTCTAATATCTCTTTCTTTGTGATTGGTGCCAAAATTTTTATTGTGTGTTTGATTAGCATCCTTCCACCATTCATATGATGAAATAACTTCAATTCCCGCCATTTTTAGGCCAAGTGTCCATCCACCGATTCCACTATAAAGGTCAATTGCTTTCATTTAAAATTGAGATTTGATTGTACAGATTTTTTTTGACGACCGTATTGAACTTTTGCTTCAGAGACCTTCAAAATTTCTTCGAACTGTTCCTCATAAAGTAGCAGTTCTGAAATTTCATCACTGAGCAGCATTTTTTTTAATTCAACTTCTGACTCGTTGAATAGCTCGGCCACTTTTTTGATGATTTCATCAACCCGCTTCTTTGGAAACTTATTATCATTCTCAATTCTACTCAAGACTGAGACATCAATGTCAAATTCATGTGCGAGTTTTCTTTGCGGCCATTCGGCCTCTTCTCTCAGTCTTCTAATGTGTGTACCTAAGGATTCCATTTGAAAGTAAAAATGTTGATAAAAAATGATTTGACAAAATTTATCAACTTAAATTTATTCAACAACCTAGGTCAGTCGATCTTTTCCTATTCCGATCATGATTAATGGACATGGATTTCCAACGCCTCTATTGATTCTTAAATGAAGTTTATCCATGTGTGTCGTAGTACTACCAAATTTGGAAGTGTATATTTTCTTTGCAACCGCCATATAAGTATTAACATCTGTATCTGTAAGCATTTTTTTAATGATTGCTTGATCTTTTACTGAGAGACTTATGTGCTCTGATATTTCTTCAATTTTCTCAGGTCTTAATGAGATTAAAAATCTGTGAAAAACATTTAGCAACTCCTTTTGAAGAGTTTCTCCTCGGGTTATTATTATACCCATAGTAAGCTCACCCAATTGGTGCAACTTTCTAAAATTTTCGAGATCTCTATCAAAAAATGAATCTTTATTATTCCATTCAATTTCTAACCCAATGTTTCCTTTTTCAAACTCTTTGTAATGATCAATTTCATGACTTTCTGAAGAAAGCACTCTTTCTCTAACTCGTTGCTCACTTTTAATATTGATTTTGTTCCATCCCTTTTCATATAACCTATCCCTTAAGTTCTGAGTTATTGAGCTTAGACCACCGCCACCTTCCACTATTTGGTTTTAAGATATATGAAATCCATCAAGAACATATTCTAAATCATTAGTAGCTTCTTTGAAGTGATCACTTAAAATTGAATCAGAAAAACGAGTAAAATATATCTCATACCCTTCAACTTCAATTACAACGGGATTAACATAAAAATTAGACATACCAGCAATTTACAATTGACATAAGTATCATCAAATATTAACGCACACATTTGCCATTCCCTCTACCCTTCCCTCCTTCCCAAAATGTCAAAAGAGTGCTCGTGTGTACTAAGAAGTGAAGTTATTGCTATAAAGGACGAAAAAAGGCCTTTACTCTAAACTATTAATCCTCTCCCTCGAACCCAAGCTATATTAACATAACGCAGGACATTATATAACAATGTAAGGGATTTGCCGTAATACGACGAAGGAGTATTTAACGCGCGCGGCTAGCGATAAAATCAGATATGTAATGTGCGCTGGCCCGTGCGTGAGCCGGTTACATATCGGCAATGATTTTATGTTAAAGCAAATCACAGTTCCGCTACCAGATTTGATTGAGCGCAGCAAATATTTAACCTAAAATCAGTGTTCGCTACGCAGTACGATAACGGCACAGATTTTATATTAAGACAAATCACGGCTAATACTTGAACTCATTGCTCATGTACAAATATTATGCTTTCACTCATTCCTTGCTTGCCTTCGCCAAACCGCTTAAGTAAATTTTAACCACGTGTCAACGTTCCTGGACCTAGACTAAGTCACTGCGTCCAAGAGAATTCCAGGTAAAGTCTGTTGTTAAAAATTTCGTTATTCAGGGAATTGTTCAGATCGTTTTCAAATACGTAAATGTCAGCCCACTTGCTGGCCCTTCGTTAAAATGATCCACCGGATCATTTCTTAACACTCAGTCCTCTCAGCGTTTAGGAATTTCACCTGTATAACACTTGCTGGCCAACCAGCCTGCCGATGCATAGACCACCGCATGGCAGGCAGGCGCTTTCTTTGCCGCTTGCACAAGCCTTTATAGCTCACAGGTTTGTCTGTTTTTATTTGTGTTCGGCTTGCCGTGCATGCTTCGCTTCCTGGCCCTTCGCTAAAACCATTCACAGGATGGTTTTTTAACGCTCAGTCCTCCTCATGCCGGGCAGGCAAATACTTTTTTCATTGAAAAAAAGTATTCAAAAATTC
>CAYOEV010000018.1:0-48870 GCA_964403075.1 uncultured Roseivirgaceae bacterium | reverse complement strand
TTGCAAAAATTAGCCTACTGGCCGTGCTCATACTCGTAGCAACAGCTACAGCCACTGCTCAGGGAAACAACAGAAAAAGTCCGCCCGCAAAAGTGACGAAGACCATAGACGGCGTAACTGTGACCATCAATTACAGCAGGCCTTACAAAAATGGACGAGAAATTTTTGGAGGCTTAGTTCCCTACGGAAAAGTATGGCGCACAGGTGCCGATGAGGCAAGCTGGATCGAGGTGTCCGAAGATGTCATGGTCAATGCCCAAAAGCTGGAAGCGGGTACCTACGCGCTCTTTACCATTCCGGACAAGGACGAGTGGACCGTCATTTTCAATAAGGAGTGGAAAGGTGCTTGGGGTGCCTACGCTTACGATCAAAAAGCTGATGTCCTGCGAGTAACCACCCCCCCAGAAGAGAATGAAGAGGCCACAGAACAATTTACCATCTCCATTGAGGACGATGGCACCGTACGAATGGCGTGGGATCAGACGGTCGTGCCGTTTCGATTGAAGTCGGTGAACTGACCGCTGGTATCATAAGTCTTTAACATGCAAAGTCATTAAGGCCGCTTCTGCGGCCTTATTTTTTCTTTTATCCTGTTCGTAAACCATCTAGCCCCCTCTGCACTCAAGTGGTCATAATCTCTGAAATACACATCAGGCAATACTATGGATTGATCATGTTTCAGCCATTCGATGCCTTTGCTTCGGTAGTGCTGCCCCAGGCTGTCCGTATAGGCAATCAATTTGTCGGGTATCCCTTCAAAATATTTTGCGTGTTGGGGCGTTGTAAAGAGCTTCATTTCTATCTCATGTGCTTCGAGTAACAGATGGATGGAGTCCAGGTAGGCACTTTGTAATTGGCTAATCCCAATAAATGCATGACCCGAGGAGTAATAATGATGATTCAGCGTTTCTTCCAGGTTGGCTTTTTCCAATGTTGGCTTTCCCGAATGGTATTTCCCCAGGTAATCATGCTTAAAATCTGGATAAAGAAGCATGCGGCGGACACCCGAATTATAAAACTTAATTTTATTTAGGGGTACCCGTTGCGGCAAAGTCAATGGCAGCACTGGAAAATAGCGACTAAAGTGACTTTTCGCCCGAGCACCCATTAGCTTTTGATCCTGGTACTTTGAAAAATTATTGGTGTTGAATGCCAACCAGATCTGCGCTACAGCGGGGTTTTGTTTCAGCAGGTGTAGAAGCTTATAATAAGTAAATAAATAGTTCTCTGCACCTTCACAAAGGTTTCGCGCAGATGGCAACATGGCTGGATCAACAGCCGTCATGCCGTGTGAATCCCCGACCACCCATATTTTTTCGTCAATGTTGATCTGTTCATGGAAGTTGCGGTTGATCAGGTATTGAACTCCCATCCATGCGGATGCTATCCCACAAAAAACACCAACCCGGAATAGAAAATGTTTCATCAGAACTGAAAATAAATGAAGGTTTTTTCTGCTCCAAACCAATACAGTATCATGCCGGTAAGAAAGAAATAAACCGGCCAACGCAACCACACGGGTGTGTTGCGACCAAAGTCTAACCCGTGGGCTCGCTTCCGCGTGAGCCATTCCCAGATGATGAGCAACATGGCAAGGTGCAGATAATCGCCGCCATACCAATCATTTCCTGAGAGCGCAAAGATGCCATGCAGATAATCGATCGCGCTTTCCAAATCCTGTGCCCTGAAAAAGACCCAAGCTAAAACCACCAAAAAGAAAGTCCAAAGCATTCGTAGGACATCCATCCAGCCCAACTGCCCCGGTTCATTAAGGTGTTTGCGGTTGGTTCCCATGAGCAGTGAGGGCATGAAATAAAGCGCATGTAGCACACCCCAAATCACAAAAGTCCAGTTCGCACCATGCCAAAGACCACTCACCAGGAAGATAATCCACACATTTCTGATCACCAGAATCCTGGTTGTGCGGCTGCCACCCAGTGGGATGTATAAATAAGTCCGAAACCAATCGGTGAGTGACATGTGCCAGCGTCGCCAAAATTCAGCTATACTTCTGGAGAAATAGGGCAGATTAAAATTTCTTACCAGCTGAAAACCAAACAAACGTCCGCTACCAATGGCAATGTCCGAATACCCGGAAAAATCACCATAAATCTGAAAAGTGAAACAAAGCGCACCAATGAAGAGCGTACTCGAGTCGAATGCATGGGGACTTGCAAAAATCTCATCGGCATATACCGCACAGGTGTCCGCCACAACTACTTTTTTGAACAGGCCCCACAAAATCAGCCGCAGACCCTGTCGGCCATCTTCCATGGAAAAGGAACGTTGGCGATGAAACTGAGGAAGCAAGTGGGCGGCTCTTTCAATAGGTCCGGCCACGAGTTGTGGGAAAAAGCTCACGTAAGAAAAGAAGGCCAGTGCATCTCCCGTTGGCCTTATTTTACCACGGTAAACGTCAAGTGTGTAACTAAGCGTTTGGAAGGTGTAAAAGCTAATACCCACAGGTAGCACGATGCCAAGGGTAGAAGCGCTTAAAGGCAGTCCCAGAAAAGTAAAGGCCTCCATAAAGGAGGTGATAAAGAAGTCATAGTACTTAAAAAACCCAAGAGCTCCCAGGTTCACGAGTAGACTTATGCCTACCCATAAGCGTTTGTGTCGTGATTCTTTATCCATGGCCAAGGCAGCCAGGTAGTCAACGGCAGAACTAAGGGCTATGAGCACCAGAAAGCGATAATCCCACCATCCGTAAAAGAAATAGCTGGCTACCAACAGCCATATATTTTGCAAGTTTCTTAAGCGTGGTGGTATAAGCCAGTAGATAAAAAAAACAAGCGGAAGAAAAACAAAAAATTCGACGCTATTAAAAAGCATCCTACAATACGTTTAGGATTTGCTCTTTGATTTTTTCCAGTTCATCCTTCATCTCTACCACGTCTTTTTGTATGTCTACATCATTGGCCTTTGATCCAATGGTATTGATCTCCCGTCCTATTTCTTGAGTAATAAAACCCAATTTTTTTCCCTGGGATTCAGCTTCACCCATCACCTGACAGAAATAAGCCAGGTGCTGCTTAAGTCGAACTTTTTCTTCAGAGATATCCAACTTTTCGAGGTAGTATATCAGTTCCTGCTCAAAACGATTGTCGTCTACCTGCACTTTGTTACGAATTTCTGCCAGCCCCCGCTCTAGCCTTGCGCGTATATGGGCCTGACGCTGCCCGTCTTTGTTTTCAATACTTTCCAATTTTTCTCCGATACCACGAATGTAATTTTCCAACTCCCTACCCAGCACTTTACCCTCTTCCGTTCTGTGATGGTCGCATTTATTCAGCGCCTCTGCCAGTTCGTTCTCCAGGTGTTTCCATATCTCATCAGAAGGGAGTTCGGCAGTTTGCAATACATCGGGTGAATGAAGGACTATTTTAAAGAGATCCTGTGGTGCAAGCTCATGTTTAGCGGCCAGTGACTGGAATTTTTTCAAATATTGACCAAAAAGGCTTTCATTAACTTCTGTAGGCAGCAAGGAATCCTCACTAGTCGTCTGTTCAATCAGCAGATTCACTTTGCCACGCTGTAACATCTTTCCTATCAGACTTCTCACCTCCAGCTCCTTATCATTCAATGATTTAGGCAACCTCAGGTTGATATCAAGAAATTTACTATTTAACGTGCGCACTTCAATTTTGAAGGCAGCCGCGTCTGTCCTGGCATTGGATGCTCCAAACCCAGTCATGGATTTTATCATTCGTCAAATTTAAAAATCCAAACCTACAGAAAAATACCACTGTGGGTTGCCTTCCTCTTGATTTCGTACGGGAATGGCCCGATCTACTTTCAGGTAATAGCCTAAGAAAACGGTTCGAAGACCCAAACCATACCCCATCAGCCAGGGATTGTCGAAGTTGTTAATCTCTGCAGAGAATGCGCTGTTGGGGAATTGAATATCGTCCGCCGTAAAAGCATTTTCACGGGTGAAAGGTGGCTTACCGGTCCAGGCAGTACCCACATCATAAAACCCAATGATCTGAAAGTTTCGAAGAAAATTCGATTTTATCGGTCTGCGAATCAGGTATCGGAAAACCGGAACCCGTAGCTCCGCATTGAACACGAGGGCATCTGAACCAAACTGCTCATTGAAATCAAAACCACGAAGGTTGGTGGCAAACTCGTAGAAAAGTAGGTTACTCCGGTCAAAATCATTGGTGAATACCAGCGGATCCTCTTGCGGCGACGGATTATTTGGATTTAAGCTTTGGTTTTGATAGTCAGGCAGCACCCAATTGTCTACACCACCCAGTAGGTAGAAGGTTTTATAGGGTCCCCAGAAGCTGCCATAAAATCCCCTGGTTGCCAACGTAATTTCCCGATGAATTTTTTGATAATGTCTCACATCCAATCGCAGGTTACTAAAATGATCCGCATCGGCAGTGAGCGGCTGGTAGCGCCGGTACTCGAGCTTGGCTTTGGTTCCATGAAAAATGTTGAACCCCTTCTCTACCGTATTGTCATAAATGGCCGCAGCATAAGGTCCGATATACTCTACTTTGGAATCCTGTGCCTGTGTCGGATCATTTTGCAAGACGGCCTCAAATTGAAGGTTCTGAAATCTTCTCACGGAATAAAAGGGCGCCACCTCTAAACGAAAAGTATGGGTGATGGGAAGAGAAAAGGCAGTTTCTACCTTCATCAACGAATAACGCTGAGTAAAATCAGTAGAAGTATTAAAACCCCCACTTTCGAACAGGTAAGATTTCCTGTCAATTCTGAATCTAAGATCTGCCCAGAAGGGAAGGAATCGGTACTCCACGAACCACTTACCCTGAGAAAAATCAAAAGGAAAATAACCGCCTGCCTTCACCTTGTGGTTCTCCATCACATCCTGTACCTGAGCTTGTAAACTCAGCCCAAACGCCCCTATCCAAGGGTCTGTTTCGAAAGAAGCCGTGATATTGCTGAAACTAAATCTTGGCTTGTAGGGGAAAGGCCCTGCCACCTCTGACTCCCGTTCCAGAAAACCAAAATTGCTAAAAAAGGAATTTGGCCTGTAGTCATCCTCCAGCTCGTCACTGAATTGGTAATTATCGGTATCAATAAATCCTGCGGGCAGGTCGGGTGTAACAGTAGTGTCCTCTTCAAAGATGAATGCGTCTGGTTCCAGTGGATCAAAATCAGTGGTGTCTTCATCGAGTTCAATGGTGAAATCCCGCACTGGTGGGTCATCCACCAATAGCTCTGCCTCTTCATCATTCCTTATCTGAAGGAAACGGGTCATTTTATCGTCTTGCCTTTTGGTCGGCAGGGTAAATCTTGATTTCTCCAGATTGTACGTGCTATCATAGTACACCTTATGAAAACCCTCGTCAAGCATCATGAAGGAAACGGCGTCGTTATCAAAATGCAGGTCAAAGTCCTTGATACTTTTATTGAAATTCGTGATTTGAGTAAAGGTGGTGTCCAGTAAATTCAACTGATACAAATTCGTAATCCCCTTTTGATCGCTGAGATAATAAATAAAATATTCGTTTTTCACCTCGGGTCTACGATCGACTCCAAGCGTATTGGTCATCCGGTAGTAGGCATGTTTTGTCGTATCCAGGTCGTACAAAAACACATTAAAATTGTCGGTCACTTCTGTGATCGGAATGTTTTCAATATTTAAGGTATCACTGGTACGGTTGGAGCTGAAAAGAATTGCCGCCGTCCCGGGAATAAAAACGGGATCTATGTCATCGTACACATCATTGGTGATTCGCCGCAGTGCATTTCTGCGCATGCTGATCAGATAGAGGTCATTTTTGCCATCAATGTCACCACTTATGACGGCCAATCGGCCATTATCATTGAACGTAAAAGACTCTATCTGGCGAAACCGCGAAAGTGGTTTACGACGCTTCTCACCTGAATTAATGTTGTAAGTGTCCAAGAACAGATTGCCTCTGCGGAAGACTATAACGCCTACTGTTTGTGCATCCTGCCAGTCCACCAGCGGAAGATGCTCATCTACCCGCTGATTATTAATTTTAAAGCCCCCTTTAACCAGTAGCTTCTTCTTACCTGAGGCAAGGTCATCAACGAACACGTAATATTTTCCGTTTTTAATCCTTGCATATGCCACCTTATCACCCAAGGGATTCATACGCACCGAACTAGTGATTAAATCCCGATTTTTGTGGTGACTCAATACGCGGTCCTTCGGGACTTGCACATATAAGGAATCGACAAACTGCTTTTGCTCGGTATAAAAATTCTGCCAGTTGTCCAGAAAGTCCTTGTAACCAATCCCCAGCGTGGCGGTAATGCTGTTCTCTTCTTTCCGGATGATGCGTGTCAGATTCAAAATATTACTAATGTTGCTTGTGCCATATTCGTCTACGATATAATTCCAGATTGACTGGCCCACATAACCCGATTCTTCTTCCGTTGTTACCTTCAAGATGTTCTTCACCTTGGTCCTATCCAGATAGTCGCGGATGTAGTTATCCATTTCCTCACTCCAACCGTAAGCGATGTAGCGGGCGGCGCCATCAATGAACCAATCGGGTAGTGTGAGCAAGTAGGCATTTTGGAAGATTTCCCCCAGGCTCCCGCCGTAGAGCATGTCATTGATAAGCTTTTTGGCCAGCCGGTATTCGATTTCATCACGGAACAAATGAGCCTGACCGGGATAGGCCACTTCGATATCCAGTTTCACAAAATTGGTCTTGCCTCCAAGTGTGTACACATCACCATCTATGCCAATGTTGCTTTGCTGCAAATCATGAATAGAATTATAAATCAGTATCTTCGGCTTCACATACGGCGCGTAGCCAATCTTGTCAGTGAGATTCAAAAATTCCTCCTCTAAATATTTAACAGCCTCTTTGGCATACTCCTGACCTCCAGTATAATAGTACACATCGAAATTAGTGGTGCTGTAATAACGCCAGTCAAATGCCTGATACTGGATCCGATTTTGTCCGTATTGGGTATTGTAATGTTGGGCCGAAACAAATAGCGACAACAACAGGGTCAACACCACCAATAAAGGCTTGCTACCTATTGACATTAACTTCCGGAATGATCGCCTGTTTCCCTTCAATGGAATCAATAAACAAATTCGCAAAATATGGCACCAAAGAAACACCTTTACTACCAAACCCGTTAAAAATTCCCGCCTGATTGTAATCTTGGTGCCACCCAATAAATGGTTTCCTATCATAAGTAGCGGGCCTTACACCTGCATGTGCGCCCGTAGACACGAACGAGCCGGAATATATTTTTTGTATCCGTTGTGACAATTCTTCCAACCCGCTTGATTGAGGCTCATACGTAAGCCTCTCATGATCATACGTAGAACCCACCCAAAAAGTGCCGTCTCTGGGCACAACAAATACGTTTCTATTCAAAATAAAAGACGTCGGAAAGTCCCCTGATACGTGGAGAATGTCTCCCCGTACTGGACGCCAGCGAAGACCCTGCCAAAGTGGGTTTTCAACGACACGTGGCCCTTCACAAAATAAGATGCGCGAGGCTCGCATGCCCTCAATGGCGACCTGACCATTGGACCAGTCGATCGACTCAAAATTTAGCTGCATGACGTGTAAAAGATTTCGCTCGAGCATCCAATTTCTTACGGCAGTCACGAGGTGCGGAACATCTACCCACCCACAACCCTGCAGTTCGAGTCCCCCGATCGGATCGATAATTCCGGCAAGCTCCCTGGATGAGATATGAATTTTTCTGATGTACCGGGCATAAGTATCGTCACGAATGAGCCAGTCATTTTGTTCTTCCATTTCCTGAAAAGGCCTGTAAATAGGCATTGGATGAAAAAATTTAGCACCTAACTGCTGTTCCAATTTTGGATAGTAGTCTTCCAAAAAGTCAAACAATGCCCTTGCCATCCAGGTCTTGACCATTTTTCGTCCGGTGATGGGATTGTACAGTCCGGCTGCTTTTTTAGAGGCTGTTTCCGATAGGCCGGGGTCTAACACAGCCACCCGATAGCCACGACTGATGAGTTGCATGGCCATCAGGGAGCCAGCGATGCCCTGGCCCACGATGATAAAGTCTAAACGGCTGGAAGCGTACGAGGAAATATCTTTGTTTTGTAGATTGATCTTATAAAATTGATAAATGACGGTAAAAGTATTTGTGTTTAACGCCTTTTTTGAAAATACATTGGTCGTTTATGAAGGAACTGACGCGGTAATAGTAGACCCCGGCTGTTACGATGACCGTGAATTCGACGCTTTATTGGCATTCATCAACGCGGAGCATCTGAAGGTGCATGCCATTCTGAATACCCACTGTCACATCGACCATGTGCTGGGTAACAGCCGACTCAAGCGAAAACTGAACCTGCCTTTATGGATACCCGAAAAAGAAAAAGAAAATTTTAAATCTGTGGAAGTCTATGCACCCATGTATGGCATTCAGCATTATGAAGCCGCTGACGCAGACCATTGGATGGCAGAGGGGGAAGAACTTAATTTTGGTCAGCTAGCATTTAAAATATTGGAGGTGCCCGGACATTCACCGGGTCACCAGGTGTTTTATCAGGACGAAGAACATCTGCTCATCGGAGGTGATGTATTGTTTCAGGGTAGTATTGGAAGAACCGACCTGCCTGGCGGTAACCACGACTTACTGCTGGGTCAAATTCAATCTAAGCTCTATGTATTGCCAGATAAAACCGTGGTTTATCCTGGTCATGGCCCAGACACCACCATCGGCCATGAAAAAGCACACAATCCATTTGTTCGCGGATGATTAAACAAATTCCCAATGTGTTGACGGCCCTGAATGCCACCACTGGGGCGGCGGGCTGCTACGCTGTATTGAAAGTTGATCCGGCTTTTGGTTTGTATTTCGTACTCATCGCGGGGGTTTTTGATCTTTTTGATGGCCTTACGGCACGTTGGCTGGGGGCCTCCACGGCCATTGGTGCAGAGTTAGATTCTTTGGCCGATATCGTTTCATTCGGGGTACTGCCTGTGCTTACGCTAATGGCCTACACCCCTTTGCCTCATGGTTGGTTATGGTTGGCAGTGGTGCCATTCTCCGCACTTCGGCTGGCAGTTTTCAACGTCTCCGAAAATAAAGATGAGCATTTCGAGGGTTTACCCACACCGGCAAATGCCTTGGCCCTGACCTCCATAACTGTGCTGCCTAGTGTCGCTTACCTGGACACACCCTGGATCATTTGGGTATTGGTGGCCTTGAGTTGCTGGTTGTTGGTGACACCCATTCGGTTATTCAACTTAAAATTTAAACATTTGAAATGGCGTGGAAATGAGGTGAGGTGGATATTCCTCTTACTCACATTGTTCGGATTCCTGGTCTTCTACTGGCAGTTCCTTCCACTGATAATTCCCATGTATTTGGTGATATCTGTCGTCTGGCGGGTATTATTCATGAAATACAAATAATCCAGCCAACGTAAATTTGCTGTAATGCGTATAATAAGGGCTTTATGAAGCGACTATTCACCTGTGTATTTCTACTGGTTAGGCTCATGCTTTGGGGGCAGGACCAATTGACCCAGGGTAGCTGGTATCAAGTGGCCATCAGTGCCGACGGCCTTTATCGCATCGATCGGCAGGTTCTGAATGGGCTGGGTATTGACGTAAACGGGCTCAATCCCGCGCAGGTGGGACTTTATGGAGCTGGCTTTAAAGGAATGTTGCCACAATCCAATGCCACGAGTGTACCCAACGATCTAGTGCCCATTCCTTCGCAACTTGTGGACGGAGATGACGGCCATTGGGATGCTGAGGATTACCTGATTTTTTATGGATACGGGCCGGACGCCAGCACGTGGACCATAGATGGCCTTGTCTACGAAAAAAATATTTATGCGGAAAAAGCTTTTTACTACCTGCGCATGGATGACCCCAACCCGACCAGGTTAGCCCAGGCCACAAACACTGCCGAAGGCCCACTGTTCACCCATTACCGTCAGGCACTGATCTGGGAGGAAGATGACAACAACCTCCTCAAATCCGGAAGGATTTGGTATGGTAGAAATTTCAGTACCAATGCAGGATTAAGCGAATCCTACACATTCAATTTAGAAGATGAGGTGGCCGCCGGGCATTTTGGTATCACAGTCGGCGCACAATCAGAACAACTTTGTGGCTTCCGGGTAGCAATGAATGGCACCAACGTGGCAGATATTGCCATCTCCCCGGTAGCATTTGGCCCAGGCGCTACCTACAACAAGAAGGCCATTACTGAAAGTAGAAACTTTATCCCCGAACTGACCCCATCTAAGACATTTACCCTCACCCTGGATTTTGAGCCCGCCGGGAGCCCATCCACAGGGTTTCTAGATCGATGGACACTGGAATACTTGAGCCCACTCACCTATCACGGCTCGCCACTTACCTTTCACGTTCCACAAGCCATCGGGACGAGCAGCGCAACTTTTGAGCTAAGCACCGCACCGGAAAATATTGAAGTATGGCAACTAAATGGTCCTGCAAATCTGCTAGCCCTACCGATATCCATGGTTTCGGGGACGGCACGGTTCAATGCATCCACCGACAGCAGTGCCAGTTTCGTGGCATTTGCAGGCGCAGCACATCCCAGACCGGTGCCGATAGGTCCTGTGGTTAATCAGCAACTCACTAGTGGACTGGTTCCAGACGGATTGATCATCACACATCCCAACTTTATGGCAGCGGCGCAACGACTGGCAGATTTCCATCGAAACCAGCAAGGACTCTTCGTAAAAGTGGTGACTACCGAACAGGTCTACCATCAGTTTTCAGCCGGCCGCCAGGACTTGACGGCCATGAGAAATTACATTCGCTTACTACACAGTAAACAGGCCCGACTCAGATATGTTACCCTCTTTGGAGATGCTTCCTATGATTACAAAGACAGAACATCAATAAATACCAACTTCTTACCTATTTACGAATCGTATGAAAGTTTTGACCCCATCTTTTCATACGCTTCAGATGATTATCTCGGTTTTCTGGAAGAAGGGGAAGGCAATTGGCCGGAGAACCTTGCTGGTGACCATACCCTGGAAATTGGTATCGGCCGCCTGCCGGTAACCACCACTGAAGAAGCACATCGCCTGGTAGATAAAATCATCCGATACACCACCAGCGTCTCTTCCATGGGTACATGGCGACAGCAAACCGCCTACATTGTTGATGACGGCGATGCCAACATTCATGTAGATCACGCAGAACGATTGAACACCCTGCTGGATACGAGTTCAAATTTCCTATCTAAGAAAATCTACCTGGATAGCTATGAGCAGGACATTGGCCCTTCCGGTGAGCGCGCGCCCGAAATGAGCCGTTCCATATTGGATGCATTCGATGCCGGCGCCCTGATGATTGACTTCATTGGTCACGGTAATGAACAATTGTGGATGGACGAACAGGTGCTCACCTTCAATGAAATTGACCAATTGAGAAACTTTGAAAAACTGCCTTTGCTGATTACCGCCACTTGCGAATTTGGTCGCTACGATGACCCGATAGCCGCATCAGGCGCAGAACGCCTGCTCACCTCGAACGCCGGTGCCATCGGTCTGCTAACAACCACCCGGCCGGTTTTTGCCAATACCAATTTTGAAGTGAATCGAAGTTTTCACGAAGCATTCACACAGGTGATTCAGGGTGCCGACGTACCCAGACTGGGAGACCTTATACGCGTCACCAAAAACAACAGCCTCTCAGGGCCCATCAATAGAAACTTTACACTCTTGGGCGACCCCATGATGAAATTGGCCTATCCGACCTATAACATCCTGTTAGAAGACCCGGTTGTCGGCGAAAATGACACGCTCAGTGCCCTTGAGCCTGTAACCATCAGCGGCCGTGTGGTATCCGACGGACAGCCTGTGGATGATTTTAATGGAGAAGTGACACTTACAATATGGGATCAAACAAAACCAAAGCGCACCTTCGGACAACAAAGCCTACCCGTGGAGTATTTCGCACGTACAAATGTCCTTTTCCGTGGCAAAGCATCTGTGGTAGACGGCGTTTTCACGATCGACCTCGTGGTCCCGCTGAATATCACCTACAACAACGAAGTGGTGAAGCTCTCCTTCTACGCGGTGGATGAATCAAACCTAACCGATGCCTCTGGAGCTGATGATTCACGCCGAACCGGCGGAACCTACGAACAGGCAGCAGAGGACACCACCCCACCTACGCTTTACACGTATTTGAATGACTCTTCTTTCCGATCCGGCCAGCAGGTAGGTGCCTCACCCCTGCTCATGGTGCAATTCTTTGACGACCATGGCATTGGCATCAGTAATAATGGCTTTGATAGAGGCATCACCCTTAATTTGAATGGTGAAATCATCGAGTTAAATGATTATTACGTGGGCCGAACAGACGATTATAGGTATGGTACGGTTCTTTTTAACCTCGACGATTTGGCTCCAGGTAGGTATAGGGCCGAAATAAAAGCAGCAGACACGTACAATAATAGTACCACCCAAACAGTTGAATTTGTAGTGTCAGATGAGCTTTTGCTCAGGGTTTTTTCAGTAGACAGTTATCCAAATCCTGCATCTGATAGAATGTCATTTCTCATTCGACATGAGCGGAGCGGTGAGCCTCTTAACGTGCAATTGTCACTGGTGTCCCTGGAGGGAATGCTTGTCCACCAGACAGCGTATGAATTGCCCTTTAGCTCGGGTCAGGATGTGGTAGATGTAAGTTTGCCATCCCCCAGCGTCGACAATGGAATGTATTTTTATCGATTGGACATTCAAAGTCCGGTAGATGGTGCATCGAATCAGGTATCGGGTAGAATATTAATCAGGAATTAACCCTTAACTTTACAAACTTATTTAGGACACTGAATGAAGCATTTCTCAATTTTCTCAGCGGTTTTGGCGCCGTTTTTTGCCTTTGCACAGGGTAGCGGGTTAACGCCAGGCCAAGATTTACTGGGGCAAGAAAACAACCCAATTACCGTGGCAGTCCCTTTTTTGTCATTTGCTCCTGATAGCCGTGGGTCGGCCCTTGGTGATGCCGGTGTGGCTTCCAGTCCTGACCCTTACAGCATTCATTGGAACATGGCTAAACTGGCCTTTATAGACAATGACATGGGCTTTTCCTTGTCGTACTCCCCATGGTTAGGCAACATTGTGGATGATATGTCACTCAATTACCTTACTTTTTATAAGCGCCTAGACGGGCAACAAACCATTGGGGCCTCACTGCGATACTTCGACATGGGTGAGTTGTTTCTCAGGGACGATAACAACAATGACATCGGGCTAGAAAACCCTAGCGAGCTCGCTGTAGACCTTGCATACGCAAGAAAACTGACTGAAAACCTTAGCGTAGGCGTGGCAGGACGGTTCATATGGTCTAATCTAACTGGCCAGTTGAATCAGGCAGAGGGTGCTACCGCAGGCACCAGCGTCTCAGTCGATCTGGGCGTGTACTATACCAAACCAGTTCAAATTTTTGGTCAGAATTCGGAGTTTTCCGCTGGCTTACACCTGTCCAACATCGGGCAAAAAATTACTTACAGTACCGAAAGTAATGAAGACTTTATTCCGGGAAATTTACGCATCGGCACAGCCATTAAGACCAACCTGGATGCCTACAACTCCCTCACTTTGTTGTTTGACGTGAACAAGTTGCTGGTACCCACACCTCCCGTTGTGTCAGATGATGGCAGCGGCAATCAGGTCATCGTAGATGGCAAGGATCCTGATCGTCCATTGCTGAGTGGTACTTTCGGTTCCTTTTCGGACGCACCCAGAGGTTTTGAAGAAGAGTTGGAAGAATTGATGTTTTCTGTAGGCCTTGAATACTGGTACAAAGACATTTTTGCGGTACGAACCGGCTATTTTAATGAGCATGAAAATAAGGGAAATCGTAAATACTTTACCGCTGGGGTGGGATTTCGGTATCAGGTTTTTGGTGTTGACTTTTCTTACCTGATCCCGCAGGTACAGGATCATCCACTGGCTGATACCTTACGTTTGTCTTTCATATTCAAAATCAATAGCGAATCGGGAACCAGTGACCTGGAGTCGGTAAATCCCTAAATCATTGGCCCTTTTTTAGCAACAGCATGTCTGCTGCATATTCAAGATCGTCATAACGAAAGTCGACTACAGGTTGACCTTCATAATTGACAACGCCCCATTTTCCTGAGCGTTTTGCGATTACGCGTTCACCAGATGCATCCGTGAGCCTTTCAAAACCGGCAGAAAGGAAAATGAGGCCCCTTTCATTACATATGGCCTGTTTGCCATTGGCGTGGGTAAGAATATAATTGCCGAAGTTGGTGCTGCGGATGGCCAACCACTCAGTATCCAATACCAAATCTCCAGCCAAATTCAGTAAACCATAAAACCCGTCCTGCTTGACTATCGCCAAACCTTTTCGAAAAGGTCCTGCCTCCTCATAAAATGGCTGGACAACCAATTTTTCCGCCTTGTTGATGTACCCCCAAGAACCACGAATCTGGATGGCGGCCATCCCCTCCGCAAATAACCCGACTGAATCATAACGGTTAGCGATTCGCAAGTTTCCATTTTGATCAACAAAGCCATAGGCGCCATCTTTCTTGATCATGAAAAAACCATCCCCAAAACCGTGAACAGACTGGATGCCATCTGACCGGTTCAAAACGTGGCGCCCATCTTGGTGAAAAAGCAAAGCCAATGAGTCTCGCAGTTCATAGTACTGGTGGTACTTGTTGACCGCTTCAAAAAAAGTATCGACGAAAGGTTTCCCATTGGACCCATGCAAACGCAAGTGACCCGATTCATTTTTGGTTAACAAAAAGTCATTCAGCAGGACCTCATAGGGTGTTTTGAACTGCAGAAGGTTTTCTCGATATATTTCATGTACATTTTTCCTCTTGGCCACGAAAATATGGTCACTTAAGGCATGTACTTCCTCATATCGTGGTGGTACTAACCATTCCTGCTGCGCACCAATAACCCCCCATTCCTCAATGTACTTTACCACGGCAATATTCGATAGAAAGGCTAAAGAGTCGAACCTGAACGCCGATTGTATACCCTCTCGCGTGTTCAAAATTCCCCATAAGCCATATTTTTTCATTCCCACCAAAGAAGAAGTAGACGGGAGAACAGCGTCTACCGGTTGTTCATTTAATTGAGCTCCCTTTAAATCAAAAACTTTCCACTTTTTACCCGCGCGGCCGAAGAAATAGCGGCCATTGAAATATATGGAGTCTTGTACTTCTATCACCACCTTGCCTGTTTGGTCGATGGCCGACCAGTTCGCACTGGATAGATCTTTTAATAAGGCAAAGCCTTCCCCGAAGTATTTCAGCTCGTAGTCATTTTTTTCAATTTTACCGTTCGGGAAAAGTAAATGCAGGTACCCATTGTAATGGGCAATCCAGGTTTCTTCGCCCAGGTAATCCAAGCTATCGCAGGCAATGGTAAAAAGAAGTCGTTCCCTAACGACTGTCCAGTCGGGAAAAGATTTTGATTCCGTGGAAGAAAGTACATCTTTTTGATCGATGTCAAAAAGCAGTCGACCATCCAATGAGCGGGCTCCGTATTGTCCGTCGCGCATCAACTTCACAAAGTCTTCATGCACTTCCACGTGATTGAGTGCAGTGTCTAGCAATTGCCCTTTTAAGTTGAGCAGGTTGATCAGGCCGTTTTTGTGGGCCATGAGCAACTGCCCCGTCGTCTCAATGTCGTCGTATACCGGTGGTATCAGTAGGTTGAAATCCGCGTCAAAAGCACCGTACTTCAGCTCTTGACCAAACCATTCACTAAAGACTGCCAGGCCTGCCTGATTTTGGATTTGAAAATACTCTAAATTTAATTTGATCCTGCCTCTGGCATCCACAAGCCCCATGTAAAAACGATTGGCGTACTTCCCCCTTCGAGCTACCGAAAAGAGCTTTTCATTAAAGGGAACCAGCTTGTAGTAGGCCGGCTCAAACTGCACTTTGTTGTTGATCCCTATCAGGCCCCATAAACTACCATTTCGAAAGCCTATGACACCCTGATGCACAGACATACCGCCATCCGACCAACCCAATTGATCGTAGATAGGTGGGATGAGCACCTCACCGGAAGCTGTTTTTAGTCCCTGGAAATGACCTTTGATAAAAACCACGTAGTCTTCAGCACAGGCCGTAAACGATAGGTAACAAAAGAATGAATAAATGAAAATTCGCTTATTTACGATTTTCAGCAGCCTGTTTTTTAGAATCTTCTTCCAGATTGAAAAGATTGTGTAAGACATCCACCAAATTCTCCGCTTCACCCCTTTTACAGGCAGCCTTTAATTGTAACACCGGCAATTTAATCACCTTTTGAATCATGCGCTTGGTAACATCCTCAAGAAGTGCCGATGCTTCCGGAGTCACGTTCTTTAGGGCCCGGTCAATTTCTTCCTTTCGGATTTCTTCAAGACGCTGCTTCAAGAGCTGGATGGTAGGAGATACCTCCGTCTCAGCCGCCCACTGGCCAAAGTCTTTCAGACATTCTTCCATGATAGCCGTTACTTCCGGAATTGCCGACTCCCTTCGCCTGAGTGTTTCCTCACTCATTTCTCTCAAATCGTCGGTGGTATAAAGCAATACGCCATTTTTGTCCTCTACTTTCTGATCCACGCTCCTGGGAACCGACAGATCAATCATGAGCTTGGTGGTTAATGAGTCATGTACATGCGCTGACCAGATGATGGGTGCCTCCACGCGTGCGGCGCACAATATTACGTCTGCACGATTTACTTCGTCGCTCAACGCCATGTAGGGGGCCGCGCGATGACCATGAAGCCGTGCGAATTTCTCCGCCTTAGCCCCTGTGCGGTTCATCAAAGTAACATCTGAATACGCATCGCTCAGATTTTCAAGAATATTCAAGCCAATTTCACCCAGTCCGACGATCAATATTTTCGGATCTGCCACCTGGTCCGTGATTTTTTCAATCAACCCAACGGCCACGGAAGCCATTGAGGCAGTCCCATCCCTAAATGCAGTTTCCTGCACCACCCGCTTGTTGGCAAAGAAAATGGTATGCATCAGACGGTGCAATCCGGGTCCGGCCATTTGTTCGTCTGCCGACCACTGATAAGCCGTTTTTACCTGATTGATAATTTGCAGATCACCGAGTACTTGCGCGTCCAAACCCAAAGCCACCCTGAACAATTGTTTCACAGGCTCCTCATACACCCTGAAAGAATTGATGACTTCCGGAGAATTCAAATCTCTGTCAATGGCCAATAACTTTAGGACTTCAGTAGCTCTTTTTTCTTCAGACGAAAAATAGATTTCAGTTCGGTTACAGGTAGAAATCAAAAGTGCTTCCTCAAGACCCAAAATGTCTTTTAACTTTCTCAAGAAAAGCTTGGCTGACGTCTCGTTATATGCCACGCGCTCTCGCAGGCTAATTGAGGCTTCGCGAAAAGTTAGTCCTACACCTTGAAATTCGTCTAACATACAGATCGTAAACAGTTTGACAAAAATAGAGGTTTCTTTTGTAGAATAAATCTAAATTCAGTCATTTAAGCGAATGATAAAGATCAGGAAGTTACTGTATGAATGTAGCACGGCCATTGGTATGGGGCCGGGTGAATTTGCAGGCCTGCTGCTCGTAATCGGTCTCCTCTTCACAGTGGCTATTTTCCCAAGGATTTACTTGCTTCGGTCAGCTACCCCGTATAAAGTGATTTCTTCAGATACCAGCCACACGGCTTGGATTCGTTCTGTAGATGCCCTACTTGTAGAAAGAAAAACGCTACACACCCAAACGCATCAGCCCAGGACATATCAAGGACGTTTACCCAACAACGCCCCCCCCCTGGGAGCCCCTGTCTCAGACATTTCACCTCCACGAGGTGAACAGTCTAAACCTATCGAATTTGCTCCATTAAACCTGCCATTGAATCGAGCGGATGCAGCGATGCTTAGCCAGATTTACGGCATTGGACCAGTGCTTTCTGAACGTATCATCAAGTACCGAAACTGGTTGGGCGGATTTGTACACCATGATCAGCTTAAAGAAGTGTATGGATTAACTGATGAAACCATTGACGAACTGATCCTGCAAACCTACATCCAACAACCTCCGGCTACCATCGACGTAAATACCGACTCGATAAAAACATTGGCTCAACACCCATACATCGATTTTGACCTGGCCAGAAGTATTGTGCATTACAGACGACAACACGGTGATTACCAAAACCTGTCCGATTTGAAAAACATCAAGCTTTTTAATGACTCATTGTTTCAAAAATTATCTCCTTATCTTTCCCTCTGATCAGTGGAAAAAATCCTAAAAGCTTATCTCAGACGCCTTACTAACCTGTCTGGCAACAACCGTTCCTTGTTGCTGTTAAGACTGATTTCCGACCAGTTTCTGGACCTTCACGACCTGGATTATGAATTGAACCAGCCGAGTTTTCATATTATTCAGCGACTCATTAACCGTTCAGCCAAAATTCAGCTTTGCGAGGCCATGGATCCACGAAGCGCCAGCACCAACCGCCTGTCTGAACAGCTCAAAAAAATTGACCGCATCGATCGGTTCATCTTTGAAGAAAGAGGCGCCAAAGACCTCTACGTAGGCTGGCCTTTTGTGCGTGGTAAAATGGCAGATGGAACCCTGGTCAGATGTCCACTTGCTTTTTTTCCTGTTGAGCTAAGATTATCGCAGGGCAAATGGGAATTGTTGCGCAGAAGGGATGTCACCAGCACGTTGAATAAAACATTTCTGCTGGCTTACGCACATTTTAATCAAAGACAGGTAGATGAAACGCTATTAGATACGGTTCTTGACGAATTCGATCGTGATGCGAATAATTTTCGACGAGAGTTGTACCACTTGCTGGAGGAAAGTGAAGTGGCCATAAATTTCAACAGAGACACTTATACCGACCAACTCGTCCCCTTCAAGCATTTCAAGAAGGCTGCTTTCAAAGAGGTGACCAAACGCGGCGAACTAAAATTATACCAGGAAGCGGTATTGGGCATCTTCCCGCAGGCGGGGTCTTTCTTGGTACCAGATTACCTGCACATGATTGATACCTTCGGCAATCAACCCTTTGAAAACCTCTTTTCTGCCCACTTCCAAGAGCTGATCAACAAGGAAAGAATCCTGACCGAGGAGTCAATCTTCACCCCTTACCGAATGGATGCCTACCAGGAGCGGGCCTTGACACGTGTGAAAAAAGGAGAGTCACTCGTGATACAGGGGCCTCCTGGATCCGGTAAATCACAACTCATTTGCAACCTGATCAGTGACTTTATCGCCCGTGGTAAAAATGTACTATTGGTCTGTCAAAAACGGGCCGCCCTCGATGTGGTCTTCGAGCGATTGGTCGACAAACAGTTGCATCAATTTATAGGGCTCGTGCATGATTTCAAAAACGACCGAAAGTCTATTTATGGGCAGATCGCCGCACAGATCGATACACTTCAGGAATACAAGGATCAAAACAACAGCCTGGATGCCATCTTCCTGGAACGAAAATTTCAGCAAACCAGCAGAACCATCGATGCGCTAAGTGAAGAACTCCAGGAGTTTAAGGCAGCACTTTATGACGATAGCGAATGCGGTAAGTCTGTAAAGGAGCTCTATCTACTATCCAGTCCCTACAAGTCATCCGTATCCCTGAATCAGGAGTATCGCAAATTTCATTATAGCTCCATTGAAACTTTTCAGAGGCAACTCAACCGGTACCTGGATTACTTCGAAATGTTCAATGGACACGCTAGATTCTGGGCAGAAGGCGTGAGCTTTGCGGAGTTTTCCACTACTGATTTTAAAAAGCTTCAGGAACTGGTGATGGAAATCCCTGCATTTAATCACTGGCTCGATAAAAAAGCCCGCGCCTTCACACGTCAAAAAATGGACTATGATTCCATCAAATATTTCGTTGAAAAAAAAGAAGCATTGGATCAATTGCGGTCGCTGGTGGTAAATGAAACCATCTTTTCAACCTATTGCCGCATCATCGCTGAAGAACCACACAACCCAGAGGTAATCGTTCAACGGCTTGAACAGGGCATCATGGGCTGTTTCAAGGGAGCAGGCCCGGAGCAATCTCTGACCTTCGACCAACTGGGTAGATTTCAGGAAGCCCTGGAACATGCCATGCAGGCACGTTCTGGAATTTTTAGCTGGATTCGCTGGCGCATGACGTCGAAGGATAAATTATTTATCAGTCGCGTTTTGGTAGCCAATGACCTGAAAAGCGACAAGGATGGTTTTGAGATTCTTCTGGAAAAAATCGATAACCGGCTGAACTTCGAACATTTCATACAGGAAATAAAAACTTCAACTTGGTTGCCAGACTTTCCGGGCAACCTGCGCAAAATCGATGCACAATCGTGGTTTGTTAATGCCAAAGAATCGGTACGCGCCTTTCAGCTACGAAAAGAGATCCGATCGTTGGTAGATTTCATTCCAGCAGTGAAAACGCCCCATGAAAGGTATGTCTCCCGGCTGGAGGCCCTGTCTAAAACCCTGGAAGAAGTGCCTACCCAAATAAATTTTTGGAGAGCCTATTTAAGCGAATTCCAAATCCGCACAATAGCTGCTGAAAGAATTACCCCTGCTGACGCCATTCATCAACTGAAGCGTGATTTTGACGGATTAGTGGAATACCATCAGCTACGCGATTCTTTCGAGCCCCACGAGCGAGCCGCGGCAGATAAGATAACCGAAGAATACCAGGATAAATCACAGGCACTCGCAACTTTCGATAACAGTTTGGCACTGGCGTGGATAGATCATGTAGAAGCTAAATTTCCCGTGCTCAGAGGTGTCAGCTCTCAGAAAATCAATCACCTGACCAACGAATTACAGGCAGCACTGGTGGAAAAACGGGAAGTGAGTAAAGAAATTGTCTTATTGAAAACCCGCGAGCGGACCTACGCCGGAGTGGAATACAACCGGCTCAACAACCGGGTCACCTACCGGGACCTTTACCACCAGGTAACAAAAAAGCGACGCATATGGCCCATCCGAAAAGTCGTTTCTAACTTCGATGAAGAGCTTTTCAATTTACTCCCCTGCTGGCTGGCGTCGCCGGAGTCTGCCTCGGCCATATTTCCAATGGCCCAGCTTTTTGACCTGGTGATTTTTGACGAAGCCTCCCAATGTTTTGCAGAGCGTGGATTGCCGGCCATGTCACGGGGCACACAGGTGGTGGTGGCTGGCGACAAAAAGCAACTCAAACCCAATGATCTCTACAGGGTGCGATGGGAAGATGAGGCAGACGAGCAAATGGAAATGGAGGTGGACTCTTTGTTAGACCTGGCCGGTAAATTTCTGGCAGAAGAACAGCTCAGCGGCCATTACCGAAGTGCATCCCTCCAATTGATCGACTTTTCTAACCAGGTTTTCTACGATGGCCGCTTAAAGATGTTGCCTCATTTTGAAGTGGTGAACCAAAAAGCACCCTTCATTGAATACCATAAGGTGAAAGGTATTTGGGATGCACATTCAAACCGCCCGGAGGCAGAGAAAGTAGTGGAGCTAGTCAAAGACATCACAGAAAATAGCAACCTCTCTGTAGGTGTCGTCACATTCAATGCCACTCAGCAGGTGTTAATTTTGGATCTGTTGGAACAGGCGGCCGAAACCAATGACTTTCAGCTGCCGTCTTCACTTTTTATAAAAAATATTGAAAATGTACAGGGAGATGAACGCGACGTCATCATTTTTTCAACCGCGTATGGCCCGGATAAAAAAGGCAAATTACGTATGCATTTTGGCACCCTCAATCAGGATGGTGGCGAAAATCGATTGAACGTAGCGGTGACTCGTGCCAGGGTGAAGATTCATCTGGTTACTTCCGTAACCCCTTCCGACATCCGTACAGCGGATAGCAAAAATGCTGGACCCAAATTACTAAAAAAATACCTGCAATATGCCCTGGACATCAGCCAGGGACACTGGAGCCCGACCCTAGAGGTACCCAGCGAATTTTCACCGAAGTGGTACCTACGTGATCAACTTAAGCAAATGAGCAATCACGAACTGAAATTGGACCGCACCCAGCCTTTTGCGGATCTTGATGTACAAATTGGCGACACCTACCTCGGACTGATCCTTACCGATGATGACCTTTATTACCAGGCAGTATCAGTGAAAGAAGCGCACGCCTACCAGCCCTTTTTATTCAATGAAAAAAAATGGCCCTTCATTAGGTTTTACAGCAGAGAGATATGGATGGACCGGGAAATTGTAGGTGACAAACTTGATAAGTTCCTCGACCGCGTGCGTTAGTTGGCACCCTGATCGACATACTCAATACGGATACCCACTGAAGTAATGTAAGGGAGGGTATCCAGGCGCATCATTTGTCTTAACTCCATGGAGTATTTACCGGCATAGGGAAATTCATAGTTAGGCAATAACAAAGCTGATTGATCAAAATAATCACCCAGGCCACTGCCTAACGGCTCACCAGTTTTCGCATCAAAAAAAAATATCTCCTTCAATTCTTCTACCAGCACCCGACCAGCAGAGTCCTTTAAGGCGTACTCGAAATAAAAGTTATGATAAGGATACTGCAGTGTATTTCTAAAAGATGCCTTCACGCGATAGGGCTGTGCCACACTTTCCATTTCGAACGGAAAAGAAACACGATCTCCTTCCAACCAGTAGACCTCGTCAAAATCAACGTAGGACTCATGATATCTGCTGGCATCAGTGCAACTGCTGACAACGGTTAACAAAGCCAGGAATAAAACCGTATAATATTTTCTCATTTCCTCTTTTTTCCTCTTTTCTGTTGCCGAAATCTTCGGTCCATGGCATCCAGATCCTCATTTAACCGGTCTGACGCTGACACAAATTCCGGCTCATTGTCGTCCAATGATTTTGGTACCTCCTGGCGTTTGTTCATTTCCAATATTTGCCTCACCCGGTCCGCCGTTACTGGAAACCACGTTTGTTCCTCAGCAAATGAAAACCAAAGGATTTTTCGAAAGATATCTGTTTTCTGTAGATGAGCATTTCCTTGTAATGTCCTAAGCGGCACTTCAACTTTAGGAATGTCGCGCAATGCCTCCTGGTAAGTATCGAGTTCATAATTCAGACAACATTTTAGACGGCCGCATTGTCCTGAAAGCTTGTTCGGGTTAAGGGAGAGGTTTTGGTAACGGGCCGCATTGATAGAGACCGACTTGAAATCGGATAACCACGTAGAACAACACAATTCTCGTCCACATGAACCGATACCGCCAATGCGGCCAGCCTCTTGGCGCAAACTTATCTGGCGCATTTCTACACGGATTTTAAATTCCATGGCTAATCGTTTGATCAGCTCACGAAAATCCACACGCTCATCGGCCGAATAAAAGAAGGTTGCCTTGGTTTGATCGGCCTGAAATTCCACATCGGTTAATTTCATTTCAAGCTTCAATTCCTGGATTATTTCCCGGGTGCGATAGACCATAGCAGACTCCCTATCCCGGACCTGTCTGTACGTTTCCATGTCCTTGACCGAGGCCTGACGGTAAATAGATCTAAGCGTTGCTTCCTCCACTTTTTTCTTTTTCATCTGCAAACGCACCAATTCACCCTGCAAACTCACATAACCGATGTGGTGACCATTGGGCACATCTACTACTACCGCATCGCCAGTCACCAAGGCCAACTCCTTATCGTTTTTGAAGAAATCCTTACGCCCGTTTTTGAACCGCACCTCGAGATAGGGGTAAGTACCGGACTTAGAGACGGTCATGTCTGCCAACCAATTGAAAGTATTCAATTTGTTACAACCACCGGTTTTACAATCCCCATGATTGTTACAACCGGCAACATTCCCATTCGATGAACATCCTGCGCAGCCCATGTGTAGTGATTAACCATTTCAAATATAAAGGGTTCGGTTTACTCTACTGACCTAATTCTCGAAGATCGGTACCAATGTCTTTACGATAATTTACACCCGGCCAATTCACTTTTTCAGCTGCCTGCATGGCATAACTCACTGATTCCCCAAGGTTCTTACCCAGGGCAGTGAGCGCCAGAACGCGACCCCCATTGGTTAGCAGATGCCCACCTTGCCTTCGCGTACCCGCATGAAAGGCCAGTACTTGCTTAAATTTCGGATGCTCAATGGTCTTACCTTTTTCGTAGGCGCCTGGGTACCCTTCACTTACCAACATGACCGTTACCGCTGTGTAGCGCTCGAACTCAACTTCCGTATCAATTAATTCTCCATCCGCTGCCGCCAACATCAATGCCACCAAATCTGTCTTAAGACGCGGCAGAATGGCCTCTGCTTCAGGGTCCCCAAGGCGGACATTGTATTCAATGACATACGGATTGCCTGCCACATTCATCAGCCCAAAAAAGATAAAACCTGTGTAAGGAATGCTTTCTTTTTTCAAGCCTTCGATAGTAGGTTGAATGATGCGCTTTTGCACTTTTCGGCGAAATTCCCGATCGGCAAAAATTACCGGTGATACGGCACCCATACCGCCGGTGTTTGGGCCTTGGTCTCCTTCGCCAATTCGCTTGTAGTCTTTGGCCTCTGGCAGCAAACGATAAGTTTCACCATCCGTGAGCACAAAATAAGAAACCTCAATACCCTGCAAAAATTCCTCGATCAGCACCTGAGTACTTGCTTCACCAAAACGCCCGTTAATTAGATCCTTTAAAGTGGCCCGTGCCTCCTCAATGTCCCGGGCAATCACCACTCCCTTTCCTCCTGCCAGTCCATCTGCCTTTAGCACATAGGGTGGCTGCAATTCCTCCAGATAACTGAGCCCTTCAACCAGGTTGTCGGCGGTAAAAACTTTAGCCGATCCTGTGGGAATTCCATGTCGCTCCATGAAAGCCTTTGAAAACACCTTGCTGCCTTCGAGCCTGGCTCCAGCTTTTCCAGGTCCAATAACCTTCACCTCGGAAAGCTCCGGATCTGCGTGCACGCTATCGGCCAGACCGGCAACCAATACAGCTTCCGGTCCCACCACCAACAACTGAACCCGATGGTGCAGTAAGACTTTTTTGAGCTGATCAAAATTCGTAGGATCGATGTCCAGGTTGATACCTACCTGTTCAGTCCCTCCATTTCCCGGAGCTATGAAGATTTTATCTACCAGTGGACTTTGGGCAATTTTCCAGCACAGGACATGTTCTCGTCCGCCAGATCCAATGACCAGTACATTCATACTATTGCAGGTAAGGCACAATTAAAATCAATGCGCGTGTTCGGACATAAACTTTATACGATACAATCGAATTTCATCTTCGCTGAAGTCATCCCCCAGTTCTTCCACCGCCTCATTGAGGTCATCTGAATCCGCATTCATGAAATAATCACGAATGTCCTCCTGGCGGTCCTGGTCCATTAATTGATTGATGTAATAATCAATATTGAGTTTGGTACCGCCAAAACAGATGATTTCGACCTCCTTGATCAACTTGTCATAGGTGAGGTTACGGTCTTCGGCAATTTCCTCAAAATCAATTTTCTTATCTATTTGGGTAATGATGTGAATTTTATTTTTTGATTTGGCACCTGAGGATTTCACCAGCACATCAGACATGGTAGTGATATCATTTTCCTCAACATATCTTTGAATGAGTTTGATAAATTCTGCACCAAATTTTCTAGCCTTACTCTCGCCTATACCCACAATTTTTTTCAGGTCATCGGCAGACATTGGATAAGTGGTAGCCATTTCTTCAAGTGAGGGGTCCTGAAAGATGACGTAAGGGGGTAGGCCCTTGTTGTGGGCAACTTTTTTACGTAAGGCTTTCAACATATCAAAAAGCGTCCGGTCGTAAGCCTTGGCATCTATGGTCGTGGATGCAAACTCTTCCTCATCCCCTTTAATCTCATATACGTGGTCTTCAAAAAGACGTAGGGGATAAGGGTCTTTCAGAAATTCGCGTCCCTTTTGCGTGAGCAGATAAATGCCTGGGTTGTCCAAATCTTTGACCAATAGCTCATACATCAAACTCTGTCGGATGACTGACCTCCAAAAATTTTCCTCATGTTCCTTGCCCGCACCGAATACCTCTAATTCATTATGGCTGTAGCTTTCTACATGACTGGTAGACTTTCCCGCCAAAACCGAGGCCAGATGATTGATTTCAAATCGCTCATTGGTCATCTCCACTACTTGTATGGCCAATGCCACTTCTTTTTGACCGTTAAAATATGGTTTGGGGTGCACGCAGTTGTCACAATTTTCACAGTTTTCCAACGTCCATTCTTCACCGAAATAATGAAGCAGCTGCTTTCTTCTACAAACACCTGATTCGGCATAGGCTGCCAACTCATCTAGTAGGAGTCGTGCATTTTCACGCTCTGATACAGCTTTATCCTTACTAAATTTTTCGAGTTTAAGGATGTCGTTATAGGAATAAAACATGAGACAATGGCTGCCTATGCCATCCCTGCCGGCACGTCCAGTTTCTTGGTAATATCCTTCGATGGACTTGGGCGCATCGTAGTGTACCACAAAGCGTACATCCGGCTTGTCGATACCCATCCCAAAAGCAATCGTGGCTACAATGATATCTACCTCTTCGTTCAAAAAGGCATCTTGGTTTTTCATTCGCTCTTTGGCGTCCATACCTGCGTGGTATGGAGCCGCTTTAAGGTCATTTACCTGTAGAAAACTGGCGATCTCTTCCACCTTTTTTCTGCTCAGACAATAAATGATCCCAGATTGCCCATGGCGGTCTTTGATAAAGCGTATGAGGTGCTTTTTGGCCTCCTGCTTTGGTCTCACTTCATAGTACAGGTTTTCCCTATTGAACGAAGATTGGAATAGCCGAGTGTCTTCCATTCTCAAACTACGGATGATGTCCAGCTGCACTTTGGGCGTAGCCGTAGCCGTTAAGGCTATGATTGGCACCTCGCCTAATTCCTCGAGCATGGTACGAATGCGTCGATATTCGGGACGAAAATCATGGCCCCATTCGGAAATGCAATGGGCTTCATCAATGGCTACGAAGGATATTTTTATTTTCTTTAGAAACTCTAAATTTCCTGCCTTTGTCAGAGATTCAGGGGCAAGGTAAAGCAGTTTGGTTTTTCCTTCCATCGTGTCCTTTTTTACCTGCGTAAGCTCGGCACGAGAAAGTGTGGAATTCATGAATCGCGCATGTATACCAACAGCATTCATCTGATCTACCTGATTTTTCATCAAGGCGATGAGGGGAGAAATGACAATGGCCGTACCCTCATTCATGATGGCCGGCAACTGGTAGCAAAGTGACTTCCCAGCACCTGTGGGCATGACGACAAAAGCATTCTGTCCATTCATCAGGTGATGAATGATGGAATGTTGGTTTCCACGAAAAGTATCGTAGCCAAAAACCCGCTTTAAAGTCGCTTTAATATCTGCCTCAGCTGCAGCGTTCATAATTGCAGTCACTCTTGAGTAAATTAATCAATTAAACGGTCTCAACAAAGGTGAAAAGAGGTGGTGATTGAAATCACAAATTGAGATGGGAATTGCAAAATGTTATATTTACTCAAAGTTAGTCACACCACATCTATTAACCCATTTATCCGATGACAAATGATCTGTTTGTAGTCGTCATGGCAGGCGGTACCGGAACGCGTTTTTGGCCGCACAGTCGCCAGGGGAACCCGAAACAGTTTCTGGATGTCTTGGGCACAGGCAAGTCATTACTGCAGATGACTTGCGACCGATTTGCTCCGCTGGCACCGCTGGATCAAATGATGATCGTTTCTAATGAGCGCTACGCCGATATTCTCAAAGAACAATTCCCTGACATGTCGGCCGACCAATTACTGCTTGAGCCCAGTAAACGAAATACCGCCCCATGCGTTGCTTACGCGGCCTATAAGCTCAGAGAAAAAAATCCGGACGCTGTCATGGTCATCACACCTTCCGACCACGCCATTTTTCAGGAAAAAAAATTTCTTGATACCATTCAGACAGCCGTTGAAGAGGCGAGAATAAAAAATGAATTGCTCACCATTGGTATTCCGCCCACACACCCAGAAACCGGCTATGGATACATCCAGTACATTGAATCCAACACCCCGACGCAAAAAGTAAAAACATTTACTGAAAAGCCTGAGAAAGAACTGGCCCAAAAATTTCTCGACAGTGGAGACTTTGTATGGAATGCTGGCATATTCGTATGGTCGGTACGGTCCATTATCGAGGCATTTGTAATACACGATCCTGAAATGGCTGAGCTCTTTGAAGCGGGCCGGAATCATTTTTACCATGCCGGAGAGGAAAAATTTATACGCGATACTTACGCGCAGTGCCGCAACATTTCCATCGATTATGCCATCATGGAAAAAGCAGATAACGTCTGTATGGTGCTTGGGGACTTTTCCTGGTCAGATCTGGGAAGCTGGAATGCCCTGTATGAACTACGCGAGAAGGATGAGTATGGCAATGTAATTGATGGCGAAGTCATTGTTTACGACAGCAGCAACAATTATGTCAAGCTCGCTGACGGTAAGATCGCCATCCTGGAGGATGTACACGATTACCTCATCGCTGATTTTAAGGATGTACTGCTCATTTGTAGGAAAGATGACGGTTCCCGATTTCGATCTTACGTCAAAGAAGTAAAAGAACGCTACCCAGACCGCGTCTGACGGACCACCTCTCCCAATATGATGGAACAGGCACTCCCTACGTTCAAAGACGCAATCTGACCCAGTATAGGAATACTAAGCTTTTCGTCGGCCAATGCCAATAATGGGGCAGAGATGCCTGCGTCTTCCGCGCCCATCATGAGCACAATAGGCTGGTTGAAATCCGCCTGATAGATGGTCTGGTCACTCTTCTCGGTACATGCCACCACCTTCAGCCCACTTTCTTTCAAACGAGATACGGTTTCAGCCAGGTTCTCTGCCCGATTAATCGGAAGGTGATTCAGTGCTCCGGCAGATGTCTTGATGGCATCCGCTGATACCTGGGCAGCACCCTTGATGGGGATCACCACGGCATGCACCCCCATACACTCGGCAGTTCTGCAAATAGATCCAAAATTTCTAACGTCGGTGATGCCGTCCAAAACCACAACCAGCGGCTGCTCACCGGATTCGTACACTCTGGCCACCACCTCATCGATGGGTTGATAACGTACCGGTGAAACGTACGCAATGGCCCCCTGATGATTTTTCCGGGTCGTTCTATTCAATCTTGGCAATGGCACCTTAGAAACTGGTACCTGCCGATGCCTGGCCAATTCCTCTAATTGAAGCGCCAACCCACCCTTCAATCCCTGCTGGAGTAAAATGCGCTCAATTTCCTTTCCTGCGACTATATGTTCGATAATGGCCCGTAAACCATAGATCATGTGGGCTTCCGTGGTTTGCTTCATAATGTGCGACGCAGGTTGCCCACCTTGTTGTACCAGACCTTTTCAAACCGTTTGTCACGTGTCAATCCCAGGATGGTGCCAAATACCGTACCCACCCGGACAAAATCAAAGGCAACATTGTCGTAAACCCATGTTTCGCCTCGGTCATCCAGGTAAACTTCATCCGGAGGCCCAAAAACAATGTAAATCATCCCACGATCAGTTTTCCACCCTTCCTTAATGGTCGTAAACATCTGATTCGCCTCCTCGACCGACTGGTAGTAGCGGCGTATGGCATTGCGCGCGCGAAATTTGGTGCCAAAAGTGCTCAACCAAAATTCATCAAATGTTTTTCGGGAATTTTCAGATGACAACAGAGACTGATACTCCACCTCGGTGGTGATATACTTGAGCGGCAGCACCAGTTCATCAATGCGCCGAAGCTTTGGGTAGTAGGGCGCGGTTTTCAAAAAATAAATGCCGTCATCGGCCAAAGAGTCGGTATTTACCACATATAAATGGCCGTCCTCCAACTCAGGACGACGCGCATCAATCAAGGTGTCGTAATCAAATTTTGGAAATAAGGGCTTCATCTCATCCATTGGCGCATCCGCCGGTCCATAATTTCCGGTGTAACTGGTGTAATAAAGAGACTCATCTAGGTTCCAGTTGTAATCTTGCGTACTCAAGTAAGGATTGAGCAAAGGACGTTCATTCACCAGAGGTATCAGATTCAGACCTTCCACCGCATAACTGAGCGGTATTGGAAAAAACCGTACCTGCTCCTCTTCCTCAATGGTGTACTCCAATACAAGCAAATTCTGATCTGTCGTGAAATTCAACATCACAAGATTAGCTAATAATGAATCCTGCGACTGGCGTACTTGAGGCGATAAAATCTGATGTTGTTCAGACTGGTAGCTACTTTGGGCATAATAGCCTGCCTTCCATTTGCTCAAGTCTGCTGTTTGTACGCTCAGAATCACAGTGAATAAATTGCGCTCAGGTTGTATAACCCGGTAGGAAACCCTGACATCTGCATTTGGATTGCGTAGGTAGTCGAGGTTGAATACCGAAAGATCAATGGCCCAAAGAGCACCACTTACTAAGAGTGACATGACAAACAAACAAAAATTCCTGACTGGTAGCATACGCTTATTCAACAATTCAAATATAAACAGTGGATTCACAGATATTTAATTTCTTTGTATAATGGGCATTTACACAACCGAAATTACTTCGGATACCATTTTATCGGACAACCCCCTACACCAGCGGCTACTCAAAGCTTATACAGTAGCCAAACCGTACATTAAGGGAAATCTTTTGGAGTTGGGTTGCGGTGAAGGTCGTGGAGTAAAAGAACTTGCCCCACTAGCCAGCCACTATACGGCATTGGATAAAATTGGCTCGGTGATCGATCAGCTTTCAGCTGCCTATCCTGGATACACGTTTCGTCAGGCTTCATTTCCTCCAATAAACGAAGATGGCCAGTACGATACAATCGTCAGTTTTCAGGTCATCGAACATATCAGAAAGGACCTGTACTTTCTTCAGGAAATTCACCGATTACTCAAACCCGGTGGAGTAGCCATCCTAAGTACTCCAAATAAAAAAATGAGTCTTTCGCGCAATCCTTGGCACATTCGGGAATATACGTGGCAAGAACTTCAAATGCTGGCAGCAAAAGTTTTTGATAAAGTAGACATGAAAGGCATTGCGGGAAGTGAAAAAGTGATGCAATACCATGAGGAAAATCGAAAATCGGTACAACGCATCATGAGATATGACATATTGAATCTACAGCATCGATTGCCGGCATGGCTGCTGCGCTTGCCTTATGAAATACTCAACAGGCGCAACCGAAATCAATTGGAAAAGGGGGATCCCGGACTAATTAGCACCATAAGTCAGGAAGACTACTTTTTGCGTGAAGCGAGTGACCTAAATCTTGATTTGTATTGTTTTTTATATAAATAATCGAAATACTATGAGCAAAAATAATCTTATTACCGAATTGAATCAATTGCTTAGCGATTTCCATATCTACTATCAAAATACGCGTGGATTTCATTGGAACATCAAAGGCACGCATTTTTTCGAACTGCATATTCAGTTTGAGAATCTCTACACCGAAGCACTTACAAACATCGACGACCTTGCAGAACGCATTTTAACCATTGGTGGGGAGCCCTTGCATACTTTCGAGGATTACATGGCCACATCCAATATAAAGGTGCACAAAGGTGTGTCCGAAGATCGCCTGGCTGTAAATGGCGTGAAAGAGTCACTCGAAGGACTTATCGCGCAGGAGGAAAAAGTAAAGACCCTGGCTGCTGAACTGGGTGACCAGGAAACAGAGGACATGATGATCGGTCTGATCAACGGTCAGCAAAAATCCAACTGGATGTTCCGTAGCTGGTTGGGCAAGTAAGTACAGCCTGCCATCCACTGAATGGGAAGTAAATTGTAAACGTATATCAATGGCACTTACTTCTCATTTTTTTTGTGACCTCCATAATTCTTTTCCAGGGACCTGAGCGGACACCAGTAGGCTGGTGAAATTAAAAGTTAATTAGACGATCGTTTGGGCCAACATCTACGCATGGCCACCGCAGTAGCACATGTTCATGCGAGCAGTCTTTTACGATGATGATTCATGGGTGTAAAAAATTGTTTTCATTCCGATTGCTTAACGCGCCGCTCGTAAACTAAACACGTGGACTGCGAATGTAAACGATACAATCACCAAAGCTGCCGGTAGCATTCATTCTGCTCAAACACCTTGGGGATGGATGAGTACCGAACATAAATGATTGCTGTTTGCACAGCATCTGTAAAGGTGACAACCTGGCTAAAGCACCAGCCATTGTACCGGAAACCACTACTCAAGCAAAATCAGCCGAAAGATGCGAAAAACAAGAAGATGCCCGTCGTGATTGTTAATTGAAAGCCTTCTTTGATGGGCTGTATGGTATCATCAATATTTCGATAAATCTCGGACATCGGGAAATGATCGACATTCACCCCTTACAATCACCAATAGCTGCAGATCAGAAACGATCATTTTACATAAAAATGGGAATAGGGCATAAAAAATGCTGCGTATATTTGCCTTCTGAATAGGACTGGTACAGTGCCAAAACAGGGGGCATTAGCTCAGCTGGCTAGAGCGCTACACTGGCAGTGTAGAGGTCATCGGTTCGACTCCGATATGCTCCACGTTTACCATCTGCCCATCGAATCTTTGTATTTGGTGGGCTTTTTTTACCCGGCTGTACCTATCGCTCCAAACTTACAGGCTTTTATTTCCGGTAAAGAACATTCAATCCATTTGATAATTTCTGTATAGCGAAATTTGATGCCCTTTGTTTGATTTTTCTAGCCGAAGTAAACGGCATGCCGCTTTCACTATCTTATTGGAACAAAACGATGTGCAGTCAGGTCAACCACTCCCCAAGTACTCCTAAAGCGGCTCCCCACAGGCTTATAAAAAGTTTCTTAAATCCAAAACGATGTTCCGGGCTGGTCTCTACAAAAATGGTGGTAGATATATGCAGAAAACTCCCGCAAACCATCGCAAAAATGACCAGCAATGACATTCCGGAAATAAGAAACACGTGACTTAAAACCAAGCCGATGGGCGAGGCCATGGCAAATACTACAAGAATTCCCCAACGATATTTGGCCTGATGCATGGTAAGCATCAGTGCCAACGCTGCCGGAACCTTATGAAGCAGAATACCAAACAAAAGTGTATAGGACTCATGTTGCTGGTGGAAGGGCGATTCATGTGTGAGCAAGGCACCTTCCAAAAGGGAATGAACAACGAGCGCACTCACCACTGAATAGCGACTAAAGCCATGCTGAGCTTGATTAGCATGTACATGGCCATGTTCGATACCTTTAGAGAAATACTCCAGTATCTGCTGTAGAAAAAAGCCCAGTAAAATGAAAATACCAATACGAAATTCATCCGTGTGGAAGCTGAATAACTCGGGTATGATATGAATAATGGTAATCGAAAACAAATAGGATCCAGCAAACACCAGAGGGAAGGATAAATTCAACTTTCTACCTTCGAAAGGCAAAACCATTAAACCACCGAACAGGGTAACCAGGAACAAAACGACAATAGTCCAGATCATTTTTTAGCTATAAAGATCAACCGCGGGGAGACTTCCTCATCTTGGGGAGCAAGCGTATAGTCCCCATAGGTATGCACCACTTCAAGTCCGACCTCGGCAAAGTAAGCGAAAAATTCAGCCTTTGAAATCATTGACACTCGCTCCACGTAAGAATGAGTGCTTCCCTCAGCTTCGAATACAATTTCCTTAATAATGCGCCTCCCTTCAAAATGCCTGCGGATATGGAAATCGATACCGGCTAAGCTTTTTACTTCAGACGCCTTCAGTTGGTTTCTGACCTGATTGGGGTTCAAAAAATCTAATATCAGGAATCCACCGAATTTTAAAGATGCAGATATGGCCCGTATGGCCTCAATATGTGCTTCACTGGAATCGAAAAAGCCAAAACTCGTAAATAAATTCAGCGCATAATCATAAGCCATCGGATCAAATACTTCACGCATGTCATGCACTTCAAACTGCAAGCCGGGCCTGCTGTACCACCGTGCCTGCCGAATATTTTCAGGTGATAAATCAATACCAGTGACTTCAAAGCCTTTTTTATGCAGGTAGATGGCATGTCGTCCTTTTCCACAGGCCACGTCCAGAAATTTGGCATCCCCCGCTGGGTTCAGGTGATCTACCAGGTGGTCTATGAATCCTTCCGCCTCGTGTCGGTCGTGCTCTTTGTACAAAATATGATAGTAGGGAGAGTTAAACCACTCTTCAAACCATTCACTCATCTTCCGCGATCATTTGGATACTCCCTTCCAGACCCGGTGTCACATAATGGGTGATGGAATCACCGGAGCGGTAAATGAGAAAAACATTCAGCTTCTCTTGCGCTGCCAATGCGATGGCCGCTTCTGTACCCATCACCAGAAAAGCAGTCGCATAGGCATCAGCAGTCATGCAGTTGTCAGTTATTACCGTAGCGCTAAGCAGATGATGCCGGGCATTGTAACCGGTTCGAGGGTCTACAATATGTACATACAGCTCCCCATTTTCCTTGTAATAGTTTCTATAATTTCCACTCGTAGCCATGGCTTGGTTATCCAGCGGGACGATGGCATAGGTTTTTCGTTCGTCGAGCGCGACCAGGGGATCTTCAATACCGATACGCCAGGAGTCCCCTTTTTCGTTTTTGCCGGCGCATCGTACTTCTCCACCAATCTCCACCAGGTAGTTTTTAATTTCGAGCCTCTCTAAATATTTACTCAAGACATCTACCGCCTGTCCTTTGGCAATGGCGCTAAAGTCCAGTTGCATGCCAGCAGGCTTTATCCATACACCTCCCTTTTTTTCTAACTTACCCAGGCCCACAACCTTTCTTAAAGAATCAATGGTGGCAGAATCAGGGAGATCACGCTTTTTGTCGGGACCAAATCCCCAGGCATTGATCAGGGGGCCTACCGTAGGATCAAAAGCCCCCTCTGTTTTACGCCAAACCTCTTCGCTGAGGCCCATTACCTCCTGCATCAGTTGTGATGGTGCCTGCAAAGTGTCCCGATCATTAAATGTCGATATTTCTGAATCGGGTAGGTAAGTGGACAGGGCCTCATTAAATGCCACCAGAATCGAGTCGGTATGTGTTTGGTTCAGGGCTTCGACGTCGGAAAGGTACTTTACAGTGTAGTTGATGGTACCCATGGTCTGCCCATTGATTTGGAACAGGCGTTCGGGAGAGTCACGAAAAAATACATACCACACCGCCATGGCCATCATGAAAAGCGACAAGATCAAAAACCGAGGCACCCTTTTGACTGGAGATTTCATGTGGACAATATTACGCAAACTGCCAATGCTTGAGGGGCGATGGTTATATTTGATTTTGTAAAATGAGAGAAGATTACCTCAGCGGAGATGAAGCGGCAATGAGCCCGGAAGATCAAGAGATCGACAGAGCACTTCGGCCGTTGACTTTTGATGACTTCAGCGGACAACCAAAAATCATTGACAACCTGAAAGTGTTCGTCCAGGCCGCAAGGCAGCGAAAAGATGCACTGGATCACGTGTTGTTGCATGGACCTCCCGGTTTGGGGAAAACAACTCTGTCCTTCATCATTGCCAACGAACTGCAGGCAGACATCAAGCTGACTTCCGGTCCGGTCTTGGACAAACCCAGCGAGCTGGCTGGCCTACTCACCAACCTGGAAGCCGGTGATGTGCTGTTCATTGATGAGATTCATCGACTGAATCCCATCGTAGAAGAATATTTATATTCAGCCATGGAGGATTACCGTATCGACATCATGCTGGAAGCTGGTCCGAATGCGCGCTCCGTTCAGATCAATTTGAATCCCTTTACCTTAATAGGGGCCACGACCCGATCGGGACTACTCACCGCCCCCCTGCGGGCACGCTTTGGTATCAATTCCCGACTGTCCTATTATGATGCAGCAGTTCTGACGACAATCGTCGGCCGCTCAGCGGATATTTTACAAAGCATCATCGATGAAGAAGCGGCATTCGAAATTGCCCGCAGGAGCCGTGGGACACCGAGGATAGCCAACAACCTACTGAGACGAACAAGGGACTTCGCCCAAATCAAAGGAGACGGAACCATCACCCTGGAGATTGCCAAAATGGCGCTGAAGGCCCTGGATGTAGATGAGCACGGGTTGGATGACATGGACAACCGGATCCTAACGACCATCATCGAAAAATTTAAAGGTGGCCCGGTAGGCATTACCACCATTGCCACGGCTGTGGGAGAAGAAGCCGAAACCATTGAAGAAGTGTACGAGCCTTTCCTTATACAGGAAGGTTACCTCAAACGCACGGCCAGGGGCCGCGAAGCAACCGAGGCCGCATTTCATCACATTGGCAAAGTACCGCCAGCTGCATCCGGAAAGCTGTTTTAGATGACTTCGGTTAGGGATCGAACCTTCTGGATTAAACAAAAGGCACAGGAATTGGGCTTTTCGTTCTGCGGCATATCGAAAGCTGATTTCTTGCAAGAAGAAGCCAACCGCATGGAAGAATGGCTAAAAAAAGGCTACCAGGGTAAGATGAGTTACCTCGAAAGGAACGTGGACAAGCGCCTCGACCCCCGTAAGCTCGTACCTGGTGCCCGTTCAGTCGTAAGCCTCATCTACAATTACTACCCAAAAGAAGTCCACCAATCCGATGACCACTGTAAGGTGGCCAAGTACGCCTACGGAGAAGATTACCATTTTGTGATAAAAGAGCGACTCAAAATCTTACTGGAAGCCCTGCGAGATACAGTCGGACAAGTAGAAGGCCGTGCATTTGTAGACAGCGCACCGGTGCATGAACGGGCCTGGGCGGCAAAAAGCGGGTTGGGATGGGTAGGTAAAAATTCCTTGCTTCTCAATAGGCAAATGGGAAGTTTCTTTTTCCTGGCGGAGTTGATCATTGACCTGGACTTGGAGGCAGACGGCCCCATTAAAGACTATTGCGGCAGTTGTACAGCGTGCCAAGATGCCTGCCCCACTGATGCCATCCCGAAGCCATATGTGGTGGATGGTAGCCGATGCATTTCTTATCTCACCATTGAATTGAAAGAAGAAATACCAAAGGAATTCCAGGAAGACATGAATAAGTGGGCTTTCGGTTGTGACATTTGTCAGGACGTATGTCCATGGAATCGGTTTGCCCAGCCTCATAACGAACCCAGGTTTGAACCTCAGGGCTGGGAAAAATGGTCAGCGCGGGAGTGGGAGGAGATGACAGAAGCTACTTTCCGACAGGTTTTCAAAAGGTCTGCCGTAAAGCGAAACAAATGGGAAGGCCTGAAAAAAAATATTCGATTCATAAAACTCTCTGATAAAAATTAAGCTTCCAATTCCGATTTAGAAATCCTAAATTCAGCCATACAAACCCATCCTACCATGAAAAAACTGAGCCTGTTGTCTTTAGTGATTTTTTTTCTTGTCGGCTGCACCAGCAATGAAGATGTCGAAATCCCTTTCGATACGCGCTTCCTTGAATACATCAGCGGGTTTTCCTCAGGTGTCATTTCCCGTGTGGATAATATCACCATTGAGTTGGCTTCTGGTATCGAGTTGCCCGAAACACTTCCTGAGAACTTGATCGAAATCAATCCGTCAGTTTCTGGTGAACTGGTCAAAAACGGCCAGTTACTCGTATTTAGCCCTGATGAGCCGCTAGCCTCTAATCGCCAGTATGTCGTCCACCTGGCGCTAAAAGACTTGACCGAGGTACCTAAGGACTTGCAGACTTTCAAGTTTGCGGTAAAAACTTTGGAACAAGATTTCGATCTGCTAATCGATGAATTGAGAACCTCAGATTTTTCCAAGCCAGAGATCATGCACCTGGAAGGTGAGGTGGTGACTGCAGATTTCGAGAATGATGCAACGGTAGAAAAAATGCTGGATGTAGACGGTAAAGAAGTGGAATGGCAACATGTGGGTGGCACCTCCCATCGATTTACTGTGAAAGGTATCAAGCGAGGCAACAGCAGTTTTGAACTGCCCATACTCGTAGATGGTCAGCGACTGGATGTGGACCGTGAGGCCAAACGCAGTGTAAATGTGCCTTCCGTAAAAGAATTCCGGATTTTGTCGGTGAAAGCCACTACTGGACCGGCCAACTACGTGTCAGTATTCTTTTCCGATCCCATTCAAAAGAATCAGGATTTAAGCGGTTTGCTACGATTGGATGACGAGTCGAATCCAAGGATAGTGATCAAGGGAAACGAGGTACAGTTGTACCTGACTCGCCCGCATGAAGGCACGAAACTCGTTCGTGTCGCCTCCTCCATCAAAAACTCTTTCGGCTATCCACTGAGCAATGATCAGGAAAGAAGGGTGTCGTTTGACCCGGAAGCACCACAGGTTAAATTGATTGGTGCAGGTACCATATTGCCATCCACCGACGGCATGATCATCCCCTTTGAGGCGGTAAATCTCAAAAGCGTAAGAGTGGATATCATACAGATAAAAGAACGGAACATTCCCCAGTTTTTACAGGTCAACAATTTGGCAGGCAATGAACAAATGAGAAGAGTGGGCAAGAGAGTAATGACCCGCACTGTAGACCTGACCAGAAAAGGCGGGGATCTAAGCCTTTGGAATCGCTTCACCCTGAATCTGGCTTCGCTGATAAAAACAGAAAAAGGAGCCATCTACCGCGTGCAATTCAGTTTCCGACCGGAAGATTCACTTTTCCCATGTGGTGAATTTTTGGCGCCCACCCCTGACGAAATGTCGACCCCAGGTTGGAGCATTTATGATGCCGACGGATTTGAATCCTGGGGAAGTTACGCGTTTCAATACCCTCAGGCCTATAGCTGGTCGGAGCGCGAAAACCCCTGCCATATTTCTTATTACAATCCCTCTCAGTTTGTTTCCAAAAATCTGATCGCATCCGATGTTGGTTTAATGGCCAAAATCGGTGCAGATAACTCCATGAATGTGTATGCCACTAACATGGTCACTGCACAACCCGTGGTTGCAAAAGTGCGGCTACTCGACTATCAGCTCGAAACATTGGGTGAATCCACTACAGACAACCAGGGCATGGTCTCGTTCCGTCCGGCTGCACGGCCATTTCTAGTGATTGCGGAAGTAGATGACCAGACGTCTTACCTCAAACTTGATGATGGAGGCGCATTGTCTATGAGCAATTTTGATGTATCGGGAGAACGTATCCGTGCGGGCATCAAAGGTTTTATTTACGGTGAAAGAGGCGTTTGGCGACCAGGGGATAACATCTTTTTATCTTTTATGCTGGAGGACAAGGACAATAATATACCGGAGGACCACCCGGTGGTACTGGAATTCCGGGATCCCATGAACAATCTTCAGGATCGCCAAGTGAGCACACGCGGACTGAATGGATTGTACACCTTCTCACTTAAAACAGATGAAAAGGACCCAACTGGCAACTGGCAGGCCAAAATTGCAGTAGGAAATTCTGTTTTCTCTAAGACTGTAAAGGTTGAAACCATTAAGCCAAACCGGTTGAAAGTAAACCTGGACTTTGGGCAGGAAGCCATCCGTTACGACAACCGAAGCCTGAGCGGTCAATTGCGTGTGAATTGGCTGACCGGCTTATCGGCGGGGAGTATACGTGCAGAAACTACCCTCACCCTCTCGGATGTTAAAACCGAGTTTGAAGGGTATGGCAACTATACATTCGATGACCTGACCAAAAACTACTCCTCCTATTTGGGTACAATATTCAGCGGCTCCACCAGTGAAAACGGGCAGGCCAACTTTTCTTACCAACTCCCGGAGGCACGCAATGCATCGGGCGCATTGAAGGCCACCTTTAGCACCAAGGCCTTTGAGCCTGGTGGAGATTTCAGTATCAATACCAAGTCCATTCAATACAAACCCTATGCATCTTATGTAGGCCTAAAGCTTCCCGAGGGTGACGCCCGGGGTTTTCTTCAGACCGACAGACCACAACGGATCGATGCGGTGGTTCTCAACGGCGAGGGTAAAAAGGTGTCGCGATCCGGAGTTGAACTCACGTTGTACAAACTGGATTGGCGTTGGTGGTGGGATCAATCACAAGATTACAACCTTAACTATCTGTCAAGCAGCAACCGAACGCCGGTGATCCAAAAAACTTTCAATGTCAATAGCGGTAAAGGCCAGGTAAATTTCCAAATCAATAAGCCAAATTGGGGTCGATATCTGGCCATCATCAAAGATCCCGTTTCGGGGCATAGCTCCAGTAAAACCTTCTACATCGACTGGCCAGGTTGGGCCGATGAGACGCGAGATGGATTCGGCGCGTCCTACCTTCAGGTATCTGTGGATAAAAAGGAATATGCTGTAGCTGATAAAATTGAAGTTACCATTCCAGGTAGCAGCAAAGGGAAGGCATTGGTAAGCGTAGAAAATGGAAGCCGCGTTTTGGAATCCTTCTGGATAGATACCAAGGCAGGTAAATCCACTTTTACCCTTGATGCCAAACCGGAAATGGCACCCAACATTTACTTACATGTCACCCTCTTGCAGCCACATGCTGCTACTGGCAACGACTTGCCCATCAGGTTGTATGGAATCGTGCCTATCAAGGTCTACGATAAAGAAACAATCCTACAGCCAAAAATTAATATGGAGCAGGCGCTTACTCCAGGCAAAAAGGTAGACATTAAAGTAAGCGAAACATCCGGCAAACCCATGACTTACACACTGGCTGTGGTAGACGAAGGCTTGCTGGACATTACTAATTTTGAAACACCGGATCCCTGGTCGCATTTCTTCAAACGTGAAGCCATTGGCGTAAAAAGCTGGGACATTTACGATGACGTTATCGGGGCCTATGGGGGACGGCTCGAACGGCTACTCTCAATTGGTGGCGGCGGGGAAGAGTTCAAGGATGAAGACAAGAAAAGCGATAATAGGTTCGAACCCGTGGTTCAGTTTTTAGGCCCATTCTATCTGGGCAAAGGGGGTACGAATAAGCACTCCTTTACCATGCCGCAATACATTGGCTCAGTTCGTACCATGCTCATTGCCGGACATGAAGGTGCCTATGGCCAGGCTGAACAGGCCACACGGGTCGTACAACCATTAATGGTGCTGGGCACCCTACCCAGGGTTACGGGACCGGGAGAAAAGCTATCATTACCGGTAAACGTTTTCAAATACAGGGAAGAGCTACAAAATGCGCAAGTGACCATAAAGGTAGAAGGCGTACTCAAACTGGCTTCCGGAGCCAGCCAGTCGGTACGCTTAAATAAGGCCACCAACACCTTATCATATAACCTGGAAGTCGCCGAAGAAATAGGTAAGGGCAAGGTGATCATCACAGCCAAATCAGGAAACCTCACGGCCAACCACACCATCAATCTGGAAAATCGCGCACCCAATCCGCCGGAAACACGTACCCTCACACAAGTTGTAGAACCAGGACAAAGTTTTAATGGCCGTTTGGCCCTGTTTGGATTGCCCGGCACCAATGAAGCCCTACTGGAAATAGCAACGGTACCCTCTATCAACCTGGGTAAGCGAATGGAATATCTCCTCCGATTTCCGCACGGCTGTATTGAACAAACCACTTCTTCTGTATTTCCTCAATTGTACCTCAGTGATGTGATGGAACTTACGCGGAAAGAACAAGTAAAAATTGAGGAAAATGTCAATGCCGGCATTCAACGTTTGGCCAAGTTCCAGACGGCTGATGGCGGACTGGCTTACTGGCCGGGTAGCAGCGATGCTGACGCTTGGGGTACCAGTTATGGCTACCATTTTCTGATAGAAGCTTCCAACAAAGGATATTACGTGGACAAGGCGCTGATGAAACAACTGGCTAAATATCAGGACCGCCAGGCCAAGTCATGGGCTAAGAAAAGTACCAATTATAATGATGATCTGATTCAGGCCTACAGGCTGTTTACATTGGCGCTAACTGGGAATTCGGCTACCAGCAGCATGAACCGCATGATGGGAATGAGTGGCCTGTCTACCACAAGCCAATGGCGATTGGCAGCCGCATACGCACTCATCGGGCGTTTTGGTGTCTCCAATCAACTGCTCCAGCAAGTGGATCAAACCCCACCGACCTATAGTTACCGCTACACGTACGGTTCTCCTACACGTGATCTGGCCATGTTATTAGAGACCTACGTCATGCTCGATAACCAAGACGCGGCTTTTCAACTCTTTCGATCATTGGCTGAAAAATTGTCGACCGACAATTGGATGAGCACCCAAACCACAGCCTACTGCCTGTTGGCAGCGAGTAAATTTTTAGAAAGCCAGGCCAAAGATGCATCTATGAACGCCCGGGTTACCTACGCTGGTTCATCCAACGACTGGCAAACATCTTTCCCCATCCAACAAGAATCACTGTCAACAAATGTTCAGGATCCTTCCCTCACTATTAAAAACAATGGCAAAGGACGGCTCTATGTGACTTTGACTACACGGGGGACCCCTATGCCGGGCAACGAATCGGCCACCTCATCGGGATTGGACGTATCAGTAGCCTACAGGAATAACAATGGATCTACTCTTGACGTAACCGCTATTCCACAGGGTACAAGCTTTGAAGCCCTGGTAACAGTGACCAACCAAAACCCAACAGGTGCCATCAGCGATATCGCGCTGAGCCATATCGTCCCGTCCGGATGGGAGATTGAGAATGAACGCCTGAACAATGACAATTATGAGACCGCCGGCTTTGACTACCAGGACATCCGAGACGATCGCATATATACCTACTTTGACCTAGAGAGAGGGGCAAGCAAAACTTTTACCGTTAAGTTAACCGCTACCTACGCGGGAAAATATTATTTACCAGCTGTGGTGGGTGAAGCCATGTATGATGCAAGCTTGGTAGGCCGAACGTCAGGAAAATGGATTAATGTAAAGCCATAAAATACCTTTAGACATTTATGACAGAATCGCTCCGCCAAAACGCTGGACCTGGAATTAACAGGCCGTCCTGGCTAAAGGATGGTACACCTGAAATCAGCTCACGCCGAAAGTTTAAAAACGGCTGACGCTGCCATTTACCAATCTCTTTATGGTGGGGGCCAAACAAATAGTCTTTAGATCTGAAAAAGTCGATGATTTCTATTAAGCCCTCTATGGATATCAGGTGACCGTGAATGACTTTCAGGAAATTTGAATCTGATCGAGATAGAACTTCATTCGGGATGAATCCTTATTCAAAGGCATCACTTTTTCGATTTCGTCGCTCAGGTGGTTGTAAAAAACTTCTACCAAATAGTCATGCAACCTGTAGAGGTTTATCTTGTAGGCATAGTAACGGATGTCCATTACAAATTCCCCGTTCTGATAAACGTATTTTACCTGATCGTCCAAATCCAACTCCATGTAATCGATTGGGCTCATTGTCAGCAATGTACGATTTAGTAATCATTAATCACAGGCCAGTTTTTCATAATCCTGGTTCCGAATTGCCATAGAATGAATCTTCTTGCCCCGGAGATTGAAAAAAGTGATCACGTAGAATTCCGCTTGCGGCAGCCGCTGCTCAGCGTAGATGACACCCTTTTCTGGCGTACCCAACAATCGGATGTCAGAGAAGTCGGGTGCAGCAATCACGCCAGATTGATCCCCGATAAGTCCGTAACCCCTAACCCCATAAAAAATGGCTATTTCCTCCTCCCCTGAAATGAAGGGCTCAAATAGGGTTACTTGACGGTAGGACTTTCCATCACGTATACCGAGTAAATCAAAGTTATCCTGTTTTTTAGCCCAAACCAACGAATCATTCCAATAGAAAATATCGTCATAATCAAACTGAACGACCACTTCATTTTGGGCATTCAAAAGACCGGCCCGTTGATTTTCTCTAGTTTTATAGAATCCCTTCATTAAGCGCACAACCTCTCCGTCGTAGTTGCAGGGAATACGCACCCCGTTGGTTAGATCCAATGACCCAAGTTCTCCTTTTTTTAACAGACTCAGCATGCCCTCCTCCTCCTTTATAAAATCATACGCTGTATCTACCAAGGCCTTCCCGTTTTTATCTAGAACACCGTACTTGCCCGATGTTTTCACGAGAAACAAACTGTCATGAACCGGAGTCAACTGATCAAACGGCCCATTGATTACCTCCTGACCCATCGGACTTATCAGACGCAAACCATCGCTTCGCTTCAATAGCACATAAGGCTCCTGGATTTGTAGGTCAGATGGGACTTCCTCCGGTTGAACTGAAACCACCTTTCGGTTTTGAAAGACCAGCTCCCTGGTAGGGGCTGTGACATAAACGGCTGCGCGATTGATGAGTTTCAGGCTGTCTGTGGTAAGCATTTCCCAGTCGTAGAGGGTAGAGGTAAGCTTCCATTCCGGTGTTCTCAGACGTTGGATAATGAAACCCTCATTGACATTTAAATAAGGACTAGTGCCGGTCTGATTGATGAAGGCGTACCCCTTTTCTGATTTAAGGTAACCATTGCGTTTGTCCGGAAATATTTCGTGCGCACCCCAGTCGACGATGGGCGACATGTCGGCAGCAAATAATGCCTCCCGACCCTCTCGGTAAAGTAGGATGCCAATACCGGAGTAATATTCATGGTCCTCCACTTCCTCCATGGGTATGGATTGGAAAGGGAATGCGTCAATGACGGCTGTAAAGCTGGTAGCGAGTTGAACACCGTCATCCTCCAACACCAGAAAACGATCTACAGCAGTTACCTTTTCAAAGCGATGCCGCGTAAGGGGTACACCCAACGGACTGTACAAGGCTGCTTTTGCCCCTTTCCATAAAGCAAAATAATGATTGCCCACCAAGGCCACGGAGTCATAGTCGGTGGCTAATTCCCACCCTGCCACATGCATCAGTTTTCTACGTCCGTTTTGAACCAGATCAATGACACCAGGTGCTACTGGATGCGCCTCTTCCACTGCATTGAACAATATATTTCCATTCAGTGCATAAACAACCCCCGCGTCGTTTTTACGTCCGAACACCCATTGCCGCTCCAGTCCATCACAAGTGTCGTCGTAGAGCTCATCGAGGTACCATGAGGTACGACCCCCAGTGACGTTGAACAACGCTATTTTACCCTCTTCCACCACAGGAAACCAGAAAGCTAAATCCGTTTCGTACACGCGCAACAAGGAATCACGCCTGGGATGCTGGTTGAATAATTCCAGCGAAAGGTTGTCGGATTCTTTCACCAAGTAATACCATAAATCCAGGTAAATCTCCCGGTCAGGAGGTGAATACATTTCAAGAAATTGCCGGAGCGTATGAGGTTTTCCATCTAACCAGCTCAGCCGAAACAATGACTGGTGCGCCTCAGACAAGTAATCACTATCGGTTCTCGACCGCACGAAAACACGCAGACTGTCTGTCTCACGGCGTTTGAACAAGCGCTGTACCAGTAATCGATCGTACTGCAACTGTGCCTTCTTCCGGTACATTGCATTGGGGTAGGTACTCAGGTAATCTTTGTAGGCCGCTTCAGTATGTGCCCGGCTTGAAAGATCAAACGCCAGGCTGTCCCTTATGACCACGGCACGCGCCCACTGATCCGAAAAGGAGAAATTGTCGACGTAAACAGACCATGCCTCCAAAGACCCATCGGCAGCCGTCTGTCGATATGCCCTGGTCGCTACCTGCTGCCGATGCTCCAGAATAATATTGTAATTCAAACCTACCTTCTCAAGATCGTCCAGCATATCCTGGGTAACGCTATCAAAGTCTTCTACCGCCTGTTGCGCATAAATGCTGGCGGAATCGAGGTTGTAAAAACTATTGGTAGAATCAAAATAGAGCATCGATGCGTAATATCTGGCCCCAGGGTTGATGTGCTGTTCAGCAATGGCCACATGAATGGTCTCAAATGCCTTCTCATAGTCCGCCTTGTCAATCGCCCGTCTGATTTTTTTCAAATCGTTGGTCCAACCCGACAAAGGCACCAGCAGCATACCGACAACCAACACCAACAGAAAACACCCGTTCTTCGTCATTCGCCTACAAAATTAGCCATTCGATAAAGGAAAAAAGAGTTTCAGACTCCGCAGATCAACTGATTATGTTTTTTCACGTTAATTTGAGGTGGCAATAACCCAACAACTATGACACGCTTATTCAGCTTCCTGTTCCTTTTGACTGGCCTCGTGACATTTGCCCAGAAAGATTCGCTGGTTCTCGAATCTATCAGCGCCTTGACATTCGCCAACGACGGTCGAATTTTGATTGGTGATGCACTGGCAGGTAAGGTTTACGCCGTAGACCTTTCTGACGCGCAAATCAGTGATTTCAGCGAAGCGCTGAGTGTGGGCAATCTAGAATTGCAGGTCGGCGCCCTGCTGGGTACCTCTGAAAGCAACATTCTGATCCACGACATGGCCGTTAACCCGCTTTCTAAAAACATCTACCTGAGCGTATCCAGAGGGCGCGCTCAATGGACCTCCAAGTGGCATTTACCCAATGACCTGGCCCCCGCTCAGACTCTGGTCAAAATCACCCCCACAGGTGAATTCTCTCTGGTGGACCTGAGTAATGTTTCATTCACCTCCCTGACGTTACCCAATTCAATCAAAGAAGGCTATCACCGCTGGAAAGAAGGTGTAGAAAATCGCGTAGATGCCATTACCGATCTCGATTGCAAAAATGGCAAACTTTATATCTCAGGTTTGTCAAACGAAGAATTCAAGGCTGCCCTGTGGGTGGCCGATTATCCATTCAAAGGATCGCCTCTAGCCAATTCTCTGGAAATTTACCATGGTGCCCATGGTAAGTGGGAAACCCATGCGCCCATTCGTGCCTTCCTGCCTTATGGTACAGACGACAAGGAAATGATGTTGGCCGCCTACCTGTGCACGCCGCTGGTGACCTTTGAACCAAAGGCCATCGAAAAAGCAGGTCATGTTAAAGGCCGCACCGTGGCTGAATTTGGTTCGGGCAATTACCCGCTAGACATGGTGTCTTACCAACTGAAAGGCAAAAATTTGATTCTTATGTCCAACAGCCAACTGCCATTATTGGTATTTGATCCTGAGGATGTTGCCAACTTTGAAGGGGATATTCAAACAAAAGTCACAAGCTATTTGGCGGGCGTGCGGTACACACCGAAAAGTGGAGCGGGCGTGCAAGAACTTGAAGACTTCAATGATAAATATTTGTTGGCCACCCAACGAATGCCCGGCGGACAATTGGCATTGATCTCCTTAAATAAGGGATGGCTTATCAATTGATTTTTCTTTCATCCAAACAGGGGGTAAGCATGGTTGTGCTTACCCTTTTTCTTCATTTACCCTTATGGGCCCAGACTTTCCGTTGGGTGGACGACACATCTTCGAAGAACTTCGGTTCGGTGGGCATTGCTAAACCTCTGTCAACCAATACCAATTGGGCAGACCAATTTTACCTGAAAACGCCCGCCAAAGGGCCAAAAATGGCCGGCAAGTATCATCTATCACGAGATTCCCTCTTCTTTATCCCTGCATTCCCACCAGACCCTGATATGCGATATCAGGCATTGCTGATCGTCGAAAATGACACCTTTACATCCAGTCATCAATTTCAAATCAAGAAGCGCAAGCCCGTCGAAGTAAATCTTTGGCCTGCTGCGGGGCAGCTTCCGGCCAACCACTTGCGTTTTTATTTGTCCTTCAATCAACCAATGGGATTCGCTAATCCTTACGACTTCCTTCGCTTGACAGTAAACAATCACGTGGTTCAAGAACCTTGGGTAGAAATTGCTGAACATCTTTGGAACCGGGATCGAACCAGACTGACTTTGCTTGTTCATCCAGGCCGCATCAAACGCGGGGTGAGTCCGTTAGCTACCCTAGGCGCCGTTTTTAAAACAGGCGACCAGGTGGAATTAATCGTCTCGGAAGGCTGGTCAACATTGTCGGGTTCTACACTGGAAAACCAAAAAAACCATTATTACACCATCACTCCGGCGATTCGCGAACCATTAAAAGGCATGACCATCGCTGCCTCCCCGGTACCATTGAACAGCCTTGAACCTTTGCGCCTACAGGTGGATCGATTGCTCGACCCTTTTTTAATACAGCGCTACACTGTTGTGCTCGACCGTCAAGGTGAAATCATCGCAGGTAACTGGACCTTAGATGGTGATGGCCTGTCCTTTATTCCAGAAGTGGCCTGGACGCAGCAACCCTGGAAATGGAAAATTCATCCGAACATGGAGGACCTTAGTGGCAATCGACTGCACCATGCCTTTGAGTGGGAAGGGGGCATTACTTCAGGCCGGGAGATGGCATTCCACTTATTTTAACCTAAAAACTTAAGATCAATGGCAAGCAATAGGCCAACTCACCCGCTCAAGTAGACCCCCGACACCAACAAAAAAGCTATTTGACAATTCAGATTAAAATCCATGAAGAACCAGCAACTCATCCCTTTGACGAGTGGTTATTTACAATAATAGACCAACGTCAGGAACAGCGATAGTCAATCAGGGCTGGTGCCCCCATGTATGGTCCAAAAATACGAGCGGCAAAACCAAATCTTTAATCGCATCAGGTGACGCTGAAAAGAATCTCTCTTCGCATCCCATCGACCCATCCTCATGGTTTGCTCCAGAAAGGCCGCTGACCAGTTTGTTTGCAACAAGCATCCACCGCAATGCTTCGAAAACGCCCCCTTCAATTCATGATGCCTACCAACGATCTCCAAGTAACGAATGAATCTATGGAAGGCGGTACATCCGTGCTTTACAACACAATTACTGCAAACCCCCAATAGAAGCGCTGAATGATTATTTGATACCTTGTAATTAATGTACCCGCAAATAACCTCTCCACGTACCATCCGGGTCACTGATTAACCAATGGTCGCTACACTTCGCACAGATGTACAAGGTTTCCCTCTCTCTGTTTTCAACCCATCTATAACTCCCCTTCCTAAGCCGATCCGAAAGTATGGCATCAACGGCCAGCCACTGCTCTTCGGTGCTAAAAGCATCAATCTCCTCATAAAAGCAGTTGTCACACATGCCTCCTTCCTGTGTGCGCAAGTTGGATCAAATCTTCAAGCCTTCATGGATGGAAAAACCCTGTCCAACATCCTACGCTGTTAAATGTGTCGGGATGACTGGATTCGAGCCAGCGGCCCCCACTACCCTAA
>CAYOEV010000017.1:8190-52312 GCA_964403075.1 uncultured Roseivirgaceae bacterium | reverse complement strand
GTATTTTTTTATACATCTCCAGCGATGGTCCCTGCAGCATGCCATCTTTGGCTATGTCTGTACTTATTACATATTTTACACCGGCTTCTGTATACTGCGCAATGAAGTCATATATGTAGCGCTCGGTGGTTTCCTGCCAGCCCTGTACGGCAATTTTTTCCTCATAAGCGTCGGCGCCTAAAATGACAGCCTCCGATCCGTAGGTAAGAAGCCATCCTTTGAAAAGCTCTGGGTCCTTCACGGATACGCTACCCCCTGTAATTTGTTTGGCACCGCATTCAAAGGCGATGCGGGCAGCCTCGTTGGATTTTACACCACCCCCAAAGTCAATGGCCAGCTGCGTATGGTGCGCCAGCTTTTCAAGTACGCGCCAGTTGACAATCTCTCCGGCCTTTGCGCCATCGAGATCTACCAGATGTAGGTAGGTTAATCCTGCATCTTCAAACGACTTGGCTACCTCGAGGGGGTCTTCGTTGTAAATTTTTTGGGTGGCATAATCCCCCTTGGAGAGCCGCACACATTTGCCTTCTATCAAGTCGATGGCAGGGATGATCCTCATAATTGTAAAAAATTTTCCAGTAAGTGTTCGCCTACTGCTCCTGATTTCTCCGGATGAAATTGCACCCCGTAGAAATTGTCTTTTTGTATTGCCGATGCGAAAGGAAGCCCATAAATGGTGATGCCCACTGCGTCAGGACCTGGCTCCATGTAATAACTGTGTACGAAATACATGTCCTCGGATATGTCAATTCCTTTGAAGAGCGGTCCTTCGGCATGGGTAAAATCGTTCCAGCCAATTTGGGGAATTTTGAGACCATCGGGAAAACGAAGAATCCTTTCTGGCACCAGGTTCAGACAGTGGGTGTCATTTTCCTCTGAATGGCTGCCCATCAGTTGAAGGCCCAGGCAGATACCCAAAAAGGGCTGGCTGAGTTTTGGAATGGCTGCATCCAGTCCTTTGGCTTTCAGGTAGTGCATGGCGCTTCTCGCTTCGCCCTGACCTGGCATTATGACTTTATCGGCATTCCGTATGACCTCTTGGTCGTCGGTAAGGGTCACTTGATGACCCTGTCGTTCAAGGGCATTAATTATCGATCTGATGTTTCCCGCATTGTATTTGATGACCGCAATATGTTGCTTGGCGGCCATCAGAGTACACCTTTGGTGGAAGGGAGCAATTGGCTGCCATCTTTGCGAACTGCCATCTTTATGGCACGCGCAAACGCCTTGAAGATGGCCTCAATCATGTGGTGTTCATTTTCGCCGGATACTTGAATGTTCAGGTTGCAACGGGCGGCGTCACTGAAGGATTTGAAAAAATGTTGAAACATTTCGGTCGGTATTCCACCAATTGTTTCGCGCTTAAAAGTGGCGTCCCAAACCAACCAGGGTCTGCCTCCAAAATCAATGGCCACTTGTGCCAGAGACTCATCCATAGGTAGTAGAAAGCCATAGCGCTCAATACCTTTTTTATCTCCCAACGCCTCTAAGAATGCCTCTCCTAACGCAAGCGCGGTATCCTCTATGGTGTGGTGTTCGTCTATGTGCAAATCGCCATCGACCCGGACATTTAAGTCCAGCTGACCATGTCTTGACAATTGCTCCAGCATGTGATCAAAAAATCCCAGACCGCTGTGGATACTGGCTCTACCCATACCATCTAGATTTAATTGTACAAAAATGTCTGTTTCACTTGTTCGGCGAACCACGCGGGCCGTTCTTCCTTTTGCCGTTGGCTTCTGTCCGCTAAGAAGGGTGAGCAAAAGTTGGTTCTCTGCTGGTGTACCTACCGTAATGCGCAAGGTCTGTGCCACAGCCGTATGGCGATTTCGAACGACAAGTCCGGAATCCAACAATTCCTTATATAGCTCGTCGGCATTGTCAACTTCCACAAGTAAAAAATTGGCGTCGGACGGATAGATTTTTTTTATTTTTTTTTGGGTACTCAGGGCCTCCCGCAATTTTTCCCGTTCTGCCAAAATAGCTGTCAAATGAGGTAATCCTTTGCGTACTGCTTGCAATCCCGCGTGTTGGGTGAGGGTACTCAGGTTGTAGGGAGGTTTTATCCGATTGAGAATGTCTACCAGGGCTGCTGAAGCAAAGGCCATACCCAGTCGGATGCCTGCATGTCCGCGGGCTTTACTGAAGGTCTGCATCACCACGAGTTGGGGGTAGCGATTGAGGCGTTTGATCCAACTTTCACCAGTTGAAAAGTCAATGTAGGCTTCGTCTACCACTACCAGTCCGGGTGCCATGTCCATGATGGTGGCTACTCTTTCTGCTTCCATCCGGTTACCTGTAGGGTTATTGGGCGAGCAAAGAAAGATAAGTTTGGGTTGTGCAGTGGCCAACACCTGTTCAAGGGCAATCAGGTCAGGTTGGAACTCCTCATCCAGTGGGCATGCCAGGATGTTTGTATCCTGAATGGCGGCACTTACGGCATACATCCCATAAGTGGGGGGCATAATTACGACCTGATCCCTTCCTGGTTCACAAAAAGCACGGAAAAGCAGGTCGATGATTTCATCGCTGCCATGTCCGAGGAAGATATTTTCAGGCGGAATGTTTTTTTCCGATGATATGGCTTCTCTAAGTTCTATGTGGTGCGGATCCGGATATCTGTTCAGTCCATTGTCGTAAGGGTTTTCATTGGCATCAAGCCAGGCGCTGGCCTCACCTGAAAACTCATCCCTCGCGCTGGAGTAGGCTTTAAGTGTCCGTATGTTCGCACGCAATAAATGATTGAGGTCTTTCATCAAAAGTCTTTAAGTCTGACAGTTACGGCCCGTTCGTGTGCATCCAACCCTTCAGCGGCCGCCATTTTTTCCACTTTCGGTCCCAAATCTTTTATGCCTGCCTCGGTAACTTCCTGAAACGTAATTTTCTTGACAAAGCTATCCAAAGAAACACCGGAATAATTGCGTGCGTAACCGTGTGTAGGCAAGGTATGATTGGTGCCACTGGCGTAGTCGCCCATGCTTTCGCAACTGTAGTGGCCGAGGAATACACTGCCGGCATTGATCACCTGCTCGGCCTGCGTGTTGGCGTCATCCATGGATAATATCAAGTGCTCGGGGGCATACGCATTGCTCAGTTGAAATGCTTCTTCCATGCTGTTGACGAGGAATGCACGGCTGTTTGCGATGGATTGTGCGGCCACCGTTTTCCTGGGCAGCTCGTTTAGCTGCCTGTTTAAAGAGGTAAGCGTAGCCTCAATGAGGCTTTTGCTATCGCTGATAAGGATCACCTGGCTGTCCGGTCCATGCTCGGCCTGACTCAGCAGGTCTGCCGCCACGAAATCCGGCCGGGCCGTGTCATCCGCAATAATTAATACTTCACTGGGTCCGGCTGGCATGTCGATGGCCACTCCCTGCGTTTGTGCCAGTTGCTTGGCCACGGTAACGAAGGCATTTCCAGGCCCGAAGATTTTGTACACCCTCGGAACAGTAGAAGTACCGTAGGCCATGGCTGCGATCGCCTGTGCGCCCCCCACTGCGTATACCTGGTTTAACCCCAATAGCCGGGCGGTAAACAGGATAGCCTGGTGGATGCGACCTTCCTTATTCGGAGGTGTACACACCACAATTTGCTCGCAGCCCGCAAGCTTTGCGGGTACTCCCAACATAAGTAGTGAAGAGAAAAGGGGAGCGGAGCCACCGGGCACGTATAAGCCCACTTTTTGAATTGGCAGGCTTTTGCGCCAGCAGGTGATGCCCGCTTGGGTCACTACCTTTTCAATGGTTGCTTCCTGGGCCTTGTGAAAGGTAACGAGGTTGGCATGGGCCGTTTCTATGGCATCTGCCAGCTCCGGATCGATGGCCACCCGATCGGGGACGGGTACGCGTAGACCATCCAATACCACATGGTCAAATTCAGCGGTATAATCAAGAAGCGCCTCGTCGCCCCGGGTTTTGACGGTAGTCAGTATTTTTTGAACGACCGGAATCAGCGATTCCAGGTTCTGTCCGGGACGCTCCAGCCATTGGCTCCAAGTTTCCGGTTGGGGGTATTCAATCAAATTCATGTGACAATCATTTTCTCTATGGGCACCACTAGTATACCCTCCGCGCCAGCCTTTTTGAGCTGGTCAATTTTATTCCAAAAGTCATCTTCTCGAATCACGCTGTGCACACTGCTCCAGCCTTCCTGCGCCAGGGGAAGCACCGTAGGGCTACGCATGCCGGGCAAAATACCAACAATGGTATCCAATTGTTCGTTAGGCGCATTGAGGAGAATATATTTGTTTTTTCTTGCCGCCTGTGCGGCATTCAGCCTGAAGCGCAGCGCGTCTATTAACACCTGTGTTTCCTGGTTGCGATTGGGGTGACCCACCAATACGGCCTCACTGGTCATGACGGTGGCTACCTCTTTGAGACCATTCATCAGGAGGGTAGATCCTGTGCTCACGATGTCGCAGATGCCTGCTGCCAGTCCGATGCCTGGTGCGATTTCTACACTGCCGCTGATGACTTCAATGTCAGCCTGAATGTGCTGTTCGTCGAGAAATCGCTGCAGGACCACTGGATATGAGGTGGCGATACGCTTGTTCATGAACCAGGAAATGCCGGTGTAGTTTTCTTCTCGCTGAATGGCCAATGCCAATCGACACTTGGCGAAATCCAGTCGCTCAATAATGTCTATGGGTTCGTTTTTTTCTACCACTTCGTTTTCACCTAATATGCCGAGGTCTGCAATGCCCTCCGCCACATATTGGGGTATGTCATCGTCACGAAGAAAGAAAACCTCCAATGGAAAATTTGAGGCCGCCGATTTCAGCTTTCTATTACCTGCGCTGATGGAAATACCGCAATTTTTTAAAAGGTCGAGGCTCTTTTCGCTCAGCCTTCCACTCTTTTGAATGGCTATTTTCAGCATAGTTTTACGCAATTCAAGTCATTTGTTAACAAAAAAAGCCCGCCGAAAATCGGCAGGCCAGTATTTTTATATTCATACGCACAACACCTACTTCCGGTCAGTACCGAAGGAAGAAATGATGCAATCGATGATATTGGCTTTTCATTTGAGCACGAAAGTAATAACTATTTTCAATTTGGAGTCGAGTCAATGTAGAATTTCTCTTCACCAAATTTGGTTCAAGGTGTCTGATTCAAAGGGTTTTCATTAGCTTTCTCGATCCATGGAAAAACTCAAGCTCTTTAAAAAAATCATGGTGGCCAATCGGGGGGAAATTGCTATCCGGGTATTGCGGGCGATTTCTGAATTACACGTTCGTTCGGTTGCCGTTTATACCTATGAAGACCGGTACTCCCTGCATCGTTTCAAGGCTGATGAGGCTTACCAAATTGGCCCAGATGAAGAGGCCTTAAAACCATATCTGGATATCGAAGAAATTATTGCCGTTGCCAAGGCGAATGCCGTAGACGCCATACATCCGGGTTACGGGTTTTTATCCGAGAATGTCACTTTCGCCCGTTGGTGCGCAGAGGAGGACATTGTATTTGTAGGTCCACGTCCGGAGGTCATGGAGCGCCTGGGAGATAAAGTCAGCGCCAAAGAAGTGGCCAGGAAAGCAGAAGTGCCTGTGATCGAGGACAATAGAGAAAAGCTTGATGATGAGGACACCGCCATTCGTGAGGCAGGGCGCATTGGTTACCCGGTCATTTTAAAGGCTGCCGCCGGAGGGGGAGGTCGTGGCATGCGAGTGGTTCGAGACAAGGAGCAGTTGGTTCGTTTCTATCGGGAGGCACGTTCGGAGGCCGGCAAAGCATTTGGCGACGACACCATTTTTTTGGAAAAATATGTGGAAAGCCCCAAGCACATAGAAGTGCAGATTCTGGCGGATAACCACGGGCACATGGTGCATTTGTTTGAACGCGATTGTTCGGTGCAACGGCGCTTTCAAAAAGTGGTGGAGGTGGCACCCAGTTTGGGACTCAAAGCATCCACGCGTGAGCGCTTGTATGCGTATGCACTCAAAATAGCCGGCGAGGTGAACTACAATAATGCCGGCACCGTGGAATTTCTGGTAGATCCCAATGAAAATATTTACTTCATCGAGGTAAATCCCCGGGTACAGGTAGAGCATACAGTAACAGAGGAGGTTACTGGCATCGACATTGTTCGCAGTCAGCTACTCATTGCCGGCAATTATCCGCTGGAACATCCCAGAATATTTATCCGCTCACAAGAGGACGTCTCTTGTCGGGGCTATGCCGTACAATGCCGAATCACTACCGAAGATCCGGGAAATAATTTTAAGCCCGACTATGGCCGGGTCATTGCTTACCGGAGTGCTGGCGGATTTGGTATCCGCCTGGATGCAGGCAACATCTACAATGGGGTAGTTATTTCTCCTTCCTTTGACTCGCTGTTGGTGAAAGTCACGGCCAAGGGGCGCACCCTAAAAGGGGCTGCCCAGCGCTTGCATCGGGCACTCCGCGAATTCCGGGTACGGGGTGTAAAAACGAACATGGGCTTCCTCGAAAATGTGATCTATCATCCGGAGTTTTATGAGGGGCGCGCTACCGTGGGATTCATTGAAAAGTATCCCGAAGTTTTTGAGGTGACCCAAACCTTTGATCGGGGCACCAAAACGCTCAGGTACCTGGGTGAAATCACCGTAAACGGACATCCCGACGTTCGCTACCGGGACAGCCATAAAACATTCCGGCCTTTAGAAATTCCGGCCTGCGACAAAGGGCAGGAGCCACCGAAAGGATCGAGAGACAGGCTGAAAGCCCTGGGTCGGGAGGGATTCATTGATTGGTTAAAGGCAGATCCTAAAATTAATTTCACCGATACGACCCTGCGCGATGCCCATCAGTCGCTTTTGGCTACCCGCTTGCGTACCATCGACATGGTGAAAATGGCCAGGCCTTATGCGGTAAAGCATCCAGAGGTATTTTCTATGGAAATGTGGGGAGGTGCCACTTTTGATGTAGCCATGCGATTTTTGCGCGAAAGCCCCTGGAGGCGATTGGAGCAACTGCGTGAAGCCATCCCAAATATCCTTTTTCAGATGCTGTTGAGGGGATCTAATGCCGTGGGGTACACTGCTTATCCTGATAATCTGGTGGCCAAATTCATCGAACAGGCGGCCTCAAATGGTATGGATATCTTTCGAATTTTCGATTCGCTCAACTGGGTAGATAACATGAAGACCAGCATACGGACAGTCGTTGAGCGGACTGAATCGTTGGCGGAAGCGGCGATTTGCTATACCGGTGAAATTCTGGACGACAACCGCAAAAAATATACCCTGCAGTATTACCTGGATTTAGCTAAAATCCTTGAAGATGAGGGGGCACACATCCTGGCCATCAAAGATATGGCCGGCCTGCTGACGCCCTATGCAGCGGAGGAATTGGTGACCAGCCTCAAGCAAACTGTAGACTTACCCATTCACCTGCATACACACGATACTTCCTCTGTGCAGGCGGCCACCTACATCAAGGCCATCGAGTCGGGGGTAGACGTGGTAGATGTGGCGCTCGCATCCATGTCGGGACTCACTTCACAACCCAATTTCAACTCACTGGCCTCCGTATTGCAGTACCATGAACGTGGCAGAAAAATGGACCTACCTTCATTGAATGCCTTTTCCAGATATTTTGAGGCGGTCAGGGAAAGATATTATCCCTTCGAGTCGGGTTTGAAAGCAGGAACTGCGGAAGTTTATGACCACGAAATTCCTGGTGGACAATATTCCAACCTTTGGCCGCAGGCAGTAGGGCTGGGTCTTGAACACCGCTTTGAAGAAATCAAGCGAAACTATGCGCTTGTGAATGAACTTTTTGGGGACGTAGTGAAGGTAACTCCTTCATCGAAAGTGGTGGGCGACATGGCCATGTTCATGACCGCAAACAATCTGTCAGCCGAAGATATTTTTCATAAAGGAGATTCTCTGTCGTTCCCGGAATCTGTCGTTGGTTTTTTCCGTGGAGATTTGGGACAACCTTATTTGGGCTTTCCTAAAGAATTGCAGCAGATTATTCTCAAGAAGGTGAAACCAAGAGAAGGTCGTGCCAATGATGATTTAGCACCCATTGATATGGATCAGGCTTATGCAGCTTTTCAGCAGGAATATCCGGACATGTCCTTCGAAGATTTTCTGAGCTACCAGCTTTATCCGAAAGTTTTCAAGGAATTTTATGCCCATTGGCAAACTTACCATCGCGTATCCAATTTACCGACTCCGGCTTTTTTCTTCGGCTTGGACAAAGGGGAAGAAATCATGATGGAAATTGGTCAGGGTAAGACGATCATCATCCAACTCAATCACATTGATGAGGTGGATGAAGAAGGTCATCGATTGGTGTCTTTCAGTTTAAATGGGCAGACCCGACAAATCAGGGTTCAGGACCACACGGCCAGGGTAACTAAAGCGGTTCGTGCCAAAGCCAGTGGAGAAAAACAAGTGGGTGCACCATTGCAGGGGAAGCTGGCAGAAATCAAGGTCCAGGCCGGCGACCGGGTTAAAAAAGATCAGGTGCTGTTCGTGATAGAAGCCATGAAAATGGAAACTACCGTGGTCGCCAATGGCAATTTTGAGGTAGATAAAATCCATTTGGAGTCCGGAGACTTGGTGAATCAGGATGATTTGGTAATCAGCTATGTAGCCGATTAGGTGATTTTGAAGACCGTTAAATTTAGGGGTCGGCAATGGGCTTTAAGCAGCAAGGTGGTTTTTCGAAGCTTTCTGACTGGAGTTCCAAAGCAACTTCAGGAATTTTGAGGGGCGCTAAACTGGGTGCCAGAGGATTTAGGATTCAAGGGCCCCGGTGATCGCTGCCAGCTCTTCCCAAAAATTTGGGTAGGATTTCTGGACCACGCCCGGATCCGCAATCGTAAGATTCATTTTTTGACAGAGGGGAGCAAAGGCCATGGCCATGCGGTGGTCTTCATAGGTGTCGATAAATGCATGTTCGGGCAGATAACCGGGTATCAATTGCCAGGCATCTCCTTCTTCTACCAATCTTGCACCAATTTTAGCCAGCTCAGTCTGCATGGCGGTAATGCGGTCCGTTTCTTTAATGCGAAGGCTTTCGATGCCGGTAAGTTCCAGGTGCACACCTAAAGCTGCTGAGGTGACGAGCACGGTCTGTGCCAGGTCGGGCGTATCACGGAAGTCGATTTTCAACTGATGGTTCAATTGTGCGGTACGCTGGATGCTTGCGCCGGCCTCGGTGAAGGTGGTTTCCACACCCAGTGGGCGCATCATTTTGGCGATGGCCTGATCGCCCTGGAGCGAATGGCGGCGCAGTCCAGGGAGCAGCACTTTGGCCCCTTCATCTGCCAACGCTACCAGGCTGTACCAGTAGCTGGCCCCCGACCAGTCGCTTTCAACCGTGTAGCTGCCAGACTGGTATGCATGAGGTGCCACATGCAACCTGTTGCCAGTCCAATCATGTTCGACCCCGAAGTGTTTCATCAATCCCAGTGTCATGGCGATGTATGGCCGGCTGAACACCTCAGTGGTAAAGTGTAATGTCAGGCCATCCGGAAGTATCGGAGCGACCATCAAAAGTGCGCTGATGTATTGACTACTGATGTTGCCAGGAATGTCCAAATCATGGGCTGACTGCTTTTGAATGGCCCAAATGCGCAAAGGAGGAACTCCTGCAGCGCCCATATATTCGATACGGGCGCCGATACCACGCAAGGCGTCTACCAAAATTCCAATGGGCCGCTGTTGCATTCTAGGGGTGCCGGTAAGCACTTCCCCACGCCCTTTTAAGGCCAGGTAGGCGGTGAGAAAACGCATCGTAGTGCCGGCATCACCTACATCCCATGTTTGTCCTTTCGTTGCCAACAATTTCTGCATGGTTTTTGTGTCTCTAGCGGCAGAAAGCCTCTCCAGTTGGACGGGTTTTTGTGCGAGTGCCTGTATTAATAAGGCACGGTTGCTCTCACTTTTTGATGAGGTCAGCCGAACGGTACCCGTAGGAAGACGTTGACGTTTTTTAACAAATATCTCGTGCGGGTTCAAAATCTTTAGTAAACTCTTTTACGTTAGGTGTAATATGACAAAATCACGCACTATAGGGACGTTGTTTATCACTGCCGTTTTGGGTTTTGTGGCCTATCTGTTGGCGTCTTCAAAAAATACATTTTTGAAGAACCTTGTCGACGGTAACCGCAAAAATGTAGATAAGCGCCGAGAAAAGCCGAACATGTTTATTTAAACATGTCGTATGCTTTACAGGCAAATTGGACGATTTCTTTTGAAATGGCTTGATCAAACAAACAATGACCGAGGTGGTCGGGCAAGGCGGCCTTGACTGTACCACCTTCATTTTTCTTATCCTGAAGCATGATCGCCCAAATTTCGTCGAACTCAGGTAAATCTATTGGCGGATAGATGCGCAATAGCGTGTCAATTACTTCTTGCACTTCTTCCCCCTCCCATACTTTCATTCTTCTGGCCATAATGGCTTCCAGGATCATGCCCTGAGCAATGGCTTCACCATGTGTGAGTGACCACCCATTTCGGAGATAGGTCGCTTCAATGGCGTGACCAACAGTATGGCCAAAATTTAAAATTTTACGTAGGCCCATCTCTGTAGGATCTTCCGATACCACTTGATGCTTGATGGCTACACTTTGCCGGATAAGCTGAAGGGGTATTTTTTTGATCGACTCCAGGGTAGAAAGTTTTTGCCAGTGTGCGGCATCCCTGATCAGGCCATGTTTGAGCATTTCTGCAAATCCCGAGCGCAATTCTCTTTCAGGTAAAGTATCCAGAAAGACAGGACTCACGATGACTGCCTCTGGAAGGCGAAAAACACCTATGTGATTCTTCAGGTGGTTAAAATCGATGCCCAGCTTTCCGCCGATGCTTGCATCCACCATTGCCAGTAACGTAGTGGGGATCTGAATAAAACGTATGCCCCGTTTGAACGTGCTCGCACAAAAGCCACCCATGTCTCCGATGACACCGCCTCCTAAGTTGAAGAGGAGACTATTCCTGCTAAATCCGAGGTGGGTCAGTTCTTGCCAGATGATGCGACAGGTATCCAGGTTTTTGTGTCTCTCGCCAGAGGGGATTTCAATGGTCGTATTATTCCCTATCATCGGGAGACAATACTTTTTCGTATGCTCATCTACCAGAAATGCCACCTGATCGGGTTGTAGAACTTCCAGTAGCTGATTGATTGTTGAGAGAGGTGAATGATTAAAATAGAGATACTCGGGTAGCATCAAGTTTATATTCGTGTAAACAAGGTGGTTGGTATCTTTGAAAGCTTATTCAAAGTTATGCAAAAAGAAGCGATTCAATTCGAAGATACAGCGACTGCGTTTGCTTCAAAGAGCAATTCAGACCTGCATCGGGCACATTTTTTATTTGCTACAATGAGCCGACCGTGGTTGGTAAGTCTCGGCACCATGCTGACACAATTTGCGCTGGCACTCCGGCTACCTGTGAAGTGGCTGATAAGAAAAACGTTGTTCAATCATTTTTGCGGAGGTGAGACCATCAAAGATTGTCAGAAGCGCATTGATGAACTTTCTTCATTTGATGTGCACACCATTTTGGATTATTCAGTGGAAGGTGCCAGCAATGAGGTGAGTTACGATGACACACGAGATGAAATTGTACGTGTTGCGCAATTCTCAGGTCAGACGCCTTCCATACCTTTCTGTGTGGTAAAAATGAGCGGCATTGGCTCAATAGACCTGATGGCCAAAAAACAGGCCGGTGAAAAACTGGAAGAAGAGGAACAGGCGCAGATGGAACGCATATATGACCGTTTGGATGTCATAGCTGCAGCAGCCAAAAGTAGTCAAGTCCGCTTCATGATCGATGCGGAAGAGAGCTGGATTCAGGATGTGGTTGACCGCATGGTGTACGATTTGATGCGCAAATACAACCAGGATGGCCCATGGGTGTACAATACCTACCAAATGTACCGCCACGACATGCTCAATCGGTTGAATAGCGGGATTGCGCAGGCCAAAAAAGAGGGCTATTTCATAGGGGCGAAGTTGGTACGTGGCGCATACATGGAAAAAGAAAGAGAAAGAGCAACAGAAATGGGTTACGAAAGCCCGATTCATGAGACCAAGGAGGACACAGACAGCGCATACAATGCAGGCATGCGTAGCTGTATGGATCACCTTGATTTTGTGGCTTTGTGCGCGGGGACGCACAATGAAGACTCTGCGCGGATGCTTGCAGAGTGGATCGATGAATCTGATTGCCCGCGTTCCGATGAGCGCATCTACTTTGCCCAGCTTTTGGGTATGAGTGATAACATTAGTTTTGCATTATCGAAGATGGGTTTCAATGTGGCCAAATACGTACCGTATGGTCCGGTTCGTAAAGTGCTCCCTTACCTTTTTCGAAGAGCTGAGGAAAACACATCCATAGCTGGCCAGACTGGCCGGGAGTTTTCCCTCATTAAACAAGAAATTCAAAGAAGAAAGCAATCCTAACTTATGCTAAGCGAACAGGAAGTTCAACGACGTCAGGTCCGGGAAGAGTTAATGGCCATGGGCGTAGATCCTTACCCGGCAGATGCCGTGAAGGTCACTACCACCGCCCAGGATATCAAAGACCACTTCGGGTCCAATGCGGATGCCTACAAAGAAGTTTATCTGGCAGGCAGGTTGATGAGCCGTCGCATCATGGGCTCGGCATCATTTGCCGAAATCCAGGACGCCACCGGGAGAATCCAGATTTATGTGCGCCGGGATGATATTGCACCGGGCGATGACAAGTCTTTGTACAACGAGGTGTTTAAAAAGAAAATGGACATCGGTGATATTTTGTCTGTCAAGGGGCACGTTTTTGTAACCCAGGTAGGGGAAATTTCTATTCACGTTGCGTCACTCAAGTTGCTGACCAAATCTTTGAAACCCCTGCCCATCGTTAAAGAAACCACGGACCCAACGACAGGAGAAAAGAAAACCTACGATGCCTTCATTGATCCGGAGCAGCGTTACCGACAACGATATGTAGACTTGATTGTGAATCCGGAGGTGCGTCATACTTTTGTACAACGTTCACGTTTGATTCAATCCATCCGGCACTTTTTAAGCAAGAAGGGCTACCTCGAAGTAGAAACACCAATTTTACAGCCGCTTTATGGCGGGGCTGCCGCAAGGCCTTTTAAAACCCATCACAACACGTTGGACATGCAGCTCTATTTGCGTATCGCCAATGAACTGTACCTGAAGCGTTTGATCGTAGGTGGGTACGATGGTGTTTTCGAGTTTGCCAAAGATTTTCGAAATGAGGGCATGTCACGCTTTCACAACCCGGAATTTACTCAGGTGGAGTTGTATGTGGCCTATAAAGATTACCAATGGATGATGGAGCTGGTGGAGGCCATGGTGGAACAAGTGGCGCTAGATTTACACGGTACTACGGAAGTCAAGGTAGGTGACCACGTGATTAATTTCAAGCGGCCATGGAAGCGCTTTACCATGTTTGAGGCGATTGCCCATTTTACCAGCATTGACATTTCAGACATGGATGAATCACAACTTCGACAGACGGCAGTAAAGCTGGAGGTGCCCATTGACGAAACCATGGGTAAAGGCAAACTGATCGACGAAATATTCGGTGAGACCTGTGAAGGGCAGCTTATCCAACCGACGTTCATCACTGACTATCCGGTAGAAATGTCACCTCTAGCCAAAAAACATCGGGAAAAGGCGGGATTGGTGGAGCGATTTGAAGCGATATGCAATGGCAAGGAAATCTGCAATGCTTTTTCCGAATTGAATGATCCGGTGGATCAGCGAAAGAGGTTTGAAGAACAGTTGGAATTGGGTAAAAGAGGTGATGAGGAGGCCATGACACTGGATGAAGATTTTTTGCGTGCGCTGGAATATGGGATGCCCCCAACGGCAGGCCTGGGTGTCGGGATTGATCGCCTGGCCATGATTATGACCAACTCCAACTCTATACAGGACGTATTGTTTTTCCCACAAATGCGACCTGAAAAGAAGGAAGAACTGGCACAAAATTCTGACTATCTAGAATTGGGTATTCGGGAAGATTTGATTCCCATTATTCAAAAATTAGGCTATCTTTCCATTCCTTCTTTCAAAAATGTTTCCCCCAGTAAACTTCACAATGACGTTTGTGGTATGCGGAAGAGGATGAAATTGAAAGAAGTAAAAAACCCAACCTTAGAAGAGGTATCCGATTGGCTTAAATAAGATGGACACTTACACCGCTATTATAGTTGAAGATGACGATGTGTTTGCTACACTTCTGACCCATTATCTCACGGAATTTCCCGGGCTCAAGGTCATCGATCATTTTTCAGATACCACCAAGGCCGCATTAATGATTGAGCGCCACAAACCGGACATCGTATTTCTAGATGTCATGATCTCTGGATTGAACGGACCTGAATTTATGGAATTGGTTGAACACAACCCGAAAGTGGTGATCATTTCGGGTCACAATGAGGACATCATGAATGACTATCCTTTGGAATATGTGGCATTCATAGAAAAGCCTGTCACCAAGGAAATTGTGCATCGCGCGGTACAACAATGTGTGGATCAGCTGAGCTAGTCAGTCTCTGTACCAAAGCCTGATTAGCTGGTACCAGGTAGAGGAGGATTCTCTCCCGGTACCGAGCTCCGTGTCATGGCTACCTTCCTCGTCGGCATCATGGATATTCGGCAAAACCACGGTTTCTACATTTAGGATGCTGATGTTAGGGTGTTTTTCCACCCAATTGTTCATGGCTTCCACGATGTTTTCCCATTGTTCTACACGCGCTGCCTTGAAGAGGCTGGCTTTTTTAATTATTTGAGGCGTAAAATCGACCGTCTTAATCATCGAATTTTTGTTAGTTCTATATCAATATTAATCAATTCTGAAAAAAGTCAAGGAAACTTCTTCGTTTCTGAACTTTCAAATCCTGGAGAATGGATGCCTTGGCTCGTAAAACGATACTGTAGGATTGGAATTGACCAAAAGGGACCCAATTAAAATCGAGTGTCCAGCAATGCAAATCCCGGGATACGCTGATCCTCGTGGTGGTGAATTCCTTTAAATCAAAATTATAGCCAGACTGAAAATTGATTTGCGTTTTTGCTGTCAAGGCGAGGCTACCGCTAAAACTGAGTCCCTTTGAAATATTGGGTGATTGAAAGCCGGTTTGTGAGCGATTCAGTGTGTAACTGGCGCGCAACGACCAGGGGAGGTTGAAGTTTACGTACTCATCCGGATTGGCCTGGATATTCTTGATGATTTCCCGGGTATCGGGACTGGCGGATTGTCTTTCTCCCAATTCATCCAGCACAGAGGAATTTTGAGACAGGTCGTTGACATCCCGCCCCGCCGCTGCGGCACCGCCTCCGCGCAAGTTTAGATTGATGGAAGTGGCAAAACGTGTGAGGTTGCCAATGCCTTGACCGTTATTCCAGGCAAAGCGATCCAGTCTCCTCTGAACGACACTTCCTCCTTCGTCGGAGATCAACTGGTAAATGTAGGGATCAAATGCACCAGAGAAATTGATGGACAATTTGCCTTCAAAGAAACTGGTTCGGGCGTTCCAGTTAATGTTACTCAGCTTGAAAGAATCGGCCGCAAAATTGTAACCCGTATTCAGGGAGAGGTTGTCAAAAATTTTGATTTTTTTAGTCCCTTCTCCGGTGGAATCCTTTTTGTCTAACACCTTCATCTCGATGTTGTTGTTTAAAGAAAAGGACATGGTTTTGCTTTCGCCGCTGGGGGGTGATCCAAAGATAAAGCCCTGGTATTTGGACAATCGCTGGATTGTGCCCAAAGAGTCCACCACCACATCCTTATATACTCCGAAGGACGGATCGCCAAAGTCCGGATTATAGGAAAATGACACGGTAGGCGTCACTACGTGTCTTATGGCTTGTATTTTCTTTCCTCTAAAAGGATAAAATCCATACAAAATCGTACTTAAGCCGGCACCGGCCCGGTAGCTACCCGCCCGACTGAATCCATTGACGGTATCTACACGTACCCCGCCTGCAGCCTGATCGTAATCTGTAAATCGTAGTTCACGTGTGTACCAAAGCTCCGTATAATTGAGATTAGGGGTAACGGTAAAGTTTTTCAGAAAGCTGATAGAAGTGGATATGGGTAAATTGTGGCGGCCACCTACCCTGGCGTTATCCAGAATGAGGGGTAGATTTTCTGAATCGAAGGGCACCACCTCTTCCCGCAAGAATTCGTCATTGGCCACCTCAAAGGGAAAGCCTGACCGGTTGGGCGCATTGGTTAATTCATTTCTGACAGTGAAGTTGTGCGAGAAGTTGAGTTCAGCAAGCGGAGATCGGCTATTATTGAATAGGGACTTGAAAGGGTAGACCCTATTGGTGTTCAGGGTAAATTCCGGCAGGGTAAGGTTCACAATTTCCGTTTGGAGATTTTGGTTGTGACGCAAATTTACCGAGAGGCTGAAAGGGGTATTCTGAAAGCTCGTACTATAGCTCACGTTGGAGGAAAATTGCGCCTGCTGGCTTCGATTGAAATCTGAAAGGACCAGGTTGTTGTCTTCATTAAATGAAGTACTACCTGCCGAGACGGAGGCACTGAACCGTGAATTGCCGCGAGCTTCCGGCGTGTGGCTCCAACGCAGCCAATAAGATTGACTTTCGGACTCATTTTCAAAGCTGCCGGTCACATTGTTGGTGTAAGAAACATTGAAAGAGCCGCGGAATCGATACCGGAAATAGTAATTGGAATTTAAGTTTAGTCCATTACTTCCTTTTGAATAGATGTTGCCTGTCAGACGCAAATCAAATCGGTCACTCACGGCCCAGTAGTAGCCACCATCTCGCAGGAAGAATCCCCTTTCACGTTCCTCTCCGTATACTGGCATGATGAATCCGCTGGTTTTAGAATTGGGCTGTGGAAACATGCCAATGGGCAGCCAGAGAGGAGTGGGCACTTCCCTGAATCGCAAGTGAAAAGGACCTGAAACTACCTTGTTTCGGGGTATCACCTTCAGTTTCTTGGAGTGAATGAAGAAATGTGGGTCGGCCAGATTACAGGTCGTGTAGCGGGCTCCACGAATAAACATTTCATTCTGTTTATTTTTTTTCACATCATCCCCATGCATGAATGCCCCGTCTTGTTCGGTGATGACGCCTTGAATTTGTGCTTTTCGATTCTTGAAATTGTACAAAATTTCATCTGTCTGGTACACGTCCGGCCCATCGGTAAAAATGGGTTTACCTATAGGTCTTCCTGCAGAGTCCAGTTCATAGTTGGCTTGAATGGTTCGCTGATTCCAATCTATGGTTATGGATTCGGATTCTAGCTGGATGTCGCCATAGTCTACGTGCGCGTCTCCGTAGAGGTACAGTTCTTTGTTGTTCAGATTGAAAAACATGGAATCCCGTGCGGAATAGTTGATGGTGGTCTGGATGTCGCCTTCCGGAACGGGATTTGCTAAGCTGTCATAGGGCACCTTGGCAGTGTCAGCGACCACCAGGGTGGAGTCCAATACTTTTTGGCCATCTACATTCCATTCAGCACTGTCACTTACCTGAGTGGTAGTTACGGGTTCTTGAGCAAAAAGACCGAAGAAGCAACCGACGCATGAAAGAAGAAGGAAAAATCGCCTCAAGCTGGCCTTCCATTTAGATTTTTGAAGAAAAAATGACAATTTTGTGTAAAATTATCTTTTTTAGAATTAATACAAGGAATGAAAATGCTATGAGATTTATAGTTCTCTCTTTTGGATTTTCTTTAATATTCCTTTTTGCTTTTCACCCCATCAACGCTCCTGCGAATAAGGTACAGACCATCGTCATTGATGCAGGGCATGGCGATCATGATCCAGGTACTTCTGGAAAAATTTCTAAAGAAAAAGATGTGGCCTTGGATATTGCCCTTGAATTGGGCCGTATACTTGAGGAAAACCTTCCGGATGTTCAGGTTGTTTACACCCGTAAAACTGACAAATTCGTAGAATTACACCAGCGCGCCATCGTGGCTAACAAGGCGGGTGCAGATTTGTTCGTGTCCATACATTGCAACGCATTCATTAATAAAGCCATATTTGGCACGGAAACTTATGTGATGGGGCTGAACAAAACGCTGAAAAATTTAAATGTAGCTAAAAGAGAAAATAGTTCTATTTTGTTAGAGAAAAATCATCAGGAGAATTACGATGGATTCGATCCCGACTCTGATGAATCTTATATTCTATTTTCTCTCTATCAAAATGCTTATTTGAAACAAAGCCTGCAATTGGGTGCCAATATTGAAAGTCAGATGGCCAAACGGGCAGGCCGGAATAGTCGAGGTGTCCGTCAAGCGCCATTTTTGGTGTTGTGGCGCACTACCATGCCCAGTGTGTTGGTAGAAACAGGTTATCTTAGTAATGCAAAAGAGGAACGGGAGCTCAATGATGAGTTGAACCAGATTTACATTGCTTCTGGCATTTATCGGGCCATCCGTGACTATAAAAGCGATTTAGAATCACTGAATTGAAGTAGGGTGTCGAAAGAATTTAGAATCGGGCTCATCGCACTTGTAGCCGGGGTGCTCTTTTATTACGGTTTCAATTATCTCAAAGGAACCGATATCCTTACAAATCAGGATCGTTATTATGTCTCCTATGAAAACACCGACGGTCTCACCCTTGGAAGCATGGTGAAGATGCAAGGTGTGCCGATAGGAAAGGTAAGTGACATTTCCTATGACCAAAAAATAAGGACCATTGAAGTGGAAGTTTCCATTCAAAGTGATATTGTTCTTGGGGATTCCACAGTAGCCGAGTTGGCGAGCGATGGACTTTTGGGTGGTAAAGCCATCATTCTCAACGACTACACCACCAACGGTGCGCTGGAACCCGGCTCTACATTGATTGCCAAAGTAGACCCCGGCTTGAGTGAGTTCATCGCAGCGGGGGGCCAAATTACTGACAACCTCACGGTGACCATTCGCCGAATCAATGAAATTCTGCTGGGTATGGAAGGGAGTGGAGAAGAAATCAAGCGAACCATTACCGACCTGAGTAAACTCATCAGAGACACCGACAAGGTGGTTTCAGGCAACGAGGAGTCTTTGGCAATTACCATGCGGAATGTGGCAAGCATGACCACCTCGCTGGATAAGCAGATGAAAAAGTTAAATCCAATCATGAATAATATGCTGGCTTTCAGTGATTCATTGAGTTCATCTGACATCAAAGCGACCATTGCGTCTACCAATGCCTTGCTGAGAAATATCAACAATACACTGGATTCTGTGAAAAGTGAGCAGGGAACACTCGGTAAGTTGATGAGCGATGACTCGTTGTACAACAGCCTGAACCAAACCATGGTCCACCTGGACTCGCTAATCATTCATTTCAACAACCACCCAAAAGATTTTCTGGGCCCGTTAGGTAGGAAAAATAAGCGATTGGATGGTCCTCAAATTAAATAAGGCCCCTAAACGTACCTAAAAAATTGGATTTGAAATTCAACAAAAACGAAGATGCCAACAAACAGTTGGTAGATCGACTCAAACATCACTTAAGCCGGGTGAGAAAAGGTGGAGGCGAAAAGAAAATAGAAGCGCAGCACAAAAAAGGAAAATGGACGGCGCGAGAGCGTATCGATTACTTGATTGATGACCCGAAATCTTTTCTTGAGCTCGGTGCATTTGCCGCCGAGGGCATGTACGAGGAATGGGGAGGTTGCCCTTCTGCAGGTGTGGTCACAGGTATCGGATCCATCGCGGGTCGCGTCTGTGTGGTGGTGGCTAATGATGCCACGGTCAAGGCGGGTGCATGGTTTCCAATGACGGCCAAGAAGAATTTGCGTGCACAGGAAATAGCCATTGAAAATGAAATCCCCATCGTGTACTTGGTAGACAGTGCAGGCGTATTTTTACCCTTGCAGGAAGATATTTTTCCTGATAAGGAGCATTTTGGTCGCCAGTTCAGGAACAATGCCAGACTGTCTTCCATGGGCATTGTGCAGATCGCTGCCATCATGGGGAGCTGCGTGGCCGGTGGCGCTTACTTGCCCATCATGTCAGATGAAGCCCTGATTGTGGACGGTACCGGATCTGTTTTTTTGGGAGGCAGCTACCTCGTAAAATCGGCCATTGGAGAGGATGTAGATAATGAAACATTGGGCGGTGCTTCTACGCATTGTGAAATTTCAGGGGTCACAGACAACAAGTTTGAGAACGACGAAAAGTGCCTCGATGCGGTCAGGCGGTTATTTGATAAAATGGGCGATCCGGCAAAAGCTGGGTTTAATCGAATCGAACCCCAGCCACCCCATGAGCCCGAGAAAATTTATGGTCATTTCCCCAACAACCGAAATGAACCTTACGACATGCGCAAGGTTATCGGCTGCTTCGTAGATGGGGGTGAGTTTGATGAATACAAAGCGCTTTATGGAAAAACAATTCTCTGTGGCTATGCGCGCATCGACGGCTGGAGCGTGGGGATTGTGGCCAATCAGCGCCAAGTGGTCAAAACGAAAAAAGGGGAGATGCAAATGGGGGGGGTGATTTATTCCGATTCAGCCGACAAGGCTGCTCGATTTGTGATGAACTGCAACCAAAGAAAAATCCCATTGGTTTTTTTACATGATGTAAATGGTTTCATGGTCGGCAGTCGTGCCGAGCAGGGCGGTATTATAAAGGACGGAGCCAAAATGGTAAATGCTGTTGCCAATTCGGTGGTACCCAAATTCACCATTGTGCTGGGCAGTTCCTACGGCGCCGGCAACTATGCCATGTGCGGGAAGGCTTATGACCCGAGATTTATCTTTGCATGGCCCACGGCGCAAATTGCCGTTATGAGTGGTGCAGCCGCTGGGAAAACCCTGCTTCAGATAAAGATTTCGACCCTGAAAGCCAAAGGAGAAACGCTTTCTGAGGAGGATAAGCAAAAACATTTGGCGGACATTGAATCTTCGTATAATGAAAAATTGAGCCCCTACTATGCGGCTAGCCGTTTGTGGGTAGATGGCATCATTGATCCGGCGGCTACACGCTTTGTTATTTCTAAAGGCATCGAAGTGGCCAACCATGCGCCCATCCGTCAGCCGATGAATGTTGGGGTTTTACAAACCTGATGGTCAATGGGTAGGAGAAGAAAAAGAAAATTTAGCTGGACAGGATTCATTTTTCTCACCCTCCTCATGATCCTTTTGGTCGTTGCTTACCGGAAAAATCCAACACCCCAGGATTTTGATCAATTCATCGATCAGCAAATGAAGGCCAAAGAAGATTGGTACAAGGGGCCGCTGGTGAAATTGCGGTTTAAAAAGACTTCTCGCTCATTCATTTTTTTTGGCATCCACCGGGTCGACCACCGGCTTAAAAATGAATACCGCGAATACTTTGGTGTGGTTAATAAGTTTTATTTGGTGGGCACCTCTGAACAAAAAAATCAGGAGGAACCTGCGGATGAGCCAGACTGAAGGCTAAGAGAAAAACCAAAAATCTTTTACCGGCGCTTTTCCCCATGCCAGCAGTTTTTGTCGGATTTGAGCCCGCTCCGATGTATTGGCGACAGCAATGAGTACTTGGGGATTTCCCATTTTTGCTACGGTTTCCGCTGCCTGCATGATGATGCCATAAATGTTGTGCCCGATTTTATTGGGGTTCTCACACACCCAGTGCAACTGATTTTCTCCTGAAGATTGAATTTTCTTGACCAGGTCTTTACCGTTTTTGCCACCACCCCAAATCACCAGTGGTCTTCCCGGATTTCTGTCCAAAGAGTAGAAATACCGCAGCTTTAGGTCGTAATACCGATTGTCAGCATATTCCTCCCACGTGCGACTGATGCGGTTGCTCCGGTCCCGCCAATGGTGCAGCACCTTATCTATCCCTACTACTTTTAATTGGTGGTGATAAAAGCGAAAGCACAAATCATAATCTTCTGGATAAACTTCCGGCTCAAAGCCTCCGACCCGGTCGAAGTCATCTCGATGGATGATCCAACTGTGGGAAGGAATTACACACTCCTGATAAATTTCTTCATAGTGCCTGTTTTCCCTGGCAATTTCATTTAACCATTGTTCATATCTTCGGAATCCATTGCCCACCAATCCATGGTCTACAAAATGTTCGGTGCCACCGGCAATCACATGTCCCTTGCCATATTTCAGCCATTCGCCCACCAATGTCTCCAGTTTATCTGCTGGCATCATATCGTCGGAGTCCATACGATTGACCAGATCACCAGTAGCCTGTGGGTAACCCTCTTTGAGCGCCGGAATCAATTTTTCGCGTACACTGTGAACGACCTGGATGCGGTCATCTTTTTCGGCGTAGGCCTGAAGAATTTCGGGTGTTTCATCCCTGGAGTGGTCATTGATGGCAATCAATTCCCAATGAGGATACGTCTGTGCCCGGATGGAGTCGAGGCATGCTGAAATGTAGGCGGCCGTATCTCGCGCCGCCATGATAATACTTACCTTGGGTTTAATGGTGGGTAAGCTAAGTTATTCTATTGAAATATTCTGGTTGAATCCAGCCCACGCAAACCAGTAACCCATGTAACTGACCGGATAATTTAGCTGGCCACCCGAATTTGGTCCACTTACGGCTTCTCCAAAGGCGTTCCAAAAGGTTCCGTTTTGATCCTTGGCTACAGCATCGCCCATTCCACTAACAGTAGTGAAGTCCAGAAGCTGTCCATTGAACCGCCGGTTGTAGGCTTTCATATAATTCTGAAAACCGCTCCCCTTGAAGATGACCAACTCCGTATCCCTGAAAGTGTCATATCCGAAGCTTCCGTCAAAAGAAGAGAACCTATAGGCTTTGGAAAATCCGTCCATGGTTACGCCCAGCACACGTTCTTTTGCAAAAAATCTATTGTCAATCCGTTCTTGCGGAAAGAGCAGATCGCTCACACTCCTGTAATTCCCATAAGGATACACCTGGTAATTGCGAGAGAATCCCGTGTTGAATGACAGCACGCGGGCATTTGGGTAGAGGGTCCGCAATCCTCCATAAGACATCTCCACTGAGTTGAGCACGTCTACACTATCTTCCCGAAATTGACCTCGAACACCTTCATTGAGCATCTGACTAAAGGTGCTGTTGCTGTTTCTGTCAAAAGGCATGAGGTTATTGTTGAAAATCAGGCCGGAAACACCAAATACCGCCTCTGCGCCCTGGATTTTCCGGCTCCAGTTGACGGAAGTTCCAGTTAAAGGACAGTAAGTGATGGCAAAGGCCTCTCCATTGATTTCATCGTTCACAATTTCATGGTAGTCCATAATTTTATAGGGATATATTTTTACATCCTCGCCCACCTTTACGGCCACAGCCAATTCAAATTCCCGAACCTTGTCGCCTATTTGGTCTATTGTCTCAAATTGAGGATTGTCGATCGACGGAATACCGTCGCGACCAGGTCCGCCATCAAAAATCCATTGACTCGGTATAGACCACTGGCTACTGAGATCGACATTCGTTCCGCCGCTACTACGTTGAACAGCTTCTTCTGCGCAACCGAAGAAGAAAACCGAAGTGAAATACATTAAACTAACTACTCTCATATCAAAATATTTTAGATGATGGATTGATTTGAATAAACAGGCCCGTATTGAATCTTAGGGTAGGAGCCAGCTGAACTTCATTTACGCGGGCATAAAGTGGCCACTCCATATTGACTTGCCAGTTGATGCTCGGTGAGAGTACCCATGCCAGCCCGGGGTTGATAAACAGGAATTCACCACCTGAGGAGGCGAAATCAAAATTGTTGAACGTATCCCGGGTGGCCTGGCGATATCTTACTTTGAGGGAAGGATCCAGTAACACAGACCCAACGACCAGCCGGTCAGCTATGGCGGCAATGGCCATAAACTCATTACCAAATTGATAAGTGGAATTGCCCAGGTAATCATTGTTCACCCCCCGCCAGCGGTGGGTGAGGGTGGTGGTCAGGGTAGTGGTGGGGCGGATAATGTTTTGTTTGGTGAAATTGAGATAGGCGATGTGATCCCAGGCACCCGAGCCAGGCTGAAGGTCGGCGGTCAACTGCACCCCATCCTCCCTGGTTTGATCAGCACTTCCCAGTGGGGCTTTAATGCCATAGCCCACCTGCAAGGCACTCACCGGTCTGTATTTGACGAGCAGTACCGCGTCTCCGACGCCTTGCGTACTGGTAAAATTCGTTCCCCCGGAAGGTGATTCAATGGCCCGCTCCTGCTTTACCCATGAAAAGAAGAGGTCTGCAGACCATTTTTCTGAAAAACTGTAACCTACCTCACCCAGTATGGAATGGGTTTGGCGGTTCCTATCTGAATCATCGGTGGTTTGGCTACCAGTTTTGAGTGTACGTAATTCATTCAGGTCGTAACTGACACTAAATTGCCAGGTACCCGCATCAGCGGCAGGTAGACCCAGATTTCCTGACATCGGTACGCCGCCGGAGCAGCATTGGGCAGCAGATGAAATCGTTGTTACCACCAGGGCCGTCAGAAATAGGTATCTACACATACTTTCTTTTAACTGGTTAGGTCACTTATCAGGTTGTCCCAAGGGTTTTACAAGTTCTGGTATTGTCGTTCCAAGTACATAAATTGGTAAGGTTTGTGTCTTCATTCAGACTTTTATCCATGGAAGTGGACATTTTTGCAATTCCTGAGCATGAAAAATACCGAATTAAAAGCCCTGGTCAGTCTTTTGGAGGATGAAGATGACGAGGTGTTGAGCCATGTAGAGGAGAAGATTCTCTCCATAGGCACGCGCATTATCCCTTTCCTGGAAGAAGAGTGGGAAAGTAATTTCAACCCCAACATTCAGCGCCGGATTGAAGAAATGGTCCATTTGCTTCAGTTTGAACTGTTGCAGGAGCGTTTGTTGGACTGGAAAAAGAATGACCAGGACGACCTCTTAAAGGGGCTTTGGGTGCTGGCCACCTATCAATATCCAGACCTGGACCTGGATGATCTGCGGCTTGAAATGGACCAACTCTTTTTTAATACCTGGCGTGAATTCCGGGAGGACATGAACCCGTATGACCAGATCAATATTTTGAATGCCGTTATTTTTGAAGGGTTCAAGTTTCGAGCCAACACCAAAAACTTTCATTCTCCAGCCAACTCTATGATCAATGCGGTATTGGAATCCAAAAAAGGCAATCCCATTACCCTTTGTGCCGTTTACATGCTGCTGGCACAAAGGTTGAAATTGCCTATTTATGGCGTTAACTTACCCAGTCTTTTTATTCTCACCTATAAAAAAGATCAGACCCAGTTTTACATCAATGTGTTCAACAAGGGCCTCATCTTCTTAAAAGAAGATATTGACAATTATTTGGACAATCTCCAGTTGCAACGTGAGGCCATTTTTTATGAACCTTGTTCGCATTTGGACATGCTGCTTCGCATACTACGAAATCTCACGGTCTCCTTTGATAAATTGGGAGATTACCACAAGTCTGATGAAATCAAAATGATCCTTCACGCACTGGAGGATTAATTCCGCTTGTATTGCGCCGGTCCCTTGGCCTGCGTTTGTTGAATGAAGTTTCGCAAATCCTCATTGGCTTGCTGCAGGTCATCTCTACGCAGGTACATCATGTGGCCACTTCGGTAGCCCTTGAAAAACATACGCTCCTTCATTTTACCACTTGGATCTACCTGCCACATGTTGTATTTGGCGCTGAAGTAGGTGGTGGCCCCGTCGTAGTAACCCGACTGGTACAGCAGGTTCAGATAAGGATTTTCTGCCATGGCTTTGCGCAAGTCTTCACGCACATTGTTGTTGCTTCGGTCCCAAGGCTGAACTGGCCCAAACATGTTGTACTTGATGGCTGTTTTGAATTTCAGGTGCTCCTGCAGGTAATAATTGATGGCAGGGGTAAAAGAATGCAACCAGGAGGTAAGTTCGGCATTGTAATCCGGACCCGTGCCAGCGGCTCTTTTATCTATCCCGAGGTAGCGGCTATCCAGACGTCCAATGGTGTACCCTTCACCGCGTAGCAATTCTTTCCAGAAAAAATTGGTCGGCACATCCAGATTATTCTGTAGGATGCTTTCCTTGGAAATGCCGGAATAGTAGGACATCCGTTGGGCAACTGCTATTTTTTTCGCTTCGTCGATAAAACCTCCCTTGGCCAACGCCGGCATCAGCTCATTGAGGGCAAATGCCTCTGCTTCAGGTAGGATCTCGGATAAATCTTTGGATTGCAGGGCCTCTGGCAGCTGTTTGTGGTACCAGGCCGCTGCGGTAAAATAAGGTAAGTTGGTGGCTGATGAGATGGGTGGGTCTGATTCGAAGACTTTGTAGTCTGCCGGTGATACCATGATCACCCCGTTGAGGTACATCCACTGACTTTCCTGCAGGGCAAGTGCCAGCCCTGCGACACGTGTACCCCCATAACTCTCACCAATGATGTATTTTGGCGATTGCCAACGATTGTATCGGGTTACAAAAGAATTGATCCATTCTGCCAGGTATTCGATGTCTGCATTGATGCCGAAAAATTTGTCACGGTCTACCTCTTTTCCTGCTTCCGGAATGGTACGGGAATAACCCGTATTTGCGGGATTGACAAACACGATATCGGCCACATCCAGGATAGAGTAGGGATTGTCCTGAATACCATAAGGCTGCACAGGGTAACCTTCGTTGTCAATTTTTAAAATTTTTGGGCCGGTGTATGCCACATGCATCCAGACCGAGGCAGAACCAGGACCACCGTTGAAGGAAATGATCAACGGCCGACTGGCCTGGCTTTGTCCTTTCCTTTCGTAATAGGTGTAGAATAATGCAGCTATGGGCTCTCCCAAATTATTCCAAACAGGGAGCGTGCCTGCGCTGGCCTGGTAGTCCACCTTTACCCCTTTGATGGTGGTGGTATGATTGGTGACCACCGTCGTATCTACAGGAAGTTTTCGATTTTGCGACGTTGCCGTCCACGCCATTGCTACGATGAGCAGGTAGATGATTGGTTTCATGCTGAAGTTATTTGGGTTAATCCAATGAGCAATTTAATCAATCGTGAATTAGTGAGCTAATGGGTGGCCATTGAAGGGGTTTTGATCCTTTTGACTTCAATGCCCGTCATAGGCTTTCGGTTATATGCTGTAGCCCATCACATAATCATTGATCCATTCGAAATGGATGTCATACGTTTGAGGTTCATTTGCACGCAAGATCTCTCCTTTGAGCGTATGGGCACTTTCAAAGGAGATGCTGATTTCGTCTTTAAGGCTCAGGTATTTTCGCCCGTGAATTTTGTAGACAACTTCTTTGCCACACCAAATGATGCAGAGTTTCTCCGGATCGTTGGCATATTTTAATTCTGTGGGGTGCAGGTATTTATATTGGGTATCAATGAGCTTTTGTCTCGGCCTTTCGATGTCAATGCCACAGGTTGCTTTGCGGTGCAGCATGGCCACAGCCATGGGAAAAGTATGAGAGATGGAAATGTGTACATTGTGGCCGGTGAGCATGGGTTTACCGGTTGGTAAATTTTCTACTCCATGATAGGTGAGCCCGAACATTTCGCATAGTTTATGAACAAGCATGCGGCCGACAATCCACTCTGCCTGGCGTATCGGGTGCAGGTTGGAGGGAAAGGGCTCCGGACAGAGTTTGGGTAGTTCCAGCAACGTCTCCTGAATATTCCAAACGGCATAAGCCGCATTACTGTGTATTTGTTTGGAAAGCAGTAGTGACATGTTGCAATTTTACCACTTAAGTGCAAAATCCTAAGGTAGAAGTTTATAAACGTCAAACATTTTCTGGCCACCGGAATGGTTTGTTCGATTTGGTTCAGGTAGATGCTCGGTCGTTCATTTCCGCAGGAGGTGACGGTCAGGTGGTGCAATGGCAATTGGATGAGCCCGGGGAAGGTCAGGTGCTGGCCCGGGTGGATGGAACCATCTACTGCATACATTATCTGGATGGTCGTTTACTGGTAGGAGAAAATAACCGGGCCATACATCTCATCGAGCTTGCCAATCGGCAAGTACTAAGATCCGTAGAAGTGAAGGCACCGGTATTTGCCATGGCACATACCAAAGAACGCATCTACGTGGGCACCGGAGCCGGTGAATTGTTCGTATTTGACCAATCACTCAATTTTGTTGCCCGGGAGCGGTGGAGTGAAAAGAGTCTGCGATCTATCGAAGTTTGGAAGGATTGTCTGTTGTTAGGCTTCAGTGACAATCGAATTCGGCTGGTTGACCAGCAGACAATGACCCTGCTTCAAACCATTGAAGGCCACTCTTTATCCGTTTTTGCGATGGCTACACGTCCACCCGCAGATGATCTACTGATCAGTATTGGTCGTGATGCGCACATCCGAGTATGGGACGCGGGTAAAAATTTTGCCGCAGTGAAAGCGGTTCCGGCGCACATGTATGCCATCAATGACGTGGTTTTTACTGACGATGGTCAATTTTTCTTCACCGGCAGCATGGACAAGACCATCAAAATGTGGGATGCGGCTAATTTCGCATTATTAAAGGTGATAGATCGTCAGCGATTCGAAGGTCACACCAACTCAGTCAACCAGCTTTTGTGGATGGCTGAAGCCAACTTATTGTTATCTTGTAGCGATGATCGCACCATCGCAGCATGGGAATTAAAAATTACAGAAAAGAATGAAAATCACGCCACTTGAAATAAGGCAAAAGGAATTTGAAAAAAAACTGAGGGGATATGACAAAGATGAGGTGGCTGGTTTTCTTCTGTCCATGTCCAACGAGTGGGAGCGAATGCTCGATGAAAATAAGGAATTGACCATCAAATTAGAGCAGGCACAAAAAGAAGTGGAAAAACTTCGGGAGGTGGAGTCCTCTTTATTCAAAACACTAAAAACGGCTGAAGACACCGGGGCAAATCTGGTAGAGCAGGCCAATAAAGCTGCGGAGCTACACCTTCGGGAAACGCAGATTCACGCGGAGGCTTTGTTGAATGAGTCCAAGTCCAAGGCCAAGTCCGTCATTGAGAAAGCGGAGGAGGAGGCAAATCAGATCATTGTGGAGGTGCAGGATGGGGTGAAGGAGTTGGAAAGAAATTATGCCCAGATTGAAAATAGCCGGCAGCATGCCATGAACGAATTGCGCAATCTGGCCGAAGACCTGATCAAGCGGGTGGAGAAGTCGGATGCTTCAAAAAGTGACTTCAATATTCGGGATCAAATCAAGCGGGTAAGAGAGCTGGCACATAATTTTGGTAAAAAAATCGATGAGGAAAGTCTGGAAATAAAGCCCCGACATATTGAACCCATATCCGTAGAAAAAATCCAGCGGGAGATGACGGCGGCTGGCGCACCTATTCATCCAGTGCCGAAACCGAAGCAGCCTATGCAGGAAAAGCACAAACCGCCAGCATCAGAAATACCAGAGACAAAAGCTGAACCAAAGAAAAGCACCCACGCGCCCCCCCCCTCAACCAACATCGAAAAGACCAGGCGCCGGGAAGAAGGGCCTGTCTCATTTTTTGATCTACTTGACGAAGACGAATGATGCAGGGACAGGTGGCTTTAGAGGGCATGGAGTTTTACGCACGCCACGGTTATTACGAAGAAGAACGTAAAATAGGCAATAAGTATACCGTTGATGTTTTCATGAAGCTGGATGTGCAGGAAGCGGCAAATAACGATCAGTTGGAAGGCACGGTAAACTATGAGAAAGTTTATGAGCTGGTGGTGGAAGTCATGACCGGGAAGGATGCCAGCTTGTTGGAGCATCTGGCAGGCAACTTGATAAAAAAGCTGCGAAATCAATTTGAATTGGGGGAGGTTACCGTGAAGATTAGCAAGCACAACCCACCCATTAAAGGGCTTTGCCAGAAGGCGTCAGTCACCTTGACCGGCTGATTCATCGCTAAAATAAAAACCCCTACCATCTGCCTCGTTATAAAAATGAATGGTTTTTCCCACAAGAAACATGGTTTCTCCTTTTTGTATGAACACCACAATTCCATCGGCCTCGTAAGTAAGATCTCCCTCTTTTTCCTGATCGAAGCCCAGCTTAAACGCCACCCCGCAACCTGCCCCACGAACGCCTACCCGGAGACCGTATCCTTCGGGTACTCCTTTTTGCTTCAGGATTTTTTTTATTTCTTCTCTGGCGTTGGGGGATATGTCTACTGGCGCGAACATGGTACAAAAAAACATTAATTTTATCAGTCTAAACAAGCTACCGTATGGATGCATTCATTGAATTGCTGAAGATCATTCTGCCTGCGTTGATCGTCGGATACTTGGCATTTTTAATCATTCGATCTTTTCTTCAGAATAAACTGGACGAGATCTTATTTACCGTCCGCCAAAAAAATCAAGAAATTGTCATGCCCATCCGGCTGCAGGCCTATGAGCGGGTAGTGCTTTTATTGGAGCGCATAAGTCCATCCAACCTGGTTAACCGGCTGAACAACGGCGAGTACACAGCCCAGGAATTTCAGCAGATACTTACTCATGAAATCCGTCAGGAATTCAATCACAACCTGTCGCAGCAGGTGTATATGTCATCGGAAGCCTGGACCTACGTCAGCAGTGCGGTGGAACAAATGATATCGGATATCAATGCCGCAGCCAACACGGTAAAACCAGATGCGCCCAACCTAGAGCTGGTCAAAGCGTTATTTGAGCAGCAGGGTAATGACAAACACATCATCAACCAGGCCCTTGATTTTATAAAAGAAGAAATTCAAAAATTGTTTTAATCAGTCATGAGTATTTACAAGAAAGTCATGCGCAGGGCGCGCAACGTAGTGCAGGACAATGAGCGCATTCGGGTGTTGCTTATGGGTACGGCCAGAAAATTATCGATTATAGACGATGAATCCAGAGACAGCAAAGGCCTGCTGAGTCGCATCAAACTGATGATCCGAATGGTACAAAATCATCTGAATGGTGCCTACAAAGGGCTTTCTCCTATCACCTTATTGATGGTGGTGTTTGCCCTAATTTACTTTGTGACGCCTACTGACTTATTACCCGATTTTGTACCTGCTTTGGGTTTTACCGATGACCTCGCTGTGGTGGCGCTGGTGATCAGACGCTTTCAGCGGGACATTGAAAAATTCCAAGAATGGGAAGAGTCTCGAATATCTGAATAAATTTGTCATAACCATATCCTTGAGACCATGAAGAAAACCGCCTTAATTTCAGGTGCTACGGGACTCGTAGGAAGAGCATTGGTGCGTCACCTGCTCGAACAGGATTATTACGATCAGATTGTGGTGCTCACCCGTCGGGATTTGCTGATTAAGGACAACCGGCTACGCGTTGTTTTGCTTGACTCTTATGAACATTTGGATCAGTACAAACAGCATTTAGACTTAAATGACGTGTACTGCGCACTTGGCACCACTTTGAAAAAGGCGGGATCCAAAGAAAACTTCCGGCGTATAGATGTAGATTATCCCCTGATGCTGGCGCGGGCTGTGAAAGATCAACCGAATTTTGAGCAGTTTCTTATTGTAACGGCCATTGGCGCCAATCCGGATTCACCCCTCTTTTACAATCAGATCAAAGGGGAATTGGAAAAGCAGTTGGAGCAGATGAATTTTGCATCACTAAAAATATTTCAACCTTCTCTTTTGCTGGGATATCGTGACGATTTCCGTTTCGTGGAAGAGATGGGCAAACTCTTCAGTAGCATATTTTCATTTTTTCTTATTGGCTCTCACGCCCAACTCTGGTCTATCAAAGGCATCGATGTGGCCCGTGCCATGTTCCAGGTGGCCAAGCAACACAAGCCGGGTGTCAAGCGTTACCGACCTGGTAAAATGCGTAAGCTGGCTCACAGTTGATTGCCGTAATCCAGCGTGTGTCAGGGGCTTCTGTTCACATTGGGGACCGCGTGAGTGGGGCCATAGGGCAGGGTATTTTGATTCTTTTGGGAATTACCCACACAGACGTACAGGAAGACATTGATTGGCTGGTAAAAAAAATCCATCAGCTGAGAATCTTCACAGACGATGAAGGAAAAATGAATTTAAGTGTTCAGGACATTCAGGGCGAGGCGTTGGTGGTGAGCCAGTTCACCCTTCATGCGAGCACCAAAAAAGGAAATAGGCCATCTTACGTAGAAGCTGCCCCACCCGAGCTGGCCCTACCGCTCTACGAGCAATTCCTTAAAGACTTGGAGGCGGTGATGCCCACCCGAGTGCAAACTGGTGAGTTTGGGGCCATGATGCACGTAGCGTTGGTAAATGAAGGGCCAGTGACCCTCCTGATCGATACCAAAAATCGGGTGTAATCAGCGGTTCTCCATTTGTCCAATTACGGCGGCCGGTAAAATTGCCTGCATGGCTTCTAGCTGACCAGGCTCACTAACATTCCAGTCGAGCAGGTACCACGCATTGTCGGGGTATTGTACCGCAATCATTGGGCGCATTTGACGGAAGGACAAGGTGGATGACGCTTCGTCGTAAGTCACTTCTTCTATACCCGGCTGACCATTGAATTGCTGCTGAATCAATGGTGCCATAGGCCGGAGCGACTCGTTGACCAATTGCATAAAAATCAGACTTTTTGCCATGTAAACCACAAAATGGCGGTTGACGTGCTGACCCAAAGATTCATAATTGTCTGCACCCATCGATTCGATGCGCATCTTCATGCCATTGGCCTCCACTTGCCTGAATGCATCTGCCAATTCTTCTTTGGAGGCAACGGTAAATAATTCAGGATAAATAAAATCCATCAGCAGATCCCAGTTGCCCTCGTTGGTCACTTTTTTATAATCATCCATCCGCTCTTCGATGGCCTGAATTTGCGATGGTGTCACACCCTGACCAGCAGCCAACAGTGTACAACAACCAAGAAGAATGCCCAGTCCGAAATTAAAAGATGTTTTCATGTAAAAGATGTTTTCATGGTGGAAAGGTAAATGTTGTACCCGCTCAATTTTGGTCATTTATTGTTATTTTACAATTTATGCGAAAAACTATACTTACCTGCAGTTGTCTTGTTGGAATGATGCTGGCAGCGCTACATCCATCCGCCCAGGATCATCCCCATCCAAACAAACAGGCGGTCATCGACCATATAAATGAAAACGGGCAGGCGCTGACCAGCCTGTCGGATGAAATATGGTCCTACGAAGAGGTTGCTTTCCGGGAAACCCAATCGGCGGAGGCGCTGAAAAAATATGCCAGAAAAAATGGCTTTAGCATTCAGGAAAACATAGGTGAAATTCCCACTGCCTTCACGGCTACCTATGGCTCAGGTAAACCAGTGATTGCCATCATGGGTGAATTTGATGCGCTGCCCGGACTTTCTCAAAAAACAGTACCCGAAAAAGATCCTTTGAATGCCGGTGGTTCGGGTCATGGATGTGGTCATAATCTTTTTGGTGTGGGCAGCCTGGGTGCCGCGGTGGCCATCAAAGCGCTCATCGCCGATAGAAAACTGGAAGGGACCATCCGATTTTACGGTACACCCGCTGAAGAGAAATTTTTTGGAAAACTCTGGATGTTGCGGGCTGGCGCCTTTGATGATGTGGATGTAATGATGGATTGGCACCCTGGCAGCGCTACCAAGGCGGATGTGCAGAGCTCACTGGCACTGGTAGATTTTATGGTAGAATTTTACGGCCAGGCGGCGCATGCAGCCGCCGACCCCTGGAACGGCAGGAGCGCATCTGATGCCCTTGAGCTGTATACCACAGGCATCAATTATTTCCGCGAGCATGTGAAGCCCACGGTTCGTATCCATTACCACATCCAGGACGGTGGTCAGGTAGTAAATGTAGTGCCCGATTACAGCCGTATCTGGACGCGCGTCCGGGATGTCAAACGGTCTGGGGTGGAGCCGGTCTGGAAACAAATTACGCGTATAGCCGAGGGAGCAGCCCTGATGGCCAACGTAGATCATAAAATTACTTTGATTTCCGGCTTGCATGAAATTCTGGTCAACCGCACGGGTGGGGCGGTGATGCAGGAAAATCTGGAACATCTTGGCGAACTAAAATTTACTGAAGAAGAGGAGGTGTTTGCTAAAAAAATCCAGGCGGCCACGCAAAAAGCGCAAGTGGGTTTCGATACCGAAATAAAGCCTTTGGAGGCCACCATGGAAAATCCAGGTGGAGGATCTACAGATGTGGGCGATGTAAGTTGGAATGTACCCACCATTCGCTTAGAATCAACGGTGGCACCTAAAGATACCCCCTGGCACAGTTGGGCCGTGGTGGCCTGTGCGGGCATGTCGATCGGGCATAAAGGCATGCTATATGCCTCCAAAGCCCTTGCCATGACCATGGTAGACTTGTACGAAGATCCGGAGCTTCGCCAGGCAGTTCAGGAAGAATTTAAAGAGCGGAAAGGGGATTACAAGTACAAAGGCATTGTTCCTCCCGGGCCGCCGCCGGTAGATTACCAGGACTAAGCAGAAAGCTTTGTAAGGAATCATTTGTAACCGTGGTTGTTGGCTTAGATACCAACTATCTTTGCGCACTTATTTATACGAATGAAGCACATACGAAATTTCTGTATCATCGCCCACATCGATCATGGCAAGAGCACACTTGCCGATAGATTGTTGGAGACCACCCATACAGTGACCGGCCGTGAGATGCAGAACCAGTTGTTGGACGACATGGATCTGGAGCGAGAGCGCGGCATTACCATTAAAAGCCACGCCATTCAAATGGTTTATGTTCATGAAGGAGAAGCTTATACACTGAATCTGATAGATACGCCGGGTCACGTAGATTTTTCCTATGAAGTGTCTCGCTCCATTGCTGCCTGTGAGGGCGCGCTGTTGGTGGTGGATGCCTCTCAGGGCATCGAAGCCCAGACCATTTCGAACCTGTATCTGGCCCTCGAACATGACCTGGAGGTCATCCCCGTTTTAAATAAAATCGACCTGCCAGGTGCTTTGCCGGATGAGGTATCTGATCAGATTATTGAACTGATCGGTTGCGACAAGGATGATATTTTACACGCAAGTGCCAAAGAGGGCATCGGCATTCAGGAAATTCTGGAGGCCGTGGTGAACCGCATACCCGCACCTGAGGGTGATGCCGGGGAGCCGCTCCAGGCCATGATCTTCGATAGTGTTTACAACCCTTACCGGGGTATCGAAGTTTTTTTTCGGGTATTCAACGGCACCATTAGAAAAGGCGAACAAGTGAAGTTCGTGAATACCGGCAAGACGTATGGTGCGGATGAAATTGGTGTTTTAAAATTCACGCACAGCCCGCAAACAGAAATAGCGGCAGGCAATGTAGGCTACCTCATTTCAGGCATCAAGGTGGCCAGTGAGGTGAAAGTGGGAGATACCATTACACATGTAGACAGGCCTACACAAAGACAAGTCAGGGGGTTTGAGGATGTGAAGCCGATGGTATTTGCTGGCATCTACCCGGTGGAGACCAGCGAGTTTGAAGAGCTGCGTGCTTCCATGGAAAAATTGCAACTCAATGATGCCGCTTTGGTATGGGAGCCCGAAACAAGTGCGGCACTTGGGTTTGGTTTTCGCTGTGGCTTCCTGGGCATGTTGCACATGGAAATTGTGCAGGAACGGCTTGAACGTGAATTTGGCATGACCGTGATCACCACAGTACCTTCGGTACGGTTTCATGCCATCATGTCGGATGAACAGATCAAGCATGTGAGCGCGCCTTCCGAACTGCCCGAGTCTCACGAGGTTTCGCATATCGAAGAACCTTTCATCCGCGCGCAGATCATCACCAAATCTGAGTTTATTGGACCCGTGATGGCATTATGTATGGACAAAAGGGGAGAAATCAAGAACCAGGTATACCTGACCTCAGACCGGGTGGAACTGACCTTCGAGCTGCCGTTGGCGGAAATTGTGTTCGACTTCTTCGACAAACTTAAGACCATATCCCGCGGGTACGCATCGCTGGATTATGAGCTGATCGGTTACCGGCGGTCACACCTGGTGAAGTTGGACATCATGTTGAATGGTGACCGAGTAGATGCCTTATCGGCGATTGTGCACCGCGACAAGGCCTACGAATGGGGCAAGCGATTATGCGAGAAGCTTCGGGAACTGCTGCCACGACAAATGTTCGAAATTGCCATTCAGGCAGCCATCGGCACGAAGGTGATCGCCAGGGAATCGGTGAAGGCCATGAGGAAAAACGTCTTGGCCAAATGTTATGGCGGTGATATCACACGAAAACGAAAGCTATTGGAAAAGCAGAAGAAAGGTAAAAAGCGTATGCGCCAGGTGGGTAACGTAGAGATTCCACAGGAAGCATTTATGGCAGTGTTAAAATTGGATTGAAATATGGCTACCATCATTGACGGCAAACAAGTGGCCCAAAAGATTCGGGATGAAATCGCTAAACAGGTAGAGGTCATCACACAGGACAACCGGCGGGCCCCACACCTGGCCATCATCATTGTGGGCGATGAACCGGCTAGTCACTCCTATGTACGGGGCAAGTTGAATGCCTGCCGGCAGGTGGGCTTCGATTATACGCTCATGCAGTTCGCCGAAACCATGTCTGAAGACAAGCTGCTCAAGCACATTGGTGGACTCAATGAGGATGATGATATCGACGGGTTCATTGTTCAGCTGCCTTTGCCGGACCACATTTCAGTAGAAAGGGTGACCGAGGCGATCAATCCGGAGAAGGATATAGACGGCTTTACCAACAAGAATTTTGGTAGCATCATGACTGAGCATCAATTGTTGTTACCTGCTACTCCCTACGGGATCATGGAGTTGGTACGGCGCTACAAGATTGACACCAAAGGAAAGAATTGTGTAGTAGTGGGTGCCAGCAGAATTGCCGGTGCACCGCTTAGCCTCATGATGTTGCAGGATGGGCAGGCTACCGTTACGGTCTGTCATGAACATACCAAAGACCTGGCCGCGCACACACGCCTTGCGGATATATTGGTGGTGGCTGTGGGTAAGCCGGGCCTGGTGACCGCAGACATGGTCAAAGAGGGTGCGGTAGTCATCGATGTAGGGACCACGCGTGTGGCAGACGAGACCAAACAAAGTGGCCACCGATTGTCCGGTGATGTAGTTTTCGATGAAGTAGAAAAGAAAGCCAGTTACATCACACCCGTCCCGGGAGGTGTAGGGCCAATGACGGTGGCCTCGCTGCTGGTCAACACATTGAAGGCCTACGACAGTCAGCACGTCAGTCACCAATGATTTATAAATTAAATCCTATCTGGTATCGTTCAGTCCAAATCCCATATTGTCGCCTCTGATGTCCTTCCGGTCATGGAGGCTTTTTATACCATCCAGGGGGAAGGCCATCATACCGGTACGCCGGCATATTTTATCCGGCTAGGCGGGTGTGACGTAGGCTGTGTATGGTGCGATGTCAAAGAATCGTGGCCTGCGGAGGCACATCCAGTGATGAAGGTGAAAGGTTTGATTAAAATGGCCGTAGAAGCAGACACCCGAGTAGTCGTGGTCACTGGCGGAGAACCACTGATGTACGATCTTGGACTACTTACAAGCCAGTTAAAGAAAGCAGGTAAGCGTACCCATGTAGAAACATCCGGGGTGCATCCGCTCTCCGGTGATTGGGATTGGATTTGTTTTTCCCCAAAGAAGTTTAAAGCCCCGAGAGATGACTTTTACCAGCGTGCAGATGAACTAAAAGTGGTCATCTATCACAAGCACGACCTGGAATGGGCCGCTAGTCACGCGGCGCGAATGCATGAGGGTGCTGCGCTGTATTTACAGCCGGAGTGGTCCAAGGAACAGGAAATGTTGCCGTTGATCATCGATTATGTGAAGCGTCATCCCCAATGGCGCATTTCACTACAGACACACAAATACATGGATATTCCATGAGGGGGTCTGGCTTTATTTTGGGCGTTGTTTTTTTGGCTATTCTCGCACCGGGTCAGCCGCGTAAGGCAGAAAAGTTATATACCAAAGCAGAGCAAGCTGTCCAAGAGCGTGCTTATGAGCAGGCCAGCTTGTATTTATTGGAAGCACTGGCGGCAGACTCCGCCTATGCCCCGGCTTACGAAAGGTTGTTTTTTCTGTACCGAAGATTCCGAAAGTCAGATGAATTGTATGCCTTGCGCTATGCCTATCTCAGGCATTTACCCGAAGAGAAGATCAGACCTGCAGTCCGGACCGAGCTGGCACTTGCTGAATTGAGTCAGGGTAATTACAACCGTGCCGAAGAATTGGTGAAGGCCAATGAAGGAAAGGAAGGTTTAACCAATCAGCATGCCCTGCTGAAGCAATCTATCGACTTCGCCAGAGGCCAGTTTGAACGAAATACAGAAGCCCTTGATTTCGAATGGCTACCCGAGGCGGTCAACCATTTTCAGTTTCAATACCTGCCGGTGTTGACGGTGGACGGACGCACCCTTTTTTATACCGCCCGGGCATCCCAGCGATCTGATGAGAACCTGGTGGTGAGCGAGTATCTAGATGGGCAATGGCGCACATCCCGTTCAGTATCCAGCGTGGTTAACAGTAGGTACAATGAAGGAGCTTGTACTGTATCCGCAAATGGGCGCACCCTCATCTTCACGGCCTGCGATGGACGCCAGAGTTACGGCAATTGTGATTTATACATGACCCAACGTTTGGGGGACGACTGGACGCGGCCTGTGAATTTGGGGAATCGCGTGAATTCACGGTACTGGGATTCTCAGCCTTCCCTTTCGGCGGATGGTAAGATGTTGTACTTTGTTTCCGAGCGCCCGGGAGGGGAGGGCGGAAAGGATATCTGGGTTTCCCGCTTTGAACAAGAAGCCTGGACACCCGCAGAAAATCTGGGGCCTGTCATCAATGGCCCGGGAGAAGAAGCGACGCCTTTTATACACGCCGACAACCAAACACTGTTTTTTTCATCGGACGGCTACATAAGCATGGGTGGTTTCGACCTGTTTCGTTCCGTAAAGAAAAACGGACAATTTTCCCGGCCGGTAAATCTGGGATATCCTTTGAACACCCACAAAGATGAAGTGAGCTTATTCATCACCGCAGATGGTCGACGCGCCTATTATGCCCAGGAAACTGTGCGTCTGGGTGAATACCTCGACAGTCGTCTGGCCACCTTCAGCTTGGACTCATCCTTGGTAGCTGCGCCTGTGAGATATGTAACTGGCGTGGTTTCAGATGAGGATTCTGGCGAGCCATTAGCAGCAAACATTGCGCTTGTAGATCTGGAGAACCGGGCAAATTTATACGATACGGAAAGTGACCCGGTGACCGGCAGGTATTTCGTAGTGCTGCGAGAGGGAGAAAGTTTCGCTGCCTTTGTGTCTGGTAAAGGGTACCTTTTCAGGGATGTGGTATTTGAGACGGACGGCCTGGCGGACACCTTAAACATTGACTTGTCTCCCATAAAATCCGGCAAACAAATTGTGCTTGAAAATGTCTATTTCGAATCCGCATCTTATTCATTGGATCAAAAATCAGGAGAAGAACTGGACAGGGTGTACCAATTACTTACTGATTATCCCCACATTAAAGTGCAAATAGCTGGTCACACAGACAACACCGGCGGTGATGCCATCAATAAGGAGCTGTCGCTGCAGCGGGCCAGAATGGTTTTTAACTACCTCTTACAAAAAGGGATTCCTGCCGTTCGGATGCGCGCCGTCGGGTTTGCGGATCAAAAACCCCGTGCAACCAATGACACACCCGAGGGTCGCCAATTGAATCGCAGGATCGAGTTTCGCATTACAGAAGCGGGCAGTTAAGTATATTCTTACAGAAAATTAAAGGCTACTGCCTTTTTTCGTCCAGAATTAACATTGTCGTAACCCCATGATTACAAACAATAATTTTGTACAATTTGTTTATCCTGTTTTCACGCTACTTAATATTACGAATTGAATCAAACGGTACACTTTTTTATTCCCCTTTCTTATTTCGGTGAAATTTTCACTATTCCATAGGTGTATTAAATATTTCGTCTAAATTTAGCCTTGAAATAATTTGTTTAACATGTAACCAGAGTGAATATGAAGAGGATTCTACTGTTGAGTTTTGTCTTCTCGTTCGCATTAGTGTCCAGTGTATGGGCACAGCGAACGGTATCTGGTAAAGTCACCGACGATACAGGTGAGTCTTTACCGGGTGTTAATGTCGTGATTAAGGGCACGACCACTGGTGTTACCACCGATTTGGATGGTAACTACCAGATTTCTATCCCTAACGACGATGTTGTGTTGCAGTTTTCTTCTGTGGGGATGAAGACCCAGGAGGTAACTGTAGGCTCAAGGTCTACCATAGACATCTCCATGAGTGCGGATGTGGAAGAGTTGAGCGAGATCGTGGTAACTGCCAACGCCATCGAGCGGGAAAAACGTAGCATAGGTTACGGCATTTCCCAGGTTTCCGGCGAAGAGTTGACCCAGGCACGGGAAACGAACATCGTAAACTCCCTACAGGGTAAGACTACGGGTTTGATCGTGAATCAATCAAGTGGTAACCTGGGCGGATCAAGCCAGGTAATCATACGTGGTATCACGTCCTTGAGTGGAGCAAACAACCCATTATGGGTGGTAGACGGAGTACCGATCAACAATAATCAGACGGTAACCGGTTCTAGAATCGCAGGTAACCGTGATTTTTTTAACGGTGCGGCAGCCATCAACCCAGATGATATTGAGAGTATCAACGTGTTGAAAGGTGCAGCAGCGACAGTATTGTATGGTTCGCGCGCAGCGGCCGGTGCAATCGTTGTTACTACCAAGTCTGGTAAAGCGGGCGTAGGCGGAAAGCCAACTGTCTCGGTAAACTCTACCGTACGTTTTGATCGTTTGTTCAGGGCACCTGACATGCAATATCAGTATGCGGGTGGCGCTTTTGGTAAGTATGACTCCTCAGCGGTATTTGGCGCATGGGGGGCACCAATCCAGGGACAGTCTGTCACCGAGGCGGTGACTTTAGAGCCAGATGTACCATTAAGGGCTTACGAAGAAAACTACAACGATTTTTATGAAACGGGGATAACCCTGATCAATAACGTATCCATTGGTGATCGCAGTGAGCGCGGTAACTATCGATTGAGTGTGACTTCTTTGAATCAGGAGGGTATTTTACCAAATTCTGCTTTTGACCGAATTACTACGAGCTTCAACTCGGGTTTTAAGCATACCGATTGGTTGAGTTCCAGTTTAAGTGTACAGTACGTCCGTTCAGAGTCTAAGGGTACTGGTGCAGCCGGTGCCAACGACCAGAACGTCATCCAATGGAATCAGTTTACACCTTCTACCGATTTCAATAATTACGATCCGTGGAAAGATGCCTCTGGCAATCAGATCAATCAACCCAATATTTTCAATAACAATCCATTGTGGTTGAGATATGAAAATAGAAACGAACGTGTAGATGATCGATTCATTGGTAATTTCTCCCATGTGATCAGACCTATCGAGAATCTAAACATAACTTCTCGATTGGGTTATGATTACGAATACGATGAGCGACTGATCTCCAACCGCGTGGGTACGGTGACTCGATTGACAGGTGAATATTTCATAGATGTGATCAAGCGTACACAGTTGACCTACGATGCGATTGCAGATTACACCCGTCAGTTCGGTGATATTGAAGTGAAAGGCCTGGTAGGCTATCAATACAATCAGCGGATTTTTGAAAGAGAGCAGCTGACAGCACAGGATCTGGCAATCCCAGAATTGTTCAACCCGGCGGCAGCACAGACCACCATCCCCTCACGTGACTTCTCTGAAGCGCGTTTGATGGGTCTTTATACTCAGTTTGTGATTGGCTATAAGAACTGGTTAACAGTGGAATTGTCGGCACGAAATGACTGGTCTTCTACATTGCCTTTAGACAATAATAGCTATTTCTATCCGGCTGTTAACGTGGCTTGGGTGTTTACAGATGCCTTGGGAATTTCTAACAATGTCTTGTCTTATGGTAAGTTAAGAGCCAGCTGGGCGCAGGTGGGTAACACCACTGGTCCTTACCAACTGGACTTCCGATTCTTCCCTGAAACAGAGGCAGATGGACAGTATGGTCTGAATCTAAACTTCCCTTTTCAGGGTCAGTTGGGTTTCAACAAAACCAATACCATCCCGAATCAGCAGTTGGTGCCTGAAGAGCAAACCAGTTTAGAATTTGGTACAGAGTTGACCTTCTTTGATGGTCGATTCTCTTTGGATGCCACTTACTATGAAACGGAAAATAAAAACCAGATCATTAGTCAGCCCATACCTGAGTCGACTGGCTTTGGCGCGCGTGTGGTAAATGGTGGTGTAGTAAACACTTCGGGGGTTGAGATTACACTGGAGGCAAAGGTGCTCGAGATCGGTGATCTCTCCTGGAATTCAACCGTAAACTTCTCGCAGAATAAGGTGGAGTTCGAAGACTTGGGTGCAGAAACATTCCTGTTTTCCAGCGGGTTCAATTCAGTACAGGTGGTCGCTGTAGAAGGCGGTAGCCTGGAAGTGTTGGGTATTCCTTACTTAAGGGATTCTGCAACCGGTCGTCCGCTGATTGACCCGAATACTGGACGTCGTCTGCCTGGTGCGGCACGTACTTTTGGTCAGGTAATTCCTAACTACACCTGGGGCTGGAACAACCAGATCAACTACAAAGGTGTAACGCTGGCATTCCTGATAGATGGTAGAGTGGGAGGTAAGTTGAAATCTGCCACTGTTGAAGGTTTGTGGAATTCTGGTTTCACAGAGGAAACAGCTGAAAACAGACAGGGTACCTACATCGACCGCGAGGGTGTCATTGACAACGGTGACGGTACCGTGCGTGACAACGATGTGCCATTGAGAAGTACAGAAGATTTCTGGGCATCGCTGAATAACAACAGTGTAACGGAGCACTCGATTTTTGATGCCGACTTTATCAAGTTGCGTGAAGTTCGTTTGTCTTACGCTTTCCCAAGATCATTCGTGGAGACCACTCCTTTCACAGGAATTGAAGTGGGTGTGGAAGGTCGTAACCTGGCATTGCTGTACAGCAAGGTGCCACACATCGATCCTGAGGCGAACCTTTTCGGTGCTGGTGCAGCTGGTTTTGGCGTTGAGCGTAACGCGGTGCCTTCTACCAGAAGTTTTGGTTTCAATGTTCGACTCACTTTCTAAACACTGAAATTCAGATTACAATGAAAAAAGTATTAATTATATTATTAACGATATCCTTCTCATTGTCCTTCTATAGTTGTGACGATGCGCTGGATATCAATACAGACCCGTTGGCGGCAACAGAAGCCAACCCGAATGCGGTGCTTCCGTTTGTTTTTGCGGAGTACACCGCACGGAAGACCTCAGAACTGGGCACACGTATAAGTGACGTGTTCCAGCATCTGGGAGATACGTTTAACTCGCCTAAAAATGGAGCAACCACTTCATTTTTGACAGGTAACACGTGGGCCGTTTGGTACACGAACCTGATGGGCAACCTGACGCTTTTAGAGCAGGATGCCGCAGCAGCTGGTGAGGCCAGCAACAACGTACAGGCAGTGGCTAAAATAATGAAGGCGCACCTGTTCATGGAGCTATCGCTAATCTGGGAGGATGTACCTTACACCGAAGCGCTAGATGGAGAGCAATTTCCCAATCCGGCCTTTGATTCTCAGGAGACCATTCTTAGGGGTCTAGTGGATGATTTCGACGACGCGATTGCCTTGATTGATGCCATGCCGGCGGAAGGTAACTTCGATTTCAGCAATGGAGATGTACTTTTAGGTGGTGACATCACCCGCTGGAGGGCTTTGGCCAACTCCATGAAAATCCGGGTTTTGATGATCATCCGAAACGTAGACCCTTCAGTAAGTGCATCCATCGCAGCGGCTTACAATGAGCCAGTGGTGTCAGCTCCGGTTTATATCCGCTACGAAGGCGGCTCCGGAGCGGATAATGCTTACTTTGACTTGGTGAATGCGTTTTTTGGTCCTTCAAATGAGGAATTCTTAATATATGGTCCGGCGCCAGTATTCAGAAACCAATTGTTTAATACCAATGACCCTCGACTGAATCAATTTTTGGTTGATTTGTCTGGTACGGGAAACTTCCCAACGGTGACGTATGACAACTTCCCTACGCCCACCACAACGGTTTTTTCTGATAATATCATTCGCGGGACTTTGCCGGATGTTTATTTCTTGCCAAGTGAGTTGGATCTGTATGCCGCCGAGTTGGAGTTGGCTGGGGTAGATGTACCTGGTTATGCTTCGGCGCAGGCAGCTTTTGAGCAGGGGGTGACTTACGCAGTTAATTACTACAGTGGAAATGCGGATGGTCAGGAAGTCATTGATGGCTATCAGGGCTCACCTGCTTCTTCTGCTGAAGTAGCTGCATTTGTGGCAGGTCTGGGGCCGGTTA
>CAYOEV010000017.1:0-8180 GCA_964403075.1 uncultured Roseivirgaceae bacterium | reverse complement strand
ACCTTGGAAAACATACATACCCAATTGTGGTTGGAAGCTTTCCTTAGACCGGTGATGGCATGGACACATGTGCGCAGGACGGATACGCCCGCGTTAACTCCTGCTGGTGGAGCGACTATCTCGACCATATTGAAGCGGTTTACTTATCCTCCGGATGAGGTGGCGTCAAATCCCAATACGCCTGCGAACAAAGCCAATACAGACGTTCCGATGTGGTTTGAGAATGGTGACAATGGAATCTAAACACTGAAAGAGATTTAGACTTATGAAAAATATATTTATAATATTATTTGCCGCAGTTTTCGTTTTGAGTTCTTGCGAGGACTTCGAAATTGAAGATCAGGGCTTTTCGTTAGAAGCACTACCTCCTTCAGTGGCATTCGATGCAGCTGGTGACCAGACCGATGCGGACGACAGCGGTGCTGAGGGTGGTACGATTTCCCTTGATGTCGAGGTGCCGGGAGGTACTCTTGAAGACATCACGGTGACTTACTCGTTAAGTGGCACGGCCACTTTTGGCACAGATTACACAATTGCAGGGGCTACGGCTGCTGGTGGTACGATTACGATTGATCATGACCCTTCAGATGTCACTGATTTCGACGATGGAACGCTGGAAATCGTTTTGTTGAATGATTTAACAGAGGATGAAGATGAAACAATCGTCGTGAGGTTGGAATCGGCAGTAAACGAGAGCGGTGAGTCTATTGCCGTAGGACGTGGGGGTACAGATATTTTACGTACTGCCACAGTTACTGTTGCTGACGTGGCACTTGGTTTGTCATTAAGTGCGTCCAGCGTGTCTCGGTTTGAAAGTGACACCGACTCTGTGGAGTTTACCGCAAACCTTACTTTTGCAGCGCCTAGTGCTGTTAGCTTTACGCTGGCAGCTGCTGGTGACGCCGCATTGGCGCCGGTTTATTCAGCAGAATCTGAGGTACCTGGATTGGTAACGATAGCGGCAGGAGAATCTTCAGCTTCGGTCAAGTTTGCATTGGCGGACAATGGAGCGATTACGACCTCGCCTGATGGTGTGGATTCTCTGATCTTCTCTATCAGTGCGCCAACTGTTACCGGTGGTACGGTTGATTTAGGTACGGATTCATTGCAGGTAACTCAGACGGATGACATCAAAGAGTATGGCTTCAGCGTAGCTGGAGATACCATTGATGTGAATGTCAGCGATGGTGCTTTCGTTGTGAATGTGGTGTTAACAGATACAACCAGCATGGCGGGTTCTCCTGCTTTTGCCAACGTTGACGTGGCAATCACCTTAAACGGAGGTAGTACGGCAACAGCAGGCACTGATTTTATTGCACCTACCACGGTGCAGGTCCCTGCGGGGAGTACCTCAACTGTATTCCCGATATCTCTGGCATCTAATGCCACAGATGGGGTAGTAGCTACGTTTGATTTGGGTGCCGCCACGACCACCGATAACGAGATTATCGGAACGACAGCCAATAACCAGATTATTATACGAATCAATAACGACCTCTGACCTGGTTTCAGAAGCGTCAAAGGAAAACCCCGCCATTCGGCGGGGTTTTTTTATTTAACTAAGTAGTCATCCACTTTCTTACGTTCTCCAGTGATGGTTACGTAGTATTTTTGATTATCTCAGCAGAGAAAGCTACCGTAGATGCTTCTTTATGAAGGCGGTTATTTTCCGTTTATCAGCGCCTTCACATATTTGTTAATGCCCTCTTCCAGGCTTGTGAAGTCATGGGGATAACCGATGGCTTTCAACTTGTCCATTTTAGCTTCTGTAAAGTACTGATACTTGTCACGTATGTCTTCAGGGGTATCTATAAAAGAGATGTTTTCCGGCAGTTTCATGGCTGCAAAAACGCCTTTCACCAAATCCAGGAAGGTACGCGCCTGTCCTGAGCCCAGGTTGTAGATGCCTGAGTTTTTGCGGTGGTGCATGAGCCAGTACATTACATCTACCAGATCTTCCACGAACACAAAGTCCCGCTGTTGGTGGCCATCTGCAATGTCTTCGCGGTGAGAGCGGAACAGCTTCATTTCGTGGGTATCCTTGATTTGGTGGTAGGCATGCCAGATGACTGAGGCCATGCGGCCTTTGTGTGACTCTCCGGGGCCGTAGACATTAAAAAATTTTAGACCTGCCCAGAAAAATGGTTTTTCATCCTGCTCGAGTGCCCACTTATCAAAAGCCTGCTTGGATTCCCCATAGGGATTTAGGGGTTGGAGTGCTGGAATTTTGGATTCATCGTCGTCGTAACCCTGTTCGCCCAAACCGTAGGTGGCGGCCGAGCTCGCATAAATCAGTGGAATTTGGTACGCTACACACCGCTGCCATATTTGTTTGGTGTATTCGGTATTAAGCGTGAAAAGTACTTCCCGGTTGAATTCAGCGGTATCCGTTCTGGCACCGATGTGAAAGATGAATTCTACATGCTCGTAATGGTCATCAAGCCAGGCGAATAGATCATCGCGGTTTATTTTTTCTGAGTAGCGTACACCTTCAAGATGAATGTCTTTTTCTGGGATACCAAAATGGTCTACCAGAATGAGGTCGTTGAAATTTTCCTTATTCAGTTTTTGAGCCAGGTTACTTCCAATGAAGCCGGCCGCACCAGTTACGATGATCATGGTTATTGTCTTTTATGCAAAGTTAACCATCCGGGCCGTAGCTGCTGGTACCATCGGCATCCTCCTATAGAGGCATTCAGGTTTTGTTTTACTGGTGCCTAAATGATTTCTTTCAATGGTTCCGGTCTTTCTCTCCGCAGCTAAGTGGAACGAACACTGCGGCACATTCAGGTGGTCGGTTAAAGCAATCCTGATTGCACCTGAATGTGCATCGCTCATTGTGTCTGATCAATTCCTGTGTAAATAGATCGATTGATTTTGGAATTGGGTATTGGGCCCACAGGTGTGTAGCAGCGGTTAAGGTCACCCCGCGAACACCGGGTGGCTTTTTAGTGGTCTATGATTGTATCTTTGCCACATGGTGTTTGTGAGTCGAAAGGAGCATTTCAACGCTGCCCATCGCTTGTATCGTGAAGATTGGTCAGACCAGAAAAACGAGGAGGTGTATGGGGCGTGTGCCAACAAAAATTGGCATGGACATAATTTTGAATTGATAGTTACGGTGAAAGGAGAGCCGGATCCCGAAACCGGTTTTGTGGTAGATATGAAAAAACTGGGGGATCTGGTGAAAGAAGTCCTCACCGACCAAGTGGATCACCGCAACCTGAATGTGGACGTTCCTTTTCTACAAGGTATTATCCCGACCTGTGAGAACGTGGTTAAAATATTTTGGGACCGATTGGCACTCAAAGTGAAAGAATTGTCGGCCTTCGCCACTTTGCATAGTTTGAAACTCTACGAAACACCCAGGAACTACGTGGAGTATTTTGGTTGACCTGAAACAATTTGGGTAGTGGCGGCAGGCCAAAAATTTCATCTCGGGCTGTCGATTAGTTGCTTGATGACTTTGGTGTTGGGTTTTGCTAATGGTTGGCAGCCTGTATCTTGCAGCTTATCATGAAGTACTTCTTTATTGTCGGTGAGCGCTCTGGTGATCTGCACGCCTCCAATCTGGCCAAAGAATTGAAGCGGCTTGATGACGAGGCAGCATTGGTGGGTTATGGAGGACCTCAGATGGAGGTCCAGGGCGTACGTATACTTAAGCAGTACCCGGCTTATTCTTACATGGGTATTTGGGAAGTCTTTACCCATTTAGGCACCATTAGAAAAACATTCCGGGCCTGCGAAAAAGCGATTCGGGATGAAAAGCCTGATGTACTGGTATTGGTAGACTTTCCGGGGTTTAACCTGCGCATGGCAAAATACGCCAAAGGGCTTCAGCTTCCAGTGAGCTATTACATTTCTCCCAAGATCTGGGCCTGGAAAGAAAGTCGGATCAAAAAGATCAAGGCATATGTAAACCACATGATGGTTATTCTTCCCTTTGAGGTAGCCTTTTATCAAAAGCATCACTTTAAGGTAGCTTATGTGGGCAATCCCCTGATGGATGAAGTCCGGCAGCATGCGCATGAGCCAGTCGTGACCATTAAAGACCGACCGGTCATTGCCATACTTCCCGGCAGTCGCAAACAAGAGGTGGGTTATGCCATTCCACTGGTGGCAGACCTGGCTAACAGCAGGCCTGATTATGAATGGGTCGTGGCAGGAGTAGACAATCTGCCCGAAGCGATGTATGCCCCACTCAATGGATTAGCAAATGTGCGCGTGGTGTATGGCCGAACTTATGACATACTCAAAGACGCCAATGCTGCAGTGGTGACTTCCGGAACGGCTACATTGGAAGCCTGCCTGCTCAATGCGCCTCAGGTGGTTATCTACAAGACCAGTGCTTTGACCTACGCAGTAGGCAAGCGGTTGGTGAAAATTGATTTTATTTCATTAGTGAATTTGATTGCCGGCAAAGAAGTAGTGCGGGAAATGATACAGAAAGACTATCACGCTGCCGTCATTCTCGAGGAGGTGAATTGTTTGTTAAATGATCACCAGTATTGCGCCAGCATGCTGGATGAATACCAGCGGATCAAGGAAAAAATCGGATTTGAGCCAGCCTCAAAACGTGCCGCAGCTGAGCTTTTTCATTTTGTGCGAGGCACAGGGTGAGTCGTGGCGATTGGGTGTAGAATGATACCCTACCCCTTGATCTCATTTGTACACTTTGCTGGATACTGTCTCCCACAGTACGTCCGACGACCCCCTGAAAAAGTAAATAGAAAGATTGCCCACTCTCGCTGGTTTCTTTAATCTCCCCCTACGCGGCCCTGAGTCGATTAAATTTTGATTTTTCGAATTTCCCTTCGGCGTAGTTCCTTGAGATCTTCAATTCTCTCACCTCGGGATTGGAAGGTAGCTCAAACATGGCGTCGGTGATGATGGCCTCGCAGATGCTTCGCAATCCACGGGCACCTAATTTGAATTCCAGGGCCTTGTCCACGATATAGTCCAGGGCTTTTTCATGGAAATAGAGTTTGACCCCTTCCATTTCGAAGAGTTTGGTGTATTGCTTAATGAGCGCATTTTTGGGCTGTACGAGAATTTGCCTTAGCGTATCCCGGTCTAACGGATTTAAATGGGTAATTACCGGTAGTCGTCCGATGAGTTCGGGGATAAGCCCGAAATTCTTCATGTCTTGTGCATTTACATACTGCAGCAAATTTTCTTTGTCCACTTCTTTAATCATGGTCGAATTAAACCCCAGCGGTTTGGTATTTAAGCGGTTGGCAATGACCCGACTGATTCCATCGAAAGCACCACCACAAACGAAGAGGATGTTTTCTGTATTTACGGAAATCATTTTTTGATCCGGGTGCTTTCGTCCGCCTTGCGGGGGCACGTTGATACTGGTGCCTTCCAATAATTTCAGTAAGGCTTGCTGTACACCTTCACCGCTCACATCACGGGTAATGGACGGATTGTCGGACTTGCGGGCAATTTTGTCGATTTCGTCAATGTAGACAATTCCGCGCTCCGCACTTTCTACGTCATAATCTGCGGCCTGCAGCAAACGGGTGAGAATACTCTCGACGTCTTCGCCCACATAGCCCGCCTCTGTAAGTACGGTCGCATCCGCGATGCAGAAAGGTACCTGAAGAATTTTTGCCATTGTACGGGCGAGGTAAGTTTTGCCTGTACCCGTCTGACCTACCATGAGTATGTTACTCTTTTCTATGACCACCTCCTCGGCAGATCTGGGTTGCATGAGTCTTTTGTAGTGGTTGTAAACGGCTACAGATAGATATTTTTTGGCTTCATCCTGACCGATTACAAACTCGTCGAGATGGAGCTTCATGTCTTTGGGCTTGATCAGCTTAAAGGAGGGATGGTCCGGGTCTGCCTTCGTTTTGACCTCTTCATTCAGGATTTGCTGTGCCTGGGTGATGCATTTGTCGCATATGTGGGCATGAATTCCTGAGATCATCAGGTCGACATCCTTCTTATTTCTACCACAAAAACTACAGGTGACCTGCGCCATAAATTACTTTTTCTTTAATACTTCATCGATAAGACCGTATTTCTGGGCTTCTTCTGACCGCATCCAGAAATCACGATCGGAATCTTTTTCAATGGTTTCGTAGCTCTTTTTACTGTGTTTTGCCAGGATATTGTAAAGATCTTTCTTGACCTCCAGCGTTTGCTTCAGGGAAATTTCCATGTCAGAGGCCTGACCCTGCATGCCACTCATGGGCTGGTGAATCATGATGCGTGCATGTGGAAGTGCGGATCGCTTATTGTCTGCGCCTCCGGCAAGCAGTACAGCACCCATGGACGCGGCCAACCCTGTGCAGATGGTGGCTACATCAGGGCCAACATATTGCATGGTATCGTAGATGCCTAAACCCGCATACACTTGTCCACCAGGGCTGTTGATATACAAAAGAATGTCTTTTTTGGAGTCGACTGACTCCAGGAAGAGCAATTGAGCCGTGATGATGTTGGCAATGTTGTCATCCACTCCCATCCCCAGAAAAATAATTCTATCCATAATTAAACGGGAGAAAACATCAATTTCGGCAAAACGGGTGGGTCTTTCCTCAATTACGGAGCGGGTCATATTTTCTATGTGACCTTCATATTTCTCGAAGGTGGTGGTACCGACTTTATGTTCGCGGCTGAATTTCTTGAATTCTTCCTTTGTGTTCATGTGCTTTGTGTAAATGAATATTTATGGAAAATTACGAAAAACTAAACGTTTAGACATTCCCGGAGCAACGGAGTTCGTTTTAATCCAGTTCCCGGAATGCCGCTAATGTCAGCTCTTTGTCCTTGATGGTTACCTCATTTTCGAGCAGCTCCATCAATTTATTTTGCTGCACCTGGTTGTACACTTTCATGTAATTGTCGCCATTTTCTGCATTCAGGTAGTTGGTAGCAAACGCGTCGAGGTGGTCTTCGATGCCATCTGTAACGCCTGAAGATTGAAATTGCTGCCTAATGAGCGTTTTGGCCTCATTCACTACTTCTTCCTGGTCCACTTTTATGTCGTGGTCTTTTACCAGTTTTTTTCGGATCAGTGACCATTGAAGTTCCCGGGCATAACCATCGAACTCTTGTTCCAGCAGCTCATCTGTCATTTCTTCATTGGATTCCTTCAACCACTTTTTCAGGAAAGCTTTCGGTAAGGTTATTCTTGATTTGTCTATCAAGGTTTCCCGAAGTTTGTATCGAAAAAATTGCTGCTCTTCCTGCTTGTAATTACGTTCCACCACGTCGCGCACTTTTTGCCTGAAGTCGGTCGAATCTTTCACGTTGCCGGCTCCGAAGGTCTTGTTAAATAAGTTTTCGTCCACGGGGGCCTCCTTGATCCGTTGAATTCCTTTAATGAATACCGTTCCCTTCGTTTTTACCTTTTTAAATTCATCCTCAGTCATTCCCAACTGTCTTCTTAACAGGGTTCTATTGCTGTAGAGCTTTCTGAGGTCTAGCGAGAGTTGGTCGTCTATTTCGCTACCTAGCAATTTTTTGGCAGCATTTTTATCTACCTCTCTCAGGTCTATTTTTAATTCCTTGTCAATTTTTCCATCGGGTGAGATTATTTGCGCGTGAATAAAATCTTTGGCCTCTGCCTGGTTTGCCACCTCGGGTTCTCCAAACTGTCGTTGCAGGTTTTCGATGGTTTCGTTGATCACTTCATCATCTATCTTTATGTGGTACCGCTCAGTTTTGAGTTTATCAAGTTTTATTTCAAAATCGCTTGCATAGCCGATTTCATATTCAAACTCAAAATTGGATGGGTTGTCCCAATCGATGGCATCGAGGGATTCCTTTTTGGGTAATGGCTCACCAATGAACTGCAATTCATTGTTACGCAAATAATCTGTCAGTTCCTTGGAAAGCACCTGGTTGACTTCATCCACTACCAGGGATTTTCCGTACAATTTTTTGATGAGACCTTGAGGGACTTTACCAGGGCGAAAACCTTTGATGTTGGCTTTTTTACTGTAGTCCCGAATTTTTTCGTCAACTGCAGGTTGGTAATCCTGCTGCTTTAGGTTAATTTTAATTAAGGCCTCGTTGTTAGCAAGTTTGTCCAGTGAAATTTCCAAGTTGCTGCTTGTTATGGTTTAAAAAAATAAAACCCTCTCGATGATCGGACCAGTTCCATCAGCGATAGAGGGTTGTTTATTCGTGCGGATGGAGGGACTCGAACCAGATCGGAAGAGCGT
>CAYOEV010000016.1:0-53141 GCA_964403075.1 uncultured Roseivirgaceae bacterium | reverse complement strand
TGTTTCAGTGCGGCTTGTTGCATGGCACTGTTTTCTGATGCAATGAGGTCGGCGACGGCTTCGGCCTGTGCCAGGTCGAAGCGGCCGTTTACAAACGCCCGCTGGGTGAACTCACCCGCCGTCGCCGCCCGGGCGCCGCATCGGATCAACAATTCAATGATTTGCTGCAACACAAAGGGGGAACCGTGTCCGGATATCTCGATGACGTCTTCCTTGGTATACGAATTGGGTTTCCTGAATACAGAAACCACAACCTCGTCTAAAATTTTATCCCTGTCCAGGATATGTCCGTAGTGAATGGTGTGGGAGGGAACCTTATTTAGGTTTTTTCCTTTGAAAACCCGGTGGATTAGCGGCAATGCTTCCGGCCCGGATAGTCGAATGATGCCGATGGCGCCAACCCCCGGGGGCGTGGCCAGTGCGATAATGGTATCCGATAGATTCAATGAGTTTTTAATTAAAAGTAAATGACCATTCAGGGATATGCTGTGGGTGGTACAGGAGATAAACGTAAATTCTTCTTAAGTTGCTGCCCGCCAAAAACAAGTGCAAATTGAAGTCCGGCAACTGTAACCATGGCGCCGGCAATGGACCCATCTATCCAACTGGCCAAATAATAACCCATGATGGCAGACAGTATCCCAAAGCCGACGCTCAGCCAAAGCATATGGTTTAGTTGGCGGGTAACCAGGTAGGCGGTGGCTGGTGGTACAATCAGAAACGCCACCACCAGAATCGCACCTACAGATTCAAAGGAAGCCACCGTGGTCAGCGAAACCATCCCCATGAGTAGATAGTGCCAAAGTGCAGTGGAAATACCAATTGCAGCAGCATAAGCTGGATCAAATGTGGTGATGAACAACTCCTTATAAAACAAGAGAATGAAGGCCAGCAACAGCATTAGCAGCGTACCCATAATCACCGTGGCCTTGGGTGCGATGACATGCCCCGAGTTGGAAGTTAGCAGATCTATAGGCACATAGGCAATTTCGCCATACAACACGCATTCCTGATCGATGTGGGCATCGCCTGCATAGTAGGTCACCAATATTACCCCCAGTGCAAAGAGCCAGGTAAAGGTTACGCCAATGGAGGCGTCGGTTTGTAGTCGTCCACGACGGTGTAAAAATTCGATGATGAAAGTGGAGAGCATGCCCACCACGCCCGCGCCGGCTATCATCCAGATCGAATCGAGTCCACCTGCAATAAAAAAGGCGATGACGATGCCGGGTAGCACTGCATGCGAAATGGCATCACCGACCATGGCCATGCGGCGTAAAATCAGAAAACAGCCCAATAGTGCGCAGCAGGTGGCAACAAGGGAACCAGTAAGTATGATAAGGAATGCTGACATAACTCAAATAAAATGGTACGCACACAATTTATTTACCAAGCAATAGGTACAAAACGAATGAGAGCGACGACTCAAAATACTCAGACAAATCATGGATTTAATAAAGATATATACGAAAAAAGACCATTCGAATGATTCATTCCCTATTCCCAATGGGTATAACCGCATCATGAGGATCTTTTTCAGGATGATCCAATAGTTCAATCAACTGATTTTCAAGTTCCGGGGTGATAACGTGTTCAATGGTATCGGCGTCTTCGTGGACATGGTCTGGTGCAATGCGTAGATATTTGGTGAGGTAGAGTTCCCACAGTCGATGCACACGTACCACCCGCTGTCCTTTGCGAAAACCTTCGCGGGTCAGTTGCCACCCGGCTTGTTTTTTTGTCACAAAACCCTGAAAGCGCAATGCCCGCAAACCAGTATTCAGCTGATTCAGCGTGTAGCCTCGTTCAGCTGCCAATTCGGCCTCGGTAAAGTGGTGGTTGAATCGGTGCTCTCCAAGTTTGTAAAACGATTTAAGTAGATTTTCTTCCAAAAGTTGCCGTTGAATTCTATTTCGCTTCAGCCACCGATGAATGATTCCCTTGCGCGGAGCAATAAAAAATGATAGCAAAGCAATGATGGACAGTATCATCACAATCCAAGGACCCGTAGGCATGTTGGGTATGGCATAGGATACATAGGCACCCCCAACCCCGGATACAGAGGCAATGGTCGCAGCGAGACTAATCATAGACTTCATCTGCTGCGTCCAGAATCGGGCCGCCGCTGCCGGGGTGATGAGCATGGCAGCCATCAGCACCACACCCACTGCTTGTATGCCGGTAACCACAGCCATGACGGTAATTGAGGTGAGCAGGAATTCCAGTCGCCTGACTTTTAGCCCCTGTACTTCAGCCAATTCACGATCAAAAGAGATCAATACAAATTCTTTGTAAAGCAGCACTACAATTAGCAAGATGATAACTGCTACCACTGAAAACGTCCAGAGATCTGCACCAACTAATGCGGCGGCTTTACCGAAGAGGAAGGAATCCAGACCACTTTGCGCGGCATTTGCGGACTGCTGAATCACGGTGAGCAGTAATATTCCAATACCAAAAAACACGGATAAGGCGAGGCCAGTGGCGGCATCCTCTTTGAGTTTGGTTTTCCGGATAATCAGATTCATAACCATAATCGAAAGCCAGCCGGTTATGAAGGCACCGATGACCAGGTAGAGTGGGTTTTTGGTCCCAGAGATAAGGAAAGACAGGCAAATTCCTGGTAAAACCGCATGGGATACCACATCCCCAAGAAGTGCCTTCTTTTGAACGAAAGTGAAACACCCCACCACCGCACCACTGATAGACAACAAGATGGAGCCAAAAACTACATATCGAATATTAGGATAAGCAAAGGTGAAAAATTCAATCAACGTCTCCATTATTGTCTTTCTCGTGCTTTGTATTCTCCCGTTTTGATGAGTTCGCCTACCTCGGTCAGCAGGGTCAGTTTACCGCCATAGGTTTCCTCCAGCAACTCATTCGTGAAGACCTCCTTTGTCGGTCCACAGGCGACCAGTCGCAGGTTGAGCAAAATTACCCAGTCGAAATAATTGGATACTGACTGTAGGTCATGTTGCACTACCACCAACGTTTTTCCTTCATTTGCGAGTTTTTTCATGATTTGAATGATGGCTTTTTCCGTTGAGGCGTCAATGCCAGCAAACGGTTCATCCATGAAATAGATGTCGGCTTCCTGCGTCAGTGCACGGGCAAGAAAAACCCGTTGCTGCTGTCCACCCGACAGCTGTGCGATTTGCCTGTTTTTGAAAGCGAGCATATCCATCTGCTCCAATGCATGTAGGGCCGCTTCCCGGTCTGCTTTCCGTGGTCTTCTAAACAAACCCAGTTTTGAATATCGCCCCATGAGCACCACATCCAGTACCGTGGCTGGGAAATCCCAGTCTACAGACTCCTTTTGTGGTACGTAACTTACCCTTTTGCGAACACGGCTCAATGGCTGATTAAAAATCCTCACAAAACCTGAGTTGGGCGTCACCAGGTTCATGATGGTTTTGATCAGCGTTGACTTGCCCGCACCATTAGGCCCTACAATGCCTGCAATGATGCCCTCAGGAAGCTTCAAATCTACCCCCCAAAGGACAGGCTTCTTGTCATAAGAAACCGTTAAGTCATGGACTTCAAGGGCTTGTTTTAAAAAGTTTCTCTCTTCTAATGGCATGATACTTAACTATGAATTCTGCAACTATTTGAGACCCTCAACAATTATGGACACATTGCTTTTAAACATGCCGAGATAGGTGCCTTCCTCGGTTCCCATTTCACCCATGGCATCAGAGTAGAGGTAACCACCAATTTTCACATCTTGTCCTTGTTCCCTGCATCCTTCGATAAGTGAATTGATGGTTCTATCAGAAACGCTGGTTTCTACATAAATGGCTTTGATGTCATTCTGAATAATCAGATCGGTTAGTCGGGCCAGATCCCTGAGGCCTACATCAGCAACGGTTGAAACGCCCTGTATACCCTCCACCTGAAATCCATAGGCATCTCCAAAATACCGGAAGGCATCATGAGCGGTAACCAAAATTCTGCGCTCTCCCGGAATGTACCCGATTTGCTTTCGCACAAACTGATTGAAGGTATCCAGTTGATGTAAGTATTGCTGGGTATTGTAGAGGTAAAAATCTGCATTTGCTGTGTCCTGTTCGGCAAGGGTTTTACCAATTTCATTGACTACGTATTTCCACCTTTTGACATCGAACCACACATGTGGGTCATAGGCATTTTGATAACCGACTGCACGGAGTAGTTGATTTTCAGGCACTGCATTTGCAGCCGCGACCACTGGTTTTCTCTTTCCTAATTTGTTGAGTATGTCGCCCATTTTTCCTTCCAGTGAAAGCCCATTGTAAACGATCAGGTCTGCCTTATTTAGCCGCTCCAAATCACCCTGAGTGGCTTTGTACAAGTGTGGGTCCACACCTGGTCCCATGAGCGCTTCTGCCCGCACTTTGCTTTTACCAATGTTAATGACGGCATCGTACAACATTCCCGTGGTAGTTACGACATATATTCCTCCGCTGTCTGGATTTTCTTTAGAAGATGACGTGCAAGCCAATAACCAGATGAAGGGTAGAAACAGAAGGTATTTGTTCATGATGATGAGATCATTAAATTTTCTGCTACTTGCTGGGAAATAAAAAACGTCTTGGATTCTGCACGTACTTGATGGGAGCCGTCAAAGGCAGTTCGTTTGACTACCTCCACCTTCATGCCTAAATGAATACCAAGCTCGTCAAGGTGCTGTAATAGTTCGGCATGGTCCCGGGTGACCGCCACCACAACACCCGGCGTGCCTATCGGCAATTGGGTAAGGAGACTACGTTCCATCGGCTTAAATCCGCCCTGGGCATCGGGTATGGGATCGCCATGTGGGTCTAGCCCGGGAAAGCCCAGAAATTCATCCAGCTTCTGTGTAAGGGCGGGAGAGTGGACATGCTCTAACTGCTCAGCAATGTCGTGCACCTCGTCCCAATTGAAGCCCAGTTTGTCAACCAGAAAAACTTCCCACAAGCGATGTTTACGTATGATGGTGAGTGCAGTTTTTTTACCCGAGGGCGTAAGGGTTACACCCTTATATTTTGTGTATTGAATGATCCCTTTTTGGTCTAGTCGCTTGATCATGTCGTTGACGGAGGCTGGCGTGGTACGGGTTTGTTCAGCCAAGGCATTCGTAGATACACGCTCCTGTACATCAGACAGGTGGTAAATTGCTTTTAAATAGTTTTCTTCGGTTTGACTTAACACAAGATTGCTAAATTAACAATTTAGATTCACCTAAAATATAAATTAGATAAATATTGTTAAGAAGTATTTTACTACTTGATAATCAATTATTTAAGTTCTTAATATTGAATGAAAATTAGTTGATAACCATGCGGTTAGTTTGTCTGCTTCCTCATCCCATAGAAAGCCCTGATCGGCAGCACGTTTAAAGGCGACAGGAATAGATTCCCTGACCATTCTACCGTCGGGACGGTCAATGGAAACGGCAATGGCACCGCCCAGTTGTTGACCAACTTCCGACCAGTAGCTGTGTTTCTGTACCAAATAGGGTATCCGGGCCGCCCGATATTCGAAAAGCTTGGTAGGGACCTTTTGGGCATTCACGGGGTTAGGCTTGTAGGAGATGATGGCAAGCGAAGACTCTGAGATGCGTCTTTCAATGATTGCGTGAGGTATGGGTCTATTTGAAGTTTGCATGTGAATGTTCGCGTGTTTTCCGGCCATTGTTTTCAGGCGTTTGTGGTACTGCGAACTGGGAACTTGTCCAATGACCAATAATTGGTTGGGCTGAGGTAAGTAGTCAACCAATTGTTGGTAGCACCTTATGGCGGCGACTGTGCGGGAGTAGTGACTAAGCGTGCCGCTGATGATTACCTGAAACAAGGGCAATTGTTGAGCCTGCACAGGATTAAGGGTGGCTTTATTTTCAAGGATCAGGTGCTTCTTTTTTACGAAGGGTAGCTGATTGGCATATGATTTTTCAGCCAGAAAATAAAGGGTGACCTTGGGTCTGGTGACCCATTCTTTGATACGGATATAACTCGCTGCAATTTGGCTTATGAACCAAGGGTAATTTCCCTGGTATCTTAAATTGGTCGCATAGTTTTCGCGGACATCATAGATGCATGTGCAGCCAGGAATCATCCACGCGTAAATCCACATGGCCCACAATAATTCGTGGGTATTAACTATTAGAACCTGGGGTCGGAGTTGTACCAGGCGAACAAGGAATTTGAGTGGAATCAGGAAACGAAGGACAGACAATCTGGAGAATGGTTTCCAAGGCAGGTAATAAAAACCAGAGGAATTGGGCGGCGCCTCCAGACTGGGATAGCCCATCGAGTAGACCCTTCCTTTTAAATAATTGATCAGGGTCTTACCGATTTTTCCACAGCTTCTTACATCATCTACCGGTTTTAAAACCGACGCAATCACTATCTTCGTTTGCCGATCTGTCACTTAGAAAAAATCCAAAAGTAAAAATGCAAAGAAAATTACTCATTGAAGAGGCGTGGGAAAACCGCGAACGGCTCAAAGATGTGGCGGTAATCGAGGCCATTGAATTGTGCATCGAGGATTTGGATAAAGGAACGCTAAGAATCGCATCACCGGGAGAGCAGAACTGGGAGGTACACGAATGGCTGAAGAAGGCGGTTATTCTGTATTTTCTTATTCGCAAAATGGAACCAATCAAGGTAGGACCTTTTCATTTTCACGACAAGATGGCGTTGAAAGAAAATTACGATGAACTGGGTGTTCGCGTGGTGCCGCATGCAGTCGCCAGGTATGGATCCTACATCAGCAAGGGTACCGTGATGATGCCTTCTTATGTGAACATTGGTGCCTATGTAGACGAAGGTACCATGGTAGACACCTGGGCCACTGTAGGCAGTTGTGCACAAATAGGAAAAAATGTTCATCTAAGTGGGGGTGTTGGCATTGGTGGCGTGTTGGAGCCTCTTCAGGCGGCCCCGGTAATCATTGAAGACCATGCTTTTATTGGTTCCAGATGCATAGTGGTTGAAGGCGTCCGGGTCGGCCGAGAGGCGGTGTTGGGTGCGAATGTAGTACTCACTAGCAGTTCCCGTATCATAGACGTTACTGGCACAGAGCCCGTGACCTACAAAGGCTATGTACCAGCTCGTTCAGTTGTGATTCCCGGCAGCATTCCAAAGGAGTTTCCGTCTGGCACTTATCAGGTACCATGTGCATTGATTATCGGCAAAAGAAAGGAAAGTACTGACAAAAAAACCTCCTTGAATGAGGCATTGAGAGAAAACCAATTGGCTGTTTAAATTAATCTTGGCACCGAACTTGTAATTATGAGGCTAGGAACAAAATTGAAAGCCATGAAAACAGCCATCGTTTTACTTACCAGTTGGTTGGCTATGGGCCAGCCGCACAAGGAGCTCAGGGACGATCCGTTGAATCCGGGTGAATACATGGAGTTTAAGATGAGTTATGGATGGTTTACCGTGGGTAGAGCAAGCTGGTATACCAACCATTCTATACAAAACTACAAAGGGGAGCAATGCTACAAGTTTCGTGTGCGTGCCAGAAGTGCCGGTTTTGCCGGTGTGTTTGCGCGCGTAGAAGATGAGTGGGGTGCGTATGTACGGACGCGGGATTTAATGCCCATGATGAACTACCGCGATCTTAAAGAGGGTAAATACATCTTGGATGAACGCACTTATTTTGATTACGGTAATCAAAAAATCCGAATGGAGCGCATCAAGCGAAACCAGCCAGAGCCCACTCAGTATTTTGATATGAATGGGGAGCGTTTTGGCATGCTAGGTGGTTTCATGCAGATGCGCCAGATTGATTACAATCAATATAAAAGCGGCGATCTTATCAAAATCAATGCCTTTTTTGAAGGTGAGTTGTTCAATATGGATGTCATCTACAAAGGCGTGGAAACCATCACCAGTAAAGTGGGACAACTAAGGGCGCATAAAATTGTACCTATCATGCCCGAGAATAAAATATTTCCAGGCAAATACCCCATTACGGCCTGGTTATCTGCCGACAAGAATCAACTTCCCTTGCGTGTAGATGCAGATATGTTTTTCGGGTCAGCATATATTGAACTGGTCAAATACAAAAACGTTAAATATGGAATTGATTATGAATAAGTTTGCGGCAAAATAGCCGGCATATGCGACATTATTATTGGACCGTTTTATTCTTAGGCATCACTTTGCTGTCCGGTTGCTCAGACACTGATAGGGAAGGAGATGCCTTTTTTAAGCAGGGTAGTTATCAGGAAGCAGTGAATGCGTATACTGAAACCATCCAGGAAAAGGGGGATGACATAGACGTTCGTTACAACCGTGGGCGATCTTATCAAGAGTTAGGTAAGTTGGACCTTGCCTTACAAGATTTTGAATGGATAATAAAAAAAGACCCTCAACATCTAAAGGCCATCCTTTCGCTTGCGCAGATTGCTTATTTCAATCAAAACTATGAACGTGCCCTTGTTCTATCCCAGAACGCTTTGAAAATTGAAGAGCAGTCTTCTCAAGCTCAATTCATGAGAGCAAGAGCCAATCATCAGTTGGGTTACGTGCAGGAAGCATTGGATGCTTACAATGAAGTGATTTTTTTGGATAAAGATTACGCAGATGCTTATTTGTACAGGGGGGCACTCAAATTAGCATTGAGCAAAACAGGTGGATGCGAAGACTTGCAGACCGCGAAGAATCTGGATGCCGCTGGTGCTCAGGCCGCATTGGACAAATACTGCGGTTGATCATAGATACCCTTTTAGCCAATATACTACATAACCGAGGGTTTCTTTATTGATTCGCTCCCAGTCCTGCAAGGCGTCAAGAGAGGGCATCCATGCTTCCCATCCAGTTAGCTGACTCTGGCGATAATCCACCGGGTAAGGGACAACGGCGAATCCTTGCTTTTCAAAACAAGCCATTGCGCGGGTCATGTGAAAGGCAGAGGTGACTAAAACAATGGAATCTGTGTTTTGTATCAATTCACGGGTATAGCGTGCATTTTCATACGTATTTCTTGATCTCACCTCCAGCAACATTTGGTCCATGGGCACACCCAGAATTTGGGCTGTCTCAGCGAGGGATTCGGCTTCTACAAAATCTTCTCGTAGTATGTCTCCAGATCCGCCACTCCAGACGACCCGGGTTATGGAATTCTGCTTGAGAAGCAGCAGACCAATTATAAAACGATCGGCAGATTCAGTGAATTCAATTTCTGGCCGTGAGGTATCCAGCATGCCGCCAAGCACCACACCTGTATTTACATGAGCAGGCAAAGTAACCGTAGACGGCGTTTCCATCCTTCCAACGATAAAGTTGGCCAGCCAGGGGTTAGAATAAATTAAGAGAAGGATCATTGCGGCATTTCTAAGCCTGACTTTCCAGCGGGGATGCCTGATCCAACAACTCATTAACCAAAGGCCGATCACCCAGGATAGAGGCAGAATTAGAAAATAAAGCACTTTTGAAAAAATGAAAAACACTATTGTGTAACCTCCCTCCGAATACGTTTAATCTGTGAAGTTAACCCTTGAAGATCTCTTTTTCTGACTAGAAAGTCTCGATAAGTCGCTAATTGTTGTGCTATTTCCTTCAGTTCTTCTTTGTAGCTTAGATCCAACTTGTCCATTCCGGGTTTTGATCTTGGATTGTCTACAAAGGCTGCGGCCACCGCTTCAGGGGTAAGTGGAATGGTTAAGGGATTAGCAGATCTTTCAGCACTTGGTGAGTTTTCTGGATTATTATTTCCTCATCAGAGAGCTGTGGGGCGTACAATTTTGCAAGATCAGCAGAAATATCCGGAACAAGTTTCCAGTAGCTTTCATGGTCTGTCTTTAAACTAAACACTGAACCCGATAAGTAAGATATCGTCTAATTGCATGTTAGATCCATTCCACTCTTCGATAAAAGCGAGAATGCGTTCTTTCTGGACCTTAAATGGATAGGGGTAGTTTTCCTCCAAAAGCTTGAACATGTTACTCTTGCCTAGTTTTTTACCATCCGGTCCACCAAATAAATCACGTAATCCATCAGACTGCAAGTAAAATTTTGAGGGTCTTTCTTCATTTAAATCCATCCGGTAAGTGTCGTATTTCCTGGGTTCTTCAAACATTTCACCCACTTGTAAACGGTTGGCTTTAATCGTTTTCATTTCCCCCTCAATAACTTGTGCCAAATCCATCTTTGCACCCGCAAACCAGAGCTTTCTTTCAGGAATATTTATTTTCACAACTCCAACATCGGCCCCGGTGTCCGGGCGATTCATTTTGTCACCGAACCGGGACCTAATATCATTGTGAATTCTAATCAGAATTTCTCCAGGATCTTCCACCTGCTCATCTACCACCACCTTCGCGATTATTTCTGTGTATTTGCGGGTAATCATGCTGGCCAGGTGCCCGTGACCCATGCAATCAAAAGCCACCAGGTAGATGTGATCAAATTTGCGGTGAAGCCAGTAGCCATCGCCGCCTACTGTACTCATCGGAATATTTACAATAAAAGCCTCCGGCAAACTTTGATTCAGGGTTTCATCATTAGGAAACAGCGTAAAATAATTTTTTCTTGCCGTGTCCTCCACACCGATTTTCAATTGATCCGATCCCAATCTTTCCGCCATAACCGTAATTTAGTACAAAGTTATTCCAGCCCAATGACCACGTTCGCCTCGTGGCCCTTCCAGTTAATGGGTATAACGTATATGGACATGCCGTCTGAAAATTTCAACTGATTGGGCATACCTTCGAAAACGACGGGTACTGATATCATAAAATTGGCACCCAGATTGGCTCTCACATTTCCTGCTACCACATTGGCAATTTCACCCGCCATGTCCAAAATATCCTCCAATGATGGGTCGTCAATGCCGATGAATATATTGATAAGATCTGTAAACATCGCTTGGTAGGCAGTGATGTAAACGAAGCCTTTACGGGTGCCGGTAATTCCGATCATCCCCGTGATGTCTTTCAATTCCAGATCCTTGGCATTTTTGATATAAGGCACCTCAGTTTTTGAGCTTACATCCGTTAGGAGTTTAAAGTAATTTTCAACTGAGTTGATGAACAAGTTACAGGTGGCTTCGAACTCTTCACTATTCTTGTCCATTCCTAGCTATTCATTATTTTGTCAAAAGATTTTTTAAGTGCATCCCCACGAACAGGTTTATACAGAAAACCTTTGGCACCTTTATCCAATGCCTGAAGTCCTGTTAGTTTATCTGCAAGTGCAGTGATGATCAGTACCTTGGTATCCGGTTTGATTTTCATGATCTGCTCGAGACAAGTGATGCCATCCATTTCAGGCATGGTAATATCCAGAGTTACCAGGTCTGGCAGTTCTCTTTCTACGATTTCAATGGCTTCTTTACCATTGGATGCCATTCCTACAATTTCCAGCGCGTAGTCCGTCAGATGTTTCTCAATGGTTCGTCGCATGATAGACGAGTCGTCTACTATTAGGAGTTTCATGATTTATTCGGATTTAAGGCTATTGGTTGGAAAGGTAATGATCATTTCAAATTTCTTACCCTGCTCAAAATCTATGCTAAACTTTCCTTGATGTTCTTTAATTATTGATTCAACCAAATTCATTCCCTGACCCCGGCCGGCATGCTCGGTGACCTCATCTGCCGTGGAGAATCCTTCTGCGAATATGAGCTTGCTGATGCCTACCGTGTCCATTACGTTTAGTTCCTCTTCTGTGGCGAGGTTTCGTTCCAAAGCGCGGGCTTTGATTTTGTCCAAATCCAAACCAGCACCGTCGTCATCGTAGGTAACCTCAATGTGGTCTGGATCAATTTGTTTCAATGCAATATGAATGTTACCGGTAATTGATTTTCCCGCATTCATCCGATCATTGGGACTTTCAATCCCATGCACCAGACTGTTGCGCATTAATTGAATCATGACATCCTGAACAGGCTTTAAACCGGTTTCTGGTATGGTTATATCATCCTCATTGGTAAATGAAAGTTGAACCACCTTGCCAACTTCCTTGCTCATATTGTTTAACCCTTTTTCGAGGGAGTCTACTAAAATTGCGTTAGCAGCATCATTTCCCGGGCGCTGTGTTTTCTTGTAGACATCTGCCACGCGATTCAGCATTTCCATCATGTCTGTGAGCATCTTGTCGGCCTCATCAATGTCATACAAGATGGGCAGGAAGTCAGTGCTCTCCAGTTCTTTCTCCTTCGTTTTATTGATGAGTTCTTCCATATCGTGAAATTTTTCGCTCATCAGCTTCAACCCAATAAGAAGCGCATTGCCCTTAAGATTATGGATGGTTTCAAAAGTAAACTTCAATAACTCATCGTAATTTTTAATTTTATCTTTTTCATAACGTTCTGATATGCCCTTCAATTCTTTTTTAGTATTATGAAGAAAGCCGAGCAATACAGAAGGATCAATTTTAAGAATACTCAATATTTGCTCTGTTTCTTTTTTCTTTTTGTTCTCTGCTTCTTCCAGGTGCTGTTGAAGTAGTATGGACTCCGTTTGGTCTGTAATGGTAACCATGATGTTTTGAATTTCTCCTTCCCTTGCCACCCTGGTAAATGAGGTTTTTATGTACTTGGTATCTATGACTCCACCTTCCTCATTGTAAATACGAACGGATTCTATGGGATTTAGCTGGCTCACCACCTCTTCATCCATATCCGGATTATACAGGTGCCGGATAAACATTTCCAACGCCTCGAGGTCTCGGGGGATCAAATGCGGTCGCATGAAGTTGGAGAAGTTTTCGCCAGAAATCTTCTTATTCTCGAAGATATCTTCCATAGCTTTGGAATACAGGTTGCTAATCTTAAGGTTCGAATCAATCAGGAAAATACCCTGATGTACATTTTCAAAAACTACTTCTGACTGGCGGATTACATTGTCATAAAGGTACTGGATGTGGTCACGTTCCTTACGCAGGGCATTGTGTGAACGGTTGATTTCTTCAAGCATCACATTGAATGTTTTGGCATATTGCCCAATTTCATCCTTAGAATCAATATGCACCTTTTGGCTGAGATCTCCTTGGGTCACCTGTTTGGTGAAGTTTTCCAGTTTCTTGACGTTCCGAATGAGATCGCTGGCAATGAAACTAAGAAACCAAATGGCCAGTCCGCCCACCAACACATCGACGATTGCGATGCGGATGAATTTGTAATAAGCCTGGTCAGCTATTTGGGCTGTGCGCAATAAGACTTCTTCTGACATGAAATCTTCCACTTTTTTCAGGGAGTTGACCTTACTAGTCATCATATCGTACCAGTAACTCGGATCAGTAGTCAGGTTGTCATTTTGCAGCAATTCACTTTGCATTCGTTCAGCCTCTTCGATGTCCGGTCCCTTCATTACGTCATTGTAAAAACGTTTGGACCGACTGTCGGCAATGGTAAAAAATGCGTCCAGGTACGCGGCTTGCCCGGCGACGATGGTGGCATATTCGTTGTGTCGCTTTATATCCATGGAGGCATTCGTAAATGACTGGGTGCCGATGGCACGCTCAATGCTTGCCTGCTCTTTGGATTTGAGAAAATAGATGATGGCATGGACTTGTTGTGCCATGTCTTTGTCTCGTGTTTCGTTGATCAAACGGTTCACCGTATTGAGGGCGACATCAATGATTTCCGAATAATAAGCGATGGTTCGCTCTGGAGTTAAGGCATGGTTATCAACCTGACTGCGTATACCATTCAGGTCCTCGAAGAAAGTGCGCATTTCCTCAATATCCTCTCCATGATCTGTTTTTATCTGCTCAAGGGCGGCCGCCTCCAAGGCACTATAAACTTCCAAAATGGTGCTGTCTGTTCGGAATCTTTGTTTGTCGAGGGTAGATTTGAATTGATCACCATCACTACTTACAAAGCCAACAGAAATGCTGCGCTCTTTTTGGAGTTCATGAACCGCATGGTTGATATCAATTCCTACAACAATTGCCTTATTGAGCTCCTGACCATCTCGGTAGTCATGATAATCATGCATTATTTGGAAATAATCCAATAAGACAATAATAAGGATCAATGGAATTACGACCAGGACAAACTTTTGACGTATAGACAGGTTTCTGAGCTGCTTCATGTAGTTAATCGACTAAGATGCGTCTGTGTAGAATTAAGAAAACCAACAACCGCAATCCGAATGCTAGTTTTTGCCAAATATGCTTTGGTCAAATAAATTTAATCTAAAGCACAAAAGTATTTAATTAATTTCTCTCTAACTAACCCGGGCGTTCGCCATCCAGTGGTGTAACCTTTTTGCCGGGAGAGGAAAAAGTAATTACTTTACAGCAAATCCTACCTATGACAATCGCCATTATCAATCAGAAAGGCGGGACAGGCAAGACAACCACAACAGTTAATCTCGGAAGGGCGTTGGTCAAACGAAACTTTCGTGTGTTGATCGTTGATTTTGATCCGCAGGGTAATTTGAGTTACTCTCTGGGTATCAACCATTTCGAGAATTCTATAAGTGAAGTATTGAAGGGTGAGGTAGATGTAAGGCAAGTGTTAGTGGCAAGGGAAGGAATTGATGTGATTCCCACAGACCAAAGGTTGAGCAGGGTCCAACTTGGGCAAAACGGCGCGGATAATCCCTTCGTGCTTAAAGAGTCTCTAAAATCTTTGGGAGATTATGATTTCATATTAATAGACTGTCCGCCTTCTTTGTCCGCGCTCACGATCAATGCATTGTCGGCTGCAGGCGGAGTGTTAATCCCCATGCAGTTGGATGTTTTTAGCATCCAGGGCTTGGAACAAATAAATACCACGATCGCAGAGGTGCGGTTGGCACACAACCCAACACTTCAAATACTTGGAGCCTTGCCTGTTTTGGTAGATTCAAGAAAAAAGTTAACCTCAGAGATTCGGGCCTACGTAAATGAACATTTTGATATTCCAGTCTTTACCCAACAGATTCGGACCAATGTGAAGGCAGCAGAAGCCCCTTCTTTTGGGCAAAGCGTGATAGAATATGCGCCTGGCTCAAATAGTGCCAAGGATTACATGGATGTGGCACAGGAATTGATAACATTAACAGAGAAAAAACCTAGATAACCTTTTCATGGCCTTAGGATCTAACATGGGAGGAAAAAAATCCTCACCGAAATCAAAAAAACCGTCTGCTAAAGCCATCGGGCCTAAGTCGAAAAAGGTACGTGAGGGCGTGAAGCAAAAAATGCTCAAGCCTGAATCGCTAGCAGATGCACCAGGGGCCGGAATGGCATTGAAAGGAGCGACTGTAGACATACAGCCATCCAGAAGAAAAAAAGTCAAACAAACCAGGGTATTCCTAAGCGGAAACTTGACGGTGGATAATTGTGAGGCTTTTAAGCAAGCAATCGATCCTTTATTCAATAACTACGAGGTAGTAGATTTTTATTTAAAGGAGGTAGATACACTAGATGTAACCTGTATTCAACTTCTCTATTATTACCAGCATAAATACCATGAGGAAAAGAAGGTTACGGTGGATTCAGAACTCTCGGGTGACTTGTTCAGCATTATTCAAACAGTTGGTTTTGATAATTTTCTTAAGAAGCCTAAACTGACTTAGCCGATGAAACGGACAATACTTGTAGTGGATGATTCTGAGAGTATTCGGGAATTGGTAGCAAGCACCCTCGAAAATGCGGGGTACCAAGTGCACCGTGGAATAAACGGCTCCGATGGTGTAGAGAAACTTAAAACAATTCAGTCGAAGGTATCTTTGATTATCACTGATCTGTTCATGCCTGTCATGGACGGTATCGATTTGATTAAGGAAGTGCGGAAAATTGATGATTACAAATACCTACCCATCATCATGCTCACCACTGAATCACACATAGAAAAGAAAAAAGAAGCCAAAGCCGCAGGCGTTACAGGCTGGCTGGTAAAGCCCTTTGAGGAAGAAATGTTGTTAAGAGTCATACATAAAATCATACGTTGATGGCAGATCTGAAAGACCTATACCTGGCGGAGGCTGAAGAGTTGATCAACAAAATGGAGGAATCGTTACTTCAGTTGGAAAAGAATCCTGAGGACAGCGCGCTGGTAGCAGATGTATTTCGTTCGATGCATACCTTAAAAGGGACCAGTAGTATGTATGGGTCCACCAAGGTGGCTGATTTTCTTCACCACCTTGAGACCATTTATGACAAGGTTCGTTCAAATGAGTTGAAGTTGTCTGGGCATTTAATAGACAGCACCCTGGCTTCCATGGATCACCTGAAAAATATTGTTGGAGATCCGGAAATAAGGAACCCCGAAGACCAGAAAAAAAATAGAAAATTGAGTAATTCATTTCGTGCCATCCTGGCTAACGATCCTGGGCAGACTCCTACAGGTTCTAGCGGCAGATCGATGAATGAAAAGGCATGGTACGTTTATTTTAAGCCCAAAAAGGATGTATTAAAGGACGGGACCAGTCCTATTTTGTTGGTAGACGAACTTGCAGCCTTGGGTCAATCATTGGTGATCCCCCACATAGACAAACAAGGCATGCTGGGTGCTTATGAAACGGATGCATGCTACACGTCGTGGGAATTGATCTTGAAAGGTGACATTGAGCAGTCGAGCATTGAGGAAGTATTTCTTTTCCTACAAGATGATGAATCCGTCAAAATCCACCCGTTATCTGTCAACGAGGTAAATTTCAATTTAATTGAAACCGAAATTGGAGAAACGCGATTGGACAGACCGGTATATGGCGTTCAGCAAATTGAGCAATGGCTCAAATCTGGTCAGGTGGTATACAATCAATTGTCTGGCAGAAGTGAGAAGAAAAATGTGCAACACGGGTTGACTAGACCGCCCGCAGTATCACAAACATCAGAGGTGAAAGTCTCGGCGCCCATCCTAAAGGATGTCCCTGTCTTTAAAGAGACTAAAAAAGAAAAGCCCAAGGCCACTGCACCAACAATAAAAAAAGGGGGGGAAGCCATTTCAAGCATTCGGGTAACTTCTGAAAAATTGGATGATTTGATGAATCAGGTGAGTGAATTGGTGACGGCACAGGCGGGCCTCTCATTGTACCATGATGAGCATCCCAATCCAAGATTGGAGGTGATTACAGAAGACATCGCCAAGCTCACACGAAGATTACGAGACCTGGCATTTGGTATGACATTGATCGAAATCAACAGTCTTTTTGGTCGGTTTCAGCGAACCGTTCGAGACCTTTCACAGCAACTGGGTAAGCAGGTGGATTTTGAAACGGAAGGAGGGGAAACGGAGTTAGACAAAAAGATCATCGAGGCATTGTCTGACCCATTGCTTCATATCATCCGCAATAGTGTCGATCATGGCATTGAGTCTATGGAAGAACGCAAGGCCGCGGGAAAGCCAGAGGTGGGTCGCATTCGTTTGAGGTCCTTTTATTCGGGCGCCAAGGTTTACATAGAAGTGGAGGACGATGGTGGAGGGATCAATCCTCAGGTTATACGAAACAAAGCCATTGAAAAGGGGCTGATTGGTAAAGACGATGTGCTTTCAGAAAAAGAGACACTGGAATTAATTTTCGCAGCTGGGTTCTCAACCGCCAAAGTTGTCTCCGAAGTTTCAGGAAGGGGTGTGGGCATGGATGTAGTTCGAAAAAATATCATGGAGATTAGAGGCGATATAGGTATCGATTCAGTTTTGGGAGAAGGCACCAAAATCACCCTGGGTCTCCCGCTAACGCTTTCGGTGATTGATGGTCTGTTGGTAAAGATCAAGGATACCCATTTTGTAATTCCCTTGGAGGTAGTGGAGCGTTGTTTCCAGGTGCCCAAATCTGAAGTATCGAATGACTTCAATCAGTTGATTGTACTCAATGAGGAGCAGGTGCCATATGTAGATCTTCGCAAGGAGTTCGGCCTGCTAGATAAAGAAGATGAAAGTGATGTCAATATCGTGGTAGTGAAAAATGATACCTTAAAAATGGGTTTGTGTGTGGAAGCGATTGCAGGGGAATACCAGGCCGTTCTGAAGCCCCTGGGAAAGTATTACAGAAGTCAGGAATTTATTTCTGGGGCCACCATCATGGGTGATGGCTCCATTGCTCTGGTGTTGGATACCTATAGAATACTGTCAATGAGATCGGATAAAAAGAAAATGACCGCCTAATGAAAACTGAAGAGATAGAGGAAGCTGTAATGGAACACACCCAGTCGTACCTTTCCTTTAGACTGGATGAAGAATTCTTTGCTTTAAATGTGCAACATGTCATTGAGATATTGGAAGTGCCCAAGATTACCAGGGTCCCTCATGCGCCAGCATACATGGCCGGCGTAATCAACCTCCGGGGTAAGGTGCTTCCACTGGTTGACACGAAAGTAAAATTCGGGCTGGAGCCTGTTCAGTACACCGTAAACACCTGTGTAATCGTGGTTGATATCGAAGTGGAGGGAGAAAAAATTCAGATTGGTACGCTGGTGGATGCAGTTTTGGAAGTGATGGAAATTGGGGTTTCCCAGATTCAACCTTCTCCAACCATTCAAGCCAGGTATAAACTCGAATTCATCGAAGGTGTTTTTCGGAAGGAGGAGGATTTTATTATGCTTTTGAATCTGGGCAAGGTATTTTCTATTGAGGAAATGAACGAAATGCAGGATTCGAATGAGCAGGCAGATAAAAAGGATATTTAACAAGTAACCGGTCAACCAACTAAAAATGATTCACAAGCTATGAAATTCACCATTCGGCGGAAATTGAGGGTTTTCTCACTTAGTCTGATTGCAATATTGGTGCTTACTGGCGTAATCGCTTACTTCATGTCTGTGCGCGTGCAGAATACCCAATATGCAGTGGGTCAACTTCGCCAAATTGAAACTTTTTCGACCAGTTTGAACAGTCTCCAGAATCAATTCCTGTTGTATGATCTGGACAATGAAAATTTTTACAGCAATGGAGAGAGTGAATACCTCGCGGCATTCAATACTGAGTTGAATAGGGCTTACAAACACATTGCCGAGTTGCGCAACGACCGCTTCTTAATACGTAGGGGTTATCAGTCCAAGTTGGATTCGATTGAAATTCTATTCAAAGATTACGCACGTGCCTTTACCGATCTAATTACAGCCTATCGAACGCGAGGATTTAAGGATTATGGTAAAATTGGAGCCATGCGCGCAGCCATACACGATGTGGAGGATGCCGTTTTGTCGGATGCAGAACGCGTAAATCTCTTGATGTGCAGACGTCATGAAAAAGACTATTTACTCAGAGGCGATCTGGGGTACAGAGATCGTTTGAATAGCGTTTTAAACGAAATGACATCCACCAGTTTCAACCTTGTGCTTTTATCGAACATGGAAGCGTATCGGACTACTTTTTCAGAACTGGTTGACATGGATCTACTGATTGGTAATCATGATGGAGGTGGATTGAGTGAAGTAACTGATCGGACTTTTCAAAAGATCATGCCAGCCTTGGCGGAAATATCCAGCGCATTGGGTGAGGAAAATACAAAAGTCCAATCCAGTGCAAGGCTAACCATAGCCGTGGTCATCCTCTTCGGTATGGTGCTGGCTTATTTTATTAGTTCAGCAGTCAATCGAAACATTTTGAACTCAGTTGATGTGACCCGAAAGGCCATAGAACGTATTGCAAGCGGACACTTGAATGTAAAAGGAAAGGCCAAGCGCAAGGCATCGGACGAAATTGGTGACCTACTGTCCAGCGTGGAAGACATGGCCGAACAGCTTAGAAATATAGTTAAGGTGGTGGCCAAAAGCAGTCAGAACATTTTATTGGCAAGTGGTCAGATGAGTGCTTCTTCACAGGTAATGGCGGATGGTGCCTCGGAGCAGGCCAGTTCCGCAGAGGAGGTTTCCTCTTCGATGGAAGAGATGACCGTTAATATTGAAGAAAATACCAACAATGCCCAGCAAACCAATCAGATTGCCTTAGATGGCGCTAAAAATATCAAGGATACCAATGAATTGGTGAGTAAAACCATCAATTCCATGCGGTTAATCACCGATCGAATTTCCATCATTGGGGAGATCAGTCGGCAAACAAACCTACTTGCGCTCAATGCAGCGGTGGAAGCGGCGCGTGCAGGCGAACACGGCAAAGGCTTTGCAGTGGTAGCAGCAGAAATTAGAAGACTCGCTGAAAGAAGTCAGGAGGCAGCGACGAAAATTGATGAGGAGTCGGCATTGGGTGTGGAAGTAGCACAAAGTTCTGGTGAAATTTTAGCAAAGACCGTTCCGGGCATCCAGAAAACTGCCGAATTGGTTTCGGATATTACCACCGGAAGCCTTGAACAAAAAAACGGTGCAGACCAGATCAATAACGCCATACAGAATCTAAACCAAATTGTACAGCAAAATGCGGCGGTGGCCGAACAAATGTCCGCCAATTCTCATGAATTATATGCGCAGGCTCAAACCATGATTGAGAAGATAGGCTTCTTCAAGCTGGAGGAAGTGGCGGACTTGGAAATTGATAAGCTTCAAGCAATGATGGATGAAGCCAAAGACAATGCCAAAAATCAACTGGGTGTAGTAGGTGATTCATCTAACGACGGACCTTTACCGTATTCAAAAGATGACCAGCGAACAGAGAAGGTCCAGGAAAAGGAATCGGATGAAAAGTTAAAACGACGAGACCAAGAAACTGCGGAAAAACAGGTTGAGAAAAAAGAGAAAGGAATCCACTTGGATCTTGGTGATCCATCCGATGACCTGGATAAAGATTTTGAGCGTTTTTAGCCTTGGGTAGCCTTTCTTCCGATATGGCCCATTTGATATCCGGTATCGATAAGGTACGGTTGGAACAAAAAGATTTTGACAGAATAAGTAAGTACGTTACCCGCCATTATGGGATCAAGTTGCCTCCTGAAAAGCAGATCATGGTGGAAGGACGTTTACAGAAAAGAATCAAGGCCATAGGGCAAACTTCTTTCAGACAATACCTGGAGCATGTGTTTTCGGAGGAGGGGCAGTTCGAACTGATTAAAATGGTCGATGCCATATCCACCAACAAGACAGACTTTTTTCGGGAACCCCCCCATTTTGATTTTTTAACACAGAAATACCTGCCAACAAAAGCCGATGAGTTAAAAGGTCAACCGCTTAACATTTGGAGTGCTGCGGCTTCCACAGGAGAGGAAATTTATACGTTGGCCATTGTGATCGAAGAATTTAACCGCACTTCCTCAAAACCGAGGATCAATTACTTCATTCACGGCACGGATATTTCATCTGAGGCTCTACAGCATGCGCTTAGTGCGATTTACAAGGAAGATCGGATTCAACCTATTCCGAACGAGATGAAAAAACGCTATTTTCTTAGAAGCAGGGACCGCTCAAAAACGCTGGTACGGGTCATCCCGGAGTTGAGAAAAAAAGTGAAATTTAGCCGCCTGAACCTAATGGATACCGCTTACAAGATGGATCGAAAATTTGACCTAGTCTTTTGTCGAAATGTGCTTATTTACTTCGACAAATTCAACCAGGAGGCCGTCATTAACAAGTTGTCCGCGCACTTGAAAGAAGATGGTTACTTTTTCCTCGGGCATTCAGAGTCGATAATTGGTAAGCACGTACCACTGCGACAAGTCCAGCCGACGATATATAAAAAAATTTAATCATGAAACTCACAGACAAAGCACTGATACAGGAAATCGAAGATAGGTTCGACCAAATGAGTGAAATGTTAATTGACAAGCAAGAACTGGTCAATGAACTGGAAAAGGTCAATACCCGTCTGCTCGAATCAGAAAAGTTGAAGTCACATTTTCTTTCTAACATTAAAAATGAGATCAATAATCCCATTACTTCCATGCTGGGTCTTTTGAAGCAAATGATTCAACATCCTGACGAAGTTGAAAAGAATCTAAAAATGGTTAACATGATTTATCGTGATACCTTCATTTTAAATGGCCATTTGCAAAATATATTTATGGCGGCTGAATTGGAGGCTGGGGAACTGGTACCCGAATACCAACGTGTCAACATCATTGAGTTATTGGAGTCTATCATCCATTCTTTTGATGGTATCTATGACCATCATGTAAACATAAGTGTAGAAAGCTCAGGTGATCAGGACTTTGTAACTGATAGAATGGTACTCAGAGCGGTTCTGAATAACCTTTTATCCAATGCCTTGAAGTTCAGCGAAGACGGTGGAGAGGTAATTATCCATGTGTTTATTTCTGAAAAACAAATGGAGCTGCTGTTCGAGGATTTTGGAGTAGGCATCGATGCGAAAGATCGGGAAGTGATATTTAATCGCTTCCGTCAGCTGGACACAGGTACTACCAAAGCATATGGTGGGCACGGTCTTGGGTTATCAGTGGTTCAAGCAGGCATTGAATTATTAGAGGGTCGTGTCTTCGTGGAAAGCGAAAAAGATAGAGGGTCTAAATTCAAGGTTAATTTACCATCAGGTGAAATCACAGGAGAAGAAAATCTTTTCGGGGATGAGTTTTTGTTTGATAGCGAAGCAGACGAAACCTTTTGATCACACGGGACACACATATTATCCAGCATTACCTGTATCCTTCGAGTCTCTTTGTTAGCGAGGACCCAGCCATAATCACCACGGTTTTAGGATCGTGCATAGCGGTCTGCTTACACGATCCGGTAAATAAATACGGGGGCATGAATCATTACATGTTACCACTTTGGAACGGTGAAGGGCTGGCATCTGTAAAATATGGGAATATAGCCATCGAGAAGCTTATCGAACAAATGATCAAACTCGGTAGTCGCAAAGGTGATTTAAAAGCTAAATTATTTGGGGGTGCCAATCAAGCCAATTTCACCGTAAAAATAGGTGAGAGAAACACCGATATTTCCAAAAAGATGCTTCGCGAGGAAGGAATTCCGGTAGTGGCTGAAAGTGTAGGCGGTCATGTGGGGCGAAAAATCATTATGGATACAGCTAGTGGTCAAATTAAAATGAAATACGTGGGCACTGAGCATAAATTACTTAAGTAATGATTGCCCCAATAGAAATATTGATTGTTGACGATTCGGCGATGGTACGTCACGCATTGTCGGATATTTTCTCACGTGAACCAGACTTGCAGGTTATTGGTATGGCATCGGATCCTTTTGAAGCGGCGATGATCATGCGTACACAGGTTCCGGATGTAATTACGCTGGACATTGAAATGCCCCGAATGAATGGACTGACTTTCCTGCAAAAGTTAATGAAACAACACCCCTTGCCCGTAGTTGTTATTTCTACGCTAACAGAAAAAGGCACAGAGACGGCGATACGTGCTTTGGAGTTTGGGGCGGCAGACATCTTAGCCAAGCCTAAATTGGGTGCACGAGAAGATATTGAAAAGAATGCCCAAAGTCTTTGCCAAACCATACGGGCCGCAGCGAAAGCCAATTTGAGCAATCTAAAAAAAAGACCTGCGAGAGCATTCGAAGTACAGCATGGAGTCTTGAGAAATAGAAGCAATGAACTCAATCAATTGCAATCATCCAGGTACTTGATTGCAATTGGTGCCAGTACCGGGGGTACTGAGGTTTTGAAGAATGTATTGATGGGATTACCTGATAATACCTCTGGCATAGTTATTGTTCAGCACATGCCACAGGGATTTACCGCACAATTTGCAAACAGGTTGAACCAACTTTGTAAGTTGGAGGTGAAAGAAGCGGAGAATGGAGATTGGGTTGGACCGGGAAGAGCGATTATTGCAAGGGGAGACGCCCACTTAAGAGTCACTCGAGGTCCAAAAGGATGGGAAGTAATCATAGATGGGGAAACACCGCAAGTAAACAGGCACCGACCGTCTGTGGATGTGCTTTTTGAATCGGTAGCGCAGCACGGAGGTAAAAACAGCATTGGTTGTTTGCTGACGGGGATGGGCAAAGATGGTGCTGCAGGCTTATTGGCCATGCGAAAGGCAGGTGCAAGAACTGTGGCACAGGATGAAGCCACAAGCGTGGTATTTGGTATGCCTCGCCAGGCGATAGAGATCGGCGCTGTAGAATTGATAGAACCAGCAGATAAAATAGGACAAACCCTATTAGATTTATTAAAGAGCATGGCTGCTAACAAACCAAAATAAAAGCCAGAAACTCATAGTATTATGTTTAAAATCCTAAAAGAAAGCGAACTCGGTTCGGTGGCCAGCCTCATAGAGGGTGGTTTAACCCAAGCCTCAGAGGCCATGGGCAGCATCCTTCAAAGTCCAATCGAAATTAAAAAGATCGACTATGAGGTGGATGAATTGCAATTCAGCAAGAAGTCGGAAAGTCCAATTCACCTGCTCAGAACTCAAATTATGGGTGATCTGGAGGGTGTCAGCTATTTGATACTTTGTGAAGATGAAGTGCAGAAAATAATCAAAGATTGTTTGCCTCCCAGTTTGCTATCGGATGAAGAGGCAAAGAAAAAAATGATGACCATAGGGTTTCTCACTGAATTAGACAACATGGTAGCTGCAGCTGTAATTACCCGGTTTTCAGACCGAACAGGTTTGGAGCTATATGGTCAAGTACCTGAATTGATCGTATTGGACAGTCAGTCAAAGGTAAATATCCACATAGAAAAAGAAGCCACCAACTATAAGTCTATCTTGCACTTTAAAGCCATTTTTAACAGTCCGGAGCTAGATATTTCACCCGATTTTATTTGGATGGTGGAAGAAGAGTTTTTAAATAAAATAAACAACCTTACTTAAGAGTTATGGCCAAAATATTAATCGTAGATGATTCGGTTTATATGCGTTCGCTGATCAGATCGGCATTGGAAGAGCATAATCACGAAATAGTAGGAGAAGCTGACAACGGTGCTACAGCCATTGAAATGGCACTTGAAAAACAGCCTGATTTGATCACATTAGATAACATCTTACCCGATATGATGGGTTTGGAAATCCTGAAAATCCTAAAAGAGGAGGAATTGGGGGCCAAGGTGATCATGATAAGTGCAGTAGGACAGCAAACGGTGGTTAACAAAGGACTACAACTGGGCGCAATGGAATATATCCGTAAGCCTTTTACGGCAGAGGATCTGATTGCGGCAGTCAACAAGGTATTATAGTTAAAGGAATTAATCAACAGCGCCATGTTTGAATCGACCAAATTATATGTTTTGGGTTTGCTTCTTTTTGTTACATCCCTCTCTTACGGACAGGTAGAAAAGACGCAAGCCGGCCTATTTTATTATTTCAGCAAATACATCGAATGGCCGGTCCAAAAGCAGTCCGGTGATTTTGTCATTGCCGTGGTAGGAAATGATGCATTGCTTCCTCATCTGAAAGAAATGGCATTGAGCAAACGTATGGGGAGTAGAAAAATTGTTGTGAAGCAGTTGTCGAGTGTAGCCCAGGCGGGCGATGCCCACATCATGTATGTGGCTGGCAACCAACTCAGCCAATTCGGCATGGCCATGGCCGTCGCTGCTTCAAAAAATGTCCTTTTGGTGACTAATGAAAGCGGCTACGGTCAAAAAGGCGCTGGTATTAATTTAACGTTGAACGATGGTCGTCCAGCTTATCAAATCAATGAAGGTGTATTACAAAGCAGTGGTCTAAAAACCAGTGCACGTTTGTCTTCTCTGGGTACATCCGTTCACTGACGGAATAGTGTCAAGTTTAGATTAAAACACTATTTTTAACTTAAAAAAGAATTTTTTATGGTTTTTATCCGTGGAATTTTAGCCTTTTGCGTGTTTCTATTTAGTGTAAGTCAGACGCACGCGCAAACCGAAAAAATCCAGTCTGGCATTTTTTATTACTTCACTACTTATATAGAATGGCCGCCCGCCAAGAGTACGGGCGATTTTGTGATTACAGTGGTCGGGAACGATCCGATTGTTTCACATTTAAAAGACATGGCCAAAGCGAAACGTGTGGGTTCCAGACCAATTGTGGTCAAGCAGTCTTCTACCATACAGGCAGCATCGGAGAGTCATATTATTTTTCTGGGCAACGATAAGTTGTCACAATTCAGTACTGCTTTGGCAGTGGCCGCTTCGAAGAATATCTTATTGGTCACGGACATGGATGGCTACGGAGAGAAAGGTGCAGGAATAAATTTTTTTATTAAAAACGGAAAACCAGCTTATCAAATTAATAATGGTGCAATTGCAAGTTGCGGATTAAAATCTAGCTCAAAATTGACATCACTGGGTACAGAAATCAATTGATTTCAGTCACTACATTAACCTAACCGAGTACTATGACCTCTTTGCTTGATCGTTTAAAATGGACAGGGTCGGCTGAATCCCTCGCAGTTAAGTTGCTACTTGGATTTGCAGGACTGATTACCTTGTTCATTGTTAGTTTCATCATCGTTATCATCACCCTGAATCAATCGGAAGGTGTTTTGGCAAACATTTCTTCGGCCGACAGTGATTCGGTTACCCAGTTGGATTCCCTAAAGGAGTTGGTCAATGAATCAAAGTACCTCACGGCTATCTGGGTCTACAACAGGTCTGACGAAATCTCCAAAGAAAAATTACGGGCTTACCACGCCAATTATCCCGCGCTGACTGATAATCTGAGAACCATTGCCAACGGCTGGGAAATCATGCAACAGGAGTTGTTGGACAGTACGTTGGCCATGATCGATCAGTTGGTCAACCAGCAGCAGGTAATCATGGGTCAGTTGACTTCATTTGATGATTACGAAGACATTATTCGCATCATGGAAAGCGAATCTGCCATTGAATCGGTTCAGGCGATTACTGCACAAATAACTCCTGTATTGGAAGATTTGATTGCTATTAAAAGTACGGAGTTGGCACGCAACCAGGTAATCAACAATTTCAGTTTTATTCGCACCATGATTTTGGTGATGATTCTGGTGATGCTGGTCATAGCTGGTTTGGTCTACCGCTACGCACGTAAAACTGTCATCGTGCCAATTATCGACGCTACCCATACAGTGGAGAAAGTGGTGAAAGGTGATTTGACGGTTGATATGCAAAGCAAATCGAAGGATGAGTTGGGTAAGCTGATGAATAATTTTCAGGAGTTGATCAATGTGCTAAAGAATTCACTGACTTTTATTAACAGTTCTTCCGATGGCATCAAGCGGGCCAGCGAAGAATTGAAATCATCTGCTGCAAACTTATCCGAAGGGGCAGAAGTGCAGACGCAATCAGTGGAAAAGGTCGCTGCCTCCATGGAAGAAATGTCGGCCAGCGTGAGTTTAAACGCATCCAATGCGGTAGAAACGGAAAAAATCGCGAAAGACTCTGCATCCGATGTGGAGTCTGGAAATTCATCCGTTGCGAGGAATTTAGAATCCATGCAATTGATAACCAATAAAATTTCTATCATAGGAGAAATTGCCCGGCAAACGAATTTGCTTGCCTTGAATGCAGCAGTGGAGGCGGCACGAGCGGGAGATCACGGAAAGGGGTTCGCAGTAGTGGCTGCTGAAATAAGGCGGTTGGCAGAACGCAGCCAAACAGCCTCCAGTGAAATTGACGAACTTTCTTCAAGTGGGGTCAACATTGCCAGAACTTCACGGGAATTGCTGGAAAATCTGGTGGATAAAATCCAGAAAACCTCTGACTTGGTTCAGGAAATCAGTAGTGCCAGTCAAGAGCAAAGCAACGGGGCCAATCAGGTGAATGAAGCCATACAGGATTTGAACCTGATTGTAGACCGTAATGCATCTGCTTCGAGAGAATTACAAGCCAATTCTGAATCTTTGGATGAATTGGCGGAGAATTTGAAACGCTCTTTGGCATTTTTTAAGCTTAAATAATCATTTAAAAACCTAATCCAATGACAAACAAAATTAAATGGCTCGCGGCATTTAGCATTTTGCTCAGCATGCCGGCATGGGCACAGGAAGAGGAAGATCTCTACGAAATGTCCCTTGAAGATCTGTTAAGTACGGAAATTTACTCGGTCTCCAAAAAAGCGGAATCCATCACGGATGCGCCATTATCCAGTTCTACGGTTACACGTGAAGAAATTCAAAATTCTGGTGCCACTACACTGGAAGAGGTATTTCGTCTTATTCCAGGCGTTATTGTGAGAGAAGAAACCAATGGCAACTTTGACATCCACATCCGTGGATTGGACAATATGCCGCAAGGGGCATTTTCACCCGCGACTGAAAATGTGTCAACCCTGGTCATGATCAACGGGCGCAGGGTATACAATACGGCCAATGGAGGGACGTTCCTGGAAACGCTACCTGTGAGTTTGACGGACATCGAACAAATTGAGGTAATAAGAGGCCCTGCACAGGCGCTTTATGGTCCAAATGCAGCCTCCGGGGTCATCAATATTATTACTTCCAAGAAAAACCATGGAACGGAAAAAGTAGAAGTTTTTGCGAATGCTGCTGGTGGCAACTCAGGAACTTCAATTGCCAATGCAACCATCGGTATTCAGGCCACTGACAAATTGAATGTCCGCGGTTCATTTAATATTGACCAGCGGGAACGTTCAGATGAATTGTATTACAACTATGTGTTGGGAGATTATACGGAGGCGGAGGGCCTGATTGATTGGCAAAATCCAGCTTCCGGAACAATTGACCCGAACAGGGCGAGAGAACTTTGGCCCGACCGGTCGCTGGCTAAGGATAAAGTTGGCGCCAATTTTTATGCGGATTATAATTTAAATGAAAACGTGAGTTTTTCCGGAACGGTCGCGTACCAGGATGCGGAGGCACAAACAATATTTTTTGAATCCACTGCTACACCTATCACGCCGAGAACGTCGACCACCACTGCATTGGATTTTAAAGCCAACATTTATGGCCTCACCGCCCAGGTCTCTTACCTGGATGGAGAACAAGCGGTCCAGGTAGGTCAGTCATACGATTGGGAGTTCAAAACCACGGACATTACCCTGGAATATGATTTTTTAAGGGAAAATGAAAACATCAGTATTCAACCTGGTTTGCAATATCAAATAAACACCTATGATGACACGGGTGCGCCAACTGGTGGTTTGTTCAATGCTAAAAAGAACCTCATTAATCAAGCGGCCTATGTAAAAGTAGACGCCAATCCAATTGATAACTTTCGATTGATTGGTGCGATACGCGTAGATGCCTACAACGAGCCTGAAGACACTTATTTCAGTTACCAGCTAGCCTCAACTTACCGAATCAACGAGAAAAATTTGGTGCGCGCGGTGGCATCACGTGCCTACCGGGGGTCTACCATTGCCCAAATGTATCTGGATTTCAGTGACGACCTGTTCAATTATGTAGGCAATACAGAGCTCAAACTAATGGAAATCGACCTGTATGAAGTGGGTATGCGAAATACGCTTGGAGAAAACGTCCAGACGAATTTCGAATTGTTCTACACTGTAGCGGAAAACTTTAGTGAGTTGGTGCCGAGTCTGGTGGGTCCGCAACCCACGTTGTCTTATGAGAATTTCCCTACGGTGGCCAAACAATTAGGCGTAACCGCTGAAGTGACCTGGGTGGCAAATAAAAAGGTGAGTACCACCGTATTTAGCACCTTCCAGAACACCGATGTAGCGGATGCTTTGCGCTCAGTGCCTGATGCCACCTACGAAGCGGTAGGTCTTTCGGTCACCCAAGAGGCATTTGATACAGAAAATAAACGAACACCTACTTTTTACGGAGGAATTAAAGTGAGTTACCGTCCCACGGATAAATGGAACGTATTTACCAATTTGTACTACTTTGGAGAAAATCAATGGATCTATTTCGACCAACTGGCCTTACCCAAACCACCGCTTGCCCCGGAGGGCTTCAATAATGTGGCTGTTGTGGATGCCAAGGCCCGCCTGGATTTGAAAATTGCCTATAAGGTCTGGGATGATAGTTCTATTTATTTCAATGCTAGAAATGTGTTAAATAACAAACAGGATGAATTTGGTTTTAGTGATGAAATACCTGGACTTTACCTGGTGGGTGTGGATATTAGATTATAAATCAAATAAATGACAACTGCCTCGGTTCAATTTGAACCGAGGTTTTTTTTGCTGTTATGAATAAGTACGCCTCCCGACTTGTCAATATTCCCCTACTTACATTATTCTCACCTGTGCCCTTAGTCGCATTGGCCCTGGGCAGTTTGGTGTTGCGTGCGGAAGTTTTCTTTCTTGCTTTTCCCTCCTGGTCACTCCTTTACATTATTCTCCCGCTAGGTTTGTTCATTGCCTGGTATACCCGTGCACGTGTCTATCGAATACTGTATTGGCTTCAGGAAGAGCAATGGACACCATTGCAACAGACTTATTGGCCGTTTATTCGAAACATTTCTGTGTTGTTGGTCATCTATCAATTCAGTTTCTTGAGCCTTTACGCCAGGAATGGAGCCACTTTCAATGAATTAATCTTGATGGCTGTACTCACATGGTTATTCTGTTGTTTTTCTTACATTCCCATTTATTTAAGGTTTAGTCAGGCCCTGGATCGATTGTACATACCCGTTCCGTTTTCTCGTAGTACCGGAAGTTCTATTAAGTGGAAACTTCAGGTCAACACCCTGTTTTCAACACTAGGTGGAGGTGGTGCAATAGTATTATTTGGTTTCACGCTGATTTGGAGAAAAGAAATTTGGGCCTACGAACTTGATTTGATAGCTGGTTTCTGGCACATCTTTTTTTCGGGTTTGTTCGTTGTGGGGGTCCAGGTAATTCCAAACCTCGTCGTGGGTGTGTCTTTTTCCAATGGTCTGCGAAAGTTGCGGAATCATATCAAGACCGTGGCCAATAAAGATTTATCCGATGAACTTTTTGTGGCTACACGTGACGAGTTTGGCCGAACGGCCTTTGCATTGAATGAGTTGACCAACAATTTCCGCATAGTGGTTGGGGAGATGAGGAGAAGTATTTTTTTGTTAAAAGAGGTTAGTGAGTCCATCTTGGGCTCATCCGATGAATTTCAAAGCAATACCAATCGTCAGGCCAGCACAGCCGAGGAGGTATCTGCGAGCATGGAGCTGATCGTTTCAAGCATAGATGTATCGCAGCACAGTGCTTTACAATCTGAAGATTTGTCCAAGACTTCCGCACAGGCAATGTCTTTTGCACAGGAGCAACTGAATCATACCTTGCATGACATTCAGTCCATCGTAGAAAAGGTGCGTATGGTAGAAGACATCGCCGATCAAACCAACTTATTGGCCATTAATGCCTTTGTGGAGGCAGCCAACGCTGGAGAGCAGGGGCGGGGTTTTGCCGTTGTGGCTCGGGAAGTGCGAAGTCTTGCCGATAAAAGCAAGGTATCTGCCAATGAGATAACTGATCTTGCCATTACCTGTCTGATCAATTCACAGGATGCCAAGTTGAAGGTGGACGAAGCGACGGCCAATGCCAAAGAAAGCACCACGTTAGCCACCAATATTTCCCAATCTTCTACAGATCAATCCAGTGCGAGCAATGAAGTAATGACGGCTGTGCAAACATTGTCGGATGACTCCCAGCGCATTTCAATGACAGCCAATAAACTGGTAGACACGGCCGAAAGATTGAGTAAAGCGGCCAGATCCCTTGATGTTTTAGTCAGTGACTTTCGTTTGCCTCGCATAAAAGATTAATGGTTGTTTCGTTTCTCTTTATTTAAACGTGCTTGCCCGCTTATTTTGGGTTGTTAATTATTGGAATAAAATATGCAAGACAACACTTAGGGATGAAGTCCCTTGGAGTTAAATAGTGTAAATTCGATTATATATAACCACCAATGGCCGTACAATTTGATCGAGAGATAATCACCAGAAAATTGCTGGTGGTCTCTTTTCTAACCTTTTTTATTCCTCCTTTCGTGCTGGTGTTCCTCGGTTTCCTGGATTACGGTTCTTCCTGGGAGGATATGTGGAATTTTTATATGTCTCCCTCTCTGTATTTATTCACCGTTCCTTTTATGGTGTTCGTTACCGTTTGGGTACGGTCTCGACTCCAATTAATTAAAGGAGCCATTGATCGTAAACATTACGAGCGGGTAGATACGTATTACCAAAAGTTGATCCCTACTTTCTTTTTTATATCCGTGATTTATGGAGCAACGGCCATTCCTATTCAATGGCTACAAGGTTTGCGTGGGTTGCCCCTCTTGACTGGTTCTCTGGCTACACTTTTTTATCTAATGGTGGCCAACGTGCCCTTCATTGTTTTGTTTACCGACCTTGTCAATAAACTGGTTTATGCGGTGCCTTTTGATCGCATCAGGATCAGTCGGATCAGTTTTAGATTGGCATTCGTGACCATTCTGAGTGCTTTAGGTACCGTAGGTTACCTGGTGATTGTGATTTACCGGGTGGTAAATTCCGCGCTGAATGTGCCGGATATAACCGTTAATGTGGGGGATGCTGTTTGGCGTGTGGCGATAGTAGGCTTAATTCTGATTCTTTTTCAGTATCTGCCTAATTTTTTCAATGCACAGAACATTACCAGTTACATCAACGAAATTATGTCGCTGGTAAGGTCCATGCAAAATAAGGAACTGACCCGTTCTGTCCACATTCCCTCGCGGGATGAATTTGGCTTTACAGGTGCTCAGCTAAATGCATTGAACCATGACTATGGGGCCGTTGTATCTGGATTAAGGGATAACGCCATTTTATTACAAACAGCCGGGGAGGAGTTGGCGCGCATGTCCAACCAGTACACTGAGTCCTCGGGCAACCAGGCGGCCAGTGCTGAGGAAATTGCTGCGAGCATGGAACAGATTTCCGCAAACATTGGAATGTCTACCGATAAGGCTGACGAATCTGCGGAACTGTCGAAAATATCCACCGCTGCCATGAGTACCGGGCAGCAGTTGATGGCCACCTCTTTAAACAACATTCTGCGCATACGAGAAAGGGTTCAATTGATTGAAGAGATCACGGCGCAAACAAATTTATTAGCGATCAATGCCTACATTGAGGCGGCCAATGCGGGTGAACAAGGTAAAGGGTTTGCCGTCGTGGCCCGAGAAGTGCGAAATCTGGCCGATAAAAGTCGTTTGGCTGCCAATGAGATAACAGAGTTGGCTCAGAAGTGCTTGATCAGTACCGAACAAACGAAACAGAAAACTGACGAGGTAGGTGAAAACGTGTCTCAAGCGTCAAGTTTGGCCATAGACATCGCGAGTGCTGCTCGAGAACAAAAATCCAGTAGCGATCAGATCAACATTGCCATTCAGACGTTCAACGGCCATTCTCAGCAAATTGCCAGTACGGCCAATGAGTTGAATGAGACGGCTAAAGAATTGGAAAGCGTATCAAGGGGTCTCAAACAAGAGTTGGGTAAATTCAAACTTTAGTGGTGTCCAGATCACGTTCTTTGGCCAAGTGATTGTAATCCTTCAGGATGGTTTCCAATAAGGGCAGTGGTTTGATATCCTCTTGAATATTCAAAATTTCGCGGGCTTTTGTACCGAGCAACAATACATTTTTATAATCTCTGGTTTTTCGGGCTTGGTCCAGGGTGGTTTTGATGGTATATATATCCTTGTCACTTAGTTGCAATACATTTTGAAATCTGGGTACATATTCTGACGCGGTCGACTGCAAAATGGTGTCATCCAATGTAAAAGGTCTTTTAATTTCCACTACTGTGGTGTGTGCCACCCGATCGCCAATACGCTGTCCATGTTTGGACATTGACATGGAGAGGAGGCCGACCACTGGAAATGGTACTGTAAAGAAGATGATTACCAACACAGAAAACATGGCTTCAATGTCATTGGCTGGATTACGGGGAAGGAAGAATAGGAAAAGAAAACCCAACTTCACATCTACTACCCGTAACAACCATCTCAAAAACACATCACCCAGTGCGGCAGGTCGTCCGTCGAGCCGCATCACACGCATTTTGAGGAGCGCTTTGCCGACTGTTTTACCATCCCAGATGTATTCTAATAGCGGATGGTAGATAATTATCGGGAGATTAATAAGCAGGAAACGCCAATAGGCCGTGGAGACTGTGTCGAAAATTGATCCGCCGGTAACGGCTTGGTATACTTGATTGGAGAGATAAAAGTAGAGTAAGATGACCACCAAATCTATGAAAGCGCCAAGCACGCGTTGGCCAATGTTGGCGACCTGAAAATCAAGGATAACGTTTTGGGCGGTGCGTACTTTTAATTGCGCCATAAACTTGCTATAATTCCGCCAATATAATCAACTACATGAGGGAAGCATCATTTCTAAGGCAGAATGAAAAAAAATGGCGCCAGGTTGAGCAAATCCTGGAGGATCGCAATGTCTTGACTCCCGATGAGGCTGCAAACTTATTCGTGGATTTAACAGACGACCTGTCTTATGCCCGTACCCATTACCCCACCAGTGTGAGCACCAAGTATCTCAATGCACTGACTTGTGGAATTTATGGTCGGCTGAATCAGGGACAGAAAGAGCGGTTTAAAAGGGTGGTTGAATTTTGGAAGTTGGAGGTGCCAATGGCTGTGGGCAGGCAGCATCCAAAGTTTCTATACGCCTTGATATTCTTTTGTGTGTGTGTGTTGATTGGAGTGGTATCCACTCACTACGATAAGGAATTTCCGCGTGTGGTACTTGGAGATGAATATGTAGACATGACGCTTCAAAATATTGAAAATCAAGACCCCATGGCGGTATACAAGGAAATGGATGGCCGCTTAATGTTTTTGAAAATTACCGTCAACAATCTTTACGTGGTGTGCTACACATTCATGGCTGGAATATTATTTTCGCTGGGCGCCTACTACTTTTTATTTGTCAACGGCATTATGGTTGGGGTATTCCAGTATTTTTTTGTGCAAAAGGGTTTATTTCTGGACTCATTTCTCACCATTTGGATTCACGGTGCCATAGAAATCCCTTGTATCATTATTGGGGGCGCGGCAGGTATAACGTTAGGCAATAGTTGGTTATTTCCGGGAAGTTTACCTCGAAAAACTTCGTTGGTACGTGGTGCTCGAGATGCTTTTAAGATATTGATAGGTGTACTGCCATTTATCATTGTAGCCGGATTCCTTGAAAGCTTTCTTACCAGACATACTGAAATTCCTCACGTTTTCCGTGCCATGATCATCTTTGCATCATTTGCCTTCATCTATTGGTATTTCTATCATTATCCACGCCTACTGCTAAAGGCCTCAGCATCTTGAAATCGCTATTCATGCTTCTTTTTCTTTTTCAGGGTGTGATTATCCTAGCTCAGGAGCGCGGGTATGAAGAAAAAGAATTTGATCGACTCAATCAGCTGGACGCTTATGACTATGAAAAACGTGCAGAAGAAACCCCTAAACAAGACCTTGGATGGTTGCAACGTCTGCTAAAGGGTATTGCCGGGATTATCGAATGGTTGTTCAGCAGTCCGCTGGGTTACCTGCTTTTAGCCGGGCTGATTGGCATGGTTATCTATGCGGTTGTCAAAAATAGCCAGGGCTCGATCCGTCATCCTGGAGAAAAGGTGGCGGCAGGTGATGCACTGGTAATTACAGATGAAAAGGATTTTGATGATACCGATTGGCAAAGTTTGATCGACAAGGCCAGGTCGGAGGGTAACTACCGTCTGGCCATCCGGTATATGTACCTTTTGGTATTGCGGGATTGTCACCGACATCAATTCATTGAATGGAAAATGGAAAAAACCAATTATAACTACCTCGATGAGTTACCAGATGTGGTAAAACCTGACTTCAGCCGCCTGCTATACCTCTACGAATATGTTTGGTACGGTGAGTTTGAGGCGACTTCTGAATTATTGGCTCAAGTGGAAGTTGCGCAGCGCGCCACGCAAACCAGGATCCGGTGAGAAGGCAAAAGCGACAAATACTAAATAAATTAGCAATAGGCGTGCTTGCCTCATTCCTGATCATTTTACTTTACACACTTCTCCTGGAATTTTCAGGCGGTTCCAAAAACTTCATCTGGTTACCTAGATATTTACCCGAGGGTAAACAGCCGTATGACCTGAATGTTCTCAACGAGCAAATGCCAAACATCTTTCCAGGGAAGGAGATTGCGCGTTTGAGTACCGATGATTTGTCCAGCTACTATGTATCAAAATATGAATATCAGGATGTTCCGGTCCTTCACGAAGTGGACCCGTCCTTTCAGCAAAAATTTAACTTCGTAGCCATCTCGCAGTATTTCTCCATGAATTACCAGGATGCCAAAAGCCTTCTTTTACATGTTTACCATGGTAACGAGGCGCTAATTGCCTCCTACGACGATGAATCGGAAATCACACGTATGCTTGGGTTAGAAATTAGTAGTCAATTTTTAGATACCGCTACCACTTCAGCAAGTGCACATTATCAAATATGCATGGCAGGTGATACCAGTCAGATGAAGCCTTACGGCATTTTTGCACGGATTGTCAATTTTCCAGACAGTGCGGAAGTATTGGCCACTAACTCGCTCAATCACGTGGTGGCTGTAAAAGTAAGGGTGGGAGCCGGGTACATTACTTATTTCACCCTGCCAATTACTTTCACTAATTACTATCTGCTGAAAGTTAAACCAAAAGTGAGTGAAACCTTACTACTGAATTTGCCAAATGAGAATACCCGCTGGGGCTCCTGGTTCATGGGAAGACGAAAGTCGCCAGGTCTTTTATCCTTTATTCACTCGCGTCCTTCCTTGAAATGGGGCTTCTATACGCTGCTATTTTCATTACTCATATTTTTTGCCTTCCAGGTGAAGCGCAAAGAGCGTCCCGTACCCATTATCAACCCACCTGAAAATATAAGCCTCAAGTTTGCAGAGACATTGAGTCGCCTATACTTGCTTCGTGGCGATCATGGGGATATGGCACAAAAAAAAATGACCTATTTGCTTGAATTTATTCGTAAAAAATATAATCTGTCCACTCATCAGATAGATCCGGTTTTCATGGAAAGGCTGGCCAATAAGTCCAATGTAGGCCTGGCAAACATTCAAGAGCTATTTACTTTGTATGACCAACTCAAAAATCGTGCGTCTATCGTTGAAGCCGATTTTCTCAGATTTAATCGATTAATTCAAAACTTCAAGAAACACCGAACATGACCGAAGAACAACCTTTCGAAAACCGCCTTGACTTGGCACCACTCAGTGAGCATATGTCTCGCCTGAAGCAGGAAATAGGTAAAAAGCTTGTCGGGCAGACGGAGCTGGTAGAGCTTGCGCTGGCAGGTATACTGGCAGGTGGTCATTTATTGATTGAAGGGGTACCGGGCGTTGCGAAGACTTACACGGCTAAACTCATTGCGCGGGTATTGAATGCTGATTTTTCACGCATACAGTTTACGCCCGATCTCATGCCGGCAGATGTGACGGGCACAAATATCTTCAATGCCAAAAACAATGATTTTGAGTTTAAAAAGGGCCCCATATTTTCTAATGTCGTGCTGATTGACGAGATCAACCGGGCACCTGCCAAGACGCAGGCCGCGCTTTTTGAATGTATGGAAGAATACCAGGTGAGCATTGATGGTCATTCTTACCCCCTGGATTTTCCATTCATTGTCCTGGCTACGCAAAATCCCGTAGAGCACGAGGGCACCTACAAGCTACCTGAAGCACAACTGGATCGATTTATATTTAAAATTGATGTGGATTATCCCACAATAGAAGAAGAAATAAAAATCCTGGAAGGCGTATCCGGTCAGCTCATCACACGTGACTTAAGTAATGTTCATCCCATTTTAAACAAGAAAACTTTGGGCATGTTTAGAGAATTGGTAGGCAAGATTCACATCGAACCCCACCTCATTCAGTACATTGTAAAATTGGTAGAAAGCACGCGAAACCACCATGATATATTTCTTGGCGCGTCGCCCAGAGCTTCTATTGGCATTCTGAATGCTTCAAAAGCCATAGCTGCTATTCGAGGAAGAGATTTCATCACGCCCGAGGATATTAGGTCGGTCACTTACCCGGTACTTTCGCACCGCGTGGTACCAACCCCGGAAAAAGAAATGGAAGGCATACGATCAGTGGCCATTGTAAAAGATATCATTGAGTCCGTTGAAGTGCCCAGGTAGTCGATGAAAAGTCTGTATTTGAATGATCGCCTGCTCATCCTGCTGGTGTCCGTCAGCGGCCTATTTTGTTTAGGATTTCCTTACCCTATTTTTTTCACTTTGGGGCAAGTGGCGCTATTCATTCTTTTCGTTCTCGTAGTCGTTGAGGTGAGTCAACTTTTTTCAATATCGGCACCTATAAAGGCCAGTAGAGATTTAGAGGATAAATTATCCAACGGCGATGAAAATCGTGTGTGTCTGAGATTAAACTCGGTCTATCATTTTGTCACATTTATTGAAGTGATTGATGAATTCCCGGTGCAACTACAACTGAGGGATAGACACTTTTTTTATGACCACTTGCCCCCGCAGTTTGAACAGGAAATCAACTATACCGTGCGTCCGACCGAGCGTGGCAAGTATTCCTTTGGACGGGTACATGTGTTGGTCTCTTCCCGACTGGCGCTGGTCCAACGTCGTTTGACGTTTGATTTATCCAGGAGTATAAAGGTTTACCCTTCTTTCATTCAGGCGAAGAAGTTCTCTTTTCTAGCTATCAACAACCGAATATCGGAAATAGGGGTCAAGAAGATTCGTAAACTGGGAGCCAACAATGAGTTTGAACAAATACGTGAATACGTACAAGGTGACGATTTCCGGACCATCAACTGGAAAGCCTCTGCACATCACAACGACCTTATGGTGAACCAATACCAAGAAGAGCGCGCGCAGAATGTTTACTGTTTAATAGACAAAGGCAGACTGATGCACATGCCCTTCGACGGGATGACGTTAATGGATTACGCTGTCAACACATCTTTGGTGATGGCATCAATTGCCATCTATAAAAACGACCGTTCAGGCCTTGTTACCTTCTCTGATAAAATTGGTAGCTTTCTATTGGCCCAATCTAATCGGTCCCAGATCAGCACCATAGCAGACCTCCTATATGACCAGGAAACGAGATTGCGTGAATCAGATTTTGCCAGGTTATATAGAAACGTCAAAATGCGTATCAGAAAGCGTAGTCTATTGATTTTATTCACCAATTTCGATTCCTACGTGACACTGCGCCGGCAGCTCGCCTATCTGAAGGTCATAGGTAAAGACCATCTCTTGTGTACGGTTGTTTTTGATAATACCGAAATCAATGCCAAAGCCGATAATCAGGCCTTTAATCTCGTTGGCGCGTATGAACAAACCATGGCCGAGAAAGCACAATATGAAAAACAGTTAATTATCAAAGAACTTAACAAAAATGGTATCTATACCATACTTACCGAACCACAACAACTCACCATCAATACGATCAATAAATACATTGAATTGAAGGCCCGAGCAGCCATTTAAAATTTCCTTTTAATTGTGTACGAAAATTCAGAAATACATTACTCCTGAGATTCTGTATTTATGTCATTTTCCCCAGCGCCGAACAAGTCAATTTGATTCGATAAATCCTGAAGGTCAGGCTGAACAATCTGCCGGTAGGCGGCAAAATTGAAGCAGATATAAAGCGGGATGGCCATCAAAAATGCATACAAAAAGCAGGTGAGCACAGAAGCGATAACTGAAAGAAAAATGATGATGACGTAAAATGAGATAAAGGCAAATAGCTTTTTGCTAACTATTTTACGACTTAACTCCATGGCTTGCCAAGCCGAATATTCTTTATGCTCCATGATAATGGGTATCGTCAATGCGTAGAGTGTATAAAGCACTGCTAAATAAATGAGTAGTGCGACACCAGTTAGAATCGCGGTGAAGCCAATATTATCTAGGATATATTCTACTTCTTCCAAATTCTGAAAATTGCTTTCTAACAGATCAGTACCTACCAGCAGAAATATTGGAATAAGTATCGGCAGTACGAATAACAACATGAATAAATAGTGAACGGCCAGACGTTGTAATTCTTTAAAGCCATCAAAAAGTTGGGAGAACTCAGCCTCCGTTGTGAGTGAATTTCGAGCAAATACGTACGCGCCACCAATGAGGCAATAGCCCAGTATCTGCGTGGCAAAACTTCCTAACACCGGTATTAAACCAATGGTGAAGGCAGCTGCAAAAGAAATTACAAAATAGATCAAGCTGTAGCCAATAAAACTTCCGGCTTGTTTTTTGAATAGTTGCCAACCCTCCGAAAAGTAGGCCTGCATATCGAAGGTATATCCTTCGGCTATCAATCGTTCGTGTATTGGTTTCATTTTGGTTAGGATAATTGGTTGTACCGGTGGAAATCTACTAAAAAAGCCAGGCATCCACACGGGATCCAGAAGAAAATCAAAGGATTTTGGTTCCAGGCAGTCGTCCATTCGCCCTGCATCAAAGCCATCATTGCATGGCTCATGCCGCAACCCAGACATTTGAATGGCGTGTAGGCAGAAATGAGACAAGACGGTCGCCAAACGGGCACCCCATAAGCGTTTAGGGCCAATACCATGACAAAACTGCAGGTCAATAGCAGCAGGAGTCTTCGGGACCACACATATTTGATAATTTTCATTTGACAGTCTCAAAAAGATGCGTAAATAAAATCAAGGTTGAGGAAAAGCGCGTAACCCTTAGCGCCTAAAAATAGGCAGAACCTATTTGGGTATAAATTGAAAATAAAGTCAGAAGGAGATAATATTTTCCGGATTGCCTTTATTTCTGCAGTCGCAGCATTTGAAATATCGACCGATCACAAGCAAAAAGAATGTTGACTCATGTTCGGTAATCGGTTTCGGGGTTATTTCATCAATAACGTCCATGCACAATGTACGTGGGTCTGGCGTCTTGGCTTATTCACTTGTTTTTTGGTTTTGAATTGATAAAGGCTTGTGAGAAAATCAGCCAGAGTTGCGGTTTTGGAGTCGCCAGTCAATTCCATAGACATGCTTAACATGAGGACCGGGTAGCTTGTGGTTGGAACAATAAGGGTAGATGTAAACCTCAGAAAAATTAAGGATAGATGTCTAGGTCAAGATGTGTCATGTTGTGTAATAGATTATCCTGGGCATGTGGGATAAATGGCGCAAGTTTCATATTTTCATCCGGCATTAAATGATAATGAAATGAAATGGAGAGGACGTCGTAAAAGCACACGTGTAGACGACAGAAGACATCGTGCCACCGGATCCAAGAGCTTTCGACTCGGTGGGGGTTTGGTGACTGTGGTTATCATCGTGCTCATGGTAGTAATGGGTCGAAACCCATTGGAGTTACTCAGTGCAGTAGACACTTCATCTACCGGTGTAGGTTCTGCTTATGAAAGCACCCCGGAAGAGGATGAATTGGTAGAATTTTTGGGTGTGGTCTTGGCGGACACAGAAGACGTATGGGATCGACTTTTTAACGCTGAAGGTCGTACGTACGAGGCACCGTCACTTGTGGTATTTCACGACGTGGTGTCCTCAGCTTGTGGCCGTGCCACCGAAGCCATCGGTCCGTTTTACTGTCCGGGGGATGATCAGATTTATATCGATCTTGATTTTTGTCATGAGCTGACAGATCGCTTTCAGGCACCTGGTGATTTTGCCATTGCCTATGTGCTTGCCCATGAGGTCGGGCACCACATTCAAAATCTGCTAGGCATTACTGACCAGATGGCAGAAATCAGGGCCAAGGTGAGCGAGACAGCATACAATCGATACTCGGTTCGTCTGGAATTGCAGGCAGACTTTCTGGCCGGGGTATGGGCGCACCATGCGCAGCGGATGAAACAAATTTTAGACCCGGGTGACATTGAAGAGGCACTGCAGGCAGCAAATGCAATTGGTGACGACACCATTCAAAAGCGTGCCCGCGGTCATGTGGTACCGGATAGTTTTACACATGGTACTTCTGCTCAGCGCATTCGTTGGTTTAAAAAAGGTTTCGAAACTGGTGACATCAATCAGGGCGATACCTTTGATACACAGGACTTATAAAATCATTTGCACTTAAATGAAAATATGACTTTCCGTAGTTTAAGCTCGATTTACGTGTTTGCACTTAAGTGTAAGCGTTCAATTTATGTTGTAGAAATGATGAGGCAGAGTCGGCCTCTATCTGTATCCAAACTGGGTTATGGTCGGAAAGTTGGTTGCGTTTCCAGAACCTGTCAAAGTAAGCAAGTTTATCAGCTCCGGTGACCAGGGTAGAAGGGTCTTCTTTGTGTTGGCTCATGTACGATTCGTACGGTTGGTAATTATTAAATACGTAGTCGAAGACATCCAGAACCCCGGCCACCTCTTTGCCATTTTGAGTTTTCAATTGAAAGAAGGAATTGACACGCATAAAAATGCGATCATAGATTTCTGTTTCACTTACGTTGGTGGGCAAGTCCATAAGTGATTGGGACTCGCGAAATTGATGTTGTTCAAAAAGTGCCAACTGATCAATGTTGGTTCTGTATATGTTGGTATCTCCCAGCAGCAAGATGTTTTCATTCCACAAATTGGATCGGCGGTATTTTTCTTCCAGCGCTGCCAGCAAAAGCTCAATTTCTACTTTGCGATGCTCCCGGTCATCTGCCTGATTGCCCGGATGCAAGTGTACATTGACAATGGCAAAGTTTTTCCATCCAGCGCGAAAGCCTGTGATGGCTGGTGTTCGTTTTAACTGTTGAATGGAACTGTTCCGTGTCAATTCTTCCCACAGTACAATCTCCCCGGACAACCCGGATGGCTCTACTTTTCGCTTGTCGTAAATGTAACCGAAGCGTTCACTATTGCCCGCCCGACCTTCTGTGATGTCCGTGATGATGTACCCCCAATTTCTTCCCAGCAGACGCATAATGATGTGGAGGTCATTTAATCCACCTTTGATTTCCTGAATGGCCACCAGATCGAATTTATCAATGATCTCTGCGATGTAAAAATAGGTTTCAGGTAGTCGCTTGTCGAGGTGCCCAAACTCCTTGAGGTTCCAGGAGCAAAGCAGTAGGCTGTCGTCAGCTGATTTTAAAGGCACCTTTTCACCAAGTCCTTTGCGGAGTTGGACAAGGTTTTGAATGCAACGTTTTTTGTCTTCAGGAGGCATTTCTGGAAATACCAGTGCGTAATCCTTTTCTTTGTGATCTTGAGGTGGCCGTAAATCATTGTACCAGGGCATAGCAATTCTTTTGTTGAAAATACAAAATTCTAAGGCTCAAATAAACTTATCTGATGATCAATTACTTATACTGGGATGGGGTTATTGACCTTTACCGATAGAGGTATTTACTGCGAGCAGGCGGATGTCTATCTGGACCCATGGCGTAGGGTAGACCGGGCCATCATTAGTCATGCGCATGCCGACCATGCGCGTTCGGGCATGGGAAGCTATTGTGCCCAGCACGATTCAGCACCAATACTAAAATTGCGGCTAGGTGCGCACATCAACTTGGAAACGAAAAGTTACGGCGAAGCTTTTTGTCTAAACGGTGTTACCTTTTCCTTTCATCCTGCGGGCCACATCATTGGATCCGCTCAGATTCGGGTGGAATATAATGGAGAGATTTGGGTCTTTTCTGGGGATTATAAAACCCAGTCCGATAATTTAGCTGTTCCCTTTGAGCCTGTTGCCTGTCATACATTCATTTCGGAAAGTACCTTTGGGCTACCTGTCTATCGATGGGCCGACGATCAATCGACTTTTGATGCCATCAATGGCTGGTGGCGTAAAAATCAGGATGAAGGTTTTACGAGTGTACTGTGTGGTTACAGTTTAGGTAAATCCCAACGTCTTCTTTGTGGTCTGGATTTGTCTATCGGGCGAGTGTATACGCACGGTGCAGTGGCCCAGATTAATAACGCTTTTTTGGCCCATGGCATTAAGTTGCCAGCCCATTTGCATGCAAATAAGGGCATTCCAAAAAATGATTATACAGGCCAGTTGGTGATCACGCCCTCTTCAGCCTTAGGTACCCCATGGATGAATAAGTTTAAACCCTATCGTACGGCTATTGCCTCCGGTTGGATGAGTTTACGAGGCACCAAGCGGAGACAAAATGTAGACAGAGGATTTGTTCTTTCCGATCATGCAGACTGGAAAGGTCTGAATGAAGCCGTTGCTGCGACAGGCGCGGAAAGAGTGTATGTTACGCATGGGTACCAGGAAGTATTTGCTTCTTGGCTTTCAGAAAAGGGATATGATGCCCATGTGGCCAGCACCGATTATAACGAGGAGGCCTCTGATGATCAGGCCCTGTCTGAGGATGAGCCAAATAATAGTTCCAAATGATGCGGTAATAATTAATTGCGTTCCCTTGGACATGTTCTCGATAGAGGAGTGATTCGTTTACCAAATGGATGAATGATTTATAATTAACAATTGAAGTGATGAATATTTTCGAATCAAATTGGTGTAAGCCACATGACCTATTTTGCCAAACGGCCGGGTTAATATTTGGATTATTGCTTGTGATGATCACTTCTCCAACTGCCACAGCGCAAAATCAATCATTACTTTGGAAGATTTCGGGAAATGGTTTGGAAAAACCCTCCTATCTGTTTGGTACCATTCACATGATTTGTCCGGAAGATTTATTCTTTCCTGAAGACACCCAGGAAGCGCTTGACGCAAGTGCGCAGGTAATGCTTGAACTAGACATGGATGAAGACAGTTTTGCCATCAAGGTTCAGCAAATGGGTGTATATAAAGGTACCACTGACATCACTGAAGTCACCAGCAGGGCATCTACCGATCGTCTAAACCTTTGGTTAAAGTCTAATTACGGGGCAGATCTGAGCCAATTCGGCTTCATGAAACCTATCAGCCTCATGGGTCTTATCTATGCGAAACAATTAGGCTGTGAACAAATTGAATCCTACGAACAACGCCTGGTAGAAGAAGCCCGGAATCGATCTCTTGAGGTGTTGGGACTTGAGACATTGGAATATCAAATGGGTCTATTTGATCGTATCAGCATCCAGCAGCAGGTCGATTGGATCAATCATATCATTGACTATCCTGACGAAATCAAGTATTTGGTAGAGTTGTATAAGGAGCAGGACCTGGCTGGAATACAACAATTGATTGGTTCGAGTGGGCCGACCGCAGAACATGAAGAATGGCTGCTATTCAAACGGAATGAAAACTGGCTCCCTATCATGGAAAAAGAAATGCGTAAAGTTCCTACATTCTTTGCAGTGGGTGCTGGTCATTTGGCTGGGGTTCAAGGAATTATTCATCTGTTACGGACCAGGGGCTACCAGGTACAATCACTTTAATTGCCATTGGGCAGTTGCTTGAACGGTTGCCGATCGTTTATTGCGGATGTTTTGTTTTAAATAATTATCGTGAAGCATTTTACTGAATTATATCTTCAGCTAGATGGCACTACCCGATCTACTGTCAGGCAACAAGCACTCGTACACTATTTTGAAAATGCTGATCCCCGAGATAAACTGTGGTTGATTGCCCTTTTTACCGGAAAACGTCCCAAACGTACCGTCAGTACCTCTCAGCTCAAAGACTGGGTCATGGAAAAAACAGGTATTCCCCCATGGTTGTTTGAGCAATCTTATCATGTGGTAGGTGATCTGGCAGAAACCATTGCCTTATTGATCCCGGCACCGGAAAGTGTTCAGACCGAGAAGTCTCTTGCGCAATACATAAGAGAAATTCAGGCCCTACGGACAGCAGATGAGGAAGAAAAGAAGGCATACATTTATGCCCAGTGGGAAGAACTCACCAAAGACCAATTATTCATATTTAACAAGCTTATTACGGGTGGATTTAGACTGGGGGTTTCTCAAAAGTCTATCGTCAAGGCATTGGCAATGCATTTGGATCGCGACGAGAACATTATCGCCCATCGCCTCATGGGTAATTGGCATCCATCCGAGACGAACTTTTACAATTTGCTGATCACCGAGAAGGTCGATGACGATTACAGCAGACCGTACCCTTTCTATCTGGCTTACCCATTGGAGGAAGGGCCCACGAATTTAGGTAAGGAACAGGACTGGTTGGTAGAACGAAAATGGGATGGCATTCGCGGACAGGTCATTGTTAGAAATGATACCCATTTTGTATGGAGCAGGGGAGAAGAATTGGTTACCGATCGCTATCCGGAGTTTGGCGGATTTACAGCTTTACCCAATGGAACTGTCATTGATGGTGAGATCATGGCGTTTAAAGATGAACCATTGCCTTTCAGTGCACTGCAAAAACGAATAGGTCGTAAGCGGATAACTGCAAAATTGATGGAGGAGGTGCCTGCGGTCCTTATTGCTTACGATTTACTGGAATGGAAAGGCGAAGACATAAGAAATCAGCCGTGTGCAGTCAGGAGACAGTATTTAGAGGCATTAGTAAACAAATTTGCACTTGACTGTATGCGCTTGAGTCCATTGGTAAATTTTGTGCAATGGGATGATCTAAACGAGGAAAGGGAAGTGGCACGCTTACACAAAAGTGAAGGTCTTATGCTGAAGAAAAGGTCCAGCACCTATGGCGTTGGACGCAAGCGTGGAGATTGGTGGAAGTGGAAAATGGAACCGCTCGTCATAGACGCAGTATTACTCTATGCGATGCGCGGTCATGGCCGCAGGGCGAACTTATATACCGACTACACTTTCGCTGTTTGGAATGGCAATGAGTTGGTGCCTTTCACCAAGGCCTATTCAGGACTTACGGACAAGGAAATTACCGAAGTTGACCGATTCGTGAAAAAGAATACGATCGAGCGATTTGGTCCAGTGAGAAGCGTAAGCCCTGAATTGGTCTTTGAAATTGCCTTCGAGGGTATCGCCACTTCTTCACGGCACAAGTCGGGTGTGGCACTCAGGTTTCCTCGCATGAACCGTTGGAGAAAAGATAAGCCTGCAAAGGAGGCCAACACACTCGAAGACCTGAAAGATTTATTAAAAATTTATGGCAACTGACAATCCTTTGGACCTCCTGGCACCAGGTTTCCGGTTCTTTAAAGCCAGAGGTTGGGAGCCTCATCCATTTCAGGTAGACACCTGGAACCATTATTTAAACGGCTATTCAGGATTATTGAATGCGCCAACAGGTAGTGGCAAGACTTATGCCATGGGCTTGGGGGTACTGATGGAGGCACTGGCCTCCGAAGAAAAGGGCACCCACTTACAGGCACTTTGGATTACTCCAATTCGTGCATTAAGTACAGAAATTAAAGATTCTCTTCAAGGGGCTGCCAACGAATTGGGGCTACCCTGGACCGTGGCCCTACGGACAGGAGATACATCGGCAAAAGAACGTCAGCAACAGCAGCGTAGACTCCCTCAGATCTTGGTAACTACACCGGAAAGCCTCCATCTCATGCTGGCTTCCAAATCTTGGCAGAAACACTTGGGTCATCTAAAAATAGTAGTGGCTGATGAATGGCATGAATTGTTGGGGACCAAACGAGCCGTGCAGCTGGAGCTGGGGTTGTCCAGATTAAAAGCCATGCAATCCGCTTTGCGCATATGGGGTATATCTGCAACCATCGGCAATCTTGAACAGGCCTTAGATGTCTTATTGGGCGGGTCCAATGCACCCCGAACGGTAGTAAGAGCTTCGATAAAGCGAAAAACAGTTGTGCACAGCATTTTACCCGACAAAATGGAGGAATTACCTTGGGCCGGACATCTGGGTACCAAAATGGTGCGAAAATTATTGCCAATCATTTCGCAAAGTAAAACCACGCTATTATTTACCAATACCCGAGCCCAGTCAGAGATTTGGTATCGAACATTGCTTCAGGCAGCTCCAGACCTGGCTGGTAGAATCGCTATGCATCACGGATCTGTTTCCAAAGAAATCCGACATTGGGTAGAGGCTGAATTGCATCAGGAACGGCTGAAATTGGTTGTTTGCACATCCAGTTTAGATCTTGGTGTGGATTTTAGACCAGTAGAGACCATCATTCAGGTGGGTAGTCCGAAGGGTGTCGGACGTTTTCTGCAACGAGCAGGGCGGAGCCACCACCGGCCGGGTGGTGTGGGGCGTATTTATTTCGTGCCGACACATGCACTTGAGTTGATTGAAGCTGCCGCATTAAAGGAAGCCGTAGAAGCCGACGATGTGGAAGATCGGACACCGATGACTGATTGTTACGATGTGTTGGTACAATACCTGACGACATTGGCAGTGGGTGGCGGGTTCAATCCCAATCATGTATATGAAGAAATTCGGCAGACCTTCAGTTTTTCCACAATCAGTTGGGAGCAGTTTCAATTTGTCTTGCACTTTCTGGAATTTGGTGGACAAAGCCTTGAGGCATATGAAGACTATCACAAATTAAACATAGATGACAACGGCAATTATGTGGTCCACAACCGGCGGGTTGCCATGCGTCACCGATTGAGTATTGGCACCATTGTAAGCGATGCTACCATACAGGTAAAATATCAAAATGGCGGATATGTTGGTAACCTGGAAGAGTCATTCATCAGTCGCATGAAACCCGGCGACGTTTTTTCGTTTGCCGGACGAAACCTCGAACTGGTGCGTGTAAAAGGTATGACTGCGCATGTGCGTAAATCCAAATCGAAAAGTGGAATGATTCACAGTTGGATGGGTGGACGGATGCCCCTGTCCTCTAAAATGAGTAAAATGCTTCGCGAAAAGCTTACAGAAGTAGCGGATGGCCGATTGACAGATCGGGAATCGAAAATTCTTCGTCCACTACTTGACAAACAGCGACAAAGATCTATAATCCCTTCTGCACATCAATTCTTGATGGAAAAAATGGAGACCAAGGATGGTTTCCATATTTTCTTTTTCCCGTTCGAAGGTAGATTGGTTCACGAGGGCCTGGCAACAATTTTCGCTTATCGGATTTCGCGGTTGTTACCAATCACATTCAGCACGGCGTATAACGATTACGGTTTAGAATTGCTATCCGATCAGCCCATCCCGCTGGAAGAGGCGATAGGCACCGATTTATTTGCAACGGAACACCTGACTGAAGATATACTTCAAAGCCTTAATTCTACTGAATTGGCCAAGCGTCATTTTCGAGATATAGCTGCAATCGCAGGATTAACTTTTAAAGGATTTCCAGGTAAACCTCAACGAACCAAACACCTTCAGGCTTCGTCTTCACTTATTTTTGATGTCTTGAAAGAACAAGAGGAGGGACATTTACTGGTAAAGCAGACCTATGAGGAGGTAATTCGTTTGCAATTGGAAGAAAGCCGTATGAAGCAGGCACTAGCGCGCATTCAAAATCAGGAAATGATCATTCGCTCTCCCAAACTGTATACACCTTTGTCTTTCCCAATTATGGTCGATCGCCTCAGGGAAAAACTTACCAGTGAAAAACTCACTGATAGAATCCGAAGAATGCAGCTTCAACACTATGAATGAAAACTTTTAGTAAAGCATCAAAATACATTGAAATAGAAGTAGTTATTACGGGTATAGAGATCGTGATGCATCCATTAAAGGTCTTGTTTTTGCCTAAGGAAGAGGCCTTGCTGGTAGCAGATCTGCACCTGGGAAAGCTTACACATTTTCAAAAAGCAGGCATTCCGATCTCTAAGGAGTCGGAATTGCTGAACCTGCAACGACTCGATTATTTGATAGGACATTACAAGCCCAAAAAATTGTTGATGTTGGGTGATCTTTTCCACAGTAATTGGAATTCTGCGTGGAGTGCTTTTCATAATTTTGTGCACCAACATAATGCCATTGAATTCATTTTGGTGAAAGGTAACCACGACATTTTACCTATTTACCGTTATCGACTGGCCAATATGAAGGTGGTTGAACAACTGACATTGGCACCACTTCTACTTACCCATCATCCCTTGGAGGATGATGTTGGAGAATATATCAATGTCTGTGGCCATGTACATCCAGGAGTCAGGTTGCGCGGTAAGGGACGTCAACTTGTCAATCTGTCTTGTTTTCATTTTTCTCCAAGACGTTGGACCCTCCCTGCTTTTGGTTCATTTACCGGTAATTTTATCATAAGGCCGACAAGGTTAGATCACGTGTATGTGATCGCAGAACAAGAAGTAGTTTACGTCCAATAATCCGGGCAAGCATCAGTTGCCAGTATGAAATCTATTTATTGACGGGACAATAATCATCTGCCCAGCTGCATCTTATGACGCGCTCGATTTTCTGGATCACGAGGTTAGTTTTAGCCAGAAAATAAATAGATTTTAAGTTTTCCAAGCGCATGCTACCCAGTATGATGAGTCCACAAGCTTGAGCGTTTCAGGAACACCTGGTAAAGCAGAGCGGCCTTGGTCGGCATCTTTATATACATGACATGTCGCACTGGGTAGCGCAAACACATTGCGGCTTGGCCTGTGAAAAACATACCCCCTTTGATAAAATAAAACTTGATTAGACGGCTTCCGCTACTTCGCAGTCAGATGGCGGCTCTGTAGGTAATCCTTCATTTTAATAATGGAAGATTTGATGAGCTCTGGTGCGGTCCAGGTCAGGTCATGACCGCTATCTGGAACCAATTTGAAATCTAATAACTGTCCGTTGGTAACTTTCTCGATTACATACGAGGCATTGCTCGGATAAATAAGATCATCTTCGGCGCCGTGTAGGACGGTGAATACCGCTTTAAAATGGTCCCAGTCGGTCGCCAGCTGCTTCAACTCTTGCTCATGATTGAGCTTTTCCTCATTTGCTGCTTTGATGGTGTAAGGAATTATCCAATTGAGCGGCCAGTAGGTAATGGGATAGGAAAGTTGATAAATGGTCTCCTGACCTGGCGCAAGGGAGGAAGATTGAAATATGATACCATCTGCCAGATTGGGATAATCAATACCAATCCTGGCGGCGAGGGTGCCTCCATATGACGAACCCAGCAATATGATCTTCTCATGAAGCTCTTTGCTGTGTTGAATAATGGGCGCCACTAATTTGGCCTGTTCTTTGACAGATGTAACGATATTTCCAAAATCTGAGTATCCGTATCCGGGTCTGTCTATGGCCATCAACTTGACATGACTCAACAACATGCTATCTGCCAGAAACGAACGCCAGAAAGCAGAAGAGCTGGGTGCACCATGGATTAAAACCACCAGTGGCTTTTCATCGGCACCCACTTCGACTGTGCGTATGTTGCGACCTTGCACTTTGTGATGACGCACTTTTACCTGATAATCATAGGGTACCTCTAATTGACTAAACTCCCTGTCTGTCATACGTAATTCCATGAAATCCGAGAATAGATAGCCAAGGACGACTAAGGCCACAAGTGCCAGGTAGAAGCGTTTCATGTGAAACAAATTACGGAATGGTTTTTTTCTGTCGGATCCCATAGGCACATTTAAGCAACACACTATACATGACTATTGTTTTGTTTTCGTTGAAAAAAATACTACACAAGCCGGGCAGTTGTCATTGGTGGATCAAATATTTATATTTAGTCATGCGTTTTTGGCAAATTAGATAAGTATGGACTTCTTGAGCAGAGCAATCCAATCTCTTTTCTTTTCTAAGAAGTCCTTTAAAATGCGTTTTGATAAGAACTTCAATAAATACACAGTGGTAGATCGTGCCACTGGTCAAATTTTATACGTTGGCTCTAAAAAAGACTGTGAGAACTTTCAGTTCTATCACCAGGTTAAGAAACCAAAGCTCGACCATTAGCCAAATAAAAACGAAATAGGGTGACGGTGAGTATTTGACAATTTTTACTCTTTTTCATGAACTTAATACATAATCTACCTGATTCGACGTTTCCGAGGGTGGTCATAGTTGGAGCTGGTTTTGCTGGAATCAAACTTGCACGCAGCTTGGCCAGGTTGCCCTATCAGGTCATCTTATTGGATGGCAATAACTACCATCAGTTCCAGCCTTTGTTGTATCAGGTGGCAACAGCGGCCATTGAACCAGCGTCCATTTCTTTTCCTTTGCGACGCCTTTTTCATGGCGATGCTAAGCTACACTTTAGAATGTGTACCATTGACGCTGTAGATGTAAACAATCGGTTGGTCAAAACGTCGAAAGGTAATGTAGATTATGATTATCTGGTATTGGCAACAGGGGCCACCACCAACTATTACGGCAATGATAAAATTGAGGCGCATGCCTTACCGATGAAGTCGGTGGCTGAGGCACTTCACTTACGCAACCATATTTTGCTTAATTATGAGCATGCCTTAGACCTTCCGTACGGCAGTCTGGAGCAAAAACAACTTATGAATGCAGTGATCGCAGGTGGAGGCCCGACCGGGGTGGAGTTGGCTGGTGCATTGGCAGAGTTGAGAAAACATACTTTTCCGAAGGATTATCCCAAACTGAATTTTGACCATATGCAAATTATTTTGGCGGAAGGTTCGGATAGGCTGTTGCTAGGTTCGAGTGAAAAGTCCTCCGCGAAGGCTAAGGAATTTCTTGAGAACATGGGGGTAGAAGTACGATTGAACACCATGGTTACAGACTACGATGGAGTGGAAGTATCGCTTAGCGATGGTGACGATGTGAGGACGCGAACGCTGATTTGGGCCGCGGGAATCAAAGGAAGGGTAATTGAAGGCATTGATAAAGCAGCTTATACCAGAGACGCGAGATTGAAGGTGGATAATTATGGAGAGGTTCTGCAACATCCACGAATATATGCCATCGGTGATGCTGCTTTTATGCAGACGGAAAAATACCCAAATGGACATCCGCAGGTGGCACAGGTAGCCATCCAGCAGGGTAAGTTTTTGGCAAAGCATTTTAAACGAATGCAAAGCAATCAGGACAAGGTGCCATTCAACTACTTTGATAAAGGCACGATGGCGACGGTAGGTAAGCATTTAGCTGTCGCAGATCTACCTGGTTTTGGCTTACACGGTTGGGTGGCGTGGTTGTTGTGGTTATTTGTACATCTGTTTGCGATTCTGGGGACCCGTAATAAAATAGTCACTTTTTTTAATTGGGCCTGGGCTTACTTTACGGCAGATCAGTCACTTAGATTATTAATTGTACCGCGAAACTCCCGAAAGGAAATAAAATCCTTACGTTCATGACTCATAATATTTGTCGGTTAGTGCTCCTCTTTTTGGTAGCCGGATGCGGGTCGTCCAGGGAAGAAACTTCATACGAGGGCGCTGAAGGAAGAGACTCACTCGCTTTTACCAGTGATGCGCAATATGCGGCGATCAAAAAACTTGAGGATACGTCATCATTGACTATCGCACAATCTTTTGAGGGACGGGCATTGGCATTGTTGGAAGCGCTGAGTGAACCAGATAGTGGTTGGGTGTATCGTCAGGGACTGGGCGAATACAACCGACAGTTTGATTTCCACCTGAATGAGCTTTCGAATGGTCAATACCAAAACCAAGACGGCCGTACGGTCCATGAGGTTGATACAGTCAGAAATCTGGTCACTTTTGGATGGCCCGATGATTCTATCGATGTGCTATGTACCAGCTTTGAGGTATTGAATAAAGATTTTATCCGGGTAGGCGAGTGGAACCAGTGTCAGGTATTGCTGGCAAAAAATTTGTACGCCCGGAATGATTATGTGAGCGCATTGGGTGAAAAACG
>CAYOEV010000015.1:26713-54487 GCA_964403075.1 uncultured Roseivirgaceae bacterium | reverse complement strand
GCTTCCCCGTCGCTTTCGGCTTCGTTGCGACTTTTTTTGGATACAAACCAAAGTACCAAAATGAAAATAAGTAAAAAGGAGAGCAGCGTGGTAAAGCCAATTCTGATTTGATCGATGCTGGCGGCCCTTACCTGAAGGACACCGATCACGAATATCAGCATGAAAATGATGCGATGCATGTGACCAATATAGTCAGAAAAGAGATTTTCTGATTTCAGGCAATCAACAATATGATCAACATGACCGTGACAAACGATAAAAACAATCTTAAATAAGCCATAGCGCGTGAGTATTTATATTCTTTAGTACACTTTCCCACTGTTAACCCCTAAGGGTAAACATGCACATTTACAATTCTTAACAGTTCAATAGCCGTGCCATTTTTGCTAACCCTCCAAATCGGCTAACTTCACGTTTCATCCATTACCCGCTTATCATGCGATGTACATTTGTAACTTTGATGCTTTTATGGGGTTTAGGTTTAATGGGGCAACGCAATCAAAACACCTATTTAGAAGCCAAAGCCTTGTTCAGTCAGGGTGCCTACCTCACCGCCCAAAAAAAATTCACTGAGTTGGTCAACGATGAGGTGTTTGGTTCTTATGCTTCTTTTTACTATGCCCTTTCGGCCATTCGACTGGACAACAGGCAGGAGGCTCGAGACATGTGGCTTCAGATGGTGAGCCGGTATCCAAAGTTTGATCAAATCAACGAGGTTCATTATTGGCTTACCTATTTATACTTTGAGCAGGCCGCTTATGGTTTAGGTCTTTCGCAAGCTGAAAGTTTGGGAATGGCAGACAGAGAAAAGTTATATGCTACCTATTTGGCAAAAAAGAACTTACCCTTCCTGATTGGATTGGCAGAACAGTACAATACCGACAAGGCACTGGCCCACATGCTTGTACGGGTAGCTGAGCGCATGCAGCTGCCACCAGATCAACAAGTGCTCATTGAACAAATTGCTGATAAGCACCGCTTGGATTATGAACCTTTTCAAGCGTACCGAATGGTGAAGAAAGACAGCTATTCCGTGGCCGTGTTATTACCATTTATGGCGGAAGAGCCGCAAGTTTTCCGGAATCAACTCGTCACGGATCTCTACCAGGGGATGCAGTTGGCCGTAAAAATGTTGAAGGAACAAGGGGTGACCATCAATCTATATCCTTATGACACCCAAAAAAGCGCAGAGGCTACAGAACAGATTTTATCGCAGGCAGGTCTGGATCAAATTGATTTAATCGTAGGGCCTTTGTATCCTGAATCTGGTGAATTGGCCCAGCAGTTTTCGCTCACGCGTCAGATAAATTTGCTCAACCCGGTATCTTCTTCATCAGATTGGATTCACCAGAATCCGTTTGGCCTCCTGTTACCTCCCGCTTATGAAACGATGGCACAGCAGTTGGCAGCCTACACCAGCCAACGCTACCGTTCGGGCGACGTATGGATTTATTATGAGGAAAATTCCAGAGATCAAGCGATGGCCGAGGCTTACCGAAGGGCCGTTGAAGCAACTAAAAAATTGAAAGTGGGCAGGTTTGAACCCATCAATCAGGTGACCATGAATGCATTGAGTAAGCAGTTTACTGAACAAAGGGTACGATACTTAGGTATCAGTGCACAACAGGCTGAAGTATTGCGCGGGCAGGGCCGGGATATCCGTAGCCGCAGACGGTTCAACGAGGCGGGAAATGAGGTGCGCAGGCCCGACGGTTCACCGGACCTTATCTATTATGAAATCCAGTTTGCCAATGGTTTAGACTCATTGAGTCACATTTTTGGAGTAACCAGAAAAAACCTGTACGCCAGTAACTTTGTGAGCTTAATGGAGGTCAATGGGGACAGTGTGGGCATGGTAGGCCTCGGCGAATGGTTAGACTTCAATATGCTGGCCTACAACCAACTCGAAAGGTTGGGTATCGTTTTGCTTCATCCGGATTATTTGAACAGGGATTCTGATTTATTTGCATCATTTGAAAAGGCGATTAACGATGAGACCAATAGCCAGCCTTCACTTTTTCATGCCTTTGGCTTTGAAAGTATTTGGTGGGCCGGACAGATGATGGCTAAATATGGCACTTATTTTCAGCTGGGTTTTAACCAGGATAATTCCTTTATAGGTTCGCTTTTTTGTGGTAGAAAATACCAGGCTGCCAGGGACAATCAGGAGGTTGCGATTGTTGCATTTGAAAATCATGCATTGAAAAGAGTGAATCAGAATGTGGGAAATTAACAACAGCCAAAACTTATTCTTAGAAGCAAAAAAATATATACCCGGCGGGGTCAACTCGCCAGTGCGTGCATTCAAGGCAGTGGGAGGTGATCCGGTTTTTTTCAAACACGCCTCCGGTGCTTATCTCTACGATGAAGATGGCAACGATTATGTAGACATGATCAATTCTTGGGGTCCTATGATCCTGGGACATCGGCATCCGGAGATAGAAAAGGCGATTATTGAAGCTGTCCAGCGGGCCACCTCTTTTGGTGCCCCTTCCAGATCAGAAATTACGATGGCCCGACGCATTTGTGAAATGGTACCGTCCATCGAGAAGGTACGTATGGTCAATTCCGGTACAGAGGCCACCATGTCGGCCATCCGCCTGGCGCGTGGCTATACCGGAAAGGATAAGATTATCAAATTTGAGGGCTGCTACCATGGACATGGTGATTCCTTTCTAATAGCGGCCGGCAGCGGTGCAATCACCATGGGAACACCCGATAGCCCGGGGGTTACGCAGGGTACCGCCAAAGATACCTTGCTGGCAACTTTCAACGATCTGGATAGTGTGGTACAACTGGTGCACGCCCATGAGGATGTGGCTGCCATCATCATAGAGCCGGTAGCCGGGAACATGGGATGTATTGTGGCTCAAGCCGACTTTTTAAAGGGCCTCCGTGAATTGTGTGACCAACACCACATCGTATTGATATTTGATGAAGTCATGACCGGCTTTCGCCTGTCCCCTGCGGGTGCCCAGCAGCTACTGAACGTTACCCCTGACTTGACCACCCTGGGAAAGATCATCGGGGGTGGTATGCCGGTCGGTGCCTATGGAGGTAAAAGTGAAATCATGGATTTTGTGTCACCGGAAGGCCCCGTTTATCAGGCCGGAACTTTAAGTGGTAATCCGGTAGCCATGGCCGCTGGTCATGCACAATTGAAGTATTTACATGAGCACCCTGACGTATACCAAAAGCTGGATGTCATCTGTGCGCGTATTGTCGAAGGTATACAGGCGCAACTGGATACTTTGTCTTTACCTTTCACGCTAAACCGGTGCGGATCGATGTATACCCTTTTCTTCACGGACCGGGTGGCCCGTAATTTCGAGGAGGCCAAAACCTGTGACACGGAACAATTCGGATGCTATTTCAGGGAGATGTTGAGTCGGGGTGTTTATCTGGCGCCTTCTCAGTTCGAGTCACTGTTTTTGTCGGTCGCCATGGATGAGGCTGCCATCCATCGGGTACTGGAAGCTTCAGAAGCAGCCCTAAAGGTGGTTCAGCAACAATTTGCCTTGGCCTGATGAGATTTTTTCTGCGATTTGTTTTAGTAATCTCTATTCTCGCGGTTGGGTATTTGGTTTATCGCTATTTTATAAAAGGCCCCGTTTATCAGACCTGGGATTTTATATCGGATCAGCATGCTTTGGTGTTGGAAATTCAGCACCCCACTGCTCGTTTCGATTCGCTACAGAAGGTGATCATTGGTTCTTCGGTGCAGTCACTGCCGTTCATGCGTCGGATCAATGCCCAGTTGAGTCATTACCGGGAGGTGGACTCCACCTTGAAATTGTCTGAGCTATCTGCTGAAAGTCGTTTGTTTGTGGCGATTTCACCCACTTCATCCACTGAATTGGATGCACTCTTTATCTGGGAAATGTCTGGCGATCTACTCAAAAGTTATTTTCGGCGTACCCTCGAGGATTACCGAAAGGCGGGTTATCGGTTTACGGACAGAAAATATGAGGGGTTCCTCGTGAAAGAGGTACATGATGAGACGGGAGAACTGCAATTCAGTTATCTGGTATTGGGCGACCACCTGCTAGGGAGTACAACGGCCTTTTTGTTGGAAGATGCCCTGCGCACTTTACAGAATGCCGACCGCAGTCTTGGCCGGCAGCTGGATAAATTGGAGACGTTGGGACAACCAGCGGAGGGAGTGGGGCGGCTGTATATCAATCACCTGAAATTGGCCGACTTACTTTCTGTTTTCGCACCGGCAGACCTATTGCCGTTGGCTCAATTCAGTAGGTTGGACTATCAATGGTCTGCGGACCACCTGAGTGCCACAGGCTTCACAACGCAGGATGATGAGTGGATGTCGCTATTTGATACACCTCCAGGCACTTCAGATATGTTCGAGGTCATACCCAATGCCACAGCCACGTTGGAACATTTCACTTTTTCTTCGCCTGATGCCTGGTACCGGGCACTGGTAAACAAATATCCTGAAATTGAAAAAAATCAGCTGGAGATTGAAAAGGCCTACGACCTGGATCTTAGTTTTTTCCTGACCACGCTGGATGATGAATTAGGTATCGCAGAGCTGGAATGGCTTGCCGGAGAGCAACCAGACCAACTGGTGATCTTTGAAAGTGTCAGTCCAGATGAATCAGGGGCCTTTTTGCGCCAGGCGGCCGGACGTATGGCAGCAGACACCCTCTTTTCTGACCGATATGGAGATTTTGTAATTCGTGCCATGAATGCCCGGCTGTTGGACGGGCTCCTGGGGAGCTTGCATGGATTGGAAGGCACGGGTTACTATTTTATTTATCGTGATTTCATTGTTTTTTCGAATGATCTGGATCAGTTGAAGCGGCAGATAAAGGCGATAGCATCTGAGAATACATGGAAAAAGTCATTTCGCTTTACACGGCTGATGGAGCTTAGCAATCGCTCAGCCAATTACAGTCTTTTTGTGAATGTATCTCGAAGTTGGAACCAGTTGATGCACCATCTGAAGCCAGACTGGCGGTCGTATTTCGAACAATACCGTGGCATTCTTCAAAGCTTGCAATTGTTTTCCTTTCAAATGAGTCGGGTGGAGGAGTCTTTTTATACGAGTATGGTGCTGTACCAGCCCAGCCCACCCAAGAATCAGCCAACGGCTGGGAGTGGGCGTATTTTCCAGGTCAACAGTCCGATTCGTACGCCACCTTTTCTGGTGCGCAGCCATACCTCCCCAAATTGGGAAGTGATGGTGCAGGACACCCTCAACCAGCTTTTTCATGTGGCTGACGACATGACAGCCATCTGGGCCAAGGTGCTTAATGAACCCATTGTTTCCGATGTAGTGGAGATCGACTACTACAAAAACGGTAAGCTCCAATATGCCTTTGCTACACAAACACAAATACATGCCATCGACCGCACCGGAAGATACCTCTCCGGATTTCCGTTGAGCCTCCCTTCTAAAGAGCAGATAGCTTATTTCGAGGTGGTAGATTATGACGGGTCAAAAAACTACCGATTGATGTGTACCACGCCTGCTGGTAATATCTATCTCTTTGATAAAAGCGGTAAAGATTTGGAGGGCTGGAACCCGCGTGCGACTGGAGGACTTGCTACCGGTCCGCAGCACATTCGGGTAGCGGGTAGAGATGCTTTTATATTGCTCACCGATGATGGATTGTTCGACCTGGTGAACCGCAGGGGGCAGTCCTATCCTGGTTTTCCATTGAATGCAAAAACCAGGTTTACTTCCAATTATTTTTCTGAGCCAACGGGTAGTTTCGCAACTTCAAAATTGACGGCCCTTTCCACCATGGGAGAATTGATCCAAATCAATTTCGAAGGCAGGGTACTCGATCGCCGGCAGCTACCGCGTGAGGATATGGACATGCGTTTTGAATTGATCCCTGACGCACTTGGCAGTACCTTTCTATTGGTAAAGACGTCGGCCAATACCTGGACGGTTTTCGATGCATCCGGTAAAGAATTATTTTCCAAAACCTATTTGGGAAAAGATCGCCTCGTCACCCAATATTATCGGTTTGGCGGGGGCAAATCGCTGATTCTGTCGGTGAATCAAACAGAGCAGTTGGTGAGTGCCTACGAGGTGGATGGTAGGGCATTTACTTCACGAACGCTTCAGGGAGCCTTCCCCATGGGTGTCCTTTATTTCGAAAGTGAGGGTGCCTATCAGTTGTACGGTACCTATGGCCATCAACTGGAGAAGTTAACCATTCGCTAAACTACTGTCCTTTTCCACCGACCGCGTTTGAAAAGGACAGCTGCCAGCAGTGCATACAGGGAATGACAGATTGCTATGGAAATAAAAACGCCATTGCTCTGCCAGTCCATAACTACCGCCATTTGATAAGCCATGGGTATTTGGATGATCCAGAAAACGATGATGCTAATGAGCAGTGGAGTAAGCGTATCACCTGCACCATTGAACGCCTGGCCCATTACCATGCCGAAGGCGAAGAAAATGTAGCCCGTACAAATTATCCGCATGGCCTGCACCCCAATGGCTACTACGGTGGGTGAGTCATTGAAAAAGGTGACTATATCTTGAGCAAAGGCGAAAAATACGATGGACACCAGAAACAAAAATGCGGTGTTGTACCAGGCGATTTTCCATACTGAGGCTTCCGCTCGCTCAGGTTTCCTGGCACCCAGGTTCTGCCCAACCAAAGTGGCTGCGGCATTGGCCATGCCCCATGAGGGGAGCAACGTAAACACAATAACTCGAAAAGCAATGGTATAACCGGCCAAAGCTTCCGAACCGAACATGGAAACCACGCGCACCAGGAATATCCAACTCGCTGACTCCACCAAAAACTGCCCCACGCCTGCGGCACCCACACGTACGATTTCTTTGATGGTCCTAACTCTGACGACAACATTTTGCCAACCTAACTTGACGAGTGATGATCCCTTCAGCAAATGGTACAATTGATACGCCACACCCACCGACCGTCCGGTAGTGGTGGCAATGGCCGCACCCATGACGCCCAGCGCAGGAATGGGGCCCCAACCCAGCACGAGCACTGCATCCAAAAGCATGTTTAAGATATTGGCGATCCAAAGCGACCGCATGGCGATTGACGCATCTCCTGCACCACGGAAAATGGCATTGAGCAGGAATAACAAGATAACGCTCAGGTTGCCGGCATACATTATTTTGGTGTACCATCTACCTTCAGCTATCAACTCGGGTTCACCACCCATGAGTGCCAGCACCTCTTCGGCATAGACGAAACCAAATATTCCCAATCCGAGGCCGAGGATTACGGCGACGATCAGGGCCTGGAAAGCAGCGTCCGCTGCACGTTTGAATTTTTTTTCACCTATTCTTCGGGCAATGATGGCGGTAACGGCCATGCTCAATCCCACAGCAATGGAATAGATGATCATCAATACCGACTCCGTGAGGCCCACTGTTGCAATGGCGTGTACACTTACCTGGGAGACAAAGTAGACATCTACCACGGCGAAAAGTGACTCCATGAGCATTTCTGCAATCATGGGTATCGACAGCATGAAGATGGCTTTTCGAATACTGCCGGTGGTGAAATCTTTTTGTTCACCTTTCAAGGCGGATACAAATAGTTTATAAAAACGGGACAGGGTCAAAGGCTTTGTCATCAGTTTTGAGTGGAAAGTGAATAATTGGGAAAAACAGGTCATCCCTCCTGGGAATGCAGGTCGGCAACAAACGGAAAAAAGGTGCTTAAGACAAAGACTCCATCCTTGTAAAGAAAAGAAAAAAGCATGCAATTAATGGATGTTGCATGAATTAATTACAGGTCATTGAGGAAGGGATCATGATGCATTCCGGCGAAACTCCATAAATTAGCGCTCGTTTACGGCTCGCGAATAGACAGTCATAATGATATTTTATGCAGTTAGACTACAGCCTATTGTTGGATAATGTGAGGAGAAGACGCTATGACGAGGCCATCCGTACACATGTATTATCGGCGTCATTTGAGGATAAATCTTTACCTGCGCCTATACGCTACGCCTTCGAAAGTCTCATAGAAGTTGATGAGGCCTACGCGTACAAAGTACACGCTAATTCACGAAAGGTGCATCATGAACTCTCCACCTTACTGCAGGAAAAACAAATTCATGCTGATTTCCGCTACTATGGGCCATTGCGCACGGAAACCCACATTCGGTTGTATGGTGAGATTGAACTATTGTGTATCCTGCCAGAAAATACCGGCGCCAAAGACATCAGTGAGGTTGGTGAAATTATTCGCGATGCCATGCTTAAAAAGCCTTACATCCAACAGGCGGATTATGGAGATACCGTTAAAGTGAAATTGCTGACGCAGAAACCGGGTTGCCGGATCAACGTGGTGCCCTGTTTGTGGATCAATAACCCAGAGTATGTCCAGTCAAAACATGAAATGTTCCGGGGAGTGGCACATTACAATTTCAAAGAAAAAACGCGCAGAAAGCACTTGCCTTTCTTGAATATGGCGCGTATGCATACCAAAGACCAGAATACCAGTGGGCACTACACGCAACTGGTACGGCTGTTGAAGTCATTGAGTGTAGATGGGTCCATTGCGCTCTCGGATTATGAGATTTCAGGTATGCTGTATGCCATCCCTGATGAGCGTTTGCAGACGGCCCATGAAAAAATTCTAGAATTGCTGCCACTCGTGAGTGAACATTTGGACCAATTACTTTTCTCGCCGGCTGTATTGGAAAAAGTAGTCTCTCCCAGTAAGCGAGAATTGGTTTTCGGAAATCATGCCGGGAAAATAGATGCCGTGAAAAAGTTGAAAGTAGCGGTAGATAAGCTCATCGAGGATCTACGGACGGCCCTGAATGGGGATTTGAGCCGCTCGATTCAATACCGCATTGAGTGATTGGTAGACTTCTCGCTGATACCCAAACCAAATAAGGCAAAATCGAACTTTGCAGGGTCTTTGGGGTCTAATCGGCGAAGACGTTTCGTAAGGGCTGCAGTTGTTTTCCAGTCAGCCTGCTTTCTGACGATGAGGCCCAGGTCTGTGGCAATTCGATGGACATGTAGGTCGAGTGGACAATACAGCAGGGCAGGGTTGTGTTGTTTCCACAAGCCAAAGTCCACCATTCGGTCGTCCCGCCTCACCATCCATCGCAGGTACATGTTCAATCTTTTACAAGAAGCGTTGCGCAGAGGTGTCGGAAAATGTTTTTTGGTACGGCTGGGTGCATCCGGGTTGGCGAAAAACAACTCATGAAAGTGGATTAAGCCTTCTTTAAGGTCTTTACCTGGAAGAAAGGCTGTTTCCAGCGAATCGTGTTGTCGATAATATTGTTTTAAAAAGGTTAGCGTCCAGCGGGCATCTGCGGGTTGAAAGGTACGGTGTACGAATGTATCAAACGGTCGTAGGTCATCGACCTTATGGTTCAAAACGAAGTCGTATGGGCTGTCTCCCATAAAAGTGAGGAAAGTTTGTGCTTTGCGTAGGATAGTTATTCGATTGCCCCAGGAAAAAACGGCCGCAAACAAGCCAGCAATTTCAATGTCCTGTTTTTTCGTGTAAGCCTTGGGAATGCTTATGGGATCATCCTGGATGAAAGCGGGACGGTTGAATTGATCCACCTGCTCATCCAGAAAGGACTTGAGTGCCGATTCAGTCATTGTAATAAGCCAACTCCACACGTGCCCGGTCGTCGATGATACCGAGTCGCTTGAAGGAGATGGGGGTCAGTCGAATCAACACACCTTCATTGGCGCTGTTGTCCGGTAGCTTGCCAACCACCCGCACGAATACTTTTCGTTTGTTCATCAGATTGGTGACTTCCACCAAACTGCCCACCGGCAATGACCGGTGCAGCGCCAGATATTTGGTGGTACCTTCCAGGTTTTCTATCTGCTTGGCGAGACCTTCCGATCGCACTTTTCCAAACACCTCTTCCTTATCTGACGTCTTGCTTACCTGCCGATCGTATTTGCGGTACCAGAGGGTCTGGCCGATGGTGAGGTTGTTCGATGCCAGCCCATTCCAATTCCTTAAGCTGTCAATGCTTACTTTAAGTTTTCTTCCAACCAGCGCAAGACCATCACCTGCTACAACATTATAGGCCACTGCCCCCTCAAAGGGAGGTTTTGTGACGGTTGGTAGTGTGTTTTTCACCTTTATAATATTTGTCGGCTCATCAGGCGGTGCGGACTTTTTCGGGGGTTGGAGCAACAGAACCTGTCCTACGGCCAGTTGATCTGAGGGGAGTGCGTTCCATGCCTTGATGTCGGCCACGGTGAGCCCATATTTTCTCGAGAGCGCAAAGAGTGTCTCTCCAGTGCGGACCGTGTGGGTTTTGCCACTAATTGCTTGTTGGGTGGGGGTTTTATTAGGGGACGCAATGGGTATCTCCAGGACCTGACCAATATCGATGGCGTTGTCTTCGATGTTGTTCTGCGAGATAATTTTGTCCAAAGCTGATTTGTACCTCCTGGAAAGACTGAAAAGTGTCTCGCCCGATTCCACCTGATGTATCACGAACCACTGATTGCCACGTTTTTCGGTTCTTAGTGAGTCAGATACGTGTGCCGATGTGAGAAGGGCACAGGCCAATGTCATAATGAAAAATCTAAATCTGATAAATCTTAAGATGTACATGGTCTTGGATAAAAATCAAACGGTCTTTAAATATGAAAAAGCTATTGGGGGCAAACCCTGACAGATCGGTGTCCTGGCATTCCAGGTAGGTGGTGGCGCCCTCCTGAATCACTTGCAAATATCGATCAATACGATTGCTTTTCTTTACATAATAACTGAGAATAATGGTGTCTTGTTGTTCCCAATATTCACAGGCCAACACGAGGGGCTCATTTTTGAATTGTAAGATGGTCTTAAAATGTTCCTCATCGGCCCAATAAGTAACAGGCACTTTAATCGGCGCGGGGTCAGGGCGGATAGTTGTGGCACTTAGTTCATCTGATTGCCAGTCGTAAATCCACCACTGTATCTTTTCGGGGTTTTGTTTATCCGTGAACTCTTTGATCAGCAATTGATGTTCAGCGAAGCCTGCCAGGTGATGCCATCTGCTCAACTTTTTGGAATCCTTTTGCCATTGCATCTTGCCGGTGATCAAATGGACAGCCTGCAGCAAAAGGCCGTTTTCGGATGCAAATGAAAGGATGTATTCCCCGCTTGCGTTGAGCGCACTGTGAAACGGTGCCGATGGCAAAGTATGGGTAGCAACTTTTGACAGGGAATGGGACAAAGCGTTTAATTTTGAGCAAAACTAATAATCATGAGAGTGATAATAATAGGTCTGGGGCTACTGTCAATAATGGCAGCTTCAGGACAGGAGACGAAGGAAAATGAGCGGTCCAGACCGTTGGTTTACCACTTGGTAATTGATGATGTGATTGATCCGCGAACCAATCGTAAGACAGAACTTGCGCTTGCTGAGGCTGAGGAGTTGAAGGCGGATTATGTAATTCTGGAGTTGGATACTTATGGCGGGGCCCTGAATGATGCCGATGACATTCGGACGCGGATACTAAATTTTGAAATTCCCATCTACGCTTTTATCAACAAGGATGCTGCGTCGGCGGGTGCCTTGATATCGATTGCTTGCGACAGCATCTACATGGCACCTGGCTCTAGCATCGGCGCAGCAACCGTGGTCACGGGCGAAGGAGAGCAGGCACCCGATAAATACCAGTCGTACATGCGTTCGATCATGCGCTCTACGGCGGAAGCTACCGGAAGGAATCCCAAAATAGCCGAAGGCATGGTGGACGAAGACATCGACCTGGATAGCATCGCACAGGAAGGCAAAGTGATAACATTTTCAGTTACCGAGGCCAAAAAGTATGGTTTTTGTGATGCGGAGGTAAATAGCATCGATGAAATCATGTCTATTTCTCAGGTGGAGGCGTATGATTTGAAGAAGTACGAGCAGGGTGCCACAGAATCCATCATCGCTTTCTTTTTGAATCCAGCCATTAGTGGCGTGCTCATACTCGTCATCATTGGGGGTATCTATTTTGAATTGCAAACGCCGGGCGTCGGTTTTCCACTTGCAGCGGCCATCTTGGCATTGGTCTTTTATCTGGTACCTTTCTACCTGAATGGGTTGGCTGCCAACTGGGAAATAGCCTTATTTCTTGTGGGCCTCGCATTGATTGCCGTAGAGGTGTTCGTAATTCCTGGATTTGGTGTGGCAGGCATTTTGGGTATTTCTGGCGTCCTCAGTTCTTTGGTATTGGTGATGCTGAACAACGATGATCTGGATTTTTCCTTTGTAGAAGCCGACAGGATTTGGCTATCCATTTTGGTGGTTATAGCAGCCATGGGAGGAGGAGTTATATTATTATTCGTTGGTGGAGCCAGTTTCACGAATACAAAGGCATTTAAACGAATATCCCTTTCTGAGGAGCAAGGGAAAGATGCAGGCTATACTTCCTCTTTTTATAGTGGCCAGTCCATGGTAGGTAAAGAGGGTGTGGCCCACACCATTCTTAGGCCAAGTGGTAAGATTATGGTAGACAATGAAATGTATGATGCGTATACAAGGGGCGAATACATCGATAAGGGCAATCGCGTGGTGGTCATATCTGATGAGGGCACGTCATTGCGTGTAAAATTGAAAGATGAATGAAGATATTAGGTGTAATCCCCGCCCGTTATGCATCGAGTCGCTTTCCGGGTAAACCGCTGGCGGATATCCGGGGGATGAGCATGATTCGGCGGGTGTACACACAGGCGAGGAAGGCCACACAATTGAATGGATTGGTGGTGGCCACCGATGACCAACGGATATTGAATCATGTGCGGGAGTGGGGTGGCGAGGTGGTGCTGACCCGTTCTGATCATGAAAATGGAACCGCGCGCTGTGGGGAAGTGGCTGCGAACATTGATGCAGATTATTACATCAATATTCAGGGGGATGAGCCATTTATTCATCCGGAGCAAATAGATGCCCTCGCAGCACTGCTCGATGGACATACCGAGTTGGCAACGCTTGTCAAGGTGCTGGCAGAACAGGAATTGTTAGATAACCCCAATGTGATGAAGGTGGTACTGACAAAAAATAGAGAGGCCTTGTACTTCAGTCGTCAGGCCATTCCATACGTGCGCGATTACCCAAAGACGAAATGGCTAAGTCAGCACCAATATTACAAACACATTGGCATCTATGCCTACCGTAAGGATATTTTGGAGCAGGTCATAAGTTGGCCCAAATCTCCCCTGGAGACTGCGGAATCTCTCGAACAGTTGCGGTGGCTGGAAAATGGATTGCGCATTAAAGTAGCCTTGACCCAGCATGATGCCCATGGCGTAGATGTACCTGAAGATATTAAAAAGGTGATGAAAAGATTTCCCTACGACATGTAGCAGAGGGAATGGATGGAGTACCCCAATTAGGACTGCCGGACTTTTCATGTATTACCTCCGTGAATCACCTGGCCGTTCATGTGTCATAGATGATCATTTGTTTGAAGGTCAATAACTAGAGCAACCCCGAGATAACCATTGTATTTATCTGCGCAGCCACTTTTGAGTATGGGTACGTTTCATTTCTTCCCAGTGTTGAGGCTTACCCGGCATACGCGCCGTCGTCCCTGTTAGGTCCACGTAATCAAACGTACCTGAATAGCTTCCCCTCATTGAAAATGTTGGTGGAGAAACAGTGACTGAGTCAGATGAATTGAACAATTCCATGTTGTAGGTCAGTCTTCTGTTAAGATCCTGTCCACGTACGTTGAGGTCTCCTGACACCGGCACAAAAACGCCATCGCTATTAAATAGAAAAAAATTGGCCATCCATTGGGGATCGTCAGGAAGGCTATTGGATTCCGGCCACACATAGGTACCATTGTCAAATAGAGGCGCTTCGGTAACTAAAAATCCAAAAATCCATACGGTGGCACTTGCATCTAAATCGATCAGGAATCCTTCTGAGTCGAACACGAAAGCCCCATCAGTAATAGAAAAATCATAATTATAAAATTCACCGCCATTGACCCCATCATTCAATGAAATAACGCCGTAATCTTCTATCACCCCCGCGCTGATGGCATAAGTGGTTCCATTGAAGGTGATTTCATTTTTGGGCGCCTCGTCATCTTCCCCACAAGCCGTGAACAAGAGGGCCGAAAAAATGAATGTCAACAGGTAGCAGGTCTGGCACTTCATTGAATGATATATTTACAATTGGATGTCTAAAATACTAAAAATTGATGCGGGAAATGAACAAAGGCACCCAAAGGATGCCTTCAATGATTGATAATTGGTAGAAATGCGCTAGCTCACGCTGGCTTTCAGGTATTCACGATTCATGCGTGCAATGTTCTCAAGTGATATTCCTTTCGGACATTCTGCGGCACAAGCACCTGTATTTGTACATGATCCAAAACCCTCCTCATCCATCTGTTTGACCATATTTTTCACACGGTCTTCTGCCTCTATCCGCCCCTGAGGGAGCAGTGCAAACTGGGATACTTTTGCACTGGTAAACAACATGGCTGACGCGTTTTTGCATGCAGCCACACAGGCGCCACATCCAATACACGTGGCTGCATTGAAGGCGAGATCTGCATTCTCCTTTGGAATAGGGATGGCATTGGCATCCTGGGTGTTACCAGAAGTGTTGACACCAATGAATCCTCCCGCAGACATGATTCGATCGAAGCCACTTCTATCCACTACCAAGTCCTGGATGACCGGGAATGCCTTCGCCCGCCATGGCTCAATATAGATGGTGTCGCCATCTTTGAATTCACGCATATGCAACTGACAGGTTGTTGTTCTGGCTCTCGGGCCATGCGCTCGCCCGTTGATGAACATGTTGCAGGAACCACAAATACCTTCCCGGCAGTCATGATCAAATGCTACTGGTGTTTCATTCCTTTCTATCAACTGCTCATTTAGCATGTCCATCATCTCCAAAAAGGAGCTGTCCGGGGAAACATCAGCCACCTGATATTCCACCATTTTACCTTTGTCTTCATTGGACTGCTGTCTCCAAATTTTTAACCTTAAGTTCATTCCCTTTGCTGTCATGATCGCTACTTATTTATATGACCGAACCTTGAGTTCAATGTTTTCATATTTCAATTCTTCTTTGTGAAACCTAGCCTTCGAGGGTTCTCCGGCATATTCCCAGAGTGAAACATGGGCGTAGTTCTGGTCGTCCCTTACGGCTTCACCATCTTCGGTTTGGAATTCTTCTCTAAAATGACCGCCACAGGACTCATTCCTTTCCAGAGCGTCTCTGGCGAACAGTTCACCTAGCTCAAGAAAGTCGGCCACCCGGCCTGCCTTATCCAGCTCACTGTTAATTTCGTTGGTCCGCCCCGGCACACGTACCTCTTTGTAGAACTCTATTCGTAACGCTTTGATTTCTGAAATGGCTTCTTGCAGTCCTTTTTTATTTCGGGACATGCCTACTTTGTCCCACATGATCTTGCCCAGTCGTTTATGGAAGTGGTCCACCGATCTAGATCCTTTGTTGTTTACAAAAAATTCGAGCTTTTCCCGAACGCTTTTCTCGGCTTCCTCAAATTCTTTCGTGTCCGTCGGTATCGGACCAGTGCTAATGTCATCGGCAAGGTAGTCACCTATGGTGTAAGGCAGTACAAAATAACCATCTGCCAAGCCCTGCATCAAGGCAGAAGCACCCAATCTATTTGCGCCGTGATCTGAGAAATTAGCTTCTCCGATGGCATAACACCCCGGGATGCTCGTCATAAGGTTGTAATCTACCCACACCCCACCCATGGTGTAATGGACCGCAGGATAAATCATCATAGGTGTGTTGTAGGGGTTATCGGCGGTTATTTTTTCGTAAATCTCAAATAAATTGCCATACTTCGACTCTATCACTTTTTCGCCCAATTTCCTGATCTGCTGGTCGGAAGCATCATGTAGTCCTTTGATGTTTGCCTGTTCTCTTCCATAGCGCATAATGGCCGAATCAAAATCAAGGTACACAGCCTCTCCGGTTTCATTTTTGCCTACACCAAAACCGGCATCACAACGTTCCTTTGCAGCACGTGAAGCCACGTCACGAGGGGTGAGATTACCGAACGAAGGATACCTTCTTTCCAGGTAGTAGTCTCTATCCTCTTCTGCTATGTCATTGGGGCCTTTTGTACCTGCTCGGATGGCCTCCGCATCCTCTTTTTTGGCGGGCACCCATATACGTCCGTCATTCCTGAGTGATTCGCTCATCAACGTCAGTTTGGATTGTTGCTCTCCGTGCTGCGGTATACAGGTCGGGTGAATCTGCGTAAAGCAGGGGTTGGCGAAATGGGCACCTTTTTTGTGTATCCTCCAGGCAGCTGAGGTGTTCGATCCCATTGCATTGGTGGATAGGAAAAATACATTGCCGTAACCACCTGAAGCAATCACCACGGCATGCGCCGCGTGGCGTTCTACCTCTCCAGTGATCAGATTTCTGGTAATGATACCTCTGGCTTTACCATCCACCACCACCACGTCCATCATCTCGTGACGATTGAACATTTTAATCTTGCCTCTCCCAATTTGTCTGGACATCGCGGCATAACAGCCCAGTAACAGCTGTTGGCCCGTTTGGCCTTTCGCATAAAAGGTTCTTGATACCTGCACGCCACCAAATGACCTGTTGTCTAACAGGCCTCCGTAATCCCTGGCAAATGGGACACCTTGCGCCACGCATTGGTCGATAATATTACCGGATACTTCAGCCAGGCGATACACGTTGGCTTCCCGGCTTCGATAATCTCCCCCTTTTACTGTATCGTAAAACAAACGATAAACGGAGTCACCATCGCCCTGGTAATTCTTGGCTGCATTGATACCCCCCTGTGCAGCGATGGAGTGCGCCCGTCGGGGAGAGTCCTGATAACAGAAAGCCTTTACGTTGTAGCCCAATTCCGCCAGTGTCGCGGAGGCTGAACCTCCGGCAAGACCGGTGCCCACGACAATGACATCTATGTTTCTTTTGTTTGCCGGATTTACCAGACGAATGTTGTTTTTATGCTGCGTCCACTTATCAGCGAGAGGTCCTTCTGGAATGTGCGAATCGATTTTTGACATGTCTTAGTGTAATATGTAGTGATACCATGCAATGAATACAAAACCTGCCGGGATGGCAATGGAATAAATATTACCCAATTTTTGTATGAAAGGTGTGTACTTACTGTGGTTGGCGCCCATAGATTGAAAGGCAGAAGCAAAACCATGCATCAGATGTAAGCTTAAAAACACGAAGGAGAGGCTGTAAATGCCCACCCTTATCGGGTCCTGAAACATGTGTACCACCTCACTGTAGTACCTGTCGGGATTTTCCGGTTTGAACTGGATGTACTTATAATTCATTTCCGGTATCCAGAAATCATAAAAATGAAAGCCAAGGAAAAAGAGTATGAACAATCCACTCCAAATCATGTTGCGCGACATCCATGAAGAATTGGCCGCACCCACGTTTTTTGCATAAGCTACACCCCTGGCTTTCCGATTGCGGTATTCCAGCACAAAACCCATGGCGAAGTGGAAAACCACACCAAAAATGAGTACCGGTTGCAACAAAAACTGCACCGCCGGATTGGTACCCATGAAGTGAGACAGTTGATTGAACGTTTCTTCACTAAACACAGAGGTAAAGTTGATGAGGAAATGCTGGAGGAGAAATATGATCAAAAAGAGTGCGGACAGCGCCATTGCCACTTTACGACCGATTGAACTTGTGAAAAACTGCTTAATCCAACTCATACGATTATAGTAACCTTTTGGTATTTCTATCGGTTCCAAAGGTAGTTTTGGAACTAACCACTAGCAACGAAATATTTTCATTTTAGATTGGTTCTAAATTGTTAAGACAGGTCCCGGACATTGCCTGGGGTAACTTAATGGGTAGATGTATAATTTTACAGCTTTATTCGTAAATCGGTTGGAATGAGATTACTTGGTTCGGTAGTATTGGGGATATTCCTGTGGACATGCACGCTTGAATTGCAGGCCACCCACATCCGTGCCCTTGAGATTACGGCACAGCGCGTCAGTGGTTCTAATCTCACTTTCCTCTTTACGATAACCGGTTATCGAGATACAGAGGGGGTGAATTTCGGCCAGGGAGAGTTTGATTTTGGTGACGGATCTGTAGCCGAAGAAGTAGCCTGGACCCTGGTAGAAAATATCGGTAACGACACGGAAAAGTGGCAATTTACCCTAACCCACACATACAGTTCTATAGGGAGTTATGTGGTAAGTTACAGGGAGTCTTTCCGTAATAATAACGTGATCAACATGAATAACTCCGGGGGGACGGATTTTTACACCGAAACCCGGATCATCATAGATCCCTTGATTGGTGTCAACAGCACGCCGGTGTTGACCATCCCACCGGTCGACCTGGCAGGCTCAAGTTTGATATTTATTCACAACCCAGGGGCCTTTGATCGTGATGGAGACAGCCTGAGCTACCGATTTTCCATCCCCCAAAAAGACCGGGGCGAAAATGTAAATGGTTATCTCAATCCCAACAATCCTGCCTTTTACACCGATTTCAATTTTAATCAGGCCAACCAGGCACAGGACGGGCCACCCACTTTTACATTGGATTCCTTGAGTGGCGATTTGATTTGGGATGCACCTGGAGCCCCAGGAGAATACAACGTCGCCTTCATTGTGGAAGAGTGGCGTCAAATTGGGGGTGTTTTTATCCGCATAGGTTTTGTGAAGCGCGACATGCAGATTATCGTAGAGGAAACAGACAACGAGCGACCGGAACTGGAAATTCCAGACGATATCTGCGTAGTGGCTGGCGATACGGTCACGGCCGTTGCCATAGGTACCGATCCGGATGGACATCCGGTTACCCTTGAAGCTTTTGGTGGCCCATTTGATGAATCACTGGTCAATCCAGTGGCTACCTTTAGTCCGGATCCACCCACACCACAAGCTTCTCCAGGGATATTGGATTTTGAGTGGAAGACAGATTGTCCTTTGATTAGGGAGCGGCCTTATGAGGTGCGATTCAAAGTGGAAGACAACCCACCCCTGGATGGTGAAGGCAATCCTACTGCCCCTAAGCTGGTGGATTTCCAAACCTGGTCGATAAAGGTGGTGGGGCCGCCTCCCACAGGGCTGAATGTAGACTCCGTTAACAACCGGATGGACCTGAATTGGGATCAGTACTCCTGCTCAAACGCCGATACCATTGAAGTGTACCGGCGCGTAGATCGTTTTATGCTGCCGGAAGATTCTTGTGCGACGGGTATTCCGGAAAATGCGGGCTATGAACTCATTAAAAAATTACCTGCCACCGCCACCACCTATTCCGACAATAATAACGGACAAGGGCTGGCACCTGGTGCCTTGTATTGCTACCGTCTGGTGGCGACGTTCCCAAGTCCGGCGGGAGGTGAAAGTTTGCCCTCTGCTGAAGCCTGTGCTGAGATCATCGCAGATGCGCCGATCATAACAAAAGTGGATGTGACAAATACAGACGCTGAAAGCGGCGCCATTCGGGTAGAATGGGTAGATCCCCTGGCTCCTGAAATTCTGGCGCAGGGTCCTTTTACCTACGACCTGCTTCGCGTAACCGGCCAGGCGACTTCAGGTGATTTCACTTCATTGGCCACGGGTCTGTCTGATCCATTTTTTGACGATACGGGTTTAAATACGGACCTGGACGCCTACACGTATAAGGTGGTCCTGATCAATAATTTGGGTGCCATTGTGGACACGTCGTTTGCTGCCAGCGCTGTCAGGTTGGAATTACAACCAGAAATTGGCGCCATGCGCGTAAACTGGTCGGCGAGTGTCCCCTGGTCGAATACGCTAGAGGGCCGACCTCACCGGGTATACCGCGACCATGTGAATCCGGCCAACGATGAGGAGTTGGTGCTCATCGACTCCGTAAACGTGGTGGAAGCAGGTTTCACTTATTTTGATGATGGCAGTTTTAATGGTACTGAATTGGATGATGAGATTTCTTATTGCTATTTTGTGACTACACAGGGTTCCTACGGAAACGATGACCTGCCCGCACCTCTTCTCAATAATTCACAAATTCAGTGTGCGCAACCCAGCGATTCTATTCCACCGTGTACGCCGACTGGGTTCAGTTTTGCCGTAGACCCGGGGTTCCGTTGCCAGCAGTTATTTGCCGACCCGGATGTGTGTGATTTTTCTTTTTTCGAAAATGAACTCAATTGGTCATTGGATTTATCCCCGGAGTGCCAGGATGACATCAGTCAATTCAATATCTATTTTTCTCCTACCAGCCTGGAAGCTGATTATTTCCTGCTTACCAGTACGACTGCAACCACCTTCACCCACCTGGATTTAGATTCTTTTAAAGGATGTTACCGGATTTCTGCTGTGGACCGGTCGGGTAATGAAAGTGAGTTAAGTGAGCCTATCTGTTCGGAAAATTGTCCCCGCTTTGAATTACCGAATGCTTTTTCTCCCAATGGAGATGGAATCAACGATTTATTTACTCCGTACACACTATCGGAAAATGTGGAGCGTTGCCCATTGTTCGTAGCGTCTTTGGTTTTTACAGTCTTTGACCGCACCGGAAAACGTTTGTTTACGTACAATTCAGAGGAGAATGAAAATGACATATCGATTAATTGGGACGGACGTACGGATCGTGGTCAATTATTACCGGCAGGTACGTATTTTTATTCGGCAGAAGTGGTTTTCAATGCCAATGATCCAGATGTGAGGGAACAAATATTTAAAGGATGGCTTCAACTACTGAGATAGCTCAAGAGAAAATAATTTTTTTCGATGGCGTTTGCAACTTGTGCAATGTTTCGGTCAATTTCATCATTGACTGGGACAAGCGCAACTACTTCAAGCTGGCTGCCCTGCAATCAGATCTGGCAGGGGTACTGCTACCTGCGCATGGGATAGACCCGGAAAAGCTTGAAAGTATTGTTCTTTACACCCCGGAACGTGTGTATCGCCGTAGCCGGGCGGCATTGGAAATTGCCAGACAACTGGGAGGGGCATGGCCACTGTTGTATGGCTTTATCATTGTGCCTGCAGTTATACGAGACGTGGTATACGATTGGATAGCCCGTAATCGGTACCGCTGGTTTGGTAAGCGTGAAGCCTGCCGCATGCCCACTCCTGAAATCACGGCAAAGTTCGCCGATTCCTAGCACTTGCTTACTTTTGCTGACTTAACACGCGCGCATGAAGGCATACGTATTTCCAGGTCAGGGAGCACAGTACCCGGGTATGGGACAAGAGCTATACAACGCTTCCCAGGAAGCCAGGGACTATTTCGCCAAGGCCAATGAAATGCTGGGCTTCGATCTTCAATCCATCATGTTTGAAGGCACGGAAGAGACACTCAAGCAAACCAACGTCACCCAACCGGCCATATTTTTACACAGCGTTGTTGCCGCTTTAACCGCTCCCGATTTCCGTCCAGATTTGGTTGCTGGTCATTCTCTAGGAGAGTTCTCGGCCCTTGTGGCCAATGGTACGCTGAGTTTCGAAGATGGGGTAAGCCTGGTAAGTCAACGGGCTCAGGCGATGCAAAAAGCCTGTGAAAGGCAGCCATCAACCATGGCAGCAGTTTTGGGCTTAGCGGATGCGGTGGTGGAGCAGATATGTGCAGGTACACCTGGGGTGGTGGTGGCTGCCAATTACAACTGCCCCGGTCAGCTGGTGATATCCGGAGAAGTACCGGCGGTAGAGGCTGCCTGTGAAGCAATGAAGAAAGCAGGTGCCAAGAGAGCCCTTTTATTGCCGGTAGGGGGGGCTTTCCACTCTCCCTTAATGGAACCGGCACGTCAGCAGTTGGCCGATGCCATAGAACAGACAAAATTTCATACGCCTACCTGCCCGGTATATCAAAATGTTGATGCCAAGGGTTACACGGATGTCATTGATATAAAAACCAACCTGGTCGGTCAGTTGACGTCGCCGGTACGATGGACGCAGACGGTGCAAAACATGATCGCGGATGGAGCCAGAGAATTTATAGAATGCGGCCCTGGAAAGGTGTTGCAGGGGTTGGTAAAAAAAGTGGATCGACAGATGGAGGTAAGTGGACGGTCATGAGGTGGAGTAAATGGTTTTTTATCTGTTCCATACTGGTGCTTTCATTGGTCTCCGACGGGTGCAGACGCGGACCTTCCCGGCAGCGCAATGGCAAGCAGATCAAAAAAGGTAAGCCAATTCCGTGTCCGATAAAAGATTGCTGATTTGAAAAAAATCATCATTGCCATTGATGGATTTTCAGGCTGCGGTAAATCGACCACTGCCAGAGGTGTAGCGAAAGAGTTGAATTATATCTATTTGGACAGCGGAGCCATGTACCGGGCTGTGACTAGATTTTTCTTGTTGCACAGCGTTGATCTGAAAGATGAATTGCAGGTGGCTCAAGCCCTGGAAGAGATCCAACTCTCTTTTGAAATGACCAGTCAGGGTTATCAGATTGCCATGAATGGAACCATTGTAGAGCCGGATATACGCTCCATGGAAGTTTCCAGAAAGGTAAGTGACGTTGCTTCGATTTCTGCGGTTAGGCGTCAGTTGGTGAGCCAACAGCAAATGTTGGGAAAAGAAAAAGGCGTGGTGATGGACGGACGCGACATTGGAACTGTTGTATTTCCGGACGCCGAACTCAAGGTCTTTATGCGGGCCTCTCTGGACATACGTGCCGAGCGTAGGTTACTGGAACTTAAAGAAAGGAGAATTGATTCGACATTAACACAAGTGTTAGACAATTTAAAACGCAGAGACCGCATTGATTCCAGCCGTGCAGACAGTCCGCTGATGAAGGCCGAAGATGCGGTAGAATTAGATACTTCAAATTTTTACCATTGACGAACAAATTCACGAAATTGTGTGCCATGCAAAAGAAATCATTCAAGCAGGTTGAAATAGACGATAAATCCGGCTACTGCTTTGGCGTAGAGTTTGCCATCCAGATGGCTGAAGACGAAATGAACCAGGAAGAAACGTTGTATTGCCTCGGCGACATCGTTCATAATGCAATGGAGGTGGAGCGGTTGAAAGCGAAAGGTCTGGTGACCATCGATCGGAACCAGCTTAAGGATCTTCACGATTGTAAGGTGCTTATCCGGGCTCATGGGGAGCCCCCGGAGACTTATCAAATAGCCATAGAAAATAATATTGAGTTGGTGGATGCCTCCTGTCCTGTAGTATTGAAGCTGCAAAATAGAATTAGAAATTCCTATGAAATGGCGCGTCAAAAAGGTGGGCAGATCGTCATATATGGAAAAGAGGGCCATGCCGAAGTCATTGGGTTATCCGGACAGACACATGATGAGGCGATCATCGTAATGGAGGAAAAAGATCTTGCCCAGATTGACTTCAACAAACCGGTGATTTTATACAGCCAGACCACTAAAAGCACAAAAGGTTTCTACCACATGAAGGAACTGATTGAAGAGCGGGTGAAAGCAGCCAAAGGCACTTTGCTGGAAGAAGATTTTAACGCGAACGACAGCATCTGTCGCCAGGTATCTAACCGGGAGCCACAGATGGAACAATTTTCGCAGTCACATGATGTGATCTTGTTTGTGGCTGGCAGGAAAAGCTCGAATGGCAAAGCCTTGCACCAGGTGTGCTTGCAATACAATCCCAGGAGTTACTTTATTGAAAGCGAAAAGGAGATTAACCTGGATTGGTTCAAACCGGGCGACACGGTAGGCATCTGCGGGGCAACCAGCACGCCTAGGTGGTTGATGGAGCAAGTGCGTGACGCGCTGTTGGAAGAACAGGAATTACCTGCTTAAAGGTCATAGGTAGCCACTCAGAGTTTGTTGCTATTAAAATCCTGAGTGATAAAGCAGACGTGGAATGGCCACCAGCCACAATGCTACTTTCTTTTTCAAACGATTCCAATCATTAAAAACGTACCAATGTTGTGGGTTTAATCGTAAATCCGTCGCAGTTGGTTACTGCTCCCACCCTCATTGCAGACCTTAAGTCCCGACCAATTCTTTCTGCTACATTTCGCTTTCTCGTAATTGTCACTTAATCTTGCACCACTTATCAAGAAAGACCGAGGGATAGGGCCCTTTGACGTCTTGGCAACCTGTCTGCCTTCTCGCAGGTTTCGGTGCCAATTCCCATGTCGTCGCTGACGACGCAGATGAGTATCCGTTAGGTATTTCTCTGATAGGTAAAAGAAGGAACAGAGATGCCAGATATTCGAGATTTTCTAAAAGAAAGAATTTTGGTGCTGGATGGGGCCATGGGTACCATGATTCAGCGGCATGCATTGGCGGAGGCTGACTTCCGTAATGACGAATTGCAGACGCACGACCGATCACTTAAGGGTAATAATGATCTGTTGTCCATCACCAGACCTAATCTGATCTTAGATATTCATCGCAGATACTTTGAATCAGGCGCCGACATTGTCGAAACCAATACTTTTTCCAGTACGTCTATTGCTCAGGAAGATTATGGCCTGGAAAACTGGGTGTACCGGATGAATAAACAGTCTGCCTTACTGGCCCGACAGGCGGCAGATGAACAGCTCTTGAAGACCCCTGAGCGGCCCAGGTGGGTGGCGGGCGCCATGGGTCCGACAAACCGGACGGCCTCCTTATCGCCTGACGTGAATGATCCGGGCTACCGGGCGGTATCTTTTAATCAGCTAAAGGCTGCCTATCGGGAGCAAGTCGAAGGATTATTGGACGGAGGAGTGGATTTATTGCTGGTAGAGACGGTTTTTGATACACTTAATGCGAAAGCCGCATTGTTTGCCATACAGGCATACATGGAAGAGAAGCAGGTGCGTATACCGGTCATGGTTTCCGGCACCATCACGGATGCATCCGGACGTACGTTGTCGGGACAAACCACCGAAGCCTTTCTGGCATCGATTGGCCATGTGGAGTTGCTGAGTGTTGGCTTGAATTGTGCACTGGGGGCCGAGCAGCTTCGTCCTTATTTAAAGATCCTGGCAGAAAAAAGCAGCTGTGCCGTAAGTGCCCACCCCAATGCCGGCTTACCCAACGAGTTTGGGGAGTACGAGCAAAGTCCCGATCAAATGGCCAAGGAATTACACACCTATCTGGAGGCCGGCTATGTGAACATACTCGGTGGATGTTGTGGTACGGGTCCGGAGCACATCAAAAAGATAGCAGAATTGGTAAGCACCTATACTCCCAGACTTTTTGATTATAAAAAAATCAGCCATGAACCATCCATCATTGATTGAGGCCGCTTCCAGTAAAAAGAGTGGGGCATTTGCTGACCAATTGGTTTTGAGTGGCCTCGAACCACTCATTATCGATGAGCAAACAAACTTTGTGAATATTGGGGAGCGTACGAATGTAACAGGTTCAAAAAAGTTTGCAAGTCTTATAAGAGAAGAGCAGTACGAGCAGGCGCTGGAGGTTGCATTGGATCAGGTAAGGGGAGGTGCACAGATACTGGACGTAAACATGGACGAGGGCATGCTGGATGGCCGGGCGGCCATGGTCAAGTTTCTGAACCTTATTGCATCCGAACCGGAGATCGCACGCATTCCCATCATGATTGATTCTTCCAGATGGGACATCATAGAAGCAGGCCTGCAATGCGTGCAGGGAAAAAGTGTCGTTAATTCCATCAGCCTCAAAGAAGGAGAGGAAGCTTTCATTGCGCAAGCCAAAAAAGTACGCAAGTACGGGGCGGCGGTCATTGTCATGGCTTTTGATGAGCAGGGACAGGCGGATACCTATGAGCGTAGGATTAAGATATGCGAACGGTGCTACCAAATACTCACAGAAAAAGTGCATTTCCCGGGAAGTGAGATCATTTTTGATCCCAACATTTTCCCTGTGGCTACCGGAATTGAAGCGCATGACAATTATGCGGTGGACTTTTTCAAGGCCACCCGCTGGATCAAGGAAAATCTTCCAGGTGCCAAGGTCAGCGGGGGAGTAAGCAATGTGTCATTTTCTTTTCGCGGAAACAATGTGGTAAGGGAAGCCATGCATTCTTCCTTTTTGTACCATGCCATTCAGGCTGGTATGGACATGGGCATTGTCAATGCCGGCATGATTCAGGTATATGATGAAATCCCTGACGATCTACTTGCACATGTAGAGGATGTTTTGCTCAACAGGCGACCGGATGCCACAGAAAGGCTATTGCTATTTTCTCAGCAGGTTCAGGGGCAGGGCTTGAGTAAAAAAGAAGATACCGAATGGCGCAACCAACCGGTGCATATGCGCTTGGAACATGCGCTTGTGAAAGGCATTGTAGATTATATTGAAGCAGACACGGAGGAGGCGCGCCAGCAATACGATAGTCCATTGCAAGTAATTGAAGGGCCCTTAATGGATGGCATGAACCGGGTAGGGGATCTTTTTGGGAGTGGCAAAATGTTTTTGCCGCAAGTGGTAAAGAGCGCCCGGGTGATGAAAAAATCAGTAGCCTGTCTGACCCCCCATCTTGAGGCAGAAAAGTCTTCAGGGCACAGCAAAGGCAAAATTCTGCTGGCGACGGTAAAAGGAGATGTGCATGACATTGGCAAAAACATTGTAGGTGTGGTGTTGGCTTGCAACAATTTTGACATTGTAGATCTGGGTGTCATGGTTTCTGCCGAGAAGATCCTGGATAAAGCCGAGGAAATCGGTGCCGATGTCATTGGCCTGAGCGGCCTGATTACCCCCTCATTAGATGAAATGGTCTACGTGGCTGAGGAAATGGAGCGCCGCGGACTGAAGGTTCCCTTGCTCATCGGAGGTGCCACCACCTCCCGTGTTCACACGGCCGTAAAAATATGTCCCAAGTATACCGGTCCGATTGTGCATGTGTCGGATGCGTCCAGGAGTGTGGGTGTTTCCACACAACTCATTGGTAAAGATCGGGTGCGCTTTTACCGTGAAGTGAAGGAAGAATACGAGGCATTGGCCACGTCGTACGCCGAACGAAAATCAGTTAAAACCTTGATTAGTTACGAGGCTGCCTTTGAAAATCGGTTGGCCATCGATTGGTCAGCCACCGTATTTCAGGCACCCAGGCACCCGGGCATCAAGCGATTTGAAAATCTCCCATTGGAGGAATTGATCCCGTACATTGATTGGACGCCTTTTTTTACCACCTGGATGCTCAAAGGTAAATACCCGGATATCTTACGGGATGAGGTCGTAGGTGAGGAATCCACCCGCCTGTTTGAGGACGCCCAGACACAATTGCACCAGCTCGTTGTCGGTCGCAAGTTGCAGGCCAATGGTGTGGTGGGTCTGTTTCCGGCAAATTCAGATGGTGACGACGTGGTCATCTGGACAGATGAAACACGTTCGGTGGAAAAAGCGCGTTTTCACTTTCTCCGTCAGCAGAATAAGAAGGCCGCTGGTTTGCCCAATTTATCCCTGGCTGACTATGTGGCTCCTGTCGGTTATTCGGATTACCTGGGTGGATTTGCCGTAACGGCGGGTAAGGGTATAGAACAGGTGCTTGATAAGGTGAGCAAGCAACATGATGATTACCAATCTATCATGATCAAGGCGTTGGCCGACAGACTGGCAGAAGCATTCGCAGAGTGGCTGCATCAAAAAGTGCGTACCGACTTGTGGGGTTATGCCACTGACGAGCAACTGAACTGCGACGGGTTAATTGCTGAAAAATATCAAGGCATTCGTCCCGCTCCCGGTTATCCGGCGTGCCCGGACCACACGGAGAAACGAAATTTATTTGACTTGCTGCGGGCCGAAGACCAAACTGGCATCGTGCTAACGGAATCTTATGCCATGTACCCCGCGGCGGCTGTAAGCGGATGGTATTTCATGCATCCGAAAGCCAAATATTTTGGCCTGGGTAAAATCAATAAAGACCAGCTGAATCTATATGCACAACGCAAAGGACTGTCAAAAGCGGCCATGAC
>CAYOEV010000015.1:0-26703 GCA_964403075.1 uncultured Roseivirgaceae bacterium | reverse complement strand
TAAGTGGTTGAAGCCCAATTTGATGGATCAACAATGAAAATTACCGAACACATATCAGGCGCAAAGCAGACCCTTTTTTCGCTGGAAATTATACCCCCCAAAAAGGGAGACAGTATACAGACACTTTTTAGTCAAATAGACCCACTCATGGAGTTTAAACCTCCATTTATTGACGTCACCTACCACCGGGAGGAGTATGTCTACAAAAAACGTCAAAATGGGTTACTGGAAAGACAAACCATTCGGAAAAGGCCAGGAACAGTTGGTATTTGTGCGGCCCTGAAAAATCATTACCGAGAGGTAGATCCGGTGCCACATATCATTTGTGGTGGATTTACGAAAGAAGAGACTGAAAATGCATTGATCGATCTGAATTTTCTCGGTATAGAAAATGTGCTGGCACTCAGGGGAGACCAGATCAAAAGTGAACCGCGATTTGAGCCTGAACCGGGTGGCAACATGTATGCCGTTGACCTGGTGGAGCAGATTGCGCACATGAATGAGGGAAAGTATCTGGATGAGGAATTGGAAGATGCCATACCTTCAGATTTTTGTATAGGCGTGGCAGGTTATCCGGAGAAGCATTTCGAGGCACCCAACTTCCAGTCGGACCTTCGGTGGCTTAAGAAGAAAGTAGATCTGGGCGCAGCATTCATTGTTACGCAAATGTTTTTCGACAATCAGCGCTTTTTTCAATTTGTGGCAGACTGCCGGGAGGCGGGTATCGAGGTGCCGATTATTCCCGGACTAAAGCCCATTGCGACGAAACGACACCTGAATATTTTGCCCAGCATTTTTAAAATCGATGTGCCTGAGACGCTGGAGAAAGAGGTCTTGAAATGTAGTGACAATGAGGCAGTGAAGGAGTTAGGTATTGAATGGAGCATCCAACAATCGAAGGAATTGATGGCGGCCAATGTACCAGTTGTTCACTTTTACAGCATGGGCAAGTCGGATGCCATTTATCGCATCGCGAGGGAGCTCTTCTAAAATCGTCATGGCCTGAATTGAAAAAAATGGCTTAATTTTTCTTTATGAAGTTGATTGAGTGCCCGAGAGATGCCATGCAGGGGTTAAAGACATTCATTCCCACAGAAGAAAAAATCAATTACATCAACCAACTGTTGAAGGTAGGGTTTGATACCATTGATTTTGGTAGTTTCGTTTCGCCCAAAGCCATTCCACAACTACGAGATACGGCGGAAGTTTTGGACGGCCTGCAGTTGCACCATACGAATTCCAAACTGCTTGCCATTATTGCCAATGTGCGTGGCGCCCGGGAGGCTGCCGATTTTGACGAAATTACTTATCTGGGATACCCCCTGTCGCTATCCGAAACCTTCCAACAGCGCAATACCCAGCGGTCCATCGATACTGCCTTTGATGACCTGGCCGAAATTCAGGAAATCGCACTGGGACATGACAAAATACTCGTTGTCTATTTGAGCATGGGTTTTGGGAACCCGTACGCTGACCCCTATGAAATAGCTTATGTGGAAGAATTTGTCGATCGTCTGGACGAGATGGAGGTGGAGATCATCTCTCTGGCCGATACCATCGGTGTGGCCGATCCAATTAAAATTAGCCACCTATTCACCACCCTCATTCCTCGTTTCCCACACATAGAGTTTGGCGCTCATTTACACTCGAACCTGGAAACCGTTCAGGAGAAACTGGATGCGGCTTATAAAGCCGGTTGTCGCAGGTGGGATGGAGCCATTAATGGTTTTGGTGGTTGCCCCATGGCCGAGGATAAACTAGTGGGCAACATTGCTACGGAACGGATGGTGGACTATTTGGATCGCATCGGGCATTCACCCAAATTAAACACGCAGGAGTTAGAACGAGCCATTAACAAGGCCCCTGCCATTTTCTTGGGTCGCTAACCCCATTGGTCACCTGCTATTTTTAAGGTTTTCAACCACTTCGGACGTCGCTGGAGGGCCTAACGGCTGAAAGTGAAAAGACTTAAGGAAATAGCGTAAACCGTACCTGAAGCAGTATGTAGACCCTTTGGTCGAGTTTAGTACTTATGGTGATGGTGGGCAAAATATAATTGGCGTGCGTGTTGGCGAGAACCACCTCAAGCGGGTGGATAATTCAGAGATGATGCTTGCTCAATGGTTCCATTCTGCGTCGGCATACAATTCATTTCGGGCAGCATTCTCCCGATTGTGCCATACGATGAAATTTTTCCGGTGACTTTTGCTTCTGTACCCAAGCAAATGAAAAATCTGTCGGGTGAAGAGCCGGGCAATGCGGCGATCTACCAGGAGTGCGCCCCGGCTTTCGGCCCATCGGACACCTGGTAAATACGGAAGTATTCGATCTGCCCGGTGTTGCCGCAGCCATTTCGACAATCTTAGAAAAATATTTTTGATGGGTTGAATGACATAAAAACCGTCCTCTCCCTGACATTGGTACAGGGGCATAAATATCCGGCCACTTCGGGTGGTTTGGATTTGTTTTCCCCTGGCCGTGGCCAGCTGCTCACCAGCATGAATTCGCTGAAAGTTGACATATCCGGGATTCATTTTAAAAGTATCTCCGGGTGTTACATGCTGACGATGTAGTATTTCGTAGAACTTTTTTGTATGCAAGGAATGACGTTTGAGTAGTTCGAAATGGTGGTCGAAATGGATGGCACTACGATCAACCATCTGGCAAAAAGCCAGGGTCAGGTAAATGAAGGACTCATGGTTTTCAATACTGGATAAATCGTCGTGCTGACCACCTTCATAGCCAAATGCCACATACCCTAATTCGTTGATATAGCTCAATATAGGTCCTGTAAGGTACTCTTCAATACCTAGGACTATGGGCAAGGGATATTGTTTCGTAAACGCCCGGTTGAGCAGGCTGTCATTCACGGTCATGAAAGGAATGGTTTCACTGGAGGTGGTGTGCAGATCCATGAAGTAAAAGGGCCCTTCGTGGGTCCGAAGAATCTCGCTTATCAGGGCGTACAATGCTTTTTGTTCCAGTTCATCCCGCGTGCACAACTCATCAGGAAGCCCGTTCACTTTTGCTAATCGCTCATGCGTCCATTGTCGGTTCAGGTCTTCCTTGTCGAAGCGCACCTGGGTTTCCAATGCCCACAGATGCCCAGTGATGGCATATATTTCTCCTGATTGCAACCATCCGTTGGCTTTAATTCTATCCGTGACCCGCTTTAGCGCGAATACACCAGAAGGTTCATTGCCATGAATGCCAGCTAAAAATATCACGATGGGCCCGGGTTTCTTACCCTTCAAGTGGCTGATAATTCTGGAAACGCTGACGGTTTGGTTCAGGGCCTTACTGTGTACCTTCGGCATGGTCGTAGATGATGAGATCTTTAACGGTTACAATGCCAATTAGCCGATTTCTTTCTACTACAGGTAGGCATCCAATTTCGTGTGTGAGCATTATTTGAAGCGCAGCCTTGATAGAGGTTTCTGCACTGGCCGTGAGCACCTTTCGAATCATGATGTCTTCTACCAGTCGGTAGTCGAGATCTGGTTGTGCTTCCTGAAATTTTTGCACATGTTTCCAGGTAATGATGCCCGCGAGTTCATGTTTTTCATTTTCAACCGGCAAGTGATGTATGTTTTTCCATTGCATAATTCTTGTGGCCAGATTTGCAAGGTCTTTGTCTTGGACACGAAGCAGCTGCGTGGACATCACATGCCCCACTTTGATGGCTTCTTCATGTATTTTAAAAGGGGCATGAATGGGTAGCCATTGATGTACCGGTGCATTTTCCTTTTCGTTAAAATACATCGCCTGGGTCAGTCCTATGAGGGCCTCGTCTGTGGATATGTGATTTTTTAAATTTCTGTAGTTTTTAATGATCCATTGGTCAGCAGTTTGGCCGGCTGACCGCTGATCTATGATGTCCAGAAAATGCTGACTTTCCTGCATGGATACGCCGGACTTCCGAAGTCCGTCGTAGGCAATGGGTAATAGGATGTCTCTTATCAGCACATTCGCTGCATAGTCTTTACCCATCCAATGCATAATGGATTCTTTTCCTGTTCGCGCCGCACGGATGAAGTTGGATTTAACGTATTTAAAATCCATTTGTGATGGCATGTCGTCACAAGCCTGTGGTCGACCTGCCATGAGGCCTGCCCAAAAACAAAAATTGGCCATTTGGTCCTGTGGCGTAGGTCCTGCAGGTAAATACCTGTTTTCAATTCGTACGTGTGCTTTCCCCTTTGCCATACCGAAGCAGGGGCGATTCCAGCGATAAACTGTGCCATTGTGAAAATTCAGTGCCCGTAAACGTGGGGTTCCGCCGGCAGCAAGTACCTGCAGGGCGTCTTCCTCAATGTCTGTGTTGAGGATGATTTTATACTGCGCGATATCATCCTTAAATATATCGGCAATGGTGCCTTTCGCCCAGTACCTGCCAAACGCCACACGAGGGAGCTGGTCCGTAAGTGCCTGGGATGAGCTTCGGGTGTCGATGCTTTGCTGAAATATGGCAATGCGTGTCTCGCTCCAGAGTTCGCGTCCTAAAAGTAATGGAGAATTGGCGGCCACGCTTAGCACGGGGCCTGCGATGGTCTGTGCCCAGTTGTAACTGGGTATAAAATCATCTGGGTCAACCTGCAGATGTGTTTGGAAACTGGTATTGCAGGCCTCGAACATCACCGAATCATGATTGATTTGTAGTTCATCTACCCCTTTGATGTTCAGATGGAAGGGCCCCCTCCGTGCCGCTCTCATCATTTCATTGAGCATGTAGTAACGCTGATGGTCTGTCATGAAATCTATTTCCAACTCTCGCATGCTGATCGAAGGCAATATGCCAGTAAGCAGAATTTTTGCCTCATATTGATCTGCTACTTGTTGGGCGCGAGACAGTAGATCCTTAAGGGCATATTCCATATCTGTGAAACAGGCCCCTTTCAAATTCATGGGATCCAGGTTAATTTCCAGGTTGTATTTTGCCAACTCGGTGGTGAAACGCGGGTCATCAATCTGGGCCAAAATATCAGCGGCAATAGGAGCTGGCCGCCAGTTTTTATCCACCAGACAGAATTCCTGTTCTGCTCCTATTCGTATGGGCGCATGTTCTATAAGGTCTCTTTCGAGCATCAGTTCAAGGGCCTCAATGTCTCTCAGCAGATGTTGCGTAAGCTTGCGCCTGTCCTCTAAATTCTTTGCCGCCGCATGATCGCCCATAAGCATCCATTTTAAATAACAAGTTAGAAGTCTCAAACAGCTTGTACAATGACGCATGTCATGAGAAAAATCAGCATTTGCCAGGCAGTCAACTATCGATTGAGTTGGTCAATGCTTTTTAAGGTTTGCTGGTTGATGAGAAGGACCCAATCTTCAGGGAGTGGTGCAGAGAGTCGAATCCGCATCCAGCGAAAGCACAAACAGCTGGCCAAGGGGGTGATCATCGAGGTTTTGTTCGGTTGAAGTTGTTGGGGGCTGTTGGTTTGGATATTTGTCCATCCATTTCCGCGTTCTTCACGTAAGACCAGTTCCTTCTCACAGGGCAGATAAGTGTACAAGACCAGGTGCCGACCGTCTTGCTCCAGACGATAGGTTGAAGCTTCATGATTAGTGAGACAGCGGCCCATTTCGAATGCCAGTGACTGCGCAACCAATGGGTGTTTCAATAAAAAACAGATGAATAGAATCACTATTCTGTGCATTTGACGGCGACTGATTGCTTCCACCATTACCTAAAAGTTATTATTTATTAGACACATCAACTGGGTATTGGGGATCATTATTTGGGTAACTAATTTACTGATTCAAAAAAAGAAGCATAAATCATGTCAAAGGATATTTATAATAAACCGGGCTACGTACAGACACTTCAAGAGGATGGATTCATTCATGTGATATGGGAAAAGCTTTTCGATGCAGCCTCCATATATGAAAGTTGTAAGGCACAGTTGGCAGAAGTTCAAAACGGTAATTGCAAAGTGGTGATCGTGGATGTAAAAAATGCCGCAGGTACTCCTCCGCAGGAATGTCAGGAGTGGTTTGTCAATGAACTGTTTCCTGGTTTTGGTAAATCGCCAACTTTCAAGGCGTTGATCAATGTATTGCCGGCCAATGCCATTACCAAGATGGGGGCCAATAGATGGAAAACGGCTGCCTCTTCTGGGCAATTCGGATTTGATACCTACGAGACGGATTCAGCGGAAGCAGCCAAAGAACTGGCCAGAAAACTTTAAAGGCTGACAGTCAAAGCGGACACCTCAAGGGCTGTGACCAGGTCATCCTTCAGGTCTTCTATGGCTTCAATACCTACAGATAACCGAAGGGTGCCGTCCGTAATGCCCAATTTCAATCTTTCCGCCTCTGACATTTTGATATGAGATGTTTTGGAAGGCTGGCAAATGATGGTTTCAACACCACCCAAGCTCAAGGCAGGGACAACCAACCGTAATGCTTTTAAAAAAATGTCGGTATGCCCGGCTGACTGGAGTTCAAATGAAAGCATACCGCCGAAACCGGCGGTCATTTGCCCAGCAGCTATATGGTGCCCTGGATGTGAGGTCAGTCCCGGGTAATGAACATGTTTCACCGCCGGGTGCTGTTCCAGAAATGTGGCAATTTCCAGGGCGTTGTGGTTCTGCTGCTTTACCCTTACTGCAAGGGTTTTTAAACTTCTTTCAATCAGATAGCAATCCAGTGCGTTCAGGCTCCCTCCATAGTTGATGGCCCGGGTATTTATTTCCTGAATGTATTTTTCTTTTCCTACGGCAGCTCCAAAGCAGAGGTCACTGTGGCCGCCAAGATATTTAGTGCCGCTGTGAAGTACCACGTCAAAGCCATATTCAATGGGCCTTTGATTGATTGGTGTGGCAAAAGTATTGTCGATCATGCTGATGATGTCGTGTTTATTGGCAAGGTTACCAAGTGCCCTCAGGTCTACGATGGTTACCAACGGATTGGATGGTGACTCAGTGTAGAGCAATCTTGTTTCAGGTCTTATGGCTTCCTCATAAGCAGCTATCGATGTGCTTTGAACGAAATCGTATTGGATGCCAAATCTGTCTAATTCACTGGTGATGAATTTATGAGTGCCTCCATAAAGCTCATCGGAAAAAATCACATGGTCTCCCGGCTGTACAAATGACAGTAACGCCGTGGAGATGGCAGCCATACCCGATGCAAAGACAAGTCCACTTTCAGCCGACTCCAGGGCTGCAATTTTTCCAGCAATGACCTGCTGGTTTTCGGTATTGAAGTAGCGGGGGTAGCGATTTTCGTCATGCCCCATGTATTGGTAAGAAGAGGAAGGGTAGATGGGTGTATTTACACCTGGACCTTCCGAAGTAGGCAATACGCACTGGGTTTCTCTTTTCATTTTTTTCATTTTAATACCCTTTGTAATAGGCTTCTCCTTCATTTAATTGCATCTCTTCGCTGCCGTCGCCAACTCGAAATCGGGTAGGAATGGTTTCCCGGTAATCTAAACGCTGTAGAAAAACTACAAAATGCAGGTGAGGACCAGAAGACCAACCGGTGTTGCCGCTATAGCCGATGAGTTCACCATCCGTTACGCGATCCCCCTCATCCACCAGCCCACCGTATTGCTTTAGGTGGGTGTATTCGGCAAAAGAACCATCGGGATGATAAATGAGCACATAGTTGTTGTACTTGGCACAGACCTCATCCGCACATCCCCTGTTATTTATTTCAACCACCCGAACTACCACACCTCCGCGTGCGGCATGGACAGGCGAACCTAGCTTCATATCAAAATCCAGCGCCTGCTTATTTTGATGAGAAAACTGTCCGTTATAACCCTGCATGACCAATACTTTCGATTTACTGGCACAGGGCAGTTGATAGGGGTAATCCCGCTCGTAGGCTACCAGCGTCTGGTCACCCAGATTGCTGATGTAATCGTATTCAAAACGGGAGGATCGCTCAAAATTGTCCACTGTCAGGCGCGTGATCTCGTATTGGCTGGTTTGGGCAGGCACCACTGCCAGGAAGGCTTCACCGGCACTGGATGTCATATTTTTTAATTTTAACCGGACATCTACCGAAATGGGACAAGGCTCCATGTTATCAACCCAAATGACATACGCATCGCCTTCTGCCTCGTAATACAAATTCATTCTTGGCTGGCTGTGGGTGTTAAACCAGGCGCACAGTATGAACTGAATTAATAAGCACTTTTTCATTTTTAAGTATTGGATGAGGATAAGTTTAAACAATTAAACCAAAAAATAAGTGGTGAGGATCAGGAGGCGCGGTATTTCTTACCTGGCGCCATTTTAACGAGGCCCTGAAATTCAAGTGATAGCAGCACAGCCGCCGTACGATTGATGGGGAGCTGCGAATGCGTCGCAATCAGGTCGATATCTACCGCCTTACCAGCTTCTCTAAGCAGCCAATACACGGTTTTTTCTTCACCCACCAGTTCCGGTGGTTCCCGGGATTCCATTGCGGTGGTGTTTTCCCATCCCAGCGCCTCAATAAGATCCTGAACTTCTGTGTAAGCCAAGGCCTGCTGTCTGGCAATTAACCGGTTGGTGCCTACGGAGTAAGGTTGATCTATCGGGCCGGGTATGGCCAATACAGGACGCCCGTAGGAATCCGCTAAAGCTGCGGTGATCAGGGCACCGCCCTTTTCAGCTGCTTCTACCACTATGGTGGCATCGCTCATGCCGGCAATGATGCGGTTGCGTGCCGGAAACAAATGCGATTCAGGTATCGTGCCTGGCGGCTGTTCAGAAATTACCGCGCCCAGTTCGTGCATTTGGTCTACTTGCTTCTTGTGCTGGGGCGGATAGAGGTGATTCACACCCCCTGCGATGATGGCCAAAGTGCTCATACGGTGTTCAATTGCCGCCTTATGCGCTTCGATATCGATGCCAAAAGCGAGGCCACTAATGACCTGAACATTCAGGTCTTTCAATGCTGCCACGATCTTGTTGGTGACCGATCGGCCATAGCTTGTCGCCTTACGCGTGCCCACGATGGCCACTGCGCGAAGGGCATTTAAGGTTCCTTTTCCTTTCTTGAAAAGATATACAGGCGCATCCTCCACCATTTTTAATCGATTGGGATAGGCCTCTGATAAATAGGGGAGCACGCTGCAGTGGACTTTTTCACAGTTGGCAATAATTTCATCTGCCCGATCGTAAGGGGGTTTTTGCAGAATGGCATCAGAAATTGCCGGCCGCATGTTGGGTATTTTTTGCAGTTGTGCTTTTGTGCTATCGAAAACCGCCCCTGGTGTGCCAAAATAACCGATCAGGTATTTGATGTTGCGATGACCCAGGCCACGGATCAGACTCAACGTCAGCAACTCGCGCACCATGGCTACGGGAGTTCTTTTTTCAGATCTTCCAGAAAAGCGCGCACTTTTTTAAGCGATTCGATCAACACAAGCTTTTGATTGGCTTCTTCTGTTCCGCCATTTTGAATGAAAGACCGCGCGCCCTGCAACGTGAAGCCCCGCTCCTTTACCAGGTGATAAATGAGCTTTACATGCTGAAAATCCTGTTGGGTAAACTGACGATTGCCTTTGCGATTTTTTTTAGGTTTGATGATGTCAAACTCCCGTTCCCAGAACCTGATCAGCGAAGTGGCCACACTGAGTTCTTGTGCCACCTCTCCGATGGTAAAGTATTTTTTTTCTATTTCCTTTTCCTTGTAAGGCATTATTCGCTAGCCAGTTTGAGGGTGCCATTGGATTCAAAATTCAAACCCGACCCGGGAAAATCCTGTTCGGTCAGCCTTTTGATGGTGAGGTAGGCACCTTGGGCGTCGTCTTTTCGGGGTCCCAAGTGGTCATAGGATTGCCTGAAAGAATGAATACGCCCGCTAACGAAAGCACCATCTGCTGTCAATTTCACTGTTAAAAGCGGTGCATTGCCTGCGGCTCCCTTCAGGTTAAAACGCTTGTAAGTGAGAAAATTACCTAAACTGTAAGCGATGAGTCTGCCTTTGTACAACTCCATGGCCCGTACGACATGGGGTCCGTGGCCCAACACAATGTCTGCGCCGTTGTCTATCATCAAGTGGGCCAATTCATAGACGTCGCCCCGATCTTCGCCGTAGTAATATTCTTTCTGTCGCGGGACGTGTTGATTCTTGGACCCCTCCGCTCCGCCATGAAAGGAGGCAATGACAATGTCGCAGGAATCACGCAACAGGTTGAGTGTTTTTCGGATACTTGCGATATCGTGAATAGACATCACCCCACTGTTTGGTGAATAAGCCGCCATTCCAACTTTTAAACCGGCTGTCTCACGAATGACCCATGGCTGTTCTACGGCGCCGGCATGACTGATACCCATGGAGGCCAGTACCTTTTGTGTGTTTTTGCGACCGATGGGACCAAAATCGTTGGCGTGGTTATTGGCGGTGCTTAAGAAATCGAAACCTACGTCATTGAGGTTGGATGCGAGCTGTTCAGGCATTCTGAAAACATAGCAAGCACTTGGGTTGCTGCATCGCTTGGCGGTCCCACCTTCATTCAGTATTACGCCTTCAAGATTTCCAAAAGCCAGATCGGCTCCTCGTAGCAGGGTGCGGCTGTCGTCCCATAAGTAGCTTCCATTACCTTGGGGGAGGTAATCGGATGGGTAGTTGGTACCCATCATGATGTCACCCACAGCCGCCAGAGTCACCGTATCTTTCTGACACCAGGCGACCACGACCAAAAAATAGAGAAGGATTGAAAAGAACGCACGCATTGAGTGTTTTTTGTAGAAGGTCAAAGCTAGAAATAAACCATTTCGCAGAGATATCAACTTTTCCACAACTTACCGACAGCGATAAACGGCAATGCACAGGTAAGCATAGGTAGTCAGGATCAATATCCCCAGGTTTCTAAACAGTATAGATTCGGTGATCATGGTAACAAGCAATATTGCGCCCATCAACAGTAATCCGTATTGTCTGCCTTGCACGTTCAAGATCATTAAACACGCCAGCCAACCCAAAAAAGGAAGACAACCGATCAGTCCAAACTGAAGGGCCTCGTCCAGGTATTGGTTGTGGGCGTTGGCTTTGATCTTGTAACTGACCCACTCGGGATTTCGATTCTTTTGCAGCGACTTCAGCGCATTGTTCGTTCCGGTACCAAGAAGGGGATTTTGCTGCACGGTTTGCCACGCGGCGGACCAATTGTTTAAGCGGGTGGTATCGCCTTTGGCCAGTAAGTTGGCCAAGCGCAGTGTGGGATGATTTCTCGGCAAATCCTCAGATTGGGCGTAAAGTTGCGCCGACCACTGGTCTTTGAACTGCCACACGATCAAACTAGTCAGGCCGATGAGCATACCTGCCGCAAAAACGATCCGCCTCCATGGCCATGCATGGGTTTTCCATAATTCAAATGCAAACATTGCCACCCCTATGATCGGCAAAAGCAACAACGACATTCGCGCCGCATTAATCCAAAGATTAATTAATAAAAAGCACACCAAAAGAAGGTGGAATACCCGGAATCGTTTGGTCAGCCATTGGGCACCAATGAATACCAGCGATAGGTTCATGAGTAGGCCGATGTAAATCTCATTTTTAACAGGTTTTATCCAGGCCAGTTCACGGATCTGGTCGCGGTCGTAGCGAAAAAAGGCAGTCCAATGCTGCCCCTGGGTGAACATCTCCCAAACTACACGCAGGTTTAAGAGTAGCAAGTAGCTGACCAGACCCGCCAGCATCCACCACCCCAGAAAGTGGAGGTCTTTTTTTTTGGGGACATGGGTACTAAAAAAAGCGATGGGAAGTAAAAAAAAGCTACCCCTGCGCGCAATCAGTGTCCATCCTTTTGAGGGGTTGTCAGTGAAAAGTAAACCGGTTACGTGAAGAAGAAGGTAAAGGCTAAGAAAAATGAGGGTCCACTTTTCCAAGGGCTCCTGAGGTCTTCGATTTAACCCGAATAGCTGAAAGATGAAAAAAAGCGCCATCAATAGGCTGGGTACGGCCGGACCGAAGCAAAATGTGCCTAAAATAAGCCCGAGCGTCCATACACTCAGGTGCTCCCGATTAATAGGAATCTGACGGAATACTCTCACTGGCAGCAAGGCGCAGAATTTCTTCGTATTCTTCCGGGGAAATGTCTTTATACATGTAATGCACCGGGTTCATCTTGTTTCCGTTCAGCATCACCTCGTAATGGAGATGAGGACCAGTAGACTTGCCAGTATTGCCGGAATAACCAATCAATTCTCCCCGTTTGATCTTTTGACCTTCCCGGACCTCAAATCCATTGAGGTGTGCATACTTCGTGAGGTAGCCAAAGCCATGGTCAATTTCAATTTGTTTGCCATAGCCGCTAAACTTCGATTCTACTCTTTTGACTACACCGTCTCCAGTAGCATATACTGGCGAACCCGGAGGCATGGCGTAATCCACACCCGGATGAAACCTTGGGGTTCTGAAAATAGGATCAATGCGGTAACCAAATCCTGAGGTTAACCACTTCAGTTGCTTGGCAGACACTGGTTGAATGGCTGGCATGGACGCCAACATCTCTTCCTTTCGCTTGGCAAGATCCACGATGTCGTCGTAAGACTTTGTTTGAATATACATCTGACGTTTGAGCCGGTCAATGCGCTCATAACTTTCCCTTAATAAATCTTCTTCCGACAATCCGGATAACTCTTTGTAGCGGTCCACACCACCCACACCCGCTTTTCTCACGTTCTCAGGAATGGCTTCAGCACCAAAAGTGACACGATACAGGTTGTCATCTCTTTCCTGCAATACATCTAACATTGCTTGTGTTTCATCCATTTCCTGACTCAGCAGGCCGTAATGCGTTTCCAATTCCTCCAATTGCCTGGTCAACAGGACCTCTTTGGGCGAATTGTAAATGAATGAGAGGATAAAAACAATGATACCGGCCAAAACCAGGGATAGGGAAATGAAACCCATGGCATTCCAGAAGATGTCCCAGCGGGTCACGCGAATCCGCTCATAACGGCATGATTCCGTGTCGTAGTAATATTTAATTCTAGCCATGGTCGTTTATTTCAAGAATTGAAATGAATAGTTTTGCTAAAATGCTCAGCATGCGGTGGTCTTGCTAATGGGAAGCAATTTAGCACAATTCTTATATCTTGAAAAGTACTTTTTTTATAAAAGCCTAATAATCAACAGGTTATATGAATGCGAATGAAGTCAGAGATGCATTTTTAACATTTTTTAAGAAGAAGCATCACGAAATTGTTCCTTCTGCACCTATCGTGCTTAAGAGCGATCCGAGTTTGATGTTTACAAATGCGGGGATGAATCAGTTCAAAGATTTTTTCCTTGGAAACAAGCGAGCAGCTGTTTCGCGTGTGGCGGACACCCAGAAATGTTTGAGGGTTTCGGGTAAGCACAATGACCTGGAGGAGGTGGGGTTCGACACCTATCACCACACCATGTTTGAAATGCTGGGCAACTGGTCTTTTGGTGATTATTTCAAAAAAGAGGCCATTGAATGGGCATGGGAGCTGTTAACAGAAGTGTACCGGTTGTCGCCTGATCGGCTGTACGCCACCATTTTTGAGGGAGACGCATCGGAAAACCTTGCACGCGACCAGGAGGCTTTTGATTTTTGGAAGCAATTCCTGCCGGAAGACCGCATACTGGACGGCGCTAAAAAAGACAATTTCTGGGAAATGGGCGATTCGGGTCCTTGTGGCCCCTGTTCTGAAATACACATTGATCTTCGTGCAGAGGAAGAACGTCAGGCCCAGCCCGGTCAAGATTTGGTCAACAAGGATCATCCGCTGGTGGTAGAGATATGGAATCTGGTTTTCATGCAATTCAACCGCATGGCCAATCGCTCCTTGCAGGAACTGCCACAAACCCATGTAGATACGGGTATGGGTTTCGAGCGACTGGTCATGGCCATTCAGGGCAAAACCTCCAATTACGATACAGATGTATTTCAGCCATTGATACAGCGGATTGCCAGCTTGTCGGGGACTACCTATGGGCGTGACGAGTCCACAGATGTCGCGCTGCGTGTAGTTGCGGACCATATCCGGGCCATCTCTTTTACGATTGCCGATGGTCAGCTTCCTGGCAATGCAAAAGCGGGATATGTAATCAGGCGGATATTGAGACGAGCGGTGCGATATGGTCATACTTATTTAGGTTTTCGGGAGCCATTCATGCATGAGTTGGTACCTACGCTCGTCACCCAATTCGAAAAGGTCTTTCCCGAGCTTGGCCAGCAGGCAGCTTTTGTCGCCAAGGTAATCCGGGAAGAAGAAGCGGCATTTTTAAATACGCTGGACAGGGGCCTGAAACGTTTATCGGCCATTACCGAGAAGTCCAAGACCATTGATGGCACACAGGCTTTTGAACTTTACGACACGTATGGCTTTCCATTGGATTTGACCTTGCTTATTGCAAGGGAACAAGGCGCAGAGGTGGACATTGTGGGTTTTGAATCTGAAATGAAGGCACAGAAGGTCCGCTCTAAGCAGGATACCCAGGAAACCAAAAGCGATTGGGTAGAGGTTCAGGAAGGAGCAGAGCCGGTATTTATCGGCTACGACAGTCTGGATGCGCCCGTGGAACTGTGGCGCTATCGCGAGATGGAGGAAAAGGGTAAAAAAACATACCAGGTGGTATTGGGTCAGACGCCGTTTTATGCGGAAGGCGGTGGTCAGGTAGGGGATACTGGCTGGTTGATACAGGGAGAGCAGCAGATTCCTGTGCTAGATACCCAAAAAGAAAATGATTTGATTATTCATCGGGTGCCGGAATTGCCCAAAGAGCTGCAAGGAACATTACGGGCGCGGGTGAATGAGGAAAACAGAATGCGCACGTGTGCCAACCATTCTGTAACACATTTGATGCACGCGGCTTTGCGTGAAGTTTTGGGCCATCATGTGCAGCAACGGGGATCTTTGGTAAATGCCAGACTAACACGTTTTGACTTTTCGCATTTTGCCAAAATGACCCCTGAAGAGATTCATGAAGTGGAGCAGTTGGTAAATGAGAAAATCAGGGAAAACATTCCGCTTGACGAGCGGCGAAACGTACCTATCGACCAGGCCCGGGAGATGGGAGCCATGGCACTGTTCGGTGAAAAGTACGGAGATGTTGTGCGGGTCATTACCTTCGATCCGAATTACTCGGTGGAATTGTGCGGGGGCACGCATGTGCCAGCCACCGGTCACATTGGCTATTTTAAGATTATCGGTGAATCTTCTGTAGCGGCCGGCGTACGACGCCTGGAGGCAGTAACCTCAGCAGGCGCACTTCACTACATTGAAACTGAGCTAGACATGCTGAATCAGATCCGTTCCTTATTCAAGCACCCCGCACAAGTAGTGAAATCGGTGGAGGACCTGATTCAGGAAAAACATGAATTGGAAAAGGAGCTCAATCAATTGCGTCAGGGGCAAACAAATCAGGTAAAAGGAGATATCAGCAGGCAGCTGTCGCAAGCAGGCGAGGTGCCTCTGGCCGTACAGCAGGTATCTGTACCTACTGCCGATGGACTTAAACAATTGTCATTTGAATTGAAGAAAGAAGTGCCGGGATTGATTTTGTTGCTGGGGGCGGTGATCAATAATAAACCCCAGCTTTCTTTAATAATGGACGAGCGATGGGTTGAAAAAGGATTGAATGCGGGTCAACTGATTCGCGAAATTGCCAAAAACATCCAGGGTGGGGGAGGCGGTCAACCTTTTTATGCCACGGCTGGCGGCAAAAACAAGGAAGGTTTGACAGATGCGCTTAATCAAGGGCGAGAATTGATTGCACAACAATTAAATTTGCATGTCTAATGCTCGACAAAGAAATAAGAGGAAAATATAGGGCCATTATCGGCCTGGAGGTGCATGCCCAGTTGTTGACTGAAAGTAAAATTTATGCGACCGACAGCACAGAGTATGGCACCATGCCCAATACCAACATCAGTGTGCTCACGCTGGGACATCCCGGAACAATGCCACGGCTCAACCGAAAGGTGGTAGCGTATGCGATTAAAATGGGGTTGGCCTGCCAGTGCACCATCACCAGATACAACATTTTCGATAGAAAAAATTACTTCTACCCCGATCTACCTAAAGGCTACCAGATTACACAGGACAAGACCCCAATTTGTCGTGGAGGTGTGATTCCCATCAAACTGGCCGATGGTTCATTCAAAGAAATAGGACTTACCCGCATCCACATAGAGGAAGACGCGGGCAAAAGCATCCATACAGCGGATGATACGGATACCCTTGTGGATTTTAACCGCGCCGGAGTGCCGCTGATTGAAATTGTCTCAGAACCGGAAATTACCAGTGCTGAGGAGGCTTATTCGTACCTTACCGAGGTACGCAAACTGGTGCGTTACCTGGAAATTTGTGATGGCAACATGGAAGAGGGTTCATTGCGCTGCGATGCCAACATTTCAGTGATGCCCATTACCGATACGGAGTTCGGTAAAAAAGTAGAGGTCAAAAACATGAATTCTATTCGTAATGTGGCCAGGGCCATAGAATATGAGATAGAAAGACAAATTCTGGCTGTCGAGGCAGGAGAAGATATCGTTTCTGAAACCAGAAATTTTGATGCTGTAAACGGCACCACTACCGGCATGCGGACCAAAGAAGCCATGAACGATTACCGGTATTTCCCGGAACCGGATCTCAGCCCACTGATTGTCTCAAAGGAATGGGTAGAGGAAGTGGCGCAGACCATGCCGCCGCTTCCCTATGCGTTGCAGGCGAAGTTTACCGGCACTTATGGTTTACCGGCTTATGACGCCCAGGTGCTTACCGATAGTAAAGAGATTGCCCTCTTTTTCGAGGAAATGTGTGCACTCACCGACCATTACAAGGCGGCGTCCAACTGGGTCATGGGTCCGGTGAAGTCGTACCTCAATGAGCGAACGCTGCACATTGGTAATTTTCCACTTACGCCTGCGCAGTTGGTGGCCATCATGGATTTGGTGAATGCTGGTAAGGTAAGTTTTTCGAGTGCTTCTCAAAATCTTTTTCCGTACCTCACCGAGCATCCCGACGAGTTGCCCGAAGCGGCAGCGGAAAAGCTTAACCTGATGCAAGACAGCAGTGAAGATGCGATTCAACCGGTCATAGATGGGGTATTGGCGGATTTTCCTGACAAGGTGGCTGCCTATAAAGGGGGTAATAAGAACCTGGTCGGCCTGTTTATGGGTGAGGTGATGAAACGAACAAAAGGTCAAATAGACCCTAAAAAAGCCAACCAATTGGTAAGGGCGGCATTGGAGAACTAGTAAAAAAAATATGATGATTAAAAAGCTGATTTATACGCTATTGCTTGGTGTGCTTCTCCAGGCATGTGACACGTCCAATGGTGAAGTAAAGATTACCGTGCTGGCAGATCGGGGGCTGCCACCTTTAAAAGGAAATGTGATCTTGTACCGCTGGACAGCCGATGGGCCGACAGCTATCGATACCATGGAGGCGGTGGAAGAACAAAAATTTGAGACGACCATTAAAATTGAAAAGCCCGATTTCTACCGGTTGGATTTTGCGCGTCAGGTAGGACGCACACTGATCTTGGACGGAACAGAAGAGGAGGTGGTTGTGACCATTGCAGGCACGAACAGCACCGTGGCGGGCTCTGATCAATCGTTGGCCGTGGCCCGGTTTGACAGTCTTAAGAATATCTTTGACCAGAAAACGCAAGCGTTGAACATGCGCGGGCGACAAGCCATCCAGGCCAGGGATAGCATTAAAATTGATGGCCTCAAGGGCGAATACCTGGCTTACAAAACTAATTTTGACCAGCAGATTCAGGACGAAGTGGAGGAGCTGGTGCCTTCACTTGCTTCTATTTACGGATTGAATCTGGTGGATCCCAACACCGCTTTTGATTTTTATGACTCGGTGGTGATCAGGAATTTTAAAGCCAATCCGGAACACTTTTTAGTGGCGCGGTTGTACGATAAGGTCACCCTGGAGCGCACCCTTGCCATTGGGGCGCAGGCACCTGATTTCACTTTGCCCACACCAGATGGCGATGCTTTAAGTTTGAGCGACCTGAGAGGAAATTACGTGCTGATCGACTTCTGGGCAGGCTGGTGCAAACCCTGTAGAGATGAGAACCCAAACGTGGTTCGGATGTACCAGCAATACAAAGATGAAAACTTCGAAATTTTGGGTGTTTCATTGGATCGAAGGAGAGAAATGTGGGTCAATGCCATTGCGCAGGACAATCTAACCTGGAAGCACGTTTCAGATTTAAAACATTACAAGTCTGAGGCTGCTGAGATTTATCAGATCAATGCCATCCCTGCCACATATCTTGTAGATCCTGAGGGAAAAATTATTGCCAAGAACCTTCGTGGTCCATCGTTGGAGGCCAAATTGGAAGAGTTGTTCAATTAAAGATTTAATGCGCTTTGGAGGGCTTTCCAAAGCGCCGCTTTTTCGTTGGTGGATTTGGCCAGGTAGGCCAGCGAATGGGCAGAGAGCTGCCCGTCTTCCCATTTATAATAGGTGTTGGCCTGATCGGTAAAATGTATCGTCAGTGCTGCTGACTGTGTAGGCGTATCGTGAATCAGCAATGCTTCTGTCGGTAATTTCGTGGCTGCCAGGATTTTATCCAATAATTCCCTTTCCGAGGCACTGGGTTCGGGAACCACTATTTCCAATTGTACAGGGTTTGTTTGGGCAGGGTCCATTTCATGCGGAGATGCCACAACTGGAAAGAAGTGGACTCCTTCAAATAACTTGAGCTTATTCGGAAGCATTTTCTTTCAAATCAAAGATGGATCTTAGCTCCACGGCTTCACTCGGTTTCATTCGCTTGCCAAGCACCAGGCGGAGCTGCCGACGTCTAAGTGCGCCTGCGTACAATTCTTTTTCAAAATCAGTTTCTGGAATTACCTCAGGTACGGGTATGGGATGACCCTGCTGATCTACGGCAACAAATGTAAAAAAGGCAGAGTTGGTTTTTCTGGAAATTTCTTTGGGGATATTCTCCGTAATTACCTCTATGTACACCTCCATTGACGAATTAAAGGAGCGCGTAACGAAAGCATTTAAGGTAACCACATTGCCGAGCTCGATAGGCTCTGAAAATGAAATGTTGTCTACCGAGGCGGTGACCACGATGCGGTTGCAATGCCGTTGTGCCGCAATGGCCGATACCACATCCATCCAATGCATGAGTCGGCCGCCCATGAGGTTATTTAACGTATTGGTATCATTAGGTAGCACCAGCTCCGTCATTGTGACGCTTGACGCTGCACATTTTTTTTCTTTAGCCATCGATGTAAAGTTAGAAAGCCTTGTGCACCAGAAGGTGGTTAATTCTTTTTATATTTATAATTTTAAAATCAAACAAAAATGGACGATTAATGATGAAAATACTGATGACAGCAGGACTGGCTTTGGGGGTATGCTTTATGGCTGGAGCGCAATGCAACGAGTTTATGATTGTAAAAGAAGGCACAACAATGGTGCAAGAGACTTACGATAAAAAAGACAAACTCCAGGGAGTAACCAAATCCATCTACAAGGATTATAAGTCCACAGCGGACGGATTTACTGCAAAGGTTCAAATTGTAAATTATGACGACAAAGACCGATCACTTGGCAATGTAACCGCTGATGTGCGTTGTGCAAATGGTACATTTTACATGGACATGGAAAGCTTTTTAAATCCAGAGCAGTTGGCGGCTTTCAAAGACATGGATATAAAAATTGATGCAGAGGAATTACAAGTGCCAGGCAGTCTTGCCGTGGGGCAAACGTTGCCAGATGCTAAAATCAATATCACTGTGAGTGGCACTCCCATTCCCATGAATATGGAAACGACGATTAAAGACCGCAAGGTGGCAGGAAAGGAAATGAGAAGCACGCCTATGGGGCAAGTAGCGTGTTACAAAATCACTTACCGCACGGAGACCAAATCAGTCATGTCCGTAACTTTTGAAAATGTTGACTACTGGGCACCCGGGTATGGGCCGGTGAGAAGCGAAACTTACCGGAATGGAAAGCTCATGGGCTACACCAAACTGGTGAGCTACAATTAGTGCCAGCCCTCCTTGCCTTTGAGCGGGACGAAGCTGAAATGGTTGAAGGTTTCCTTCATCGTTTCAGCTTTTCTTTTTTTGGTGAGCCTGATCATCTGTTGACGCTGGTGATCGCCCACAGGAATCACGAGCTTGCCGCCAATCGCTAATTGATCGATCAGGACGTCCGGAATGTGTGGCGCACCGGCAGTGACGAGGATGCCTTCGAAAGGGGCCTTTTCAGGCAAACCCAAAGAACCATCTCCCAGGTATAGATGCGGCCGATAGCCCAGGGAGGGTAAAAACCTGGCTGCTTGCTGGTGTAAGGCCGCTACGCGTTCAATGCTGTGCACAATGGCGCCCAGTTCCATCAGTACAACCGCCTGGTACCCGGAACCGGTACCGATTTCCAGAATTTTATCGCCAGGCTTGATGTTGAGTAATTGAGTTTGGAAAGCAACCGTGTAGGGTTGACTGATAGTTTGTCCGTGTCCGATGGGGAAAGCTTTGTCTTCATAGGCATGCACATCGAAGGCCGCATCAAAGAAAAAATGTCTGGGTACCTTTTGAAAAGCATCCAGCACCAACTGTTGATCGATGCCTTTGGAAGCCAGGGTTCTGACCAACTGTCGGCGCATGCCTCTATGTTTGTAAGTATCCTCCATGTAAAACAAATTTGGTATATCCTCAGCTTATGTTCACAGGAATTATAGAATCAGTCGGAAAAATTGTAGACATCCGGCAAGAAGGCACCAACAGTCATTTTGTGATAGACTCACCTCTCGGTCGTGAATTAACCATCGATCAAAGCCTTGCGCATGAAGGGGTATGTCTGACAGTTACTCATGTGGAAGGTAATCGACATTGGGTAACTGCGATTGACGAAACACTACGGAAAAGCAACATTGGTCATTGGACAACAGGTAGAAAGGTCAACCTGGAGCGGTGTATGCCTGCAAATGGTCGCTTCGACGGACACATTGTTCAAGGACACGTTGATGGTCAGGCCTCTGTAGAAGATATAAAGGAAATGGCAGGTAGCTGGATTTTTACCTTTCAGTGTAATACGGGGTTAATGGTCGAAAAAGGGAGTATTTGTATCAATGGAACCAGCCTGACCTGTTACGATATCACAGAGGGGGTGTTCAAGGTGTCCATAATACCCTACACCTATGAATACACTACCTTCAATGAGTTACGGGCAGGGGACGCCGTGAATATTGAATACGACATCATCGGCAAATACCTGAAAAAGTTTACAGGTAGTTGAGACTACTTTTGCTGACAATCCAGTAACAGTTGCCGGCGTTGTTCGGCGGCAAGATTGGCCAATTCCAATTGCTTTTGTAATTCAATCAGATCCTTTTCTTTGTTTTCGGACTTGGTCTTGTACTCTACACAATCTGTTGCCAATAGATTGGCACGTTTGAGTTGTTCATCGTAACGGTCCTGAACAGTTTCAAGAGCGACCGTCTGGACAATCGCAAAAATGAGTCCACCAATCCCCACGGTAAGGCTTATCCAGGATATTTTACTGAGTCTCTTCATGATTTCGTCTAAGCTATAATTTCTTTGAGAATTAGACTTGTTTAATTTCAGTCGCCTGAGTTGTATAGGCAATTAAGTATATCATTCTAATGAATGCCAAAGAACTGTTAGCAAACAATAGGCCAAAAGAAAAGTATTTAAAAAGGAGCAGGGTTTTACCAGTGACCGAGCGTAGAAATTTACCACAGTTACAGGAAAACATAATTACGGTCAGACTTCATCGTTTCGATTGTGTGCTCTCTCTCGTAAAGATGTCTCTTGCGCTCCGGTATTTGCTGGAGATACCCTAACCAATCACCGTAGCGCAATCACTGATTAGGTCGGTGGTAGAAATCACCAGCAATTTGGTGCCTGGAAGGTTGGTCATGGGGAGCAACCATTGTAACAGAGTAAACTTAACCAAATTCACTTTCGTTACTTGAAACAATCCCTTATAAAAAAATGGCTACTTTTATTTTTTAAGTACGTTTTTTGTGAACTATTATTCTTCAGCATATAAATATATGAAGCACTTTTTGATATTAGTTGCAGTTGGCCTTGCGGCACTCGGATTTGATGCAGCTTCACCACAATACGGACTCATTACCCGGGGCGATTCATTGACCATACTTCGGCCTGAACCCCAACACCCTCGTCAGGCTACGGTGATCGTGCAATTATTGAACTCCTTCCATTATCGAAAAATGGAAGTGGATGATTCGGTGTCCTATCAGGTATTTGGCAACTTGTTCGAGATGCTGGACCCTAACCACGCGTTCTTTCTCCAGGAGGACATTGCCAGGTATGAAGATTACAGATACCTCATTGACGATCAGTTACCGGAAGGAGATCTTTCTCTGGCATTTGAGGTATTTAATGACTATCGGGAGCTTGCCGTGGAGCGATACGAAAAAATTAACGAGTTGTTGAACACCCCCTTCGATTTTAATACTAAGGAGTATTTTGATGTAGACCGGGACATGGGCGACTATCCTGAAACGCCGGAACAGCGCGACGAATTGTGGCGCAAAATCATTAAAAATCAAGCGTTGTCTTACAAAATGGCCGGCAAGGAATGGGAAGAAATTGCTTCCAGTCTTCGCAAGCGTTACGATAGAATCAAGAAAAGTCTCTACCAGTACAATAGCGAAGATGTTTTTGAGCTGTACATGAATGCCCTGACGCAAGTGTACGATCCGCATACGGCTTATTTGTCTCCAATTGCTTCTGATAACCTGGAAATTTCCATGAACTTGTCATTGGAGGGTATTGGTGCGCGGCTTACTCAGCAGTTGGACTACACCGTGGTGAGCGATGTGGTACCGGGCGGACCGGCATTTAAAAGTAAGCAACTCAATGCCGAAGACCGAATCATTGGCGTTGCACAGGGCGAAGAAGGAGAATTTATCGACGTCATTGGCTGGCGCTTGGATGATGTGGTGCAAAAGATTCGCGGGCCCAAAGGAACGGTGGTTCGACTACAGATATTGAAGAAAGCAGAAGGCATCAATGCCCTTCCCGACACCGTCCGCATTGTACGAGACAAGATTAAATTGGAAGAGCAGGAAGCGCAATCTGAAATCATTACTATCAATGAGGAAGGTAAAGATTATAAATTAGGGGTCATCAAATTACCCAGTTTTTACATCAACTTCGAAGAGCGCGCACGGGGGGTACAAGATTACAAGAGCACTACCCGAGATGTAAAAAAGCTTATTGAAAACCTAAAAAAAGCAAACATCGATGGTTTGCTACTTGACTTAAGGGACAATGGCGGAGGTTCTTTGGACGAGGCTGTTGACCTGAGTGGATTGTTCATCCCCAGCGGTGTGATGGTCCAAACCAAAGACATGCTCAATAAAATTGAACGCATGAGCGACCAGGATGGGGGAACAGTCGTATGGGATGGTCCACTGACTGTACTGATCAATAGATACAGCGCTTCTGCTTCGGAAATATTTTCCGGGGCCATACAGGATTACCAGCGGGGTTTAATTCTAGGAGAAAATACGTACGGGAAGGGCACCGTTCAAAGTTTGCTCGACATTGAACCTTACCTCAATCAACGGTTAAGCGATCTGATCAACATCTATCGGAATGGAGGTGATGAGGAAGAGGTAGCCAATTTGTTGAAGTTGAGGGAATACCTGGGCAGCAGAGAAAGTGATTTAGGTAAAATGAAAATGACCATTGCCAAGTTTTATCGCGTGTCGGGGAGCAGCACCCAGCGGGTGGGGGTGTCGCCGGACATTTATTTTCCGTCTCCTTATGACCCGAAGGATTTTGGCGAAAGTGAAAAAGAAACTGCCTTACCCTGGGATGAAATATTGGGTGCTGGCTATCAGCCTACCGGTCACGTGAAGAGTGCAACGATAGATGAACTGAACCAACTGTACGCCAAGCATCTCTACAACGAAGACTACCTGTTAGCGCTGGTGAAGGAAATAGAGGAGCGTAAAAAATTGTTGGATCAAAAAACAATCTCTTTAAATCTGGAGGAGCGAAAGCAAGAACAACAGGACATGGAAGACCTGAATACTGAAATAGAAGGCGAAGTGGCTGTGGAAGGAGTGGCTGAAGATCCCCTGGAAAAGGATCCTTACCTCAAAGAAGGGGTACGTTTATTGATTGCGCTTACTCAGAAGTCGTTGGGGTAATTTTTTTAATCGTTTCAATTCCTTCATTTTTGTAAGCCAACCAATCCATTCATTTGAGCAAGGTAGAACAGTTCAGTAGTCGCTGGGGACTCATTCTGGCCTCCCTGGGTATGGCCATAGGCGCCGGGAATTTGTGGCGCTTCCCCAGACTCGCAGGCCAGTATGGGGGTTCATTCATTGTATTGTGGATGCTTTTCCTGCTCATTTGGTCCATTCCACTATTGCTTTCAGAGTTTGCCATTGGCAAACGCGTCATCGGCTCCTTTGGAAAGGTGGCAGGCAGGCGGCTTACTTTCCTGGGTACTTTTATTACGGTGTGTACGTTGGGCATTGCGTTTTATTACGGAGTGGTGACTACGTGGGCGATACGTTATTTTTTATTTTCCCTTCAGAATCTGGTCACTAAATGGCAATCGGGGGTAAGTCTGTCCGATAAGCTGGTGGCAAATCCGGAATATCTGAATGAATTCTGGCTGGGTATGTCTTCCGGTAATGTGTGGACGGTCGTGCTGCTGGCTTTGGTCATCTTATCATCGGTATTCACGCTGCTGAAAGGTGTAGACGAGGGACTGGAAAAGGCAAATCGGGTATTGATTCCTACGCTCTACGGACTCTTGCTGTTGATGGTGGTGGTGGTATTGAATATGGACAATGGCGTCAAAGGTTTGGAATACATGTTTGCCATCCGATGGTCGGATTTTGGGAATGCCACAATCTGGATAGAAGCCATCTCTCAATCGGCATGGTCTACCGGCGCCGGCTGGGGACTACTGATGACCATTTCCGCTTACTCACGAGAAAAGGAAGACGTAACACTGAATACGTTCGTGGGGGCTTTTGGCAATAATACCGCTTCCATATTGGCCGCCATGGCCATATTGTCCGCTGTTTTTGCACTTTCTCCGACCGAGTCGGAGGCCATCAATTACTTGCAGAGTGGCAATCAGGCCCTGACGTTTACCATCATTCCCCGATTGTTCAGCGAAATACCGGCAGGGGAATCATTGGCCGTCTTATTTTTTCTGGCCTTATCCATAGCCGCTTTCAGTTCGCTACTACCGATGATTGAATTGTTTCAGAAAAATCTTTCCGATCTGGGGATCGACCGCAGGCGCGCCTTTGGGGTGGTGGTGACCGTCTTTTTTGCTTTTGGTTTTCCATCGGCCTGGTCGCTGGATTTTTTCAGTAATCAGGATTGGGTTTGGGGATTGGGATTAATCATTACGGGGCTATTTATTCTGATTGCAGTGGTGCGTTATGGGCCGGCCAAGTTCAAAAGAGAATTGATCGACGGCGATGCAGACATGCAGGTGTCTACCCATTATTTTACCCTTTTCGCTTTCGTAAACATCCCCTTGGGTATTTTTCTGGTGGTTTGGTGGCTTTCTCAAGGTTATAGCGCCAACCCCTGGTTCAATGAAGCCGGCCAATGGAACTTGTTCGACGTATATAGCAATGCCAGCGTGGTCACACAATGGGCCGCCGTATTGTTAGTAGCGCTAATTTTAAATAGTTATTGTTATAAAAAATTCGTTCGCACATGACCACGGCATCCATTATTAGCATGGTTTTTATCATCACGAGTGTGGTTGGCGGATTTCTATTTTTTCTATCCATCGCCATTAAAAAAGAACGTGCCAAGAAATGAAACCCATAGACCCACTCAATCAGGTAGCGGAATTTCACCGTACTTTTCAACATCCCATACTAGCAACGCCTGAGATCCCGGCTGAAGACCGCTGTCAGCTGCGTTTGTCCCTACTGGCCGAGGAGTTGGAAGAACTCAGGCAGGCTATCCAGGACCACGACCTAACAGAAATAGCCGATGCCTTGTGTGACCTGCAATACGTATTGTCAGGCGCGGTGCTCGAGTTTGGTCTAGGCGATCGATTTGCGGAGCTTTTCCAGGAGGTGCAAAGGTCCAATATGAGCAAGGCATGTCTCACAGAGGAGGAAGCCAAAGCCACAGTGGCGCATTACCAGCGCAATAAAGACACGGAAGCCTTTTATGAGCATGTGGACGGCAAGTATTTGGTATTTAGAAGTAGCGACCACAAGACGCTCAAATCCATTAACTATTCACCGGCTGACCTGGAAGCCATCCTTAAGAAATGAGGGTATCGGAGTTTGGTTGGATGAAAACCGTTCTTTAATAGGAAAGGCAAATTAAGATCAAAGGTTAAGTTTCATACTTTGAACAATTTCTCTGGTGTGGTAATAACGTGCTAGGTTTCAGAGGGGTCATGAAGTGCTCTGGTAGGAGGATGATTTTCTTTTTGCCACTCATTTTTATCCAGCCAGGATAGTTTTTTTACGCGCATGCCTCTATCAAGGAAAAGAAAAGAAAGAATAAAGCTTACCAGGCCAACTAACTGACCGTCCGCCACCACTGTTGCACAAGTCAATAAATGAACGTCCAATCAATCAACGAAGACGGCGCGGGGGCCAGCCGAGACACCGGGCCTGCGTCAAAGGAGGTTGTCGAATGTGAGCTAACCCAACAACCCGCCCTGCAAGCTGGCCATTCGCTAAAACTGTCTACCGGACTGTTTTTTTACGCGCATGCCTCTATCAAGGAAAAGAAAAGAAAGCATA
>CAYOEV010000014.1:0-59055 GCA_964403075.1 uncultured Roseivirgaceae bacterium | reverse complement strand
CAGCCTATTTACTCTCTCAATACCAGCTCGTCTATTTCATTGAGCGTATCCGGATTGAGTACTTTCATGGTTATTTTATCTCCATCCACATAAAACAGACATAGCGCATTTTCAACACTAAAAGATTGGGTAAAGGCACTCCAAGGTAATTTCTCCTGCGCATAATACGGTGCTCCTGATGCCCCATTATTAATCTGATACATCGGCCTATTGAATGTGATCTTTTCATGAGGGTAACCTTCCGGGTAGATAGGCACCTCGTTGGTCAGTTTCATCCAGTTGTAATTATGCTCATCCCCGGTAAGGATGGCCACCACTTTTGAACTCTGATTGACCAGAATATCCAGGTATTCGTCTCTTCGTTGGATGATTCCCTTTTCTACTGGCTTACCAGCTATGACCGGTCTGGGATCATTGTTTCCACTGTACCACATGTCGTCCCGGCTATGACCACCATTCGGAAAAACGGGAGTATGCTGCGTGACAAATATGTGATCGATGGCCGCATCCTTTTCCAAAGTTTGGATAGTCTCTCTGAGCCAAGCCAATTGATTGTCCATCAGGTAACCGTGCAACCCACCGCTGGTTGCCGATTCCCTAGTCAAGGAAGGTGCATACCAATAATCGCTATTCAAAACGATCATCGCCACATTGGCATAGGAATAGTAAAACACATTTTCTTTATAAGAAGGAAAATCAGTTTGGCTCGGATCCGGATCGTAGCTACTCCCGTCCTCACTTTCCAGACTGCTTTCCGGATTGACGAAAGCCTGCTGCATGAGGGCCTCTGCTGATTCAGCATCGTATGGGAATTTGTCAATAAAGCCCCTGACCCGTCCTTTTGAGTTTCGGAAAACATGCCCGAACGCCTCGTGGTTTCCTTGCCCCACATACACCGGAATGTAATGCCAAAATGGCTCCAGACTCTTTTTCCAGTTGGTATACTGCAGCAATTGCTCTTCTCTTTGGGTGAGGTAGCCGTTGATCATATCCCCAGTAAATTGAATGAAGACAGCTTTTTCCTTGTAGGCGAGGGCGGCCATTTTTTTCATGATGTATCCATTGGCCCCATATATTTTCCGTTCTCCTCCGCCAGTAGCGTGTCTGCTATCGCTGGTATAAGCAAAAACAAAAGGTTCTCTGCTTCCTTTTTCAGGGGCAGTGGTAAAATGATAGCGCTGGGAAAATGCCCCATAGATCACTTCATATTCATAGCGGGTATTGGGTACCAGTCCATCTATCCGTATTTCATGATGTTGGACCGCCTCTTCGTCTGCATATAACCTGTCATCTACCTTGATTTGTGTCGCGATGGGTGCTGAGGTTTCAAAGGAGATAGTCACTCCGTCGGGCCTGACTATGTTCACGAATGGTCCTTCGTATAAGGTTGGCGCTACTCTGAAAGGGCCCGTACCCGTGGCTGATAATTCCCCATCAAAAAGCACCATGCCAGCTTCATCCATCACCCGGTATCCGATGGTAAACTGCCCTTTTTCCGACCATCCCACAAAATCATATGGGTATTTAAAATCTTCCCTGATATCAATGTCCACCTGCCCGTCATTGATTGTTCTGGTAAATCGAAATACAGGTAAGGGATGAGGTGCCTGTCCATATGGGATCATGCCATAGGTTATCGATCCTTTAAGCGTACCAAAATCAAAATGAATACCCTTATTAGTGCCTTCAGCTTGCCCCAGGAATTGGCGGATGCCATAGTTGGCCACTGCGGTATCTGCATAGTATTTCTTCCCTTTTTTGGCGAAGTACAGTTGGCCGGATTGATCATAGGCAAGGTTGCTGTAGGATCCTGGTATTCGATGCTTTTGAGCCATGCATCCGGTGAGAAATAATAGGCTAAGGAAACCCAGGCCAATGCCTTTATATTGGCTTACATTCATTGTCTTTTGGTTTGATGGTAAGTGCTTAGTTCCTTAATTATAATTCTTGATTCGTAAACAATTGAACATACGTGTCAAAAGATGAACGGTTCATGACACGATTGTTCCATTCGTCCATTAAAAGCGTCCGATTGATCGTTTCACCTGCCTGCTGAATGTCCCTTCGGAAATCCATATTACCCTCGTGCCCGGTAAATGTCAACCGATTGAGCCAATTATGAAAAGCAGTAACGGGATTGAACCAATAAGTAGAAATTATTAACTGATTGCGCGCCTCCTGGGCGGATAAAATGTCTATTGAGACCAGATTCATATATACATTGAGTACGACGCGATAAGCCCCGTTGATCATCGGTTGTGTCAACAGGCTGTCGTATTTCGTAGCATCAGATTCCTTTAGTTCTGGAATCATATTGACAGCCTCTTTGATGATCTCGACTTGAGATCTATTGTAAATGGCCTTTCGCCCATCCCTGCTAGCCTCTATCATTGAGATCATTAAGTCAGCAGGTTTTTTTAACAACACATATTGATTGATCATGCCCGGAATGGCAACCACCAGCAATAACCAAATACCTAACATTTTCAATGCCTGATCCGCCTGCCCATTACCCCATCGTATGACCATATAAACCAAAACGAGCCAGAAAAGCAGATAGGCTGAATAAACCATCCAAAGTGTGAGGACTTCACTCATTATAAATGACCGGAGAAAAAATAAAGGAGGTAGCCAAACCAAGAGTGAGAGTAAGACCAGCAGACCCAGTCCGGTGATGAATAACCGCCAGAGCACCCAAACATTCAAAGAAGGCTGCTGAACCTTTAGTAGTGGAATAAAGCCCAGGTCATGTTCCAGTCCACGGGTATGATAGGTCAAAACAATGAGCAGCAGCGGCATCAGGTATAGCCAGGCGAAAGTAAAGTCTAATGCCCCTAACTGTATCAATTCGGGATTGGCAATCTCAGCGGTCAGGTCAGCATCAAAAGCAGTAGTCCACATGCTTACCCTTTTATAATACCCAAAGTGTTCCGACTGACCCATATTAAAGATCATCGTAGGTTGGGGCCTTTGAACCAGGTAATGATTGGCATGCCACATGGACCAGAAAGGGGTCTTAATATCAACCCAAGGCCGGTCGTCAGGTCCTGGTTTCCCTTCATCAAACCAACCATAGACCAATTGCTGTGCTTCGGAGGTGCGTTCCTCTATTGATTGTAACTGACCCAAACGATCGTTGTAGCTGCTTAACCCATTGTACAATCCAAAAATAGCGGCCAACAAAAACAGTCCAACAGCAATTGGTCTTGACACATTTCGACTAAAATGAAGCCATTCATAATAGAATACTTTATTCATAACTCAGGAGTGTTGAGGTTTCTGGTGCTATATCCGAGCCAGATGCTACTGGCCAGCAGCCATACCATGAGAGAGCCCCAATCGGGCCAGTAAACCGCCGCAGCAGACGAAAAGCTGGGCGTTTTATAATCAAAATCTTCGATCTCGTTGAAAAACGCCTGCTCTGCTTTCCAGCCCCAGTCACCGGTTCTGCTCCCACCATACGCATGCTCATCATTCAGCGTTTTAATAAATATCCTGCGATAAGCTTCTGCCTCTTGCTGAAAATGCAGATGACTCCACTGATCGGTTCCACAAATCCCCATGCTCAAACTCTGAAGTCCCATGAAAGGGTTAACCAGTCCCAAATATTGCATACTTGATTTTTGCTGCTGCATTTGTTCGAAGAGGGCTCCAAAATGCTTGTCCCACACTTTGTTTCCATATTCTTCATCCGCTTGCATAAGAATCCCGTCGTAATTGATCGGTAGGCTGTCCAGGGCATCTACCCCATAAGCTGTGAATACACTGTCTTTGAGGGCCTCTTCCCTTTTGTCCGTTGGGTTGTGACCATCCAACCCTGCGCTGCGATCTTCACGCATGACCGAATTGAACTCCTGACGAGAAGGTAGTGGATGCTGTTCTTGCACATACCAACTCGCAACTTTTGGAAAAAAAATCAGCCAAAGGACCCATACCGCCAGCATGCTGGTGAGTGCAGAAGCTCCTTTAGAAAAACGGGTACAAAATGAAGCTGTCAACGAACTGACGATCCAGTAAAAACCAGCATACGCCAATACAGTAAGGCCACTTCTTAATAATAAATCCCCCTGAACCGAATCGCTGAACGTTGCCCACTGAACTCCCAAAGTGATCATCAACAGTAATAGCGCCAGCAGCCAGACTGAGAAAACCTTGCTTATGATCAATTTTGAATAAGGGATACCTTGCACCAAAAGTAACCGTATTCTTCCTTGCTCTTGTTCTGATTTAATCGAATAATAAGTAAGAAAAATCAATAGCAAGGGTATAACGACTTGCAACACCAAAGCAGCCTTCAATGGGCCAAAATAGGACATAAATAAGGATTGGGACTGAATGCTATGCACGGTTTCATTTTGCACATGTCCTTCCAGTCTTAGCAACCTGCCAGCGGTGAGGTTTACACCTTCATCCAACGCGCTAAGAGGAGTAAGCGGCTTAAAAGCGTATGACCCATAATGTGCGGCGTTATGTGGGTTTGACGGTCCCATGTTTTCCCATTGTGCACGCACTTCCTGTTTAGCCTTATTGATTTCAGCCTGGCGGTTTATCACATCCTGTGTGCCAAAATATCCCACCACCAAGAGAATAAGCACAAAAAAAATGAGCAGCCATCTGAGCTGGCCGGTACGCCACCATCCTTTCCATTCGTTTAAAATGACCTTTAGCATCGCCTCAATTTTTCATGTACTGTAAATACATCTCTTCCAGTCTATTGGCGGAAACATCTCCGGCATTCAATTCTTCTACCAGCGTTCCGTGCTTGAGTATACCGATCCGATCAGCTGTCTCACGCACTCTGAACAAGTCATGAGAAGCCATCAGAACGGTGGCCCCTTCGCCAGCAAGTTGTTTCAAAAGCATGGTCAGCTCATTGCTGGCCGATGGGTCCAATCCACTGGCGGGTTCATCCAAAAGCAGCACTTTTGCTTCTTTGGCATAGGCGATGGCAATGCCTACCTTCTGCCGCATGCCTTTAGAGTATTCCGAGACTTTCGTACTGTGAAAGTCCGGTTGCAAACCACATTTGGTTAACGTCTCCCTGAGTGCCTCTTTTGATTTATGAACCCCGGCCAGATGGCAGAAATAATCTAGGTTTTCCAGTCCGGTGAGATAAGGATAAAGGCTGACATTCTCAGGAATGTAAGCGGCCCTTTTGCTGACCGCCTGTCTATTGGAATAGGGCGATAACCCATCCAGCGTAACTTCTCCTGAAGTCGGCTGAAGAAAGCCCAACAGCAGATTAATAGCAGTGGTCTTACCTGCTCCGTTTGCGCCCAATAAGGCATAAATCTGACCTTTTTCAATTGTTAGCGACAAGTCCTTTAATGCGGTATTGGCCTTGTATTGCTTGCTAATATTTGATAAATGTATCATAGCGTTGTTCTACTAATAAAATGACATGTATTACCGTTCTACTTATTTCATTCATGATGAATCCCGACCATGTGTTTATTAAACATCTTTTCAAAAGACTTCTTTTTTAGTCCCCGACCAATGAATACGAGTACGCCTTCCCTGTTTTCCTGGTCTTCCCAGGGCGTACCATCGGTGCCAATGAAAGTACTTCTGGCCGATTGTAAAATGACACGGTTGGGGTAATTTGGAATCGCAATAAAACCCTTCACGCGGTACACCTGATCCCGATAAAGATGTACGATACGGTTCAGGTCAAGCTGTAAGTGGTTCAGGTCGAGTGGTCGCAGAAAGTTCAGTGAAAAAGTGGTGATCTGATGCGCATTGCCATCGTCGTTTTCATGGCCATGTGCATGTTCGTATTGCGCGAATTGCGCGATTTTTTCTACCGATTCTGGCTTTACTGTTCCTACCGAAATGACTTTGCCGACAGGAAAAATCCCATGCGCCCCTTTGAATACCTGAGCTTGCGGGTTGATCCCTTCGAGTACCCCAAGCACCCTTTGTAGTTTATTTTCAGGCACGGCATCTACTTTATTCACCAACAGTACATCCGCGATTGAAATTTGACGTAATGCTTCTTCGGCTTCATGCAGCCATTCCTCTACATGGCCTGCATCTACCAAACAGATCACCTGCTGTAGATCAAATGCTATTTCAACAGCAGGGTTTTCAAGAAACACCTGTAGGATAGAAGCGGGATCGGCGATCCCTGTTGTTTCGATAACCATTCGATCATATTGATCTCGCCTGTTATGGGCTTCTTCCAGGATATCCAATAATCCATCGGCCAAAGAACAGCAAAGGCAACCAGCCGTCAACTCAACAATCTCCTCCACTCCATCCATGACCAGCGCACCATCTATATTGGTAGCCCCGCACTCATTTTCGATTACAAAAATGCGCTCAGGAAGCTGCTCACGTATAAAGTGGTTGAGAAAGGTGGTTTTTCCTGCGCCCAAAAAGCCGGTGATGATATGTACAGGTTTCCTTGTCATATATCCACCCGTAAAATGATTCTTTTTTCTCCAGAATGGCCGATCACAGGTGAGCGGTGCACGATTCCCATTGCTGCCGGTGCCCTGCCGGGTAATTCTCCCTTGAGTATACCCACGTGCCCGGTGCCCATCCTTTGAATCCTGTCGGGGTTGACGACAATGCTGTCATTCAATGTACCCAGTGCTTTGCGGTTCAAGGCATCTTCCGGCAGCCACTCCGTCCCAGGGCCAAAATAAGTGGTAAATAGCCGAAGGTTATAGCCATCCGTATGAAATTTTGTGCAGCCATCATCGCCAACAGATCGCAAATGCAGCGTACAATAACTACTTTTCGTTAGGCTGAGAAAATCTCGTAATAACTGATACACGTCTATCCAAAACGCATCCGCTCCCTCAGTGTGAGAGGGATTCCAGTTAGCCCGTGCCCTGGTAAGCTGAACCGGCAAATCATGAGGTGTGGTAGTAAAAATAATCGGCACAGAAAAGGCGTCGATACCGGATTTAAGGTATTCCGTGATGTCCTTATCAAGCTTCCTTTCCCAACAAAATAAATTGACCTCCTTACTCAGGATTTTTTCGCGGTCTTTCCATAAGTTGCTGATGACCTGCTTTGGTCGATGGTTTTTGGATTTCAGAAAAGGGATAGAAGCAAGCAAATTCATATCGGCCAGTCGTCTTGAAATCTATTACCAGCCTCCATACCAACTAACTCCATATCGGACAGTAAGCATCGATCCAAGTCTGAAGTGATCATCTCCTTGTCCATATCCTGACCGATAAATACCAGCTCGTTCATACGGTCACCCCATTGCTTGTCCCACTTGGCCTGTATGGTGTCCTGATTCTCCAGGTAGGCCGTACTCATGGCCCGCTGTTTCATGGATACACTGGCCCACCAACGACCATACATTTCTGCTTTCAATGAACCACCAGCCTGGCTCCAGAGGATGGCATTGTCCGGCCTGGATGCTATCCAGAAGATGCCTTTACTACGGATGATTGTAGTGGGAAATTCCCTACTCACATACTCCAAAAAACGTTGCGGATGAAAGGGGCGAGCATTTTGGTACACAAAAGAACCAATGCCGTATTCCTCCGTTTCAGGACTGTGGGTAATCCCTTTTTGCACCAGTTCCAACTCCTTCTGCCACCCGGCCGATTGCTCCGCAATTTCATAATCAAACAACCCAGTATTGAGAATTTCTTTAGGGTCAATTTCACTGTGCGTCGTCCGAATGATTTTAGCTGTAGGATTGAGCTTATGCAGCATCTTTTCCAACAGGCCCAGTTGCTCTTCCGTTACCAGGTCGGATTTATTGAGGATAATCACATTGGCAAATTCTACCTGGTCGGTAAGTAGGTTCACGATAGACCGGTCATCCTCCTGATCTTCCGTCATTGCACGACTCAGAATAGTGTCGGCACTACCAAAATCTTTAAAAAAATTGAAGGCATCAACCACCGTCACCATGGTATCCAGCCTGCTCAGCTTCGTCAGGTCATACAGTTCATCTCCCGTAGCGAACGAGAAAGTTTGGGCGACCGGTATCGGCTCGGAAATCCCTGTGCTTTCTATCAGCAAATAATCAAACTTATTCATCTTGGCCAGCTTTTCCACTTCGATCATCAGGTCTTCACGCAGGGTACAACAGATACAACCATTACTCATCTCCACCAACTTTTCATCTGTTCGGGAGAGCTTTGCCCCATTGGCGATCAGCTTTTCATCGATGTTCACTTCACTCATGTCATTGACGATCACTGCCACCTTCAGGCCCTGACGATTGTTGAGCACATGATTGAGTAGGGTGGTCTTTCCTGCTCCCAGGAAGCCACTAAGCACAGTAACGGGAAGCTTTTTCTTTTTATTTAACAGGTTCATATTTGTCTTTTTCTAAGATGTCCAAGATTTTCTGTGCCCGGATATTCAGGTGCTCAACCTGGTCTTTCAAATCTCTTTGTATGTCTAGCATCATCTCCGGGGTGATGTCAGGCGCCGGGGCATGATTATGATGATGATCGTCGTGTGAATGTCCTGGAACTTCAATAACCGTTGATTGCCAATAGTCAAAGGCTTGCCTCAGTGCCATCAGCGAATCCTGTAGCTGAGATTTAACAGGTTCATTCACTTGCGGAATACTTGTTTCTATCCGATCGATTTTTCCTTTCATACGCACCCCCATCTCAACCACCAAGTCGTGGATTTCCCTACTTTGGTCAAGTAGTTTTTCTTCATTCGAGGCGGTGCAAGCCACCGCAAAAACAAACAGTAGTAATTTCTTCATTTTCGCCTATTATCACTTGATCATCGTTGCATCCTCCAAAATGAAAACCAGATGTGCATAATCATCCACATTAAGTCTTAGCCTTCCTTTAACCGTGATGAGCTCGTCCATCCGGAAGCGGCGTTGCGCCGAGTTAAAGACTACTTCAGCGACGGACTCCTGTCCCGACCCACCACAGAAAAAACAAGAAGCATATGGGAATTTGGAAATAATGATGCGGTTTCCTTTCATTTCAAGCGGTAGATAATGGCCAGTCAGTATGACCTCTTTGCCATCGAGCAATTTCGTTTTTTGACTAAAAACGGGAACTCCAACTTCAGCACCAAACTCTTCCGACCACTGCCATTTAAATCGGGTGTCGGCAAAGACTTCCCAGCCTGGCGCTTGAGCGACTCCTGTAAGAAAAAAGCTAATGAATAGCAGCATGGTATTTCCATCTTAGATTTTGAACATGCGCATATGCCACGATTGAGGCCCCTGCAACAGAAAGGGATACCGATGCCCATGCATTGGTCATTGAGTCTCCACTGACCAACAACAAGAAGCCCGCGACGAAAAGTACAGGGATAAAATGCTGCCGGTGAGACCGAAATCCGCCCATAAATGAGATCATACCTACGACTAACCCAAACGCTATGATCGACCATTCAACCCACTCCTGGTCAAAAAGCCTTAAAGCAGCATCAAAACCAAACAGCAGAAAAAGCGGAATAGACAGGCAGTGAAGAATGCACACCACCGACGTACACATGCCAATTTGGTCGAAAGGAAAAACCCAACGGGAGTTACGCATATTATTTCATTTAAATATCCACATGCGGGAGGCGAATCGTCCATTGCCTTTAAAAAATGAATTTTGACCCACCGCTTCGAGGCGAAGTTAAAAAAAAAGATAATAAATGCAATATTGTTGCATAATCACATTTCCATTTTAAACAATGCCTCGACGTTCAGATAAATTGTATTGGTCGAGGGGTGTCATACTTTTTAGATGCATCGACTTTTCATCACACGCTACGCTGCCTCCTGGCAGATGATGCTGTGGGTAGGCCTGGTGTACGGACTTTTTATTTTCTTGGGCTGGTATGTTTTTGTGAAGCGACTGGGAATGGTGGCCGCAAAGCCACCCCGGGTCAGGTCGTATTGGTGGGAATGAGATACTATGAACGGAGTTGAGGTGGCATGGGCAAAATTAAATCTCAGATACCTCCAGCAATGAGAGCCAAAGTTTATTTCGCTGACCCATCTCATCATATTCGATTGCATGCGTATTTATCTTGTACTATCCATCTCGCCTTTTGCCTATTTGAATAACTGAACCGCCATTTAGGTCTAACGGTCGGCTATTTTATCTGTTGACCACTGCGTCCAGCTCCTGTAATTGCTCAATGAGCCAGTCATTTTCATCCGGCCTGCCGACAGAAATACGGGCACAATGACTCAATGGCCCGCTAAGTGGTCGAATCAACACACCTTTTTTCATAAGCGCATCGAAAACCTGCCGCATTTGCGCCTCCGACTCCCAAACAGTCATGAGGAAATTACCAAGCGATGGCAAAAAATGTATATGATGGGCAGACAGTGCGGCCGACAAACGTGGAAGTTCTTTTTTATTGTTGTCAATGGTTTTTTGCAAAAACGCTTCATCCTCCAGTGCCCCAAGACCCGCTGCCTGTGCCAGTGCAGTCGGTTCAAACGTTAGCTTTACTTTGAACAGCGCCTCTATAATCTTCGGATGACCGATGCCATAACCCAGTCGAACCCCTGCAATGCCATAGGCTTTACTGAAGGTTCGCAGTGTCAATACATTGGGATATGGATAGGAGATAGAATCAGGGAAATCTGGATCCAGCGATTGAGAGAATTCGAAATAGGCTTCATCCACGATCACGAGAATATGGTCTGGTACCGACTCAATGAAGGTTTTTAGTTCCTGATCGTAAATGGCCAATCCGGTGGGATTATTGACATTGGCCAGGTAAATAATTTTGGTGTCCCGGTTGATCCTCCTCTTCATGGCCTCCAAATCAAATGAATAGTCTTCAGTCATCGGCATGCTCACAAAACGTACATTATTGATCCGTGCCCAATTGTGCACGATGACGAAGCTCCCTTCTGAAGTAAGAAATTCGTCCTCCCGTACACACAAGGCGCGAATGGCCATCATCAAAACCGATTCAGAGCCGTTGCCAAGAACTAAACGATTGACGTCGAGGCCGTGCTTGTCGGCGAGTTTTTTTCGCAAATCCAAAGCAACCGGGTCTGGATAATAATTAATTCCTTCATAAGCTGTCAGCACGGCCTCCCTACTTTTTGGTGAGAAACCCAGGGTATTCTCGTTGTTCCAAAGAATGGCCGTTCGCTCCCAACCATAAGTTTCTCTCAGCTGCGCAATGGTTTTGCCAGGTACGTAGCTCTTGATGGCGGATATGTGATCTGGTATCTGTACGTTCATCAGTTTTCAAAAATAATTCAACTTATGCACTGTCTCTTTCGGTCATGCCATCCGGCGATATTAGTTTTACAAGAATTTACCTTTTCCACCCATGCCCAAAGATTCCAAAATTAAATCCATTCTTATCATTGGCTCTGGCCCCATAGTCATCGGTCAGGCATGTGAATTTGACTATGCGGGTTCTCAGGCAGCACGCTCTCTACGTGAAGAAGGCATCAAAGTCATCCTCATCAATAGCAACCCTGCTACGATAATGACAGATCCCGTAACAGCCGATCACGTGTATTTAAAGCCATTGACTAAAAAATCAGTTCGTGAAATACTGGAAGAACACCAGATAGATGCGGTACTCCCAACCATGGGCGGTCAGACAGCGCTGAACCTCGCCATCGATTGCGACAAGGCTGGCATTTGGGAGAATTACGGTGTAAAAATCATCGGTGTAGACATCGATGCCATCGAGACTACCGAAAACCGAGAAAAATTCCGACTTAAAATGCACGAGTTGGGCGTTGGCGTCTGCAAGGGCGCAACAGCCACTTCCTTTCTTAAAGGAAAGGAGATTGCACAGGAAATTGGCTTCCCATTGGTGATTCGCCCTTCCTACACGCTCGGGGGATCTGGCGGCGGTTTTGTCAACTCCCCTGAAGAATTTGAGACAGCATTGGATCGAGGATTGAAATTCTCACCCATCCACGAGGTACTCATCGAGCAAAGTATTTTGGGCTGGAAGGAATACGAACTCGAACTTCTGCGTGACAACCTGGGCAACATCATCATCATCTGCTCCATAGAAAACTTTGATCCGATGGGTGTACACACCGGAGACTCAATAACAGTGGCTCCCGCCATGACGCTGCCAGATACCGTTTATCAACACATGCGGGACCTGGCCAAACTCATGATGAACGGTATCGGCCAATTCGCAGGGGGATGTAATGTACAGTTTGCGGTAAATCCAGACAATGACGACATCATTGGCATCGAGATCAATCCAAGGGTTTCACGGTCTTCTGCACTCGCATCGAAAGCAACAGGATACCCCATCGCCAAAGTTGCGGCCAAACTCGCGATTGGCTACAACCTCGACGAGCTTAAAAACCAGATCACCAAAACCACCTCAGCCTATTTCGAGCCAGCCCTCGACTACGTAATCGTTAAAATACCACGATGGGATTTCAACAAGTTCAAAGGCGCCGATCGTAAGCTTGGATTACAAATGAAGTCCGTAGGGGAAGTGATGGGTATTGGTCGAAATTTTCAGGAAGCCCTGCAAAAGGCCTGTCAATCGCTAGAAATCAAACGAAATGGCCTGGGTGCCGACGGCCGTGAACTCACCGATCAGGATGCCATCCTACACAGCCTGGAACACCCCAGTTGGAATCGACTCTTTCATATTTATGATGCCTTTAAACTGGGCATCCCCTTTAAAACCATCTATAAGCTTACCAAAATAGATCCTTGGTTCCTCAACCAAATCAACGAATTAATTGAACTGGAGCAGGTTATCGAAACGCATACCATTAAAGACATACCTACCGAATTGTTGCGAAGGGCAAAGGAAAAAGGCTACGCTGACCGACAGATTGCCCACTTGCTCAACTGCCTGGAAAGTGAGGTCTATAAGAAACGCAATGAGGAAGGGATCAAGCGTGTTTATAAGCTGGTAGATACCTGTGCGGCCGAGTTCGAAGCACAGACCCCCTACTATTATTCCTCTTTTGAACACGAAAATGAATCAGAGACCACGACGGAAAAGAAAAAAATCGTCGTTCTCGGATCGGGTCCCAATCGCATCGGACAAGGCATTGAATTTGATTACAGTTGTGTCCACGGGGTGTTGGCAGCAAAAGAGCTAGGTTACGAAACCATCATGATCAACTGTAACCCTGAAACCGTATCTACAGACTTTGACGTAGCCGATAAGCTCTATTTTGAACCCGTTTTCTGGGAACACATCTACGACATCATTCAACACGAAAATCCACTTGGCGTTATCGTTCAGTTAGGCGGACAAACCGCGTTGAAACTGGCGGAAAAACTGAATCGTTACGGCATTAAAATTCTCGGAACCAGCTTTGAAGCGCTTGACCTTGCCGAATCACGGGGCAGATTTTCAGATCTGTTGAAAGAAAATCAAATCCCCTACCCCCAGTATGGTACCATTGAAAATGCCGCCGAAGCCGTAGAATTAAGTCGGGAAATTGGCTTCCCCCTGCTGGTGAGGCCCAGTTATGTGCTGGGGGGCCAGAGTATGAAGATCGTCATCAATGAAACCGAACTGGAACAGCACGTGGTCAACCTGATTAAAGACAAACAGGATGGTGAAATTTTGCTTGACCACTTCCTGGAAGGGGCCATAGAGGCAGAGGCCGACGCCATATGTGATGGTAAGGACGTGGAAATCATAGGCATCCTGCAACACATTGAGCCTGCAGGCATCCACTCCGGTGATTCTTATGCCGTGCTCCCCCCGTTTAATCTGGGTGATCTGGTTATGCGACAGATTGAGGAATACACCCAAAAGATTGCCCTTGCACTTCAAACAGTTGGCTTAATCAATATCCAATATGCCATTAAGGATGACAAAGTTTATGTCATTGAGGCCAATCCCAGGGCGTCACGCACGGTGCCTTTTATTTGTAAGGCTTATCGAGAACCTTATGTGAATTACGCAACCAAAATCATGCTGGGTGATAAAAAAATTACGGATTTCAACTTTGATCCATACAAGCATGGCTATGCCATCAAAGAGCCGGTTTTCTCTTTCGAAAAATTCCCGAATGTAAACAAGGAATTGGGTCCAGAGATGAAATCTACCGGAGAGTCAATTTATTTTATAAATGACCTGATGGATGACTATTTCATGGAGATTTACGCAGAACGAAACCACTACCTGAGTAGATAAGTTAATTAAACAAGACGACTTGATTCATGCTTAAAACCATACTCATTATCGTGCTTGTCTGCTACGTGTTGTACAAAGCAGGTAGTTTTATGTATAATATCGTTCACTGGGTGTTCTCAGGATCCAGTCATGACCCCCAGAATGACATGCATAACAACCACATGCATAGACCAAAAACGGGCAGAAACAAGCAGGATGGAAACTACCAGGGCGGAGAGTACATTGATTATGAAGAAGTTAACTGATTGGTTAGCTTTGCGCACTACTTAACCCCAACCTATGGCTTGGTTTAAACGACAGGACAAGGGTATTCTTACCCCAACTGAAAAGAAGAAAGAAGCGCCCGACGGCCTTTGGTACAAAACCCCGCATGGCAATATCATTCACATGCGAGAATTAAAAAACAATGCCTTTGTGAGTCCGGAAGACGATCATCATGTACGCATTGGATCCAAAGAGTATTTCGAAATCCTCTTTGACAACAATAAATTTACTGAACTAGACGCAAACCTTGAGTCAGCAGACCCGCTGGAATTCGAAGACACCAAAAAATATCCAGACAGGATCAAAGCGACACAGAAGAAAACGGAATTAACAGATGCCGTTCGAACGGCAGAAGGCAAGATGAATAACCTTCGAATTGTCATTGCCTGCATGGATTTTGCTTTCATTGGCGGTTCCATGGGATCTGTAGTTGGTGAGAAAATATCACGCGCCATCGACCATGCCCGAAAAGCGCACATTCCATTTTTGATGATATCGAAGTCAGGGGGCGCCAGAATGATGGAAGCTGGGTTTTCACTTATGCAGCTGGCTAAAGTTTCCGCAAAATTAAACTTGCTGTCAGAAGCCAACGTGCCGTATATTTCCTTATTAACTGATCCTACAACAGGGGGTGTAACCGCTTCCTATGCCATGTTGGGAGATTTTAACATCGCCGAGCCAGGTGCGCTGATCGGTTTTGCTGGTCCGCGTGTAATTCGCGAAACCATTGGTAAAGATTTGCCTAAAGGCTTCCAAAGTGCTGAGTTCGTTTTAGAGCACGGATTTTTGGATTTCATCGTGGATAGACGCCAATTGAAGTCCAAGCTAACGACACTTTTAAAGCTGCTTGAATAATTGTTTTATTTTTCATCTCAATCTCTGGATACACTCTCCTTCAAGCTCCAATAATCCTCGTCCAACAACTATATTTGCCTAACGTTTGTTTGTGGGATTAAAGAATTAATCAACGTATGTCAACAGTTATTCTAACTTCCGTCGTCGCCTTTACTTTTGTTATCTTGGTGTTGGTAGTAGTGTTGTTGGTGGCACAGTCTAAACTGGTCCAGTCAGGTCCGGTAAATATTATAGTGAATGGTGATAAGGATCATCCCATCACCACTTCCGCAGGCTCCACGCTACTCTCCACACTATCTGCGCAGAAAATATTCCTTCCCTCCGCTTGTGGAGGAGGTGGTACGTGTGCGATGTGTAAATGTACTGTCCTCGAAGGTGGTGGTGACGTGCTGCCCACTGAGGTGGGCCATCTCAGCCGTACGGAACAAAAAGAACAAGTTCGCCTATCTTGTCAAATCAAAGTGAAAAACGACCTGCGCATAGAGATTCCGGAAGAAATTTTCGGAATTAAAAAATGGGAATGTGAAGTCGTGTCGAATTACAACGTGTCTACTTTCATAAAGGAATTTGTGGTTCGCTTACCGCCAGGACAAACCCTTGATTTTGAGTCTGGCGGCTACATCCAAATTGATGTGCCTAAAACAGAAGTTGATTTCAAGAATTTCGACATCACTCCGCACCCGGATTTAGGGCATGACAAAGACGTTTACCGTGCCGATTGGGATAAATTCCAGATGTGGGATTTAAAAATGAAAAATGATGAACCGATTTTCCGGGCCTACTCCATGGCCAATCACCCGGCAGAAGGAGACATAATCATGTTGAATATTCGCATTGCTGCGCCGCCATGGGATCGTTCTAAAAACCAATGGATGGACGTAAATCCTGGGGTTTGCTCATCGTACGTGTTCGACAAAAAGCCCGGTGATAAAGTAACCATTTCAGGGCCTTATGGTGAATTCTTCATCAATAATACCGAGAGAGAAATGATTTATATAGGTGGTGGTGCGGGAATGGCCCCCTTGCGCTCCCATATTTTTCACTTGTTTCACACCGAGAAATCAAAGCGTAAAGTGTCTTATTGGTATGGAGGAAGATCGAAGCGTGAATTATTCTACACCGAGCATTTCAGGGAAATAGAAAATAGTTTCAAGAATTTTAATTTCCACATCGGCCTTTCAGAACCTCTGCCAGAGGACAACTGGAAAACTAAATCCTCATTGGAGGATGATGGAGATGGTTACGTAGGCTTCATTCACCAGTGTTTGTACGACAACTATCTGAAAGATCATCCTGAACCGGAAGAAGTTGAATATTACTTGTGCGGCCCACCTATGATGAACGCAGCAGTCCTGAAAATGCTTGATGATTTAGGTGTACCGGATGAAAACATCAGATTCGATGACTTTGGGGGCTGACCTCACCACACAGAAGATTTAAGGGCTCCCCAAGGAGCCCTTTTTTATTTTACAGCACCATTGATTGATCCCTGGCATGAGCCGTATTTCACTATTCATTAAATTCGTTCAATGGACTTGAACCTCTTTTTCGATCCTTTACTCGACGTTGAAACCGAAAGTTTCCCAGAAAGCTCATTTTTTGCTTCTATATATGCAAACATCGAATTGATGCCTGATCTGGAAGACATGGACATGGCGCTGATTGGTCTCCGGGAATACCGTGGCGGGAATCAGCGCGAAGGTTACGGACATGCAGCGAATGCAGTGCGCCGGCAATTGTACCAACTCAAACGAGGGCAGGGCGCGCACCGCATTGTGGATTTGGGTAATTTCCGCAATGGCCCCAAAGCAGCAGACACCATCCTACGTTTGAAAGAAGTTTGCACCTTTCTTATGCAGCGTAAAATTTTACCTATACTCATAGGGGGCACCCATGACCTCGACCTTGGTCCCTACTATGCATATGAGTCAATGGACAAGCTGGTCACGCTGCTGGGAGTAGACAATCGTTTAGATTTTGATGAATCTGGGCAAGCCAATGAAGCGCACCTGGCCGCAATGTTTCGTCACGACCCAAATTATCTTTTCACTTATGTGCATTTGGGTCACCAAAGCTATCTGAATCACCACAAGAAAACCGCGCTGATGGAGCGCATGTCTTTCGAAGCCATCCGCCTAGGCATGGTGAAAGAAAATCTCAAAGAAATGGAGCCGGTAGTTCGGGAAGCTGACATGGTCAGTTTTGATGTCTCGGCGCTTCAGGTGCAGTACGCCCCGGGCGCAACCGATACAAAAGTGTACGGCCTCACAGGCGAAGAGGCGTGCCAGCTCTGCTGGTATGCGGGCTTGAGCGATAAGCTCAGCACCATAGGTTTTTATGAATTTGATGCAGACAAAGATTCAGAAGATGCCAGAACTGCCTTCGTTTTGGCTACCATGATATGGTATTTTATCGAAGGATTCCACAACCGGAAAGGTGACAAAAATTTTATGTCTAACGACTACCTTAGTTACGAAGTAGCCATGCCCGGAAAACCCGAATTCATCCGCTTTTTTAAAAGCAAAAGATCAGAAAAATGGTGGATGGAAGTGCCTCACGAGAACGATCAGGGCTTGTTCAACCGCAATCGAATGATTGCCTGCAGCTATTCCGATTATGAGTTGGCACTTACAGGAGAGATTCCCTCTCGTTGGGTCAGTTACCTTCAGAAATCCTGACCAACCTTTGTAGCGAAAACCATTATTTTAGCCTTCCAATCCAGGATTCCAAATGAAAGAATTACTTTCCGAAAAAATTACGAACCTCCCCGAATCTGCAACTTTGGCAATGGCCGCTAAAGCCCGGGAAATGAAAGAAAAAGGCATTGATGTGATCAGCCTGAGCTTGGGTGAGCCTGACTTCAAGACCCCCAAGCACATTCAGGAAGGAGCCATAGAAGCCATACGGTCAGAAAAATACTTTTCCTATCCGCCAGTTAACGGTTATCTGAATCTACGCGAGGCTATCTCAAAGAAATTTGAGGAAGAAAACAACCTGCGGTATTCACCCGACCAGATCGTAGTCTCCAACGGTGCCAAACAATCCATTGCCAATGTCTTCCAGGCACTTTTAAACCCTGGCGACGAAGTGATTGTTTTTACACCCTACTGGGTAAGCTACCGTGCCATGATAGAAATGGCCGGGGGTATTCCCATTTATATTTCCGGCGACCTCTCTTCAGACTTCAAAGCCAGCGCTGTACAACTGCGCGCCGCCCTTTCTGACCGCACGAAGGCCGTCATTTTTTCTTCTCCATGTAATCCTACCGGCTCGGTATTCAGTAAAGATGAATTACTGGAATTTGCAGAAGTGCTGCAAGCGCATCCAAACATCATGGTCATTGCCGATGAAATTTATGAACTCATTAATTTTCGTTCTACGCACGTGAGCATGGGCAGTCTCCCTGGTATGCAGGATCAAACCGTGACCGTAAACGGATTTTCCAAAGGTTTTGCCATGACTGGCTGGCGTGTAGGTTACATTGGTGCGCCGTTGTGGTTGGCCAAAGCAGCTAGTAAAATGCAGGGCCAGTACACATCCGCCAATTGTTCCGTAGCGCAGCGGGCAGCGCTCACTGCGCTCAACTCATCAAAAGAAGCGTCGCTTGATATGGTAGAGGCCTACCGCGAAAGAAAAAAATTGGTGCAAACCTTACTGGAAAGCATTCCTGGGTTTCAGGTGAACGACCCGGAAGGTGCATTTTATTTCTTTCCTGATATCAGTACATACTTCGGAAAATCTCAGGGTGCTTACCACATCAAGGATGCATCAGATTTTTGTTTGTACTTACTGGAAGAGGCCCACGTATCATTGGTTACCGGCCAGGCGTTTGGTGCCGGCCAGGCAGTCCGACTATCATATGCTGCCTCAAAGGATGATTTGACTCGTGCCATTGACCGAATGAAGGAAGCATTAAAAAAACTTAGCTAATGAAAAAGCTTAGCTTAGAAACACTTTTTGATTCATTTAAGGACAAAACCGTACTGGTCTTAGGTGACGTCATGGTAGATGCTTACATCTACGGGTCTGTGAAGCGTATATCTCCGGAAGCACCGGTTCCGGTGATCAATGTTGAACGCCGTGAAAAAAGATTGGGGGGGGCCGCGAACGTGGCATTAAACATTCAAGCACTAGGTGCCAAACCTATACTCTGTGCCGTAGTCGGTGATGATGAAGACGGTCAGATATTTTCTCAGCTACTCAAAAACAGGGGTATCACCGATAAGGGTATCATTCGAAGTCAGGCAAGGATTACCACAGTCAAAAACAGGGTATTGTCGCATTCTCAACACCTCATTAGGATCGATTCCGAGACAGACGAACCGCTAAATGCCATAGATAAAAAAGCCATGCTCAATCATGCGCTGACCTTACTAGATGAAGCCGACTTAGTAATTTTTGAAGATTATGACAAAGGCAGCCTGGCTCCTGAAATCATTGCCTCAGTCATCAATAAATGCAGGGAAACAGGTAAAATCTCTGCCGTTGACCCCAAAAAACGGCATTTCCTTGACTACCGGAGAGCCACCCTATTTAAACCCAATCTTAAGGAATTGAATGAGGGATTGAACATAAAGGTAGATGCTACCAGCATGGCCTCTTTGAAAGAAGCGGTAGGTCAATTAACCAATCAGTTGGCCAACGAACAAACACTCATCACACTGTCGGAACATGGCGTTTACTACCACTCGGATAAAATTCAGGGTATTTATCCGGCTCACTTCCGGAAAATTGCTGACGTATCCGGTGCGGGAGATACCGTCATCAGCATTGCAGCATTGGCCACGGCGGCGGGTATGCCGCTTGAATTCGTGGCAGAAATCGCTAACCTTGGCGGCGGAATCGTTTGCGAATCACCGGGTGTTGTGCCGATAGATGCAGATCGATTGAAAAAAGAGGTGGGAGACAACCACATACTCAGCAATTGGTTAACTTGATTTGCGCTACCATGTATCGACAACGCATCTTCATTATTTTTTTTTCTGCCCTCGGCATGGTAGCTGCCTATCTACCTTGGGTAGAAGTACCATTTGTGGGTAATGTTCATGGCATCGAAAGCTGGGGAGAAACATTCGCCTTGGATGGGCGGGTGGCATTTGTGCTTTTTGCTATTAGCCTGCTAGCCGGGTTTCTGGGCCCCCTCCAAAATAAACTCGAAGGATATCGTCTCTACATTGCATTCATACCCGCAGCAATTGCCGCCGCAGTTGGAACGATCCACATCCTTCGCTTCAGCTATTTTATTAAGCAGGACTTTAAAGATTCATTTGTCACTATCCTGCAGGCTGGAAGTAGTATCCAGATAGGTCTTTACCTGGTCACCATTGCGGGCCTGCTAACAGTGCTGGCCTCCTGGCTACTGGGTCGACCCACTGCCAGATTGAAATGATTTCACCGCATCAATGAATATTTTTACGTGAGCCGGATCGATATCAGGGTAAACGCCATGTCCCAGATTGGCAATATGGGGGTGTCCCTTGAATTGCTCAAGCATCAGGGTCGTTTTCTCACGTATGACGGCTTCATCTCCATATAAAACACAGGGATCCAGATTACCTTGTAAGGTTTTTTGTGGAATCTGCTGACGAACAGTTTGCGGGTCCAGTGACCAGTCTAAGCCTACCACCTGGCAAGAAAGTTGGGCCATTTCCGGTATCGCGTGCCAGGCATCTTTGGCAAATACAGTCACCGGAACCTCATCGATGGCCTCACAAATGGCCGCGATGTAGGTGAGCGAAAATTCGCGGTAGTGATCTTGAGGCAGTATACCCGCCCAGGAATCAAAAATTTGAACAATCTGGGCACCTGAGGCAATCTGTCCTTTTAAATAGGCGATGGTAGCCTGTGTGATTTTTTCCAACAAACGATGCGCATCTCGCGGATGTCGATAGAGCATGCCGCGTGCTTTTGAGAAGGTTTTACTACCACCCCCTTCAACCATGTACGCCATCAACGTCCAGGGGGCCCCTGCAAAACCAATCAGCGGCACACGACCATTAAGCCTTTGCTGAGTTAGCGCTATGGCGTCGAAAACGTATTGCAACTTCGAAACATCCGTGCCCTGTAATCGGTCAATATCAGATGGGCTTTTGATCGTTTCAGGGAAATATGGGCCTTTCTTTTCAACCATTTCATAAGGTAGACCCATGACTTCTGGAATCACGAGGATATCTGAAAAAATGATTGCTGCGTCTACGCCTAAAATATCCACTGGCTGAATGGTTACTTCCGCAGCCAAATCTGGAGTTGTCACAAGTTCCTTAAAACCGGAAAGGGCATTTCGAATGGCCCGATATTCTGGAAGTATTCGGCCGGCCTGGCGCATGAGCCATACGGGTGTTCGGTCTACCGACTCACCTTTCGCTGTCCTTAGTAAGAGATCGTTTTTCAATTTCATGGCCTACAAAGATAGAAGTATCATTTGGTTAGCTTTATTCGTTTAAGTCTAGGTATGGTAGTAACATTTACAAGCTTTGAAGAATGGCGTCAGGTAGTGCAAACCGATAATCTCAAATTGTACGCACCGGTGCTCCAATTTGAAAAAGATCAAAGAGGTGCCACAGATCAGGAAATATGGGCCGGTTTGCTCAATGCTTATGAAGTGATGAAAGAGGCAGTACATACAGGACTTACAACCGACATGACTTCTCACTCAGGTATGGTGTCTAATGGCGCTAAAAAGGTGCATCAATTTCCAAAAGCGGTTCTTTCCAAAGAATTTCAATTGCTGGTATCCCGTGCCCTCGCAGCCAAGGAGGTCAACTCTTGCATGGGTCGGATTGTAGCGGCACCCACAGCAGGCGCATCGGGAATTTTACCCGGTACCATGGTCACCCTTCAGGAAATTCATGGACTGAAAGATGAGACCATCGCCGAAGCGCTTTTAGTAAGTGCAGGAGTGGCTTTGATTCTGGAAAAACGAGCTTCCATTGCCGGTTCTGTCGGCGGGTGTCAGGCGGAAACCGGATCTGCAGCCGCCATGGCATCTGCCGCTATCTGCTATGCGCTGGGTGGTACCGTAGAACAAACATTCAATGCGGTCGCCATCACCGTGCAGTGTATGCTGGGTTTGGTTTGCGATCCTGTCGCCGGACTTGTAGAAGTACCCTGTATCGTACGCAATGCCAGTGCCGCTGCCATCGCCAACTCGTCTGCACAGATTGCTTTGGCAGATGTGTCTCCCGTAATTCCCGTGGATGAATGCGTAGACGCTATGGGTGAAATCGGACAAAATATGGAAGCCAAATACAAAGAAACGGCCTTGGGTGGGCTGGCCGCCACGCCTACGGGAAAGGCCATTTCCAAAAGAGTACTTATTCAAGACATTGAAGTACTTGAGCAGGAAGATGAAAATGAAAATTAAGGCATCCTATCTGGGAATTAACCTCCTGACAAAGGGAATTGTAGACAACGTATCGTAAGCATAATAGATCAACAGCGTATCCAAAAGGGCCCAAAATATGGCACTTATCCACATCCACTTAATAATTTTCTTCTTGTTACCTCCTAACAAATTAACCAAAAGTGCGCCTCCGACTGGCATTAGCAGGAGTGGTGTCAGAAGGGCAATGCCTTTAACGCCGTAGGCTTGCCAAACTTTTACGTAGCGCCTATTCCTTTTGGTGAAAATACGTTTCCTTCTTTTTCTTAAGAACCGCAGCATACTCTTTCTTAGGCCGTCGCCCAAGTAGGTAAATAAATAAACCGTGGTCATCATACCCAAAACCGTGAGTAGCACAGTCTCTGTTACCGTAAATCCATACGCCAGCCCAAGGGTAGGCCCAAAAATAAACTTGAAACCACTGAGCGCGTAAACAGTAAAGTACTTGAGTATTACATTCATAGACCAGATGATTTCCAAAAATAGGCCCATTTCAAATGAGTAAAGCCACTATCTTTACTGCTTTTTAAAATTAATACACATGCTAAATATTGTCTTGTTCGGTCCTCCGGGAGCAGGGAAGGGAACGCAAAGTGAGCACATTATCAACAAGCACAAACTGATTCACGTATCTACAGGCGACCTATTCAGACAAAATATTAAGGAAGCCACAGTATTGGGTCAAAAAGCCAAATCCTACATGGATCAAGGCAATCTGGTCCCCGATGAGGTAGTCATCGGGATGGTGGAAGACAAAGTAAACGAAAACCTAAATACATGCGGATTCATTTTCGATGGCTTCCCACGAACTGTAGACCAGGCAGAAGCGCTGGACAAGATGTTAGATCGTCATGGCCTCAGCATTTCTGGAATGGTGGCGTTGGAGGTACCTGACGACCAGCTACGCATACGCATCAAAGAACGGGCAAAAACATCTGGGCGAATAGATGATCAGGATGATGAAAAAATCAACAATCGTATCCAGGTATATCACCGGGAAACAGCGCCTGTTGCCGATTATTACCGGCTGAAAGGTAAATACCATGAAGTAGGTGGGGTGGGTGAAATTGACGATATTTTCGCAGACATTGAGCAAGTGATTTCCCGTTTTTAAAACTGGTCATCTGCATGTCTTCTTCCAACTTTATCGATTACGTTAAATTTTTTGCAAGTTCTGGTGATGGGGGCGCAGGGAGCGTTCATTTCAGAAGAGAAAAATACGTTCCCAAGGGCGGACCTGATGGTGGAGATGGAGGTCGAGGAGGGCATGTGGTACTAAAGGGGAACAGTCAACTCTGGACCCTGCTGCATTTGAAATATCGTAAACACATTCGCGCAGCAAATGGTCAGGCGGGAAGTGGCGCTCAAAAACATGGTTCAGATGGTCAAGATGCCATTCTGGAGGTCCCCATTGGTACCGTTGCCAAAAATGCCGATACTGGGGAGAAATTATTGGAAATACTGAAAGATCAGCAAGAAGAAATTCTTCTTCCCGGTGGGATTGGCGGAAGGGGAAATGTTCACTTCAAATCTCCCACCAACCAAGCGCCAAGACATGCCCAGCCTGGTATAGAAGGTATGGAGCTACAGGTAATATTGGAACTGAAATTATTGGCCGACGTGGGGCTGGTAGGTTTACCAAATGCCGGTAAATCTACGCTACTGTCCACAATTTCGGCTGCTAAACCAGAAATAGCAGACTATCCATTTACCACATTGGTGCCCAATTTAGGTGTGGTTTCCTATCGGGATTATAAGTCATTTGTAATGGCGGATATTCCCGGAATCATTGAGGGTGCTGCCGAGGGTAAAGGGTTGGGCACACGATTCCTTCGACATATCGAAAGAAATGCGGTCTTGTTATTCGTCATCGCTGCTGAAAGTCTTAACATCGGACAGGAGTATGAGTTACTGGTTAAAGAACTGGAAAAACACAACCCGGAATTGATGGACAAGCCGCGCCTGTTGGCTATATCCAAAGCAGAATTATTAGATGCAGAGCTTATTGAAGAAATTGGGAATGCCTTACCAAAAGACTTACACCCTTTGTTTTTTTCAAGTTTTACCCAACAGGGCATTCCGGAATTGAAAGACCGCATTTGGCAAACGCTCAATTCCTGACAATCTGTCACGCTTTGCCAGTTGGCAAAATTATTGAACTAGAAAAATTCACAATACAAAATGCGATCATGACCAAGAAAGACAAGGAAAAAGAAATCATAGAGGAGAATGAAGGCCTATTGGATCAGGAATCGTCGGAGATCGATGTGGCTAAACCCATGGAAACTGCAGAAATAGAAACACCTGAAACTCCTGAAATGGATAAAGACGCGCTAATCGGCGAGTTAAAGGATAAACATTTGCGGTTGTATTCTGAATTTGAAAATTTCAGAAGACGCTCAGCCAAGGAACGATTGGAACTTATCGCCATGGCAGGTAGGGAAATCATAGAATCTCTACTCCCCATATTAGATGATTTTGAACGTGCCAAACAATCCGCCCAATCAGAAAAAGCCGACCTTACATCGGTAACCGAGGGAATGGATATCGTTCAACACAAATTTCAATCTACTCTGACAGCTAAAGGTTTAAAAAAAATGGAAACACAGAAAGGCGACGAGTTCAATGAAGAATTTCATGAGGCGGTGACTCAAATACCTGCGGAAAAGGAGTTGGAGGGTAAAATAGTAGACATCATTGAACCCGGCTATTTTCTGAACGATCGAGTCGTTCGATTTGCTAAAGTAGTCACAGGGGCAAAGCAATAAATATCCATGGCCAAAAGAGACTATTACGAAATATTGGGCGTAACCCGTACCGCTTCGAAAGATGAGATTAAAAAAGCCTACCGGAAGGTAGCCTTAAAATTCCATCCTGATAAAAACCCTGACAATCAGGAGGCAGAGGATAAATTTAAGGAAGCAGCAGAGGCCTACGAAGTGCTTAGCAATGATGACAAGCGTCAACAATATGATCGATTCGGTCATCAGGGGATAGGTGGTGCTGGCCGTGGATTCAGCGGCGGGAGCATGAACATGGAAGATATATTCTCCCAGTTCGGTGACATTTTCGGTAGCGGCGGAAGTCCGTTCGATAGTTTCTTTGGCGGTGGAACTGGCGGAAGTGGGCGAGGCACACGAAAGGGTTCCAACCTGCGTATAAAATTGAAATTGCACCTGGAGGAAGTTGCCAATGGCGTCGAGAAAAAAATCAAAGTCAATCGATTAAGGGTAGATCCCAATACCACATTTAAAAGTTGCTCGCAGTGCAATGGGTCTGGCCAGGTTCGCAAGGTAATGAATACCATGCTCGGACAGATGATGAGCACTTCTACCTGCCCTGCTTGCGGAGGTACAGGTCAACTGGTGAACAGTCGTGGACAAGGCACGGACAGCACCGGCCTGAAGCGAGAGGAAGAAGTAATAAGCATCAAAATTCCGGCGGGAGTGACTGACGGGATGCAACTGAGCATGGCTGGCAAAGGCAATGAAATACCGGGGGGCATAGCAGGAGATTTGCTCATAGTGGTGGAAGAGGTAGAGGACGACGTATTGAAGCGTGACGGTACCAACATTTTATATGATCTGCACATCAGCTTTCTGGATGTTGCGCTCGGAACTTCGGTTGACGTGCCCACAATCGATGGAAAAGTACGCATCAAGATAGAACCTGGTACGCAAAGCGGTAAAGTGCTGCGGCTTCGTGGCAAGGGCATTAAATCCATCGAAGGATATAGCCGTGGAGACGAGCTCATATATGTGAATGTCTACACGCCTACCAAATTATCTAGAGACGAAAAAGAATTGCTTGAAAACTTGCGCACGTCAAAGAATTTTGCGCCAGATCCTTCCAAAGCAGAGAAATCATTCTTCGAGAAAATGAAGGAATATTTCTGAGTTTTTGCTTTCATCGAAACCCACTTACTTGCCTTACGTTAGATTTGACCATGCGATTGGTGTTTTTGGTGGGATTGATGGTATTGTCCACATTTCGGGTATCCTCGCAATTACGAAAGTTCTACATGCTCAAACACGATGATGCATTAGATACAGTGGATTTAACCTTCGAAGCTCCCTCTGCCAATTCTTACATAAAATATTATGCAAATACAGAAGGGCCGCTAGAAGTCTTCGGAAATCCCGATTTGAAAAGGATCAATCCTTCATTCCTTATCAAAGAGTCTGGTGCCACGTGTCATATTTCTTTTCATCTTCATGAATTTAATTCTTACGAACTAAGTGAAGAATTCTCTTTCGTAATGACTCCACAGCGTAAAACGCGTGAGAAGGGTGAATACTGGAAGTTGCTGTTAGACAATCAGACCATTTACAAACTGCGCCTAAAATACGGTTTAGGCAATACACACGTCAATTTAAGCCAGCTTCATGTGAAACACCTGGATCTCAGGACTGGTAGTGCCAATGTTTTGCTCACTTATGACGAGCAGACGCGAAACCTGACCGCCATGGACACTTTCCGGGTAAAAGTTGATGTGGGTTCTATCACAACAGAAAACCTCTCCGCATCCAGGGCCAAGTTTGTTGTTGCAGACATAGGTTTCGGCAACGCGACACTGGATTTCGGTAACCAAATGCCAGAAGAAAAATGCACAATAGTAGCTAAAGTGGGCGCTGGATCACTGGAAATTGTCGTTCCCAATAAAGAAACACCTGTCATCATCACCATTAAAAACTCTCCTTTTTGCGGCCTCAACATGGACGCTGAATTTGAAGAAGTAGAAAAGAATGTTTTTGTCAATCACAGCTACCATAAAAATGCTGAAAATCTACTGGAATTTCGTGTAGATCTGGCCGTTGGTAAACTTTATTGCCATTTCAGCGATTAGTCATTTTCGCTTTTTACCGTCTAATCGGTCTTCTGTCAATCCGACGTAATTTTCCCCCTTATCGATTTTCAGCATTCCGCTTTCCAGATCATAAAAATCCATGGGAACAAGGGTTTGGGTGCCATTTTCGAATTCCACCAGGGCTATACCGTGTACTTTCCGGTAATCCAGCTTTCCCAACTCGGACTTATACTGGGTATAAAGCTCGTCGCCCACAGATAACAAAGAAAGAATTTTAAAATTGGCCATGGTATCCTCTAAGTTTGAATCAATTTAGACAAGAAATCTCGTTCCCAGCCATTTACTGCCCGGGCTGTGGCTAACTTAAGACGTTATTTGATTAAAAATCAATGGCTCAAAAGCTCAAGATCAAAAACAAGGTACTTTATCAAAATCTGGATAAACTCTTTGACGAACAACCGGTTCAGCGCCTAGGTACAGACGATAAATGGGTCATATTCAGTGATCTACACATGGGAGACGGCGGAAGCACCGATGATTTTAAAACAAACGCGCAACTGTTCAAAACGGCATTACAAGGCTATTACGCCAATAGGAATTTCAAACTCCTGCTCAACGGAGACATTGAAGAGCTTCAGCGATTTTCGATGAGTAAGATCATGAAGCATTGGCCACCAATTTATGAATTATTTAACTGGTTTAATAAAAATACCCAACTGGTAAAGTTGATAGGTAATCATGACCTGGAATTGGGGCTTAAAGACAAAAATCCACTGCCATATCCCCACTTGGAGAGTCTTACCCTCCAACATGACGATCAGATGTTAAGAATCTACCATGGTCATCAAGCATCGAAAAGATTTCAGGAGCACAATGAGCTAATCGGTTTTACCTTAAAATACTTCGCCAACCCTTTGGGTATAAAAAACTACTCCGTAGCGCACGATAGTAAAAAACAATACAAAATTGAGCGCAGGTTATACCATTATTCGGCTTTTCGGAAAGTTGTTTCCATTATTGGGCATACCCATCGCCCATTGTTTGAGTCTCTTCACAAAATTGAAAGATTGAAATACAAAATTGAACAGCTTTGCCGCGACTACGCCTTCAATCAACCCTCAGAAAGCATTCGTCAAACAATAAAATCCTATAAAAAAGAACTCAAACAATATTACAAGGCCAATGAAGCCTACAGCTACGACAACTACGTATACAATACCATTTTTCACATCCCCTGTCTATTTAATTCGGGATGTGTAATTGGCAAGAGGGGAATGACCTGCCTGGAAATTGAAAATGGCCAAATAAGACTGGTCCATTGGTTCGATAAAAACATCAGTAAGAAATACCTCAAGAATAGTGGCTACCAACCTGAAAAACTGGACAACACGGATTTTTACCGGATGGTCATCAACGAAGAAACGCTGGACTATATATTTACAAGAATAAAATTTCTGACCTAATGAAAAAATGGTTCATCCTACTGGGCATGGCGTGGTTGGCAACCGGTTGCAGCCAACCAAATACTTATCAGAAAATTGACATTCAAGGTCATCGTGGAGCCCGAGGACTATATCCTGAAAACTCGATTTATGGTTTTGTGAAAACGTTGGATTTTCCGGTAAACACACTTGAAATGGACCTGGCCATCACAAAAGACAATCAGGTAATTGTAAGTCATGAACCCTACCTATCGGCAGATATATGCCTGAGGACAACCGGCCAGTCCATCAAAGACGATTGGCAGGATGCTTATAATGTTTACCTCCTGACCTACGAAGAATTGCAACGATTTGATTGTGGTACCAAGCCGCACCCACGATTCCCTGACCAAGAAAAAGTGCAGACATCGAAACCGCTGTTAAAGGACGTAATTGATACCGTCGAAACCATCATTGGAGACCGCAAGATCGCTTACAACTTAGAAATTAAGTCACAAGACCAAACAGATGGCGTCTACCACCCCGCCCCGGATGCATTTGTAGACCTGGTAGTAAAAGTGATTGAAGGGAAGTTACCCTGGGAACGTGTGATTTTTCAATCCTTTGATTTCCGTGTGTTGCAATACCTCAATGAAAAATATCCTATGGTACAAACGGCTATTCTAATTGAAAATGAATTGAGTTGGAGACAAAATTTGGATTCTTTGGGCTTCAAACCCACGATATACAGTCCTGACTATAAATTACTATCGAAAGCAATCATTAACGAGTTGCACGATGAGGAAATTAAAGTCATCCCCTGGACGGTAAACAACCGAAATGATATGGATCGGCTCCTGAAATGGGGAATAGACGGAATCATTACAGATTATCCCAACCGCGTGTATGAGTAAATACGACATTTATGGCATAGGAAATGCCATTGTAGATTATGAAATTGAAGTCGAAGATGAGTTTCTGAGGGATAACCAAATTGAAAAAGGCCTCATGACTCTGGTGGATGAAAAGCGGCAGAAAGAACTCTTGAAACTGGTACGGAAAAAAATAAAAAAGCGTCAGGGAGGTGGGTCTGCAGCGAATTCCGTGATCGCCCTGAGTCAACTCGGAGGACAGGCTTTTCTAAGCTGCAAGGTAGCCAACGACGAAGATGGTCATTTTTACCTTTCAGAGTTGGACGCGGTCGGTATACGAACCAATGTCGCTAACCCCCCGAAAGGCATTACCGGAAAGTGTCTGGTAATGGTAAGCCCCGATACGCAACGTACGATGAATACCTACCTGGGCATCACGGCTGATCTTTCAGTCAACGAATTGGTTCCGGAGGCACTTCAGGCGTCGAAATACATTTACATTGAAGGTTACCTGGTTTCCTCAGCCGCCGGTCCAGAGACCATCAATGAAGCCAGGCAACTGGCTCGAAAGGCAGGTGTAAAAGTAGCTTATTCCTTCTCAGACCCTGCGATGGTAAAATATTTTCGTGCGCAAAGCAAGGCCGCAGTGGGTGAAGGAGTGGATTGCCTGTTTGCCAACGAGGAAGAGGGTATGCTGTTCTCGGGTAAGGACTCGCCCGAGGAAGCTTATGAGGCCATGAAACCGTTTGCTGAAACTTTGGTGTTCACCCGTAGCGAAAAAGGCGCATGGATTCATCATGGGGGTGAAGATTACCACATTCAACCCCAAAAAGTAACAGCTGTAGATGCCAATGGCGCTGGTGACATGTTTGCAGGAGCATTCTTGTATGGCCTAACAAATGGATGGCACGTTGCTACAGCCGGAGCATTGGCCAGTAAAGCCAGTGCAGCCGTTGTTACGCAGTTTGGCCCCCGTCTGCCTCTGGCTACAATACGTAATTTTTTATGATGAAAATAATCATCCTTTGGCTGGCGTGTTTTGGCTGGAGCCTGTATCTGGAAGGACAGGAATTGAACGGGGATATCGTGGAGTTGGCCGGAGCCTACGAAGGTGGCGGCTATCGCTGGAAAGGTTCAGGAACACCGAGGCGTTTGGTTTTTCAAAACCATACAATACTGGAAAAGAGTCCGGTGGGCACTTATTGTAGCGGTTACACCTTCACCGTGGCCTTTGAGGTGCTGGAAAAATATCAACTATTGGATGGACTGACGCATGACGAGGTTAAACAGCTGCAGATGATGTGGTACGGAGCGACTGAACAAAGCGCCGAAACCCAGTGTCAGTACGCGTTGGAACAACTTCAGCTAGGTACATCAATACCCTTTGAAGATGCAGGTTCAGGAGACTTCGTGCAATTTTGGAGAAACGATGGTTCCGGCCACTCCGCGATTTTCCGGGAGTGGATTGTAGACGATGCCGGAAGGCACTTGGGCCTAAACTACAGGAGTTCACAAAAAATAACCAATGGCATCGGAAACCGGGAAGAGTATTGGGGTGAAAATCAAAAACAGATCAACATAGACCGCATATATTTTGCACGTATTCAGTCAAAGAAATAACCATCCATGGCTGGTTCTTTTCCTGACAGTTGCCTGCACAACTGCGGAGAAGCCAGCAGGTGACACCGAACCCTGCCTCCCTCCGGCGCAAGTTTTTCCGCAGGAAATCCACGGCTTGAAAAAAATGAAACTCATCCCTTCAGGCACCTTTCTGATGGGTGATAGCAACGTAAATTCACCCGTGCATAGGGCACAGATACCCGCTTTCTTAATGGATGAAACACCCATCACCTATGCGGATTTCCAAACTTACGTGGACGATGGGGGCAATGTCTCAAGATACTGGAAATACAGCTCATACAACATGCCAGAACAACCGGTAACAGGAGTAAGCTGGTATCAGGCCGTCAACTTTTGCAACTGGCGCAGTCAGCGGGAAGGCTTACAGCCAGTATATTATGCGGAGGGAGATTACGATGCCTGGGGTCATGAAAAATGGGCCGTTGACTATTCGGCCAATGGGTACCGATTGCCCACCGAGGCAGAATGGGAATATGCCGCGCGAGGTGGCCTGGTGCAACAACCATATCCCCTCGGGGCGGTATTTGATGCAAGCAATGCCAATTTTGACACAGATCAGGGGCACAAACAAAGCAAGTGGTGGAGACTGGCAACTGTCTACGACCAGCAAGTCAATGCCTATGGCCTTTATGGCATGAGTGGGAATGTCTGGGAATGGTGCACGGACTGGTACGGGGCTGATTACTACCAAGATTCGCCGGAATGTCAACCAAAAGGACCAGAAAATGGACGTACCAAGATCATGCGCGGAGGAAGCTGGGGCAGCCCCGGTCCTACTTTTTTAACCACTTCTTACCGCAGCCATGCGGCGCCAAGTAATTATAATTACGACATTGGCTTTCGTTGCGTACGCCCTGCTGAAACCGTAGGTGAAAACGCCGTTGAAAAAGAAGCTTTTGATTTTTATACCTACCCCAATGCCAGCTCAGATGCAACAGCACCAGACTCTGCCTTCTTCTCGAGTGAAGCGTTTAAGAAACGACTGGCTCGTTACCTGGAAGATAACTTTCAAAACTGCCTGTATTTTCATCGGGCAATTGACGAACAGCCAGTGGTTAGCCCTCAAGAATTGGCCGAGCTGATCGTGAGCGAGAGTGTCGCAGCCAAAATAAATCCATTATTTGTCACTTCCATCATGGTCTCAGAAAGTGGAATGGCAACAGTTTCCTTCCCGAGATGGTGGAACAATCCCATGGCCTATCACTGGCAAAATGTGCTTATGAGCAAAGGGGAACCCAGGTACAACGCAGACCGGAACCACAACCGCAAGTACCGAAACTTAAGCGCTGCCATTCGCAATTATGCCCGTATCAGGCGATCTATTTACTACGAGCGGGCGCAGCGTGATTTGTACGACTTCCACCTGCTTTACGTAGGTTATGAGGCAGAAGAATGGATGTACACGATTGGTAAAGTATTTAGGGAGGTTGCCGCATTGAACATTGCACCACACGAGCCTACACATGACGTAGGCAAATTCATTTACTTAGACTGGCCATCAACCGACAGGGAAAAAATGGATAAATGAGCCCAAACCCTTTTTCACAGATTCGATAACTTAGCCAATGACATAAATTTGTTAACATGCGACAATTACTATTTATACTGGTCAGCACACCTTTTCTGGTACTGGCACAATCTATTGAATTTGAAGAATATGACCTGGACAACGGGCTCCATGTCATCCTCCATAAAGACGCATCCGTCCCCATTGTAAATGTTTCTGTTCTCTACCATGTAGGTTCAAAAAACGAGCCTGCTGGCAGGAAAGGGTTTGCTCATTTTTTCGAACACCTCATGTTCGAAGGTTCACCCAACATTGAAAGAGGTAAATTTTTCGAAATCGTTCAAAATGCAGGTGGTCAGTTGAACGCCAATACCAGTTTCGATCGCACTTTTTATTACGAGACCCTGCCCTCTCATCAATTGGAATTGGGGCTATACATGGAATCGGAACGAATGTTGCAGGCAACCATTGACTCGGTCGGAATTGCCACACAAAAAGAGGTGGTGAAAGAAGAGAAAAGGCTTCGGATAGACAATCAGCCTTACGGCGATATACTGGACCAAATGATGGGAAAAGCTTTTGCAGGTACCCCATATGAGTGGACCCCAATCGGTACGTTTGAGGATATTGACGCAGCTACGGCAGCGGATTTCAAAGATTTCTACGCTACTTATTATGTCCCTAACAATGCTACACTGGCCATAGCCGGAGCTATCGATACAAAAGAAACCAGGAAAATGGTTGAAAAGTATTTTGGGGAAATTTCTCGTGGTCAGCAGGAAACCCCACAACCTGAATTTGAAGCACCTAAACAGCAAGGCGAGATAAAGGCCACAGTATATGACCAAATCCAATTGCCCGCCGTGGTTAAAGGCTACAAATCGGTAGAACAAACGCATCCTGATTACTACGCCATGCAGATGTTGCGGACTTTGCTTTCTGGTGGTGAAAGTGCCCGACTGCCGAAATCAATCGTCAATGAGCAGGAATTGGCCCTTACTGTTCAGTCTTTCCCAATTGCGTTGGAAAAAGCCGGGTTATTTCTAACCTTCGGTTTGGCCAATGCGGGAATAGAACCCGAGCAATTGGAAGAGGCCATGAACATAGAAATCAAAAAAGTTCAGGAAGAATTGATTCCAGAACGTGAATTCCAGAAGCTCCAAAATCAGATCGAAAATGACTTCATTTCTCAAAATGGACGTGTTGCGGGCATAGCAGAAAGCCTGGCACAGTACCATGTATATTTTGGTGATGCCAATTTGATCAATACTGAAATTGAACGGTTCCGCGAGGTCACACGAGATGATCTTAGGCGGGTAGCCAAAAAATACCTGGTGCCCGAACGACTGACTACCTTGTATTACCTGCCGGAATCTACACAAAAGATGCCGGCCGACGCAGAAGTTGAAAATGATAAATAAAACCAAAAATGAAAAATAGCTTACGCTTTCTATCCCTGTTATTGGCTTTCGCATCATTCGGGCAAGTGGATAGGTCCAAATTGCCGAAACCCGGCACACCAAGCCCCATTGAAATAGGTGATTACAAATCTTTTGAGTTGAACAACGGCCTTAAAGTATTCGTGATCGAAAATAACAAACTACCCCGGGTGGCATTCAGATTGGAACTGAACCGTGGAATTATAGACGAAGGTGACAAGACCGGTTATCTGGATTTAATGGGGCAGGTAATGAGAAGGGGTACTGAAACCCGATCTAAATCCGAAATAGACGAAGCCGTTGATTTTATAGGTGCCAATTTATTTACCAGCTCCGATTTTGTTTTTGGTAGTAGCCTGTCCAAATATGCCGACCAAACCATTGAATTGATGTCAGACGTGGTGCTCAACCCGACTTTCCCGGAGGATGAACTCCAAAAAATTAAGAAACAAACCTTGTCGGCATTGAAACAACAAAGAGATGATCCGAATGCAATAGCTAATAAGTTAATATCAAGGGTACTGTACGAAGGGCATCCATATGGAAAGGTAAGTACAGAAACATCTGTCGACAAGATTACCGCAGCGGACCTCCGCAACTACCACCAGACTTATTTTCGTCCAAACGTGGCATACCTGGCCGTAGTCGGCGACATCTCGGTGAAACAAGCCAAAAAATTGGTCGAAAAATATTTCGCCAGTTGGGAACCAAAAGAAATACCGGAAAAGACTTTCGAAGATCCAAAAGGACTTTCAAGTAATCAGATAGATTTTATTAACCGGCCTGCCTCGGTGCAGTCAGTAATCAACGTTACCCATACCATAGACTTAAAACCACGCACCCTAGAGGCGATTCAGGCGGCTGTAATGAACCAGATTCTTGGAGGCGGCGCCTCAGCCAGGCTATTTATGAACCTAAGAGAAGACAAGGGATATACCTATGGGGCTTATGCCACTACGCAACCCGACCGATGGATTGGTGCCTTCAACGCCTCCACCAGCGTGCGAAACGAAGTCACAGACAGTGCTGTCGCTGAGATTTTGGTGGAGATGAATCGGATCTGCAGCGAAAAAGTTAGCCCGGAAGAACTAGAACTGGCCAAAAATGCACGCGCTGGGGCGGTAATACGGTCACTGGAAAACCCTCAGACGGTTGCGTCTTATGCCATCAATACGGCGATGTATGATTTGCCTGAAGATTTTTACTCGACGTACTTACAAAAAATTGAATCTGTTACGACCGATGACGTACTTCGTGTAGCCGACAAATACATTCAGCCAGACCAGGCACATATTACCGTGGTAGGGAAAGCAGATGATGTAGTAGAAGCCCTGAAACGCTTTGGGCCTGTCAATTATTACGATGTCCAGGGAAATCCGGTGGATCCGTCGGCCCTGAAACTGCCAGGCGACCTGACAGCCATGAACGTATTGGACAACTATTTGGTAGCCATCGGAGGCACGGAGAAGTTGAAAGCAGTAAAAACCTTATCTATTCAACGAAGTGCGCAAATGATGGGGCAAAAGATGTCGATAGAAACAAAAAAAATGGCGCCTAATAAATTCATCAACGAGCTAAAACTAGGCGATAACGTGTTCCAAACCATTGTTTTTGATGGCGAAAAGGGACAGGCCTCCGGAATGGGGAGAACAGAGGCAATAGCAGATGATGCAGCCATGGACGCAAAGGTTGAATATAGTATTTTTCCCATGCTCACCATCAAGGAAATGAATCTTCCAGTCAGGTTGATTGGCATGGCCAGCGTGAATGATCAACCCACGATCTTGATGGAAGTAACCATGCCCTCAGGAAATAAGATCAATTATTATTTCGATGAAAAATCCTTTACACTGGTTCAAACGGAGAAAAATCAGCAAACCCCTCAGGGTGAAATGACCATTGCTACGCAATACCGCGATTACCAGACTTTCGAAGGTATCCTCATGGCCACCAGGGTAGAACAACGTCTAAACCCTCAAATGACCATGGAGATGAAGACAGAGAAGGTCGAAATCAATCCAACACTCGATACGGAAATATTCATTTTCTAATTGGCTTTAACAATTTATTCTTATAATTTTGCAATCCTTTTAAGAAAACGCCATTATGAAACGGACATTCCAACCATCGGTAAGAAAGAGGAAGAACAAGCACGGCTTTCGTAGTAGAATGGAAACGGCCAATGGGCGCACAGTGCTTGCCCGCCGACGATCCAAAGGTCGTAAGCGTCTGACAGTATCTGACGAATTGCACAAGAAATAAAATGTCAGCCCATCGGGCTTTTAGATTGTTTCCTAAGTCTGAAAAACTGACTGGAAAAAAGAATATTGAGGAACTGTTTACACAAGGTTCCTCAATTTTTTTATTCCCCTATTTGTTGAAATATAGGGCGGTTTCAGAAGGCTCACACCGCTTTTTGGTGGCCGTCCCAAAAAAAAAGTTCAAGCGTGCCACCGACAGAAACCGTATCAAAAGGCAGATAAGAGAAGCTTACCGACTAAATAAATACCGCTTGTATGAACAACACAAGGCGTTTTATCACGTAGCCTTCATATACCAGAGTGAGGATATGTTGTCCTTTTCTGAGCTCAACGAAAAACTCATTAGATTACTGGATAAATTTCAGAAGCAAGCCTTATGAAACGGATCAAATACCTGGTTATCGTCAGCACAGTGTTGATGCTAGTTGCCTTACGACTCCCGGATAAAGACAAGTACTTCGAGATCATTAAAAACCTCGACATTTTCGCAACGCTTTACAAAGAGATAAATACCTACTACGTCGATGAGATTAGTCCCACAGAGCTGATGGAGACCGGCATCGAAGCCATGTTGGCTTCTCTAGATCCCTACACCAACTACATCTCTGAGGACTACATAGAAACCTACCGCATATCCACAACTGGTGAATATGCCGGCATAGGTGCGGTAGTGGCCAATCGAAACGGCGTAAGTACCATCTTACTACCCTATGAAGGTTTCTCCGCCGATCGAGCCGGTCTGAAAATAGGCGATGTCATCTCCCGTATAAATGGTGTAGACATTGGCGGGATGACAGATGAAGAAACCGGGCAATTGCTGAAAGGACAGACCAACTCCACTGTACAGTTGACCATTCAGCGCCCTGATGGAAGTACTCCCTTCGACGTGGACCTCTCTAGAGAAAAAATAGTACTAAAAAATGTGCCCTACTTCGGAATGATCAATGACGACATCGGTTACATCCAATTAACCGACTTCACCTCCCGCGCCGGCGCCGAGGTGGAGTCTGCACTCCTAAACTTGAAAAATGATGGTGCCAAAAAAATCATTTTAGATTTACGTGGAAACCTCGGCGGATTACTCATCGAAGCAGTGAACATCTGCAATGTCTTCATTCCTCAGGGCAAAGAAGTGGTCCATACCCGTGGCAAAATCGAAGAATGGACAGAAATCTACCGCTCATTGAATTTGGCCACAGATACAGAAATCCCCCTGGCAGTCCTGGTCAATAGTCGCTCTGCGTCGGCAGCAGAAATAGTATCTGGTGTGATGCAGGATTATGACAGAGGCGTATTGATCGGTCGACGGACATTCGGTAAAGGTTTGGTACAACGAACCCATCCGTTGGCCTACAATTCGCAATTAAAGGTCACAACTGCAAAATACTATATCCCCAGCGGAAGATGTATTCAGGCCATCGATTACAGCCTTCGCAAAGAAGACGGTTCTATTGGGGAAATACCTGATTCATTGAAGCAAGCTTTTCAAACTGCCAACGGACGTGTAGTTTTTGACGGGGGAGGAGTATATCCAGACGTGGAGGTAGCGGAAAAAGATCATGCAGAAATCACCCTTGCACTTTTAAAGGAAGGACTCCTTTTTGATTACGCGAATGTTTACTATTACCAACACGCGTCTATTGTCAAGCCCAAAGACTTTCGCTTAACCAAAGAAGCTTATGACGCCTTTAAGCAATGGCTAAGCAACCGGACCTTCAGTTATGAAACACAATTGGAAAAACAACTAAAAAAGCTGGAAGAGGTAGCCCAAAAAGACCAGGCAGTAAGCCAATTTCAATCCGAGATCAACCAACTGCGAAAGGCCATCAAACAAACCAAATCCAGGGACCTGGAAGCTTATAAAACAGAAATTACTGGCCTTTTAGAACAAGAAATTGCGTTGAGATTTTACCTCCAGCGCGGACTTATAGAATCCACATTTGATAAAGACCCGGATATCCTAAAGGCCATCGATATTCTGGACGATACGGCCACCTACCAGTCCATTCTTTCCGGTTCATGAATTACCTGCTGAGTCTGGAAACAGCCACCGAGGTATGTGCGGTGGCACTTCACGGTGATGGCCAGTTGGTGGGTGCGCAGCAATACCACCTGACTAATTCGCATTCAGAACTGCTTCCACAAATCATTAAAGATTTAATCGACCACTGTGGCATAAAGTTGCAGGATTTAAAAGCCCTGGCCATCTCATCCGGTCCCGGATCCTACACGGGCCTGCGCATTGGCACTTCTACCTTGAAGGGTATGGCGTACGCCATGAATGTTCCGCTCATCGCCGTGGAAACACTCGATGCCATGAATGAATCTGTACGTCCTTATCTTCCGGCGGGCACCCTCTCATGCCCCATGATAGATGCCCGTAGAATGGAAGTATATACGGCCATATATGCGTCCAGTGAAAAAATCAAAAAAACTGAGGCCCTGATTGTACAACCCAACAGTCTGGAGCGCTTTGCAGATCATCCGATGGTGTTATTTGGTAATGGTGCAGATAAAACCAAGGAAGTACTCTTACAACCCAATCTGAGATGGATGCCCCACATCTTGCCCGATGCCATTGGATTGGGCCGTCTGGCCTGGATTAAATATCAGGCGCAGGCATTTGCCGACCTGGCATATTTTGAACCTTTTTATTTAAAATCATTTCAGGAAAAACCAGCAAAGAAACTCATTTAGAAAACCCTTTTACATAGGACTTCGTTATTTTGGCATATGCAGGAAGAAGCCATCGTTAATCGTGTCGCAAAAAGTCCCCTGGTCAGTCTAGATCTTGCTGATTACCTTTCAAGTGCTCCGGTAGCAGGCATTGATCTTAAGGATCAACTCTTTGAGGGAATGATACTCAGAGAGAAAGATTTTAGAACTTTCATTGGTACCAATGACTGGACACCATATAAGGATCGGCTTGTACACCTTTATTGTTCTGCTGATGCCATTGTTCCGATATGGGCGTACATGCTTGTTGCCACCCAATTGTCGGAAGCCGAAATGGTCGTATTTGGTGATAAAGAGGAATTAGAAAAAGCCGTAATCAGGCAAGCTATCCAGCAAATGGTCGCTGCAAACGAGGATCAGATCATGGATGGCAAAGTAGTCATTAAAGGTTGTGGAGCTGTAGAGAACAAGGAATATGCCTACACAGCAATGACGCTTACGCTACTACCTATGGTAGGTAGCCTTATGTATGGAGAGCCATGCAGCACAGTCCCGATTTACAAGAGACGAAAATAGATAATTATCTTCGTTTATCCGTTGGCTTCCTGGCTTTAAGAAATGAGGGTGGGTTTAAGTCGATGGAAAGTATTTCCCTACAATCGATTTCCGTACGGATCTCCCTTCCACACCAGCCAAAGCCAATGACCTAATCAACAGGAAAAGCCGACTCTTTAATACAATATTGATCAGATACTGTCAATAATTTTATTGAGGGTAGGGCTTGGTCTCATGGCCCTGAGCACTTTCTCCGTTTGGGGATAATAATAACCACCCAAATCCACAGGACTCCCTTGTGCATCAATCAATTCAGTCAGTATCGCGTCCTCGTTTTCTTTAAACGCTTCTGCTACTCGTGAGAACTTTTCTCGTAAGGGCTCATCTTCATGCTGGGTCGCCAATGCCTCTGCCCAGTACCTGGCAAGGAAATAGTGACTACCCCGGGTGTCGAGTTCATTTACTTTACGTGAAGGTGTCTTTCCATTCTTTAAATAGTCACCCGTGGCCCGATCCAAAGCATCCGACAACACACTTGCCGAAGAATTGTTGTCTTTATTGGCGAGGTGCTCCAGAGAGACCGTCAGTGCCAGGAACTCCCCCAAAGAATCCCACCGCAAATGACCCTCTTTGACGAACTGCTGTACGTGCTTAGGCGCAGAGCCACCTGCACCAGTTTCAAACAGCCTACCCCCGTTCATCAAAGGCACAATGGACAGCATTTTTGCACTGGTTCCTACCTCTAGAATTGGGAACAAATCGGTTAAATAATCACGAAGCACATTACCGGTGACAGAGATGGTATTCTCTCCTTTTCTGATTCGATCCAATGTAAATGCCATCGCCTTTGCTGGTGACATGATATGAAGTTGGACATCCTCTGAAGCAATATCTGACAAGTACAGGTTGACCTTTATGATAAGTTCACGGTCATGGGCCCGGTCTTGGTCCAACCAAAAAACGGCTGGCCAACCAGTAGCTCGTGCGCGGTCCACTGCCAATTGCACCCAATTCTTAACTGGCTCATCCTTTACCTGACACATACGCCAGATATCACCTGGTTTCGCTTCATGGGTAAACAATACCTCGCCTTCCTCATTCAACACTTCTACTGTTCCTGCCTCCAATATTTCGAAAGTTTTGTCATGCGACCCATATTCTTCTGCTTTCTGTGCCATCAGACCAACATTTGGCACCGTGCCCATGGTAGCAGGGTCAAACGCCCCATTGCGTTGACAATCCTCAATAACTACCTGATAGATCGGCGCATAACTTTTATCTGGAATGACCGCTTTGGTGTCACGGGTATTGCCGTTTTTATCCCAACCCTTTCCTGAACTTCGAATCATTGCCGGCATAGATGCATCAATGATCACATCACTTGGAACGTGCAAATTGGTGATTCCCTTGTCGGAATCCACCATGAACAGGTCTGGCCCATTGGTATAGATATGTTCGAGGGTCAACTCCAAAGCCTGACGATCCTTGTCAGGGATATCTGCCCATTTATTGACTAGATCACCAAGTCCATTGTTCGGGTTAAAGCCTATGCGTGCCAAAACATCACCATGTCTTTCGAACAACTCGTGATAGTACACGCGAACGGCATGACCAAAGATGATAGGATCGGATACTTTCATCATGGTGGCTTTCAAATGAAGGGACAATAAAATTCCAGATTCGCCGGCCTCGCGAAAACTGGACTTCAGAAATTGGACCAGCGCCTCTTTCTCCATCAAAGTAGCGTCCACTACCTCTCCGTCTAATGTCGAAATGCCCTCCTTGAGAATTTTTACCGAACCATCCGGTCTTTTCAAATAAACAGACAGCCGGCTCTCTTTATCCATGGTTCTGGACTGCTCATTTGAAAAAAAATCGTGGCCTTCCATGTGTGTCACATGGGTTTTAGAATCCGACGACCACTCGCCCATTTTATGGGGATTGATTTTAGCAAACTCCTTCACTGCACGCGGGGCCCGACGATCTGAATTACCCTCACGTAAAACCGGGTTTACCGCACTACCTTTTACTTTATCGTACCGCTTACGAATCATTTCTTCCAGATCATTGGCGGGGGTGTAAGGGTAATCAGGTATGGGGTAACCCTTATCTTGCAATTCTTTTATTGTGGCTACCAACTGAGGCACAGACGCACTTATATTGGGTAACTTGATGATATTCGCTTCAGGCATTTTGGCCAGTTTGCCCAGTTCGGATAAGTCATCCTTTACTCGCTGCACTTCAGATAAATAATCTTCAAACTGCACCAAAATGCGGGCGGCTAATGAAATGTCTCGTGTTTCCAACACTATTCCAGCGCTTTGGGTAAAAGCCTGTACGATAGGTAAAAAGGAATAAGTGGCGAGGGCAGGTGCCTCATCTGTTTTGGTGTATAGAACTTTAGTCGCTGTCATGTAATAGGTAGTAATTCAATCTAATCAATAGCTTTCCTTGTCATTAGGAAAATTCCCCGATTTAACATCAAGGATATATTGGTTCGTGGCCTGGTAAATAATTTGATTCAAGTCGGCATATTGTCTTAAGAATCGTGGTTTAAAGTTTTGTGTGATACCCAGCATGTCGTGAACCACCAGTACCTGACCGTCTACGTCGGGGCCGGCACCAATACCTATGGTGGGTATCTCCAATTCAGCTGCTACCTGCTTGGCCAATGCAGAAGGGATTTTCTCAAGCACCAGTGCAAAGCATCCCAGCTCTTGCAGCAGGCGTGCATCTGACAGCAGTTTCTCCGCCTCCCCTTCCTCCTTGGCTCTCACCGAATAGGTACCAAACTGGTAAATGGATTGCGGCGTAAGTCCAAGGTGACCCATTACCGGTATACCAGAAGAAATGACCCGGAGAATACTCTCTTTGATCTCGATGCCGCCTTCCATTTTCACCGCATGGCCGCCGGACTCCTTCATGATGCGTATACAAGAACGCAGGGCCTCACCAGAGCTTCCCTGATAACTGCCAAACGGCACATCCACCACTACTAGCGCGCGATTAACCGCCTTAACAACGGAAGTGGCATGCCAGATCATATGATCCAGTGTGATAGGCAGCGTAGTCTCATTACCCGCCATCACATTGGAAGCTGAGTCACCAACGAGCAGCACGTCAATACCCGCATCATCAAGAATTCGGGCCATCGAGAAATCATAGGCAGTAAGCATAGAGATTTTCTTGCCTTCTGCCTTCATCTCACGTAATTTACGCGTAGTGACTATTTTGATCGATTCTTTCGAGCTGCTCATCGTTTAAAGTTGAGCCGGCAATTTAGAAAAAAGCCCCGGCAATCCAATTCCACCAATTACCTCCACTTGATGTTGCAACCCATGCTAGGTAGCTGATCCTGGTCAATGGGTTTCGCCGCCAATAATTTATCGATGGCTGCTGCAAGATCTGCTCCCGTCACAGGCACCTCCTTACCCGGTGATGAGTTGTCATACCTGCCTCGATAAACACATTTCAATTCTGCATCGAATAAATAAAAATCTGGGGTACAAGCTGCATCATAGGCACGTGCAACTTCCTGAGTTTCGTCTAAAAAGTAGGGGAAGGGAAAATCATTCTTCTCCGCTTGCATACACAGCCCTTGTGGGCCATCTTCCGGGTACTGTTCCACATCATTAGAAGAAATGGCAATAAAGCCAATTCCCTTTGTTTGGTAATAGGCTGCGAATCGACCCAGATTGGATTCTAAGTGTTTTACATACGGGCAATGGGCGCAAATAAACATAACAACCGTGCCTTTTTGACCACGCACATCCTGTAAACGCCTTTTTTGCTGGGATGTAACTTCATGCAGTTCAAAAGCGGGCGCCACAGTGCCCAGTGGTAGCATTTGTGAGACTGTTAATGACATATCCCCTACTGTAACGAACGAATGTCATTGCGCAGTTGCAACAATACATCGGGATTGTCAGTAATGATGCCATCCACCCCTGCATTCAGCATTTTGATCATGTCTTCCCGCGTATTCACAGGGTATGCAAAAACTTCATACCCCCGGGCATGCATGCGGAAAATCCTGCGCGGAGATAAAGTCGTCCACTCCGGATTCAAAGCTTTGGTTCGATTAGATTCCTTGGCATGACCCAATAGCATGCGTGTCTCCAAATAAAAAGCCAGTAATGGGGCCGAATCTTCTCCAATGATTAGCCTTTTTGTTTGGATGTGATCATCCAGTTCATGTACATCATCTATGTACTCTTGTTCGTAAGATTGTAAAATGATCCATTCCACACCTTTCTTTTCCTTGTGAATGACCTCAACCAGTTTCTCCGAAAAATCGTGATAATGGGGGTGATCCATATGTTTAATCTCTATAAGTACCTGACAACGACCGTCGATGAGGTCTAAAGCTTCCTTTAAAGTGGGCACCTGGGTACCTGTCCATTTTGAGTCCTTCCAGGATCCGGCGTCCAACTGTTTAATTTCCTCCAGCGTGTACGCTTCCACACCCGACCCCCGGTCATCCGTAATATTATTCGCCTCCTTCCACTCTCTAAAATTGGTGGTTCGCTCCAATGTTGCATCATGAAAAACTACAATTTCTTCATCCTTGGTATGCCTGACATCCAATTCGATCATGTCAACTCCCATTTCCAACGCCATTTCGATGGCAGGCAGGGTATTTTCTGGAGCCAACTTCTCTCCTGATGCACCTTTATGAGCAATTACAACAAAATCTTTCCCTTTCAGCCTGTCCAGGCTGGTGCTCGCAAAAAAATTCACGTAGAAGTAGGGCTCCAACAGCGAAAAGGCTATAAACAGGAGCATAAAAGGTGAAGAGTATAAAAGAAATTTTTTAGTCATTTAATAACATTAAGGCCATTAATTTAATCAATTCACACCTTTTTAGAGGAGTGAACTTCCAAACCCAGTTCATTTAGTTGGCTCTCGGAGATGGCGGCTGGCGCCTCAATCATTACATCTCGTCCAGCATTATTCTTTGGAAACGCAATAAATTCCCGAATGTTTTCCTTTCCCGCCAATTGAGCACACAGCCTGTCGAATCCAAGGGCAATCCCGCCATGGGGGGGAGCGCCGTATTTAAAGGCGCCCATTAAAAAGCCAAATTGTTCTTCCGCTTCCTGCTTTGTGAATCCCAGATGATCAAACATCTGCTGTTGCAATCGAGCCTCATGAATGCGAATGCTGCCACCGCCAATCTCCACACCATTGATTACCAGATCATAGGCATTGGCACGTACCTTACCCGGATTTGAGGCAAGCAGCGCAATATCGTCGTTTTTGGGCGCAGTAAATGGGTGATGCATGGCATAGAAACGTTGGGTCTCCTCATCCCATTCAAGCAAAGGAAAATCCACCACCCAAAGCGGTGCCACTTTCTCAGGATCCCTCAAACCTAATTCATCACCCATGTGCAAACGAAGATTATTCATGGCACTCAGGGTGGAAGAGCGCTCCCCAGCCAATACCAGCAAAAGATCTCCAGGGGTGGCGTTTGCCTTATTCATCCATTGATGCAAAGCTTCAGCAGAATAGAACTTGTCCAAGGAGGATTTGATCTGGTCCTCCGTCCATTTGACGTACACCAGCCCTCTGGCCCCCACCTGAGGTTTTTTTACAAATTCCGTCAACGCATCGAGCTGCTTTCGCGAGTAGTTTGCGGCTCCTTTGACACAGATACCCACCACTGTTTCAGCAGCATCAAATACTTGAAAACCATGACCCTGCACCAGCTCATTTAAATGAACGAAAGGCATTTCGAACCGTAAATCCGGCTTATCGGAACCATACTTGTCCATGGCCTCAGCGTAGGTCATTCTTGGGAAGGACCCCAACGCCACTGATTTAAGCTCTTGATAAACCCCCTGAATTAACATTTCAAAGGTTTGCAGGACATCCTCCTGCTCTACAAATGCCATCTCACAATCCAGCTGGGTAAACTCAGGCTGCCGGTCTGCACGGAGGTCTTCATCCCTGAAGCAGCGTACGATTTGAAAATAACGATCCATGCCGCTTACCATTAGTAGCTGCTTAAATGTCTGTGGTGATTGCGGCAAGGCATAGAACTGACCCGGGTTCATGCGGGATGGCACCACAAAGTCCCGCGCCCCCTCTGGCGTTGATTTGATCAGATAGGGCGTCTCAATTTCTAAAAAATCAATTTCATCTAAATACCTCCTGATAAGCTGCATTAGCCGATGACGAAGCTTCATGTGCGTTTGCATGGGGTGACGCCGTAGGTCAAGGTATCGGTATTTCATGCGCAAGTCTTCACCCCCATCCGTTTCAGTTTCAATGGTAAAAGGCGGCGTTTCTGAAGAACTGAGTACTGACATTGCCTTTACCGCTATCTCCACTTCACCAGTAGGCAGCTTTGAGTTTTTAGAAACTCGTTCAATGACCAGCCCATCCACCTGTATTACGTATTCACGCCCTGTGCTCCTGGCTTGTCTAAATAGTTCAACCGCTGTTTGATCTTCGTTGAAGATCAACTGCGTCAAGCCATAGCGATCACGCAGATCTATCCATAACATGCCACCCTTGTCACGAATACGTTGAATCCAGCCTGCCAGCCGAACAGACTCGCCTACATTTGACAAGCGCAGTTCACCACAATTGTGCGTTCTATACATTAGTGGACATAAATTAGGAGGTTAAATCAAAACAGCCGCAAATTTACACGATACTTTTAGCAGGTCATCGCTTATGAAAAAAAACGGAATCTTTCTTTTAACCATGGCATTTGTCCTGGTTACGCATGCACAGGTCACGCTGCAACGCACAGATCTTACGAAAAATATTTCCATGAAAGTGCCTACCGAATTTCAGAGATTACCTACCACCACGGCAAAGCGCAGCATCAGGGAATTCATTGCTGAATTTAGCCACACCGACGGACGCACTGAAATGGAAGTTTCGAGATCCCGTCAACGATGGGATCAGTCGGACCCTAAACTTCTCAAACAATTTTACAAAGCCAGCATTATGCAACTGTATGATCGCGTGAGCATGAAGCGAGAAGAAATGGTTCAGGAAAACGGAAGACCAGTTATTTACTTTGAATACGTATCAACGATCATAAACGATGCAGATATGCTACGCGGTACTACCCAAAGGAATGATTACAATTTTTTAAAATATATCATTCTGAATGATGGTGTACTCATTTGCCGATTCACCACCCCAGCAGCGCGTGAAGAATTCTGGCGCCCTGCCATGATCGATGCCATGACGTCTCTTCGCACCAAATAGCATGGAGTTATCCATTCATTCTCCGGAGTATTTTATGAAGCAGGCCCTCAAGGAAGCAGAACAAGCCATGTTGGAGGGAGAAATCCCAGTAGGTGCAGTAATTGAATGCAACCGGCGCATCATTGCCAAAGCACACAATCTAACCGAAAAATTGCAAGATGTAACGGCCCATGCAGAGATGCTGGCCATCACCTCGGCTCAAAATCACCTCGGCTCCAAATACCTAAACGAGTGCACCTTGTACGTAACGCTCGAACCCTGCACCATGTGTGCAGGCGCGCTATATTGGACGCAAATTGGTGCGATACACTTTGCCGCTCCAGACAAAAAAAGAGGTTATTCACTCAACGACCGACCCCTCCTCCATCCAAAAACCAAGGTGCAATCCGGTCTCATGGCCAGTCATGCAGAAATTCTTATCGAAGAATTTTTTCGAAAGATTCGCTCCTGACCTTTTTGATTCTTTCTTTTGTTCTGTAATAAAAATATACTTGAATCCTAAAAATCATACGCATGTCATTTGAACTTCCTAATCTTCCTTACGCACCTGAAGCGCTTGAACCACACATCGATGCGCAAACCATGGAGATTCACCACGGAAAGCATCACAACGGTTACGTGACCAAGTTGAATGCAGCAGTAGATGCAGACAGCAACTTGGTCGGTAAATCCTTGGAAGAGCTATTGAAAAATCACACTTCCAACGCAGCGGTCAGAAACAATGGTGGCGGACATTACAACCACAGCCTTTTTTGGACGGTCATGAGTCCCAATGGGGGCGGTGAACCCAATGGTGCTGTTGCGGAAGCAATTAATGCGAGTTTAGGTTCTTACGCCGACTTCAAAGAAAAATTCAGTGAGGCCGCGGCAACCCGTTTTGGATCCGGTTGGGCCTGGTTGTGTGTACTTCCTGGCGGCCAACTCGAAATTTGTTCCACCCCTAATCAGGACAATCCTTTGATGCCTGAAGCTGGCTGCGATGGAACACCCATTCTGGGTTTGGATGTGTGGGAGCACGCCTACTACCTGAAATATCAGAACAAGCGTCCGGATTACATTTCGGCTTTTTATGACGTCATCAACTGGGAAGAAGTCAACAAGCTTTTCGAGGAGAACAAGTAGGCCTGAACAACCACCAGCGCAATTAAAATAAAAGCTCCCCCAGTGGGAGCTTTTTCAAAATTTAAGATGCCTCACAGTCAATGAGTTGTGTATCAATTGATTCAAACTATCGATACCAATCTGTAAGTGCTGACTTACATATTTTTCAGTCACCTTCTGATCGCTGGCGTCTGTTTTTACCCCATCAGGCATCATGGGCACATCAGAGACCAATAATAGGGCACCCATCGGAATGCTATTTTTAAATCCTGCAGAAAAGAGCGTGGCCGTTTCCATATCAATGGCCATTGCGCGCAGCTTTTTTAGATATCTCTTGAACTTGTCGTCGTGTTCCCAAACTCTACGGTTGGTCGTATAAACGGTGCCCGTCCAGTAGTCTTGCTCATGCTCCCGGATGGTGGTAGAAATGGCCTTTTGAAGTGCGAACGCAGGTAATGCAGGCACTTCTGGCGGAAAGTAATCATTGCTCGTGCCCTCTCCCCTGATACCAGCAATCGGGAGAATCAAATCACCCACTTCATTTTTAGATTTTAACCCACCGCATTTACCCAAAAACAGGGCCGCTTTAGGTTCTATGGCTGAGAGCAGGTCTACCACGGTAGCTGCATTTGCTGAACCCATACCAAAATTGATGATGGTTATATCCTCAGAAGTTGCACAAGGCATGGATTTATCTGCACCCACAATAGGAACATTGTTCCACTTTGCAAATAGATGAACGTAATGATCGAAATTGGTCAGTAAAATGTATTCGCCGAAGTCATTTAAAGGTTGCCCCGTATACCGGGGCAACCAGTTAGCAACAATATCCTTTTTAGTTTTCATTATTTCTTAATGCCTCAGCCAGAAAAGCAGTCGCACTTGCCCAAGATGCCGAATCAGCATTTGCATCATAAGCCAGCGCATCGCCTACCATATCAGCATTCTTAGCTGCCAATTGGTCGGCCTGCTTACTGGTAAAAGCATGTTTTACCCCTTCATAGCTGATGTATTTGTAATCTGCATTCACGCTATCCATTTGTGCTTTGAAAGCTTCCACCTGCTTTTGAGGGATAAAAGGATCCGCAGCCCCATTACATACCAATACCTTGGCTGCCAACTTGTTTGATGGAGGAATCGGCAAGCCCAAGCCAGAATGAAAAGCGGCGACGGCATCCAGATCAAAGCCTGCATTGGCCATGGACAATGCCACGCTACCGCCAAAGCAGTAACCCATCGCCCCTATTCGATCCGCATCTACATCGTCCTGTTCTTTGAGTGTCTCCAAGGCAGCAGTAAACCTGGCTTTGGCTTCATCCAAATTCTTCATGACCATACCGGAAAACTGTGCCGCATCAGGGGCGTGCTGTGTGTTTTTACCTTCACCATACATATCCACAGCCAGGGCCACATAGCCCAGCTCTGCCAACATATCAGCCCTTTGTCGGGAATATTCATTGTGGCCCCACCATTCGTGTACCACCAGAATACCTGGGCGTTTACCTTCTGCATTCACGTCGCGGGACAAATAACCGGTCATTACGGTAGCATCTGTTTTGTAAGTGATTTCTATACCTTCTACCTGAGGTTCTTTTTTATTTTGGCAGGTGACACAGCCAAATGCCAGAACGGTCAATAGGATTAAAAGGAATTTTGGGTTTTTCATGGTTGTATATATTTAAGTCTAAATCTAATCATTTCAACAGGCGCGTTCCTAGGTTTGCACATTGTTCTTAAACAAATGTCATTACAACATCTCCAATCCCTCATTGAGCTGGAAATTCAGCAACTACACCTGAAAAAAAGTCCTAAGAATCTTTTCGAACCCATTGACTATATTTTGTCATTGGGAGGGAAACGAATGCGACCCATCCTCGTATTGCTGGCCTATAGTCTACAGGGGAAGGATGTCAAAGACATCTTGCGTCCGGCCTTGTCCGTGGAGGTCTTCCACAACTTCACCCTGATGCACGACGACATCATGGACCATGCGCCACTCAGGCGCGGACAACCCACTGTGCATGAAAAGTGGAACCAGACGGTAGGCATTCTTAGTGGTGATGCAATGATGATCGAAGCTTACAACCTTCTACTAGATATTCCTTCCGATTTATTACCCACCGTGCTCCAAAAATTTAACCGATGTGCATTGGACGTGTGCGCAGGCCAGCAACTGGACATGGATTTTGAAGCCCGCAAGAATGTAACCGAAGCTGAATATCTGGAAATGATCCGTTTAAAAACAGCCGTTCTTTTGGCCTGGTCCCTGGAATTTGGTGGTATTTTGGCCAGATTGGATGAGGACGTACAGCCGCAACTCTTCCGTCTGGGTATCAATATGGGACTGGCCTTTCAATTAATGGATGACTACCTAGACACTTTTGGCCACCCGGATACTTTCGGAAAAAAAATTGGAGGGGATATCCGATCCGGCAAAAAGACATTTCTCATGATCAAGGCGTTTGAAATGGCCGATGAACAACAGCAACAAGCGCTGGAACATTGGATGAACTCACCAGAAAAAGAGGCAAAAGTCCTAAAGGTCACTGAATTGTTTAAGACCATTGGCATTCAGGAACTCACACAGCAAAAAGTACTTACCTATCAATTGGAAGCCATTGATATTCTACAGGCGTTACCTGGTGAAGACAAAGAAAAAGCGCTCTTGTTGTCCTACATGGAGCAACTGAAAAAACGCGTAGTATGATAGGCATAGCGAATTTTTTAGAGGAGGTCTCAGAATTTATCTGGGACTGGCCTTTACTTTTATTGTTACTGGGTGGTGGAGTGTATTTCATGTGCTACTCACGATTTATGCCACTGCGTTATTTCCGACACGCCATCGCCATTCTTCGTGGAAAATTTGATACCAGATCGGATCCAGGCCAAATCAACCATTTTGAAGCGCTATCTGCAGCGCTTGCGGCCACAGTGGGCATGGGCAACATTAGCGGGGTAGCACTGGCCATTGTGGCGGGGGGTCCGGGCGTACTTTTTTGGATGTGGGTAAGCGCTTTTTTTGGTATGGTGACCAAATATTTCACCTGTTCCCTCGCAGTGATGTACCGAGGTCGCGACAGTCTCGGTGTGCTACAGGGTGGTCCCATGTATGTAATCATGGAGGGCTTGGGTAAGAACTGGAAACCCCTGGCCGTTTTCTTTTGTGTGGCCGGCTTTTTTGGTGCTACACCCATTTTCCAAATAAACCAAATCGTTGATGTAGCAGCCCAAATTGTCATGGCGCCACTCGGACTAGATATTACTGCAACCAGCACAAGGTTGCTGGTGGGCTTTATTGTGGCTGCTTTAGCTGGAATGGTCATTTTAGGTGGGGTTCAGCGGATTGGCCGGGTAGCTTCAAGAATGGTACCTTCAATGGTCGGCTTGTACGCCGGTTGCGTCTTGCTCATTTTAATGATCAATTACGACCAGGTTCTGACCGCCTTTGGAATGATTTTGGAAGAAGCTTTCAACATAAGAAGCGCCTCTTGGGGAGCCTTCCTGGCCATTGTGGTACAGGGAGCCAAAAGGGCTGCTTTTTCAAATGAAGCCGGTATTGGTACTGCGCCCATGATGCACGGAGCCGCCAGAACCTCTGAGCCGGTGAGGGAAGGATTGGTGGGCATGCTTGGGCCCTTTATTGATACCCTCATCGTCTGTACAATGACCGGATTATGTATTTTGGTATCCGGACTGCATGAGACAGCATCCAACAGCGACCTGGATGCCATTTTACTTACTGCGAAAGCATTTAGTCTAAACCTGGGTGTTTTTGGTAGCGCTGCCCTTACCTTGTGTGTAATGGTTTTTGCGCTTACCACCATTTTCAGTCTGGCCTATTATGGAAGGAAATGTCTTTCTTTTCTAATAGGTGCACAATATGGCAAACTGTTCGATTATTGGTACATCGGACTAATTCTCCTTGGCTCGGTAGCCTCACTGGGCGTAGTAGTGAATGTAGTCTTTATCGCCTATGGCCTCATGGCAATTCCAACCATGTTGTCAGCCATAATTTTGGCCCCAAGGGTAATGGCAGCCAGCAGAAATTATTTCAATAGATTAAACGGGAAAGCACATTAATCAAGAGAATATAGATGGAGTGGTTGCTTCTCACGGCGGACGGAATAACTTTACTTTACCTTAAAACTCAAAAGCATGCTTGATTACATTATCTGGAGCCCAAATCCCAACATTATCCCAGGACTTGATATTCCACGCTGGTATGGGGTTCTTTTTGCACTGGGATTCATTCTGAGTCAACAGATCATGTTCTGGATTTTTAAGCAAGAAAAATATCCGGAAAAGCATGTGGAAAAGTTGACCGTGTACATGGTGGTGGCCACCATCATCGGTGCAAGACTGGGTCATTGCTTATTTTATGACCCAGACTACTACCTATCCAATCCGCTGGAAATGCTAATGATCTGGAAAGGAGGTTTAGCCAGTCATGGAGGTGGCGTGGGCATCATACTTAGCATCTACCTATTTAGCCGAAAATACCCCTACAACTTCCTGTGGCTTTTGGATCGTCTGGTGATTGTGGTGGCTTTGACCGGCGCGATGATCCGAACTGGCAACCTGATGAATTCTGAAATGGAAGGTACGCCCACTAACACCCCCACGTACGGTGCCGTATACGCAGGAGCCACCAAAGCATTTATCGAGCGTTTTTATGGCGAGCAGGTAGCGGCTGTCTCCTTTGAGAAAGGCGGAGACCAGCAATCAGACCGCCCTGGCTATGAACCCATCACCATGAGACTTGATCTCGAAGCCAATGTAGAAGACAGAGCCATTGCCAATTTTGTACTGGGTAAATTAAGACCCAACCTCCTGCAACAAACTGAGATCGTGCAACACATCGACTTTGGGCTGGAAAAGGGTGTGCTCGCCTGGAAAACCTATGATAAAAATGGCACCACCTACGTAGAAGTTTACGGAATAGGTACAGTTAGGCACCTGGCCCAGGTGTACGAAGCACTCTACTGCCTGGTATTGATGGTTCTCCTTTTCGTTCTTTGGAAAAATTACCGCAAACGACTACCGGCAGGATTCAATTTTGCCATTTTTATGATCATCTTATGGTCTGCCCGATTCATCGATGAGTATTTTAAAATGGATCAAGTAGACTTCGAGGCGGACATGACCCTAAATATCGGTCAGCTCTTAAGCATTCCGATGGCACTGGTAGGCGTGGCCACGTTGGCATGGATTTACCTGAGAAAATCCAACAGAACCATGGCGGATAATCAATCAGAAAAGAGCGGCTAACGTGTCAGGCACCCGTTTGGGCCTGAAATGACCATCAACCAAACACCATTTCGTTTTGGCCTTTACCAGCGTACGATCCTGATGATATATGTCTACGCAACGGATAGAAATAGGTCCTTTAAATGCTTCCACATAAGTAACCAACCGCAGCTCATCGCCCAGCCTAGCAGGTGCTAAATAATCTATTTCATGCCTTAAGGCTACCCATATAAAATCCAATCGCTGCTGCTCGCTGGTTACCGATTGCCAGTGTTTCTTGGCCACCTCCTGCACCCATGCCAGATATACCACATTATTCACATGCTGAAGTTCATCTAGATCACTCTCAGTAACGGTGACCTTCAAATCAAACGTTTGGCTATTCACAAAACTCAAGGAATCAATGGTTCTACACGGATGGAATCATTAACGATGACCGACAATTGCTGCAATTGCTCATTGACATACAATTCTGGTAGTTTTTCCAAAGAAATATTTTTGGGTGCTGCATAGTTGATGTAGTCCTGAAACAGCATGCCATTGATCATGCGCTGATTCATGGCTACACGAAAACGCGCCCCCCCTCCTTCGCGTAGGTAACTGTAAGCAACGTAGTCGATCCTACGCGTGTCCTTTGAAATCCAATACATGAAAACGTCGTTAAAGTCCTCGCCACCTTTTTCTTTCTGAAAAGTTACCCTAACCGCCTCGTATTGTCTTCCTTCAATCTCTACCAAACCTTCGTAAGTTTTCACAGCCGATGGGTCATTGAGTACGTACGGAATTTGAAAAAAGTACAATACACTGTTGATGGATTCGCGGTATTTCTGTTCCCATTTGTCTGACACAACTACACTATCTTTATCTACTATCCGAAAGAATTGGGTACTGTTGATGAGTAAATCCTCCACGTAACCGAGTGAGTCGTCTTGCCATGAACGTGAATATCTGTAGCCGTTATCGCTTCGCTCTACAGCATACTTCCGGTCCCTAAATATGAAAGACATGCGCTTACCGACATAGTCGGCTCTGTGACTGGCAATGGCAAGGTCCACCAATTCCTGACCGCGATCAGGATTTTTCGTATTCGAACAACCCGTAAAAACCAATAAAATGAGCATCCAATGTACTTTCATTTCGCTATTCAAACGTCGCTTGTTTCGGTTTCGTTGCCGCGGTCTCATGCACTGTCGGCCATCCACTAACTCAGGTCAAATTTAATCCCCTGAGCAAGTGGTAAAGTTTTCGAATAATTGATCGTGTTGGTTTGACGACGCATGTACGCTTTCCATGCGTCCGAGCCAGATTCACGACCACCGCCGGTTTCTTTTTCACCACCAAACGCACCACCAATCTCCGCTCCAGAGGTTCCCATGTTCACGTTGGCAATGCCACAATCAGACCCGTGGTGAGAAAGGAAATGTTCAGCCTCTCGCATATCCGTAGTCATAATGGCAGAAGACAAGCCCTGAGGCACTTCATTTTGTATGGCAATGGCCTCGTTCAGATCGCCGTACCGGATGAGATAAAGAATAGGTGCAAATGTCTCATTTTGAACTATCTCAAAATTATTGGACACCTCGTAAACCGCTGGATTAACATAACACCCAGATGAATAGCCATCTCCAGTCAATACATGACCAGCAATTACTTCTTTTCCACCTTCTTTTTTTATCTGATCAATGGCCCTCAGATAATTTTTTACGGCATCCTGATCAATCAAGGGCCCTACGTGCACCTTTTCATCGAGTGGATCACCAATTTTGAGCTGACCATACGCATAGATCAACCGGTCTCTGACTTCATTGAAGATCTTGTTTTCAATAATTAACCGACGTGTAGACGTACATCGTTGACCTGCTGTGCCCACTGCTCCGAAAACAGCGCCGGGAATGGCTATGTCTAAATCAGCATGCTCAGAAATGATCATGGCATTATTTCCGCCAAGTTCAAGTATAGACTTTCCGAGACGGCGTCCCACGGCTTCACCTACGGACCTACCCATGCGCGTAGATCCAGTGGCCGAGATAAGGGGAACTCTGGTATCATTAGACATCTGTTCACCTATCGTTCGATCACCAATAATCAAACAGGAAAGTCCCTCAGGTAGGTCGTTGGCGCCAATCACCTTTTGCATGATCTTTTGACAGGCAATGGCAGTTATGGGTGCTTTCTCTGACGGCTTCCAAATGGTCACATTGCCACATACCCAGGCAATGGCCGCATTCCAGGACCAAACGGCCACAGGAAAGTTAAACGCAGAGATAATGCCCACCACACCAAGTGGATGCCACTGCTCATACATGCGATGAGCTGGTCGCTCAGAATGCATGGTGAGACCATACAATTGGCGGGAAAGGCCTACAGCGAAATCGCAGATATCAATCATTTCCTGTACTTCCCCTAAGCCCTCCTGTAGGGATTTACCCATTTCATAAGACACCAAGGCACCCAATTCATCCTTCACCTTCCGAAGTTCTAAACCAAATTGACGCACAATTTCCCCGCGCCGGGGAGCCGGAATTTCTCGCCATACCAAAAAAGCCTTCTGAGCCGCCCCGACCACTTCTTCATACGACTTTATGTCTGCGCTGGCAACTTCACCCACCATTTGACCATCCACTGGCGAAGTTGAAGCGTAATTTTTACCCGTTGTCTTTAACCATCGGGCACCAATGGCCGCGCCAGTGTAAGACTGAATTTCTAAGGTTTGTCGTATCTTGTCGAATCGAAAGTTCATAAGGGGAAATATTACGGATAACAAAACTAACCAATGCCATTGACAGACGTACGAACCACTTACGGACGGACCTAAATAAGCGATGCTATCTGAAGTACAAAAAAAGAAACTGGGACATCTGTTCGATGTACTGGACGAAAACAAAAATGGTTATCTACAAATGGATGACTTTGTCCAGGTGGGTGAACGAATCCTCAAAGAATCAAACTTTTCGTCAAAATCACGGCAGGGGCGCCTGATCTTGCTAAAAGCCAGCCGGTTGTTCGTACAGTTACTCGTGGACCTGGAGACGGATGACATGAAAATTAGCCTCTACGACTGGATCTCAATTTTTGAAAAAGATATGAAGGAGGACCAGCCAATGGGCCTGGTGAAGAATTACGTGCACCGTACCACCCATCATCTGTTCACTCTGTTTGATGTCAATAAAGACCATTTCATATCCAAGGAGGAATATGCCCTGATGCTCAGCACCTATAAAATCCCCCCCTCTCTTAGCGAGGCCTCATTCAGTGAGTTAGACGAAAATGGCGACGGCCACATTTCTGTTCAAGAGTTAATCACCGCATTTGAAAATTTCTTTACCTCCTCCAATCCTGATGCTCCCGGCAACCTGATTTTCGGAGACTGGAAATAAAAAAGACCTTCATAGAGAAGGCCTTTTCAGGTTGTTGTATCGAAGGCCCTACCAACCGATACCATAATAAGCCTTTTCTCCATCAGGATAATAGCCTTCTACCAACATGCCCTCTCCACGCATGCTGTTGATTTTTGTAATAAACTCTTCGAGACTCTTGATCACTGATTTGTCGACACGGGTAATAACAAATCCTTTCTTCATACCCGCTGCCTTCCACGCACCACCGCTCACGTCTACCACGTGTACGCCCCCGGAAAGACGTAGCTTATCTTTCAAAGAAGCTGGTACTTCTTCGAAAGTCGCACCATCTCGTTTAAAACTATTTGATGTTTCGATAACATTGGTAGTGCCATAAGTATTTTTCAGCGTAGCATAAGTTTGTTGTGTTTTGCCATTTCGATAATAGGTGACCTTTATCCGGTCTCCCGGCCGGTTGAGTGCAACCTGTTCCTGTAATTGAGCCACGTTGTTTACTTTCTTGTCTTTGACGGCAAGAATTACATCCCCATTCTTTAAACCGGCCTCTTCTGCCGCACTTTCAGGGTTGATACTCTGAACATAAACGCCACGTACTAAATCAATGGATTTCTCTTTCGACAAATTGGCGTTCATATCCACAATGCTAATTCCTAGCAAGGCGCGCTGGACAGTTCCATACAAACGTAGGTCATCCACCACCTTACCAACCAAAGACACTGGTACAGCAAAAGAGTATCCGGCATAGGCGCCAGTGGGAGAAGCGATGGCCGTATTGATGCCCACCAGTTCACCTTTAAGATTTACCAGGGCACCTCCACTATTCCCTGGATTTACCGCGGCGTCTGTCTGAATGAATGACTCCACCTGAAGCCTGTCTCGACGGCTTAAAATATTGATATTTCTCCCCTTGGCACTTACTATTCCGGCGGTTACCGTGGAACGAAATTCGAATGGATTCCCAATGGCCAACACCCACTCGCCAATTTGTATATTATCAGAATTACCGAAAGCCACCGCTTTCAGATTACTTTCTTGAATCTTGATTACCGCCAAATCCGTGGAAGGGTCGGTACCTATTATTTGCGCTTCATAAGTCCTGTTGTCATTGAGCAACACCTCAATTTCAGTGGCGTCTTCTACTACGTGGTTATTCGTAACAATGTATCCATCCTCACTTACAACCACCCCGGAACCCATGCCCTTGGATTGATTTCCACGTTCATTCTCTCCGAAATAATCCCTGAAAAAATCATTGAACGGATTGTCCGGTGAAGTGCTGGAAAACGTCGACCTAATATGCACCACAGAAGGAGTAGCCGCCTTCGCGGCAAATACGAAATTGAGCCCTTCCGGAACCACAAAATCTGTAGAATCAAATATATAGTTATTGGCCAGGGCCATTGGTGCACCTGAAGTGCTTTTAACCACTCTATTTTTCGGCATCAGCATCACGAATGTGCCCAAAGCAAGAAATGCACCCAGTGCCGACGCAGCTAGAAAGGTCAATATTGCTTTTCTGTTCATCTTCTATCTTTTAACTGTGTATATCATATACTCCGGCAACCCATCGAAGGTTCAGAAAATGCATCTTATTCCTAGAGAAAATTATGCGTCTTTAACAACTCTTAACACCAAAAAGACTGACGAAAGTAAGCGATCTCCTAATTTTTAAAACATCTCACGATTTTAAATCTGTTTTTTCTACAATTTGATAAAGTCCGGCGCGATCAAAATGGCTAACACACCATTTTATCTGAGCCGCCTTCATTTTATACGGGCAACCATTTGTCGTAAGCACACAAAACCGATTGACCCTCCCGTTCAGCATATCGTTCCATCCATGTTGGTATTAAATAGTGTCAACTTCCAGTTTGAGGAAAACGCCGACCTTTAAACACAGACCCAAGGCCCCAATGACAACATTTTTTTCACCCAGACCTGGCATGACCCCATCAAAGCGCCTGGTGTATGTTAAATTTCATCACATGGACCTGAGAGCACAAGCCACAAAGGCCATGGATCAATACATCCCGTAGTTCACCAATTTTATTACCCGCTGTTGGCTGATCCTGCTTAAGATGATGGATAACCAAGATCATCCACATATTTAGTCAAACAATTTTGTGCTAGCGATAAAAATAAAATTTCGCGATTATGTCAGTACTAAGTTGTTTTTATCGAATACTGTCCTTTTAGCTTTTTTATTGAAATTTCGTTGAAGTCAGAGACTTAACATTTTCTCAGAAAAACTTTTCTTCGAAATACCTGGGTGACTTACCTTTGCCATCCTTTAGTCAATCTTTCCTCCTTAGCTCAGCTGGTTAGAGCATCTGACTGTTAATCAGAGGGTCCTTGGTTCGAGCCCAAGAGGAGGAGCA
>CAYOEV010000013.1:32005-69758 GCA_964403075.1 uncultured Roseivirgaceae bacterium | reverse complement strand
TTAAAGTTCAAAATATGGGAACCCATTTTTTTTGCAATTATTCCAGCCTCAGTAGTAGGTGTGGGGTTAGGGAGAAGCAGCAGTTGTCTGCGCCGTGAAGGGGGATTGTTGAAGCAGCAGGCTACAAAAATGAAGAACAGAGCATCCATTTGAATGGATGTATCTTTACATATGCCAACGGATGCCACCCCTTTTTACATGATTAATTCAACTTTTCTCAAGTGCGTTGCCCGTTGCACTTACCTATAAATACGCGAACTTAATTTTCTTAAACCATATCTTCTTTAACCATGAAAAAAATATTGATTACCGGATGCAGTTCCGGCTTTGGTCGCGATGCTGCCAGGTATTTAGCCGATCAGGGCCATTTTGTTTATGCAACCATGCGGAATGTGCACAGTAAGAATAAAGAAGTTGCTGAAGAAATGCAGCAGTATGCGGAAGAAAACAATGTTAAAATAGAAGTGCACGAATTGGATGTTACTGATGACCAAAGCGTAAATGCCCTGGCTGAGAAAGTACAAGATACCGATGTGCTGATCAACAACGCCGGGCTAGGCTATGGGGGTCCCTTGGAGGCTTTCAGCAGTTCCCAGATTATGGACCAGTTGAATTTGAATATTGTGGGAACGGCGCGGGTAGCCAAAGCTGTGCTGCCGGGCATGCGCAAGCGGAAGTCGGGTCTTATTATACAGGTAAGTTCCACTGCCGGAAGGGGCGCATTTCCAGGTTTTAGTGTCTATCACGCCAGCAAGTGGGGCTTGGAAGGCATGAGTGAAGCACTTCGTTACGAGTTGGCGCCGCTGGGAATTGATGTGGTGATCGTAGAGCCCGGCCCATTCGATACCAATTTTTTTGGCAACATGGTGAACGCGGCCAACGATGAAATGGCGGAAGATTATGCCCATGTAAATCAGTTCTTCGGTGGGTTTAGTGAGCAGGTGAAAGGATTGTTTGCTGACGACCAGGCACCTACAGATCCTATGATTGTGGTAAAGGACTTCGAAAAACTAATAAACATGCCGGTAGGCAGCCGGCCACTTCGTACCATTTCCGGACTGGATTTTGGTTTAAAAGAAGTGAACGAGGCAACCGAATCGATCAGACAAAAAACACTTCAATTCATGGGCATCACCGATTGGGATGGCCCAAATGGTCTATAAGGCAGCATCACTTGCATCAAGCGGTCCGGACTGACCGACCGGCCGCTTTTTTCATCCAGAAAAAGTTGATGCTGTGCAACTGATTCAACGGGCGCAATCATCGTTCATCTGTGGTTTGCATTGGAGGTCGGTTGCCAGTTAGAAAAATAGAAAATTAAGTAAGCAATGTTTTCAATATTTCAAGAGCACCCCCTGTCTACTTACTTTACCCTGCCTGGGTTTTTCGAAATGAACTGGTCCCAACTTTTGGCCTCAGATGTTTGTTTTCCGCCCTGGAAATGATGACAAATGGCTACAGCAAGTGCGTCTGAGGCATCCAATAGATTGGGTGCTGCACCCATGTGTAACAATCTTCGGACCATCTCCAACACCTGTTCTTTGGAGGCGTCGCCATTCCCAGTAACCGATTGTTTGATCTTCCTGGGAGCGTATTCCTGAATGGGTAAGTCGCGCGACAAGGCTGCCGCCATCGCCACCCCCTGGGCACGTCCCAACTTCAGCATGGATTGTGCATTTTTGCCATAAAAGGGTGATTCGATGGCCATTTCATCCGGAAGGTATTCGTCGATCAGTTGAACGACTAAATCAAATATTTTACGCAAGCGCAACTCGTGGTCGCCATATTTTTTTAGATGAATGACACCCATTTGGCGAAGATGCATCTGTCGACTGCTTACTTCGATGATTCCAAATCCCATAACTTGCGTGCCGGGGTCTATACCCAGAATAATCTTCTCCTGTTTTGTATCAGACATTGCTGCAAATTAGCCAAAAAAGATACGCGTTACTGCTGCTCAAATGCGGCATATTCGTTGCCTGCGGGTATTTCATTTATTTGCAGGTAGACCGCAGATGGGAGATGTCCTGGAGCCAAAGTGGCTCCTTTTACCCGGTATTAATTCCAGTGCTTCTTTTGATGCCTGTCAACTGGGGTCTTGAAATCTTCAGGTGGCAATTGAGCCTTCGCCAGGAAGGCCTCCATTCATGGTCAATGGCTACTCAACAGGTGCTGGCCGGCTGTACCCTCAATTGGTTGCTTCCATTCACCACTGGAGAGTGGGTGATGCGCCTGAACGAGGCAACTCAACCCCTTCGTCGTTCCTGGCTCATTCTCTTTAACCGCGCGCTCATGCTGGCGTTCACTTGTTTGCTCGGTGGCTACGGCCTTTACACATATGGGTTGCAAAATCGGTACTTATGGCTTACGGTTGCCACCCCAGTGATGATCTTAGGATTTTTGGTTTGGTTGTCCAGGTCCTGGCGTGGTCTGAGCCTTACTGGTATTTCTGCCAGTTTTGTGGCCCAAATCATTCTTTTGTCCGTGCTGAGGTACGCGGTGTTTACCTTGCAGTTTTACCTCTTGTTGGATTATTTTCTATCAGCTTTGCCTATGACCATTCTGTTGGCCGGGGTTGGCTGGATATTCCTCTTTAGAAGTCTTATTCCCTCTCTTTTTGGCAATTTGGGCATACGCGAAGCCTCAGCCCTGGTTTTTTTCAATTCTTACCCGGTGGCGACTTCGGATGTACTCACCGCCGCATTGCTTATCTGGTCGATAAATTCCGTGTTACCTGCACTGGTCGGACTTTACTTTATTGCCCGGATTCGCCTTAACATTGCCTCATGATTTGGGAAGGGTTGATATTGGCATTTCCTGTGGTGCATGCCTCTGTAGTAATAGTACTTCATTATGGCTGGTACCGGGTGCCCAAACTCCCGAACAGTCAGTTGCCAAGTTTATCCATTCTGGTACCCGTACGAAATGAGAGTCTCCACCTGGACGCCTTGCTCCAGGACCTGGAGAAGCAGGATTACCCAAAGGATAAAATGGAAATCATTGTAGTCAATGACCATTCTACAGATGATACAGCCACCATTTTGGCCAATCACAGATCTAGATTTTCGTACCAATGGCTAAACCTTCCAAACGGAGTGTTAGGCAAAAAGCAGGCCCTAGAAATGGGTGTAGAGGCAGCCAAGGGTGCCTTTATTTTGGCTACTGACGGTGATTGCCGGGTGGGGTCGGCTTGGGCAAGAACCTTCGGGCAAAAAATGGGTCCGCAGGTACATCTGCTGTTCGGACCGGTGAAAATTTTGTCTCGTTCGTGGTTTGAGCGAATCCAGGCCCTGGACTTCTCGATACTGGTAGGTTATGCGGCCAGTTTGGTAAAATTTGGTAAACCTTCCATGAGTAACGGTGCCAATCTCGCTTATCGACGCGCTACTTTCCTCGAGGTTCAGGGTTACCAGGGCAATCGTGAGATACCCACCGGTGACGATGAATTTTTGTTACTCAAAATAGCCCGCCAGTATCCCGATGGCATTCGGTTTCTGAAACACCCGCAGGCTGTCGTCACCACCGCGGCGAGGCCCACATTTGCCTCACTCCTGCAGCAGCGTAAGCGATGGCTGAGTAAATGGCGATCACATAAAAATGGCTACATCATGGCTTCGGTGTTGCTGATACTCTTGGATAACCTTGCCCTGGTGGCCGGCTGGGCTTTGTTGCTCGTGGGATGGGTGTCTACCTGGTTTGTGCTTTTATTTTTTATACGTACGCTGGTCAAATTCAATTTTTCTTATTCGGTCAATCGACTTTTAGGCTGTCGCACGCCTTTGTATGTCTTTGTCGTTTACGAGCTTATCTATCCACTATATATCATATTGTTGAGTTTTGCCTCTATTTTTGATTCATACACTTGGAAAGGCAGACGTTATTCATGAGCGACGAAGAGTTTGATTTACTGGATGAATTGTATTTCGTTATTTCCTTTACTGACTTGCAGCAGGAGTTGAAATGGGAGGGCGACAGATTGGAAAATGCCCTGCGCAACCTTTTTGAAAAGGATTGGGTAAGAATCTTTGACCATCCGGATAATCCCAGAGAAGTGGCTCACGTAGGGCAAATAGACAATTGGCGTAAGCTGTATTTTTTGGCCACTAAAGAAGGTTTAAAGGTTCATAACTCATGACAGCCGAGACCAAAGATTTACAAAAACTAGAGCTCAATGCGCTGCTTGAAGTTACCCAGGCAATCAACAACAACTTACCGGAAGGGGATCTTTACCGAATCTTCAAGTTTATCCTGCTCGCTAATCTTCAGGTATCTAAAATGGCTCTTTTTGTGCAGGACGATGGATGGAAATGCAAAGCCAGTTTTGGCGTAGAGGAGTCTACCGATGATTTGGTTTTGCCTGAGCAATACCGGGAACTGGATGATGAGCTCAAAATGGACGACAACCTCGGCATGTTTGGTGCTTTTAGTCTGTCTTTTCCGGTCAAACACAAGGAAAAGCTGTTGGCGGTGGTGTTTTTGGGCAGTTGGATGGACCTGACTTTCGTAAAGGCGCTGAGCAACATCATCATGGTGGCCATTGAAAACAAACGGTTGGCGAGAGAACGACTCAAACAGGAAGCCTATCAAAGGGAGTTGGAGATTGCGAAAAAAGTGCAACAGTTTTTGTTTCCAAAGTCGCTACCAGAAACAGGGCCCATTCGCGTGGAGGCGGTATATCTTCCCCATTCTGATGTGGGTGGCGATTATTACGATTACATTAAAATTGATGCCCATCGGTTTTTGCTTTGCGTAGCAGACGTGTCGGGCAAAGGAGTAGGCGCGGCTTTGTTAATGTCAAACTTTCAGGCGTCATTGCGGGCACTGGTACGTCGGATCGAAGATCCCAAGAGCCTTATAGAGGAATTGAATCATGCACTATTCCTCAGCGGCAATGCGGAGCACTTCATCACCTTCTTTTTGGGTATTTATAATTTGGAGGATCGTAGTTTCCAATATGTAAATTGTGGACACAACCCCTTGTACATCCGTAAAAATAATGAGTTGTTGGAATTAAATGAGGGCACCACCATTTTGGGTATGTTCGACCCGCTACCTTTCATTGAATCCAAAAAATTAGAGGGTTTATCCAAGTTTACCTTTTTTGGATATACCGACGGACTTACTGAGACTTTTAATGAATCAGACGAGGCCTTTGGTGAGGCGCGGTTGAAGAATTTACTTTTGTCATGGGACGACCATGGACTCAAAATTCTTCATGCCAGTATTTTAGAGGAGATGAATCGGTTCAGGGGTGAGGCACCCATCCATGACGATATTACCATTTTGTCTTGCAGCGTGAACCTGTTGGGATGAGAAAGTTTTTGCACCAAACCCCGGAATGGATCAAAGCCCTATATCCCGATTTTATCTGGCAGGTAGAAACGAAAGAAAAGGCATTGTTTCTTACATTCGACGACGGCCCGATTCCCGTAATCACCGAATCAATATTGGAAAAGCTTGAAGATTTTGATGCCAAGGCCACATTTTTCTGCGTGGGTGAAAATATACTAAAATACCCAGCTATAGCTGGGCAGGTGGCCGCCGAAGGACATCTTTTGGCCAATCACACCCAACATCACCTGAAGGGCTGGGAGGTAAGTAAGACCACTTATTTAAGAGATGTTTTGTACTGCCAGGAGCAGCTGGCTGCGCACGGGGTATCGGATCATTTCTTTAGGCCACCTTATGGTAGAATCAAAAAGGTGCAGGCCACGGCCCTGTCCGGGCGCTTTAAAATAGTGATGTGGAACCGTCTAAGCTGGGATTTCGACCCACGTTTGAATCAGCAACAAGCGTTGAAATACCTGATGGGTGCCCCGAGTGGGTCTATTTTTGTCTTTCATGACAATCTAAAGGCAGCGCAAAACGTGAATGTTTTATTGCCTGAAGTGTTGAGTTTTTATACCGACCAAGGTTATCAATTTAAGACATTGGCATGTTTATAGATACCCACGCACACATTTACCTCGATGCTTTTGAAAACGACCTGGACGCGGTAATGGATCGGGCGTTGGCCGCAGGGATCGATGAAATTTATTTACCCAACATCGATGCATCATCCATTGACGATGTGCACCGGCTCGTGGCGGCCTACCCTGGTAGATGTTTTCCCATGATGGGCCTGCACCCTTGTTCAGTAACTGAAAACTATGAAGAAGTACTGCGTCAGGTGGAAGCTCAACTTGAAAAAGGGGGCTACCTCGCGGTAGGCGAAATGGGCACTGATTTATATTGGGACAAAAGACATTGGGAAGAACAAAAAAAGGCTTTTCACAGACAATGCGAGTTGGCATTGCACCATCAGCTGCCCGTGGTTGTCCATTGCCGTAACTCCATCGATGAAACCATCGACCTGATAAGGGAGTGGGCATTGAAAGGATTGACGGGCGTTTTTCATTGTTTTACCGGCTCGATAGACCAGGGTGCCGAGATTACTGATCTGGGTTTCTACCTGGGTTTGGGCGGTGTGATTACATTTAAAAAGGGGGGGATGGATGTGGTGGTCCCACACCTGGACCGTTCGAGAGTAGTTCTGGAAACCGATAGTCCTTACCTGACGCCCACACCTTATCGGGGGAAACGCAATGAGCCGGCCTATACACGCCTGGTAGCAGGGGAAGTGGCTAAAAGCTGGGGTGTAGGTTTGGATGAGGTGGCCGAGATAACGACCCGAAATGCCCGTCAATTGTTCAAATCTTATGAACTATAAAATTGTCAACCTGATCAGCCCGCGGAAAATACGGGCGTCCATCCTGATCATTTATACAGGGGGCACTTTTGGTATGGCGTCGGACGAACGCGGAGCCCTACGTCCATTTAATTTTGGCAGGGTCATTGAGCATCTACCTGAATTGAAATCACTAGATCTCAGGTTGACAGTCATTTCCTTTCCCGATCCGATAGATTCCAGCAATATGGGCATAAAAGAGTGGCAAGATCTGGTTTATATCATCGAGGAGAATTACAACCAATACGATGGCTTCGTAATCCTGCACGGCACCGACACCATGGCTTACACCTCGTCGGCATTGAGTTTCATGGTCCAGCACCTCAGCAAACCGATCGTCCTTACCGGTGCACAAATACCGATTGGTGGCACCCGATCAGATGCGAGAGAAAATCTTGTTACCGCATTGGAAATTGCCTCTACTTTTGACAATAAAGGCCGCCCATTAATCCCGGAGGTCTGTATTTATTTCAACCATGTACTTTTGAGAGGCAACCGGGCACAAAAAGTACATAGTAGTAATTTTTCCGCCTTCAAATCTGAGAACTACCCCATTTTGGCAGAAGCCGGTATTAACATTGAATTTAATCGTAAATATATTAGGCCCAATCTAATGGAGCAGCAGCTAAAAGTCTACAGCAACATGAATCCTGAGGTGGGCTTGCTAAAATTATTTCCAGCCATGTCCCGGTCACATGTTGAATACATCCTGGGAAATGAAAATATGCAGGCCATTGTCATAGAAACCTTTGGTTCAGGCAATACGATGACTGACAATTGGTTCTTGGATGCCCTAAGTTCGGCAAGGGACCGGGGATTGATCATGGTTAATGTGAGTCAATGCCTGGGGGGCACAGTTACGCAGGGAAAGTACGAGACGAGCAGTGCTTTATTAGAGTTAGGGGTCGTTGGTGGTGCTGACCTGACCGTGGAAGCGGCATTGACCAAATTGATGCATTTATTGGGGAATGAAAATGAAATGCGTAAGGTGCGTGAGAAATTGGTGATTCCTTTGTGCGGCGAAATGGACGTACAGGTTTACCCATTAAAATTTCAAAACTTGGATATTGCTTGATTTATTGATTTATTTGTCGCCCTGATTCGTACAGCATAAGCGTATTTTTATGGAGAGGTGGCCGAGTGGTTGAAGGCGCACGCCTGGAAAGTGTGTAATCGCTAACCGCGATTCGAGGGTTCGAATCCCTCTCTCTCCGCTCGAATTGGCTGGGAGAAGAGGTACTGGGGAAGACCGAATTCGTTTTTATTTTGAAACTTTATTATTTACTGATTAACATAGCAAACCAAACGTTTAACGAAAGTACAACCTAACATGAAAAAGTTACTTACCCTTTTTGCGCTAGTAGGTGTTTTTGCGATTGCCACATTGGACGCCAAAGCGCAAGAATATTCTGAGGAAGATACATCAGCAGTTGCTGAACGGCCGGTGGCAGCAGAGACTGTTGCTGAGCCCGTGGAAGAAGCAAATGTTGAAGAGGTGGCCGAAGAAGCCCCCGCTTCCAACGAAGGTTTTCACAATGTAGTCAAAAAGCAATTTATCGACGGCGGACCCACTTTCATGGGCATTGTGTTGATTTGTTTGATTTTAGGACTGGCCATCTCCATTGAGCGAATCATCACTTTGAATCTGGCCACTACCAATACGAAGAAGTTGTTGGCCGATGTTGAAAATGCCCTCGCCTCCGGAGGTGTTGATGCGGCTAAAGAAGTAACAAAAAATACCAAAGGGCCTGTGGCATCTATCTTTACTCAGGGCTTGATGCGTATGAGCGAAGGATTGGAAATGGTGGAAAAGTCTATCATCGCTTATGGTTCTGTGGAGATGGGCCGATTGGAGCGAGGAATGGTTTGGATCTCTCTTTTCATTTCACTTGCCCCGATGTTGGGTTTCATGGGTACCGTAATCGGTATGATTAATGCCTTTGATGCCATCGCAGAAGCGGGTGATGTAAACCCCGGTCTGGTGGCAGACGGTATAAAGGTGGCTTTGTTGACAACCGTAGGCGGTCTGATCGTAGCGGTTATCCTGCAATTGTTCTACAACTACCTGGTGTCAAAAATTGACGGCCTGGTGAATAGCATGGAAGATGCATCCATCTCTCTGGTGGATATTCTGGTAAAACACAATGTAACCAAGTAATCATTTTAAAGATTGTAGAATATGATTGACGCAGGTTTAATATTTGCTTACATACTTATCGCAGCATGTGCGGGGGCAGCCATAATTCTCCCGATTATTCAGTCGCTCAGCGACCCGAAATCATTGATAAAAGCTGGGATAGGTGTGGGCGTACTGGTCGTGCTGTTTGTGGTTTGCTTCATACTCGCTGGCGGCGATACATTTGGTGCGGACGTCAGTAGTGCAACCTCCAAACGGGTAGGCGCTGGTTTGATAATGTTTTACATCCTGGCACTTGGTGCCATCGGTGGAATTATTTACACGGAAATTGTAAAAGCAACAAAATAATGGCAAGAGACGCAGGAAGAAAGCCGCCTGAGATTAGCTCAGGATCCATGGCAGACATTGCTTTCCTCCTCTTGATCTTTTTCCTGGTCACCACAACCATCGCAAACGACAAAGGTATTGCGCTGTTGTTGCCGCCCAGGGATGATCAGATGGAAGAGAAGGATGTGGACATCCAACAGCGAAACATCTTTAAAATACTGGCCAACTCCAAAGATCAGTTGCTGGTAGAGGATGAGCCCTGGAGAAAGGGACCAGAGGTGCTTAAAGAAGAGGTCAAAAAATTTATCTTGAATTTTGGTAGTCCGTCGGAAGAGGCTATCGCGGTCTTCAATTCGTTTCCACCCTCTTTGAAGAATTTTGTAAACCAATATGGGCGTCGACCCAATTCTTCGGATGAGCCCATGGGAACGAAGGCGGTGGTGAGTTTCAAAGCGAACCGTGGAACTAGTTACGAGCTATATATTGAAGTTTTGGATGCGATCAATGGTGCGTACAACGAAATATATGGTGAACGAGTGGGATTGTCTCCGGACGAATTTTTGGCTTTAGACAAAGGGGAACCTTCGCAGAAAGCCATTTATGATAGAGCCAGAGAAGGTATTCCGCGTGCGATTTCAATTGCTGAACCTGAATAATTGTGACATGTCAAAGTTTAAGAAAAATTCGAAAGCCACTCAGGAAATTCCGACAGCAGCGTTGCCTGACATTATATTCATGTTGTTGTTTTTCTTCATGGTAACCACTGTGATGAGGGAACAGGAAATATTGGTTAAGCAGCAGCTGCCCAAGGCACAGCAGCTTACAAAAATCCAGCGTAAATCACTGGTTAGTTACATCTACATTGGCGTGCCGCAGAACAGTTCACTCTACGGCAAGGAACCTAAGATTCAAACCAATGATGTATTTATTGGGAAAGATGACATCGTTCAATTCGTAAACAAAGAAAAAGATAAACTCTCAGAGGCGGAACGTGACCAAATTACCATGGCATTGAAAGTGGACATTGAAACCAAATTCGGTATTGTATCGGACGTTCAGCAGGAATTGAGGCAGGCCAACGCGTTAAAGGTGTTGTACACGTCGCTGAAACCGAAAGTAGAAGGTTAGCAAGTAGTTAAGTAAACAATATTAAAGTCCCTTAGCGGGGACTTTTTTTATGCTGACAGATTTTTTGGGTCCAGGTAGGGGAGCCATTCCGATCGCATACCTCCACTGACGCTTCTGAGGAACATGATATAACTGGGGCGAAAAGGAGGTCTTTTCAGCTTCATGCTCACTTCTTCTGGCGTATTATTTCCTTTTTTGGCATTGCAACGCTTACAAGCGGTGACCAGATTGGTCCAGGTTGATTTCCCCCCTCGTGACTTTGGTACCAGGTGATCCAGTGTTAAATCCTGACGAGTGCCACAGTATTGGCATTGGTTTTTATCTCGTTTAAACACATTATGCCTGGTCAACACCACCCCACGAAAGGGGATGTTGATGTAGCGGTGGATGCGAATGACACTCGGAAAAGGAAATGCTCTGTCAATGGTGCGTAATTGTTTTTCACGGGCTTCACTCAGCAGGTCTGCCTTGTTCAGGTATAGAAGCACAAAGGCCCTCTCCACGGAACAAATGGTTAGGGGAGTGTAGTCCTGATTCAGCACCAATACAGATTTCATTTCACTTTCATGCGTTTCAATTCCCTATCCTGATCTTTCTTTTTTATGCTCTCACGCTTGTCATGGATTTTCTTTCCTTTCGCCAGAGCGATCATGATCTTGGCAAATCCTCGACTACTGATGAACACCTTTATAGGAATGATGGTGAGACCTTTTTCACCCGTTTTTTTACTTAGTTTTTCTAATTCCTGTCGCTTTAACAGTAGTTTGCGCGGACGGGTTTGGTCATGACTGTAAAAACTTGCCTGCACGTAAGCACCGATGTTCATGCCCTTGAGCATTAGCTCACCATTTTCGAAATGACAATAAGCTTCCTGAATGCTCGCCTTTCCTTCCCGAATTGATTTGATTTCTGTGCCCTTCAATACTACACCAGCCGTATAGGTATCGAGGAATTCAAACTCGTAGCTTGCCTTGCGGTTTTTGATCTGAATGTCATTCGAAAACCTTGCCTTTTCTTTCTTCATACTACCCATCTCAGCTAAAATAATGAACACCGGTTAAAAGGGCATTCGTGGCGCCGGACTATCTGTCAATAATCCGAATTGATGCTTATTGTATTGCAAATAACCAGCCATGGCAATCATACCTGCATTGTCCGTGCAGTATTGAAAGTCGGGTATATACACCTCCCAACCCTGCTTAATTCCGAGTTCGTACAGCGTACTCCGGAGCAAGCGGTTGGCCGCTACGCCCCCGGCGATGGCCACCTGCTTTATTTGCGTTTTATCTACAGCCAGCAACAGTTTTTTAATCAGCATCTGCACCAACTGGTACTGTATGCTCGCGCATAAATCGGGGAGGTTTTGTTCGATGAAGTCAGTGTTTTTTTGCACCGATTCTCTCAGGAAGTACAACACGCCTGTTTTAATTCCGGAAAAACTATAATTCAAACCTTCCAATTGGGTCTCTCCAAAAGTAAAGCGATGTGGATCTCCGTTTTGCGCATGTTGGTCTATGGCTGGTCCACCGGGGTAAGATAAGCCAAGCATTTTCGCACATTTGTCAAAAGCCTCTCCCACCGCGTCGTCCAGCGTCTGCCCAATCACCTCCATATTTAATGCGTCTTTCACAAGCACGAGTTGCGTATGGCCCCCACTTACTGTCAGGCAGATGAATGGAAATGCAGGGGTGGGCTCCTCGATAAAATGAGCCAATACGTGTGCCCTCATGTGATGCACGGGTAGCAATGGAACGTCCAGGGCCAGCGCAAGTCCTTTGGCCGCAGAGCTACCTACCAATAGGGCACCCAATAATCCAGGCCCTTGCGTGTATGCAATGGCTTGAACATTGTGTATGGTTAGTGAAGCCTCTTCTAGTGCCTGATGAATAACCGGGATAATGTTTTTTTGGTGTGCACGGGAGGCCAACTCAGGGACCACTCCGCCGTATGATTTATGTACAGCTTGGGTTGCTATCACATTATTGATTATTTTACCTTCGCGGCAAATGGCTGCCGAAGTTTCATCACAGGAAGATTCGATACCGAGAATGGTGGTCATAGATTACAAAAATGGCGCAAAACAGGAAATTGCCACGATGGTTTAGGTTCTTACTTCAGACAGTAGGTTGGTTGGTGGCGGTATTTTTTATTTTAATCATTGGCGCATGGGGGTTGATCCAAACGCCAATGGTACAAAACTATGTGGCAGACAGTCTGACCTCATGGATATCAGCCAACACCAATCATGAGCTAACGATCAACAGAATACGTATTTCCTGGTTCGATCAGGTAGCCCTCAGAGAGGTCATGTTGAAAGATACGGTGGCGCGAGAAATGGTTCAGGCGCAAAGTTTAACTATTAATTATGACCTATTCCAGTTGTTGGGGGCTTCCGAACTTGCCATTGATGATATCGAATTAGAAACGGCCAAAGTACATCTGATCAAAGCCAATGACAGCGCATCTTTTAATCTCATCAATTTCATCAATAGATTATCTGAACTCAGCAGCCCCACGGAGGATACTACAAAAGCTGCACCCATATTGATAGATCGCATCCAGTTGGAGGATGTACGATTCAAACTGGACAATGAAGACGCTCCACTGGACCCATCTGGATTTGATAACAACCATATCAACTTCCAGCTTTCATCGATTGAGATGCTGGAGTTGGGGGTCTTTCCTGATTCAATCGGTATGTTTATACAAAACTTCAAAGGGAAGGACATGGGGAGTCAGCTAACCATCGACCAGTTTGATGCACGACTACAATATGGACCTAAAAATTTAATTTTAGATGAACTATTAATTAGGACCCCTCACAGTGCTTTCGGAGATTCTGTGGCCTTCAATTATGACCAACCCTCCGCATTGGCAAGTTTCATGGATAGCATTTCGTTCCACGTTCGCCTGGCGGATGTAATAATAGCCAGTGAAGATCTGCAAACTTTTGTGGACGACCTGCCTGTCTTTCAGCCCCTGGTATTATCCGGAAATATTTTTGGTCAAGTGAAAAATCTGGAAGTGAAGGATTTAAAGTTAACCTATGGCACATCGGAGCTGTATCTCAATATGAGCGCACAAGGCTTACCGGATGTCGAAAGCACGCTGGTAGCGGCGCGGATCGATCGATCCAAATTGTATCTGGAGGACTTTAAATTATTTACTGAGAACTTCCCCCGTCAAGTAGTTGGACTTAAGTGGTTGGCCCTCGATATGCGTATAGAGGGGTCTATGAAAGATTTTGAAACCAAACTTGCTTTTATCACGCCGGAAGGAGAAGGGGTTATGGATTTGAATATGCAAATACCGGATGACTTCGAAAATGCCAGCTATAATTCACAGTTGCAGGTAAGTGATTTTAATGTAGGTCTGCTGCTCGGTGATACCGCTACCTTTCAAAATTTAGATTTAAAGGGTAAGGTGATCGGTAAAGGACTTACGCCGGAAAAAGTTAGTCTCATCACTGATTTTGTTGCCAGGGATGTCGGGTTGAAACAATATGTGTACGATTCCATTGTTTTCAGAGGCTTCGTAGCGCTCCAAAAATATTCTGGAAACTTCAGTATCGTAGATCCTAATTGCCGAATGAAGGGCAAGGCAAATATTGATCTCAAAGCGGCTCCTCAAAAAATATCTGCCAACCTTTTCATTGATTCTATTAAAACGCGATCCTTAAATTTAACTGAACAGGATTTTTTTCTTAAGTCCATCATCAACTGGAAACAAGTGGCCCTGGATCCGGATCTCATGTTAGCAAATCTGAAAATGCTAAATACCGAATTTCGGATGGATTCCACACAGCGTGTGAAATGGCAAATGGCAGAAGTGGACATCGCGGGTGACTCCACCGAACGCACGCTTAGGGTCACAATGCCTGGGGTTGATGCCTCACTCAACGGACAGTACACCTTCTCAAATCTGGGTAATTTGATTCAGACTGAAGTGGCTGAATTGTCCAGATATTTTACCCTGATAGACACGGTAATCAACCATGACATTGATCCGTTGAAGGCCAGTTTTAAAATGAAACTTGGCAATGTTGAGCAGTATACCTCTTTCCTAGATACTTCGTTGCACATCGCACCTGGCACGGAAATGGAACTTTTACTTGAGCAAAAGCCGGAGGCCGATGTAATCATCAATGGGGGTATTACCAGTTCACTGATTGCCATCGGGGGTAATAAATTTCAGGGCAATCAGGTAGATGTGTATGCCTCTGTGGATGACGATACCAATGACATCCTGGCTTCTGTGAACGTGACCTCTACCAAGCAGTATGTGGGCGACATGGACCCATTTGATCATTTTTCCACCGAAGCCGTTTGGTTAAACGATCGAATTGATCTCGATATCAACCTGCACCAGGAAGCCTCAGCAACGGACTCTAATATCCGGGCAGAATTGCTGCTCGCTAGCGACAGTTTGATTTTTGATTTTAAACCTTCCCGAATTAAGACACTTGGGCAGGAGTGGCGAGTGGATGAAGAAAACATGATCAAGCTCGATAGCAATGGCGTATGGCTCGACCACGTGCAGTTTTTCAGTGGAGACCGTTTGATTGGAATCTCAGGAAATTATAGCGACCTGCTGAAAAGCCGGTTGGATGTAACGGTTAAAAATATCGACTTGTATGAATTCCAGGAGTATGGGGGTTTAGAAGTAGAGGGAATTGTCAACGCAGATTTCAGTCTCACGCAAATTCCTGGTGAGCCCTTCGCTTTTGATGGAGAATTCACCATGGATGAATTTTTATATGAAAATTTTCTGATTGGCGATATTCAGGGTAGTGCCTCCTGGGACAGAGATCGGCAATCTATCAAGATGGGTCTAACGCTTGATAGAGAAAATTTTCGCACCATTTATATGCGTGGCAATTACTTCCCAAATGAGGTTGAAAAACAGTTGAGTTTTATTCTGGCCTTTGACCAGGCCGACCTGAAAATGTTTCAGCCCTTCCTGAAGGGAACGCTCAACGACATGCAAGGATTGGTTACCGGCTACTTGAATGTCGGAGGGAGACTGGATGCGCCAGAGTTGTCCGGTGCAATGCGCGTGAAGGATGCCGGTTTTACCGTTGTGTACCTGGGCGCGTATTACAATTATTCCGGCACGCTCAACGTAAGTAAAGATGCCCTGAGTTTCAGAAACTTTGAACTTGTTGATCAGGATGGCCATAAAGCGTCAGTTTCCGGCGAGGTGAAGCATGAAAACTTTAAGAAAATCCAGACAGGTCTCACCATTGATGCCAAAAAGTTTCAGTTTTTAAATACCACTCGGGCAGATAATGCCCTTTACTATGGTAGAGCAGTGGCTACGGGAAGGATCGAAGTCAGTGGGCCATTGAATGACCTGGTGGTGGAAGTAGATGCCACCACCGAGAAAGGCACCCGTTTGTACATTCCCATTACCACGGGAGAAGCCCTTCAAAATACGGATTTTGTAACCTTTATAGATCTAACCGATTCTGTGCGTACAGAGAAGCGTGAGCGCGAGGTGGGGGAGTCTTTGGGACTCACACTGGATTTTGATTTGCAGATCACCACAGATGCTTACACAGAGCTTATTTTTAATATCAAAACCGGAGACATCATTCGTGGCAGGGGAGATGGAAATTTAAAATTGACCCTCGATAAGAACGGTAATTTTGAACTATTCGGAGACCTGGTTCTGGCCGAAGGAGCTTACAATTTTACCGTACCCAATTTCATGAGCAAGGAATTTATTGTCAAACGTGGCGGGACCATCCGCTGGTTTGGTAGCCCGTACAATGGCATCTTGGATATGGAGGCTACTTATGTGCAACGCGCATCTTTAGATCCGATCCTGAATCCGGATTTCGATCCTAGTGAGGCGACTGGAGCGTCACAGCGCTACCCTGTAGTTGTAGGCTTAAATCTGGATGGAGAAATGCTATCACCTGAAATTAGTTTTGATATTTATCTTGATGAGTCGGTAGGGACCGTTACACCTGAAATATCCAGCGCATTGTCAAGCTTACGGGCCAACGAGCAAGAACTCAAACGCCAGGTCGTGAGCCTGATGTTTTTCAAGCGTTTCATGCCCCTTAATCAGGGTTTTGTTGGGGGCAACAGTAGTTCAGGTGTTCTCGGTAGTGTTAGTGAATTTCTAACGAGTCAGGCGAGCTACCTTGTCAGTCAGCTAGATGAAAATCTGGAATTGGAAATAGACCTGGCCAATATGGACCAGGAGGGATACAATACCTTCCGCTTAAGATTGGCCTACACCTTCATGGAGGGCCGTCTAAAGGTAACCAAAGGAGGAAATTTCGCATCTAACAGTACGGGCACTCAGGATCAGAATAGTCTTGAAAGCAACATCATCGGAGACTGGGCGGTGGAATATATGCTCACTGAAGATGGACGATTACGAGCCAAGATGTTTAGCCAAACCAATGAAAATAGAAATTTACCAAACAGGAATAACACCAACATTGAAACAGGCCTCAGTCTGCGGTATACCCGGTCATTTTATAGTTTTGTAGAGTTATTGGGAAAAGCCAGAGACAAAGCCATTAGAAGAAAAGAAGAAGAGGAAGAAAGTGAAGATAAATCTTCTGGTACGCGTTAATCCTTTCCAAGTAGCTGGTTTTTTGTAAATTCATGCTTAGTTTCAGCTGTAGACATTTACCAACCCAAAAATGAATTTCAAAAATTTTATCCAGCGCTACGCAGAAGAAATCGGTGGCGAGTTCAATGATTACGATGATGCCCAGTCCATAATCGTCATTCCTTTACCAGACGAACGCTTTCAGGCGGTTCAGGGACGTGTATTTGCGCATCCCCAATATCAAAAGGAAGTAGTACAGATTAAATCTAAAGTTTGTCCGGGTGATGAGGACATGAATTTACATGCTGTACTGGAGGCTTCCGCGGGCTTTGTACACGCCAAGTTTGTGATTGAAGACGGTTTCCTGAAGGTAGAGGCAGCGTCATTTTTAGACAGTGTTACGGAAGACCAGGTAAAAGAAATGATTCAGGAGGTGGGTAATTTGGCCGATCGATGGGAAATGAAAATTACCGGAAGGGATATCTATTGATTCACTAATTTTGCTAAAGCAGGCCGGCTCATCGCTCCTGTTGAGGAGAGGAAAGTCCGGGCAATAGAGAGCGCCGTACTTCCTAACAGGAAGTCTTCCGGAAACGGAGGGAGAAAGTGCCACAGAAAATAGACTGCCTTTTGAGACCATATGGAGGTTCGCCTCCTTAAAAACAGCTTCAGAGGGTAAAGGTGAAAAGGTGGGGTAAGAGCCCACCGCTTGTGTAGTGATGCAGAAGGCACGGTAAACCTTACGGATTGAAAGACCAAATAGGTTCTGCGTTTGAAGGCGGCTCGTCTGAGTGGAATTGGGTAGGTCGCTAGATTCTGGTGGTGACGCCAGAACCAGATAAATGATGGGCATATCACCTTGGTGGTATACAGAACCCGGCTTACAGGCCTGCTTTTTTATTTTCTTTAAAAAATTTATGCCAAAGATTTTAATTGTAGATGACGAAAAGAGTATTCGCGATACGCTCACGGAAATTCTCGAATACGAAAAATTCAATGTGGTCCAGGCAGCGGACGGTAAAGAAGGCTGGAGTGAGTTGGAAAAAGGAAATTTCGATGCAGTCTTGTGCGACATTAAAATGCCCAAGATGGATGGTTTGGAGCTGCTTCAAAAAGCAAGGTCAGAGGGTATCAATGCCACATTCATCATGATTTCTGCGCATGGCACCATAGAAACTGCGGTGGAGGCCACGAAATCTGGCGCGTACGATTTTATTCAGAAGCCCCCCGATCTCAACCGATTGCTCATTACTGTTAGAAATGCCATCGACCATTCAGAATTGATAGAGGAAACTAAGGTGTTGAGAAAAAAGGTCAAGCGTGGCCATGAAATCATTGGAGAGTCCAAGGCCATTGAGGAGATCAAACAAACCATCGAAAAGGTTGCACCTACGGATGCCCGGGTGCTTATTACTGGTGAGAATGGTACCGGAAAGGAGTTGGTAGCCCGTTGGTTGCATGAAAAAAGTCAAAGATCTTCCGGTAAATTGGTTGAGGTAAACTGTGCTGCGATTCCTTCTGAGTTGATAGAAAGTGAATTATTCGGCCATGAAAAGGGCTCATTTACATCTGCACATAAACAGCGTATTGGCAAATTTGAACTGGCCACCGGAGGCACGCTTTTTTTGGATGAAGTAGGCGATATGAGCGCCTCTGCGCAGGCTAAAGTCTTGCGAGCACTCCAGGAACAGCAAATTTCAAGGGTAGGAGGAGACAAGTCTATCCAAGTGGACGTTCGGGTAGTAGCGGCTACGAACAAAGACCTTAAACAAGAAATATTGGAAGGCAATTTTCGCGAAGACCTCTACCATCGGCTCAGTGTGGTGGTAATTAAAGTGCCTGCGCTCAGAGATCGTGCGGAAGATATTCCTTTATTGGTTGAGCATTTTCTGCAGGTAATCGCTCAGGAATATGGAGCGTCAGTAATGAAAATTGAGGACAAGGCCATTGAACAGCTTAAGAAGTACGATTGGAGTGGCAATATTAGAGAACTAAGAAATGTCGTTGAACGACTGATCATAATGTCCGACAGGTCCATCAAGGAATCAGACGTAAGAAAATACGTGGAGAATTAGACGTCTGCGTTATTCTCAGAGGGTACCTCTTGTTGGTCCACATCTGCATAAGTAGGACAAGTTCTCTGTGTACAAGCACCTAAAACGAACATCAATAGGGCAAATATGGCAAGGGTCTTTTTCATAGCTCCAATAGTCTGTATTATTGATTGATACATACTCTGCCAAAAGTAGAACCAGATCATCTACTATACAACAAATGTTTTCGTTATTTATTTCATTTTACTCGTGTATTCCTGCGATGCGAAGAAAAACATCGTTCATATTGCCATGAGGTTACAACCTCGTATGTCTGAGTGATCTGTTCGGCCGAGTATTTCAAAACATGTTCCAGACACACGGGCCAGGTCATCGGTGGCTACGAAACAGCACGTATCGATGTTGGCTAGGTCTACCACATTCAATACACCTACCCCCTCAGGATGTAAGGAAAGCGGATCATTCACTTCCCGGATATATGCCCTTGCCCAAGGTGGGTACCTTAGTTTCCCCTCTGCTCCATAGGCCTGGGTCATGAGTTCTGTCATTCCGTATTCTGAATAGATGGGCTTTCTTGTTAATTTACTCAGTTGCTCATGAAGTGCCTGACGGGTCAACTCTTTTTTCCGACCCTTCATTCCCCCGGTATCTATGACGGTTAGATTTTCAAAAGGTTTTGAAATGTCCTCAACCAGATCGAGCAATGCATAGCTGACACCAAAAAGCAGTGGTTGTTTTTGTTGGTCAAGCTCTTGCAGCCAATGGCGGCCTGCTTTAAGATAGAATCCGCCTTTTGTTGTCCGGGCCAAGAAAGCGTCTACCATGTACACAAGAGAGGAATGTCCTTGTTCCAAGTAGGAGGGTAAAAGAGCATACAAGCTGTACGCTGTTAAGGAACCAAAGTGTGATTCAAATGTCTTAATGGCCAGTTGCCTGTAGAGGCCGGCATCTCTTAACCTATTTACGCTGCGTGTTTGACCGGAGGTACCTGAGCTTTTAAAAATCAGTTCAGCCTGCCAGTTTCCGCTTTGTATGCAATGTCTTTTGTAAAACGTAATTGGCAAAAATGGAATATCCTCAATCTTTTTTACGTTAACACAAGATACTTGAAGATGTTGTAAATACCGGCGATACACATCATTGTGCGTAGCTTGAAAACGAAATGCGGCCAAGGCATGATCCATAAAGGAAGCTTCATTTACGGATGGCAAGCTTTGCTTAAATTCGTCTTCAAAAGGCATATGTCTTCAGGTTATTGATGCTATGGATATGAAACAGCAACTTATTCAAATATTGTTCATTGTGGGTGTGTTCGGAATTGTCACGGGATGCTTCGAAGCTCCGGAATTCCCCGAGGAACCCCGGATTGAATACCTAAATATTGAATTTAAAGAATTTTCTGAAGCAGATTCCCTTTATCTGACTTTTGAAATCAGAGATGGTGATGGTGACATAGGTTTGGCAAATGAAGAAGAGGATGACAACGATTCCAGACCCCCTTACCATCCTTTTAGTATTTTGTTGGACAACGATCCAAATGTAGATTTTGTTATTGATGATCCCGTTGCTTTGGGGGATACAGACCTGGATTTGCCATTGACCAGTCGGCCAGCTTCACCCATTACTTATTTTGTCGATCTCCTGAAGTACGACCCCAACAGTGGCCAGGCAAGTCTGTCCCGGGAGTTGTTCACCAGCTACCTTGGGCCTGCTTCACTTGGTCCACCTTCAGCTTTTCCAGGCGATGCTTCGGATATTCCAACAACCTTTGACTGTGAGGATTTTGAGATCATCGATGTGCATTTTATAGAGGAAGATTCTTTCAATGTGGATGGTGTTGTTTTCTACAATCAAAATCTCAGGGTTAGAAAGGATACTGCGTTTGTGCTCAGAAATGAAACGCATAACAATATTTACCTAGACTTTTACCGCAAGGTCAATGGAGAATTTCGATTGATTGATTTTATTCCCGGGGATTGTTCGGATAATTTCAACGGACGATTTCCGGTATTTAAACGATCTGGTTTTGGGAAACCCCTGGAGGGACGAATTACTTACGCCATGCAATCCGTGGCTTTTCCATTTTCATTCAGGAACGACACCATTCAGATTGAATTTTTTATCTACGACCGTAACCTGAACCGCAGCAACATTGCGCGTACTCCTGGTTTTGTTCTCAGTGATATCACCCGCTAATCAAGTGAAGGATATTTCTCCGGACTGAATTCGTGCATGAGATTGTAGGCGGCTTCAAAAATATCCTCGCGATTGGATTTTGAAAAATAATCACCGTCTGTTCCGTAAGCCGGGCGATGATCTTTGGAGGTGACAGTCACCGGCTTGGAATCCAACCATCGGTATCCATTGTCTCTCTCCAGAATTTGTTGCATAATAAAAGCAGAGGCACCACCGCTCACATCTTCGTCAATGACCATGAGGCGGTTCGTTTTTTCAAGAGATGATACAATTTGTCCTTTCCTGTCAAAGGGTAATAGTGTTTGAACATCGATGACTTCCATGCTGATGTCATACTTTTCAAGTAGCTCAGCAGCCTGCATTACGATGCGTGTGGTAGACCCATAGGTAACCGCTGTGATATCCTCACCTTCCTTTAAAACTTCAGGCATACCCAGAGGAACTCTAAATTCTGCGAGGTTGTCTGGAATTTGTTCCTTAAGGCGATAACCATTCAGACTCTCAATGAGCAGAGCGGGATCATCCGAGTCCATCATTGTGTTGTACATCCCTGCTGCCTGGGTCATGTTTCGTGGCGTTAATACATAGATACCCCTCAGTGCGTGAATGATCATGCCCATCGGGGATCCTGAGTGCCAAACCCCTTCTAGCCGATGGCCTCTCGTCCGGATGATAAGTGGGGCTTTTTGTCCCCCTTTGGTTCGGTACTGAAGGGTAGCCAGGTCATCGGATAATGTCTGAAGTCCATAGAGCAGGTAATCCAGGTATTGTATTTCAGCAATGGGCCTTAAACCGCGCATGGCACAGCCAATGCCCTGCCCGATGATGGTATTTTCCCGAATTCCGGTGTCCAATACGCGTAAGTCTCCATGTTTTTCCTGAAGACCCGCAAAGCCTTGATTCACGCCACCAATTTTACCTACGTCTTCTCCGAATGCGAAAATTTCCGGGCGAGTGGTGAGTAAATGATCAAAACAAGCCTGTAATACCTCACGACCATCTACTGTTACGGATTTAGCCGTGTATTTAGGCGCAACAGCCGCTACGTTCAAAGCACTTTTTTTGGATTCACTGTATAAGTGCGAATTGTACTGGTCCGCAAATTTCACTTTTGACTCCGCCAACCAGTTCAAGAGTTTTTGCCGAACGCCCTCGTTGCTCCCATCGTTTAGTGCATACAAGCTTTCGCGGGCAGCCACCATCACATTGGCTTTGATTGGATTGGGCTCACTCTTCAGTTGTTTTACGGCGGCCTGAACGGTTTCATGTGTCACCGGACTTAGTAAATCAATTACTTTCTGAGCCTCGGCCTTACTCTCCCCTATAAATGCTTTCCATGCTGCCGCTTTACTATCCTTGGCTTTTGTCTTGGCCACTTGTTCTATGGCGTCCATTTCCTCAGGACTTGCGATTCCTTCAGAAATGATCCACTCCCGCATTTTGGTGATGCAGTCATGAGCCATTTCCCATTCCAGTCGTTCTTTTGGTTTGTAACGTTCGTGGGAGCCGGAGGTGCTATGTCCCTGTGGTTGAGTCACTTCCGTCACATGAATCAGCGTAGGCACATGTTCCTCCCTTGCGAGTTTCGTCGCTTTTCTATAAGTATCTATCAACTTTGGGTAGTCCCACGCCTTTACTTCAAAAATCTCCAGACCTGGGTGCCCTTTTGCACGTTGCATCCCGGCCAAGGCTTTAGAAATGCTCTTTTTCACCGTATGAAATGCTTGCGGCACTGATATACCATATTCATCATCCCATACAGACATCACCAGGGGCACTTGAAGCACAGCTGCCGCATTCATGGTTTCAAAGAAATGACCTTCAGAGGTTGAGGCATTGCCTATGGTACCAAAGGCCACTTCATTGCCCGCTTTGGAAAAATCCGTCCAATTTTTTAAATCATCATTGTTGCGAAAATACTTGGACGCATAGGCCAATCCCAACAGGCGTGGCATCTGTCCGGCGGTAGGAGAAATGTCTGCACTAGAGTTGCGGCTGTCTGTCTGAGATTGCCATTCGCCGGATTTATCCAGCCAACGGGTGGCAAAATGACCGTTCATCATCCTGCCCGCAGAAGCGGGATCGGCAGCGACATCTGCGTGAGCATATAGTTGCGCGAAAAACTCTTGGGAATTGAGTTGTCCGATGGCCATCATGAAGGTCTGATCTCGGTAATACCCAGAACGAAAATCTCCGTTTTCAAATACCCGGGCCATTGCCAGTTGAGGCACTTCTTTACCATCACCGAAAATGCCAAATTTGGCTTTTCCCATGAACACTTCCTTGCGACCTATTAAACTATCCTCACGGCTTTCCACAGCCAATTGATAGTCGGCCAACATGTCTTGATTGTTTAAGCCATTGATTACCGATTTCCTCTGGGTTTCAACAGTCATGGTTTAAAGAAAAATTAAAAACAATGGCTTACAAATATACATGAAGTTTCGCGCTTTTTTTTTGCTAGAAAACAGAATAAGATGTTGTTTATTCTGTTTTTTAAAAAATAAAATATAAATAATATCGATTAATATGTTTTTGAACAAAATAAATTTCTATAATCATATAAATCACAGCAGGACCTTTTGATTTTTTATCCATTCAATTTACCTGAAGCGGGCACGTTATCTTTGTTCATCATTTAAACAAGTACAAAATGGTCATTGGTGTTCCCAAGGAGATTAAAAATAACGAAAATCGGGTGTCTTTGACGCCAGCTGGTGTCAATGAAATGATCCACCGGGGTCATGAAGTTTACGTTCAGTCTGGAGCTGGACTGGGAAGTGGTTTTTCAGATGAGAGCTACGAAAAAGCGGGAGCCAATTTGTTGCCGACCATCGAAGCGGTATATTCGAGTGCTGAAATGATCATGAAGGTCAAGGAGCCCATTGAGCCGGAATACCGCTTGATCCAAAAAGACCAGCTCGTTTTCACCTATTTTCACTTTGCGTCTTCGGCCACACTTACGAGGGCCATGATGGATAGTGGCTCTATTTGCCTGGCTTATGAAACGGTGGAAAGGGCTGATCAATCATTGCCTTTGTTGATTCCAATGTCTGAGGTAGCTGGGCGCATGGCCATTCAGGAGGGGGCCAAATATCTGGAAAAGCCCTTGCAGGGTCGTGGCATTTTACTTGGGGGTGTGCCGGGAGTCCGGCCGGCAAAAGTGTTGATCTTGGGTGCAGGTGTAGTAGGCACTAACGCAGCCAAAATGGCTGCTGGCTTAGGCGCCGACGTTACGATCATGGACATCAGTCTACCCCGTCTGAGGTATCTAGACGACGTGATGCCTGCGAATGTGAACACGTTTATGTCGAATGAATACAATATCAGAGAGCTCATTGGGACGCACGATCTGATCATTGGTGCTGTGCTGATACACGGTGCAAAAGCACCGAGTCTGATTACACGGGATATGTTGAAAGAAATGAACCCTGGTACTGTGTTGGTAGATGTGGCAGTAGATCAGGGCGGTTGCATCGAAACCTGCAAGCCTACCACGCACGAGGATCCTACCTTCATCATTGACGATGTGCTACACTACTGTGTGGCCAACATGCCGGGGGCTGTACCATATACCTCTACCCTGGCATTAACCAATGCGACCTTGCCTTATGCCATCCAGTTGGCCGGGAAGGGTTGGAAACAAGCCTGCAAAGAGAGTGATGAACTAAAACTTGGGTTAAATGTGATTAACGGGGAAATAGTCTATGCGGGTGTGGCAGAGGCATTCCAGTTACCGCACGTCCCGGTAGATAAGTTTCTCTAGCCCGACATCCACCACATTTAATCCAACCACCTGTAGCAACCGGTGGTTTTTTTGTTTTAATTAGACTTTATGAAAGATCTATTAATCGAAAGCTTTGAGTCGTTTAGACACTCTTTCATGATCCAGTTGCTATCCAATCATTTGCGACGAAATCTCGCATTGATTGCCGTGTGGCTTGTGGTATTGGGAGCAGCGAGCGGTAGTGTAGGAAGGGTATATGGCATTCATTTTCTTTTTTTGGATCCTGAATATTTAGAGCAAGTTAATTTCCTTAGTTTTTTCATCATCGGCATCACTTTCGGTATGCTGACGATGTCTTTTCATGTAACCAGCTATATACTGGACAGTCACCGCTTTCCTTTTGTCGGCGTACTGGAAAGACCGTTTGCTAAATTTGCGGTCAATAACTCACTGATTCCGCTGATAATATTCCTCATTTATGGGGTATTTGTCTTCAGATTTCAGCTCTTTAATCAATCCAAAAACGTCGGACTGGTAGTTTCAGACATTCTTGGTCTGGTTTCTGGTCGGGTACTGCTGCAGTTGCTTACACTCGTTTATTTTCGATTTACCAATAAAGATATTTTTAAATACCTGAGCGGCAGTGTGGACAAACAACTGCGCAAGGCAGGGGTAAGTCGTGACCGAATGATGAAGCGTTTGCGTGAAACACGCGAGAGCAGAGATCGCGTGCGGAGCTATTTTGACTTGCGTTTGCGCGTCAGATCGAGTAGTGAGCTGGACGATTTTTATGATCGTCAGGCCGTACTGAAAGTATTTGACCAGAACCAGTTGAATGCAGTAGCCATAGGATTATTGATCATTGGTTTGATCCTGATCATGGGTAGTTTCATGGATAATCCATATTTTCAGATACCGGCGGCTGCAAGCACCTTGTTATTGATGACCATCCTGGTAATTCTGATCGGAGCAATCTCTTATTGGTTCCGTAGGTGGGCGCTTCCTTTTGCCATTGTCTTGATGTTGGCAGTGAATTTAATACTCAAAACCGGATGGGTAAACAACCCGCACGAAGCTACGGGGTTGTCCTATGAGGGGGCTCCTCCTTCGTATGATTTACCCTCATTGCGAGCGCAGGTAAATGATAGCATCTTCAATGAGGATGTGCATGGGATGTTGCATCGATTGGAAAACTGGAAACAGCTACAGGCCGAAGAAAAACCCAAAATGGTATTGTTAAGTGTGAGCGGGGGTGGTCAGCGTGCAGCACTTTGGACAGTTAATGCACTTCAAACACTCGACAGCGTGCTCGATGGGTCTTTCCTTGCCAAAACTTCCTTAATAACCGGAGCTTCTGGGGGTATGATTGGCGCGGCTTATTTCAGGGAATTATACCTACGAAGCCTGGATGAAGCGTTAGATCTACACAGCAATGAGTGGTTAACCAACATTTCAAAAGATAACTTGAATCCGGTGATCTTTAGTCTGGTAGTCAATGATGCTTTTTTGAGATTCAGGACCTATACACATGCCGGTAAAACTTACGCAAAAGATCGGGGATACGCCTTTGAAACAAATTTAAATAGAAACATTGGCGAAGTGTTGAATAAAAATCTTTTAGACTACCAGGTTCCGGAGGAATCGGGTATAATTCCCACATTGTTGTTGTCACCTACGATTGCCAATGATGGCAGGAAACTTTATATAGCCACCCGGTCCATGTCCTTCATGAATGCGAGTGCGGATAAGGAAGAGTTAAACAAAATCCGTGGTGTCGACTTTCTTCGCTTTTTTGAAGCGCGGGATGCCACAGACCTTCACTTCATGACAGCTTTGCGCATGTCTGCCAGCTTCCCATACATCACCCCGAGAATCACCTTACCTTCAGAGCCTCCAATGGAAATTATGGACGCGGGCATCTCAGATAACTTCGGGGTTTCAGATGCGGTGCGTTTTTTATACGTTTTTAGGAGCTGGCTCGAAGCCAATACGTCCGGGGTGGCGTTGGTAATCATTCGAGATACCGATCCGAATGCAGACATCATGGAAACTTCAAAGCCCTCGTTGTTGGGTAGGCTCACTTATCCGATATCCAGTGTGTATAACAACCTGGCCAGAATTCAGGACCGCAACAATGATGCAAGATTGGAGCAAACGCGTACCTGGTTTGACGAGGAAATAGATGTTTTTGAACTCATTTACACCGAAAGAAATGAAGACGGGGATGAAGTGGGAAGGGCCTCACTCAGTTGGCACTTGACTACCAATGAAAAGCAATCTATCATTGAAAAAATCCAAACGCCCTACAACCAAAAGGAAATTGAACGGCTCGGGCGATTCCTGTCTGAGCGTAGTCAGTAGTTACCCAAAGTTTGGTTAGAGTGAAACGAATACCGGAAGGGGTTATTTTGATGAGTCACCCACTTTAAAGGCCTCAGATTCGCCAAATTATCTTGTGATTGCAAGTCTTCTGAACAATTAGTTGAATGGTTGAATTACTGAAAATCCTGGCGCCAGTGTAAACACGTTAAGAGTTTCTGAAATACATTACTCGTTCCGCTGGTCATTTGTGTTTTTGATTTGGCAGAATTATCCTGACCAGGCATAATTCAGGCACGTCTTATTGTCCTTTTTTGTCGGGTAGCCATTCAAAATCTGACGTCTTTGGGGCGTTGAGAAGTATTTCTATGACCTCCTTTTCTGGCACTGTGGTGCGTCTTTTGACCAGATCCAGCCAGGCGCCATCCACAGTAATGCGGGCTGCCAGTTCCCCTGAATGTTCTTTAAATATTTGATGTAGTATGGTCCATTTAGAGGCATTTTTTCTGGACTTTTGAACAGCGAAGTCTACGACAATATGTTCATTCATCAATACCTCCTTACTAAACCGTGTCTCTTCACGAAAAAGAATGGGTCCGATATGCAGGTCATTCAAACGCTTTAAACTAAGTCCACAGTAATCAAAAAATTCAAGTCTTAGTTGAGCGGCATAATCGTTGTAGGCGCTATGCCGCATGTGGCGGTTCGGGTCGAGGTCGGCCCAGCGCACGGTAAAAGTTCTTTTAAACTCATTCATCTTTACTTTCCTGCTCTTCTCTTTTGGTTAATTCGTCTTCATTTTCAGGTTCGTTGAGTAGGTCGGGTGCTACGGTCAACAGAACTTTGTACCAGTTGACCAGCTTTTTGATGTCGGAAACATATACCCGGTTTTCGTCATAGTCGGGCAGTACATGTTCCATAAAGGCCCTCAGCTCTTCAGCGGGTGAGTTTTTATCCAACCCGGTGTCTCCGTCAAACGATTGGTGTATTTTCCTGAGGAGGCGCTCCAGTGGTTCTGCACCTTCTTCATTGGTGATATAAATGGAAATATCCGATAGTACTGAAATTTTTGTCTGAACGCCAACGACAAGTCTCTTTTTGTCACCGTTAAGTGATTCCAGAATCACGCCACCTTTGGTAGGGCTGATTACTCTGAACAAGCCTCCCTTTCCGGAGACAGACGCGATATCCTTAAATTCCATTTTTGTCTTTTTTTATAACAAAATTAATCTTTACGCTTCAATGTCCCGATTGATTTGCTCGATATAAGCGAGCAGTTCCTCACGACCCATCTTATTTGTCGAGGAGGTGGTAAGCATGGGAGGCAGTGCTTCCCAGGTGTTGAGCAGCGCATGCTGATAGCGGGTCAGGTGCTTGGTCCACTGTGTTTTCCCAAGCTTATCCAATTTGGTGAACACCAGCGAAAAGGGGATGTCATGTTCGCCAAGCCACTCCATGAATTTCAGATCGTTTGTTTGTGGTTCATGTCGGCTATCGATGAGTTGAAATACGTTCACAAGATTCTGCCGGTGCAACAGGTAGGTGTCGATCATTTCCTTCCATTTGGCTTTTTCTTTCTTGCTGGCCTGGGCCCATCCGTAGCCTGGCAGATCCACAAGGTACCACCTTTCGTTGATGAGAAAATGATTGATCAATTGCGTTTTGCCCGGTCGTCCGGAGACCTTGGCCAGGTGTGAGCGCCCGGTCAGCAGGTTGATTAAAGAGGATTTGCCCACATTCGACCTGCCTATGAACGCATATTCTGGAAGATCTGGAGGTGGGCATTCTGTTATTGTGGAACTGCTTTTAACAAAATCTGCGCTCGTGATGATTTGATCCATGCTTCCTAATTTAAGAAGTCTACTTCTTGCTGAAATGGCATCTTCATTAAGATGGTCTGGGCTTCATTCAAAGAGATTTGTGCATGTATAATTTTATGCAGCAGCTCGTTTATTACACTTTTAATCGGATGGGTTTCGGCTAGTTGATGGATCAGGTCTATCGTTTTAATACCCTCAGCCGTCTCATCCATTGTGGCCGTTATTTCATCGATGCTTTCTCCCTTTGCCAGACGATAACCTACCGTAAAGTTTCTACTCAGCGAAGAACCTGCAGTAGCCACAAGGTCTCCTACCCCGGCCAAACCTAAAAAGGCCTGGACATTCCCACCTAGGATTCGCCCAATGTGAATCATTTCTATCAGACCACGACTGATAAGTAGTGCACGTGCATTTTCACCCAGATTGAGTCCGTTCAATATACCGGCACCCACTGCGATAATATTTTTTAAAATCCCACAAAGTTCTGTTCCGATAAGGTCGAAGCTTCCATAAACCAGGAAGCGTTCATTTTTGAGGAGTCGCTGTCCGGTGTGTATGACCTCTTCGAATTGTGAAGCGATAACCGTGGCAGCCGGCTTTTGTTCACTGATTTCCTTTGCCAGGTTGGGTCCTGCCATACAGCCGATACGAACCACTGAACTTTCTTCCTGGATGACTTCACTCATGGTGCGAACATGTTCGCGTGTAATGGGTAATGCTTGCTTTTGATGTTTTTGGGAAAGGTTCAGGTCAAAGCCCTTGGTGCCGTGGATGAGGACATGATAGGGCTTGAGGAAAGGACTCAATGTACGAACCATTTCCCTGAAGTTGGCAGAAGGCACTACTGGAAAAATCACGTCGCAGGTTTCACCTACTTTTTGGATGTCATTCGTTACGGTGATATTGTCTCTTAGCGCTTGTCCGGCACTGGTTCGAGATGCTACGATGGCTTCGGCACGTGCTGCTGTGCGGGCATAGAGCAAAACATCTGATGTATTTTCAGACAGCAGGTTAGCCACAGCTGAGCCCCAGCTACCCGCCCCGACCACGGCAATGGGTTTAGAGGTATTCGTCGAGTGCATAGCCAACCATTCTGTTATGATAGTAATACAAGGTATGTGGATCCTGAATAATGACTTTATCTTTTTTTCTGATTAGCGGCCTTTTTGGATGATACATACCGAGATTTTTCAGACCTATTTGAATGGATTCACTGGCTTTCTTCCGCATGTGGTTCGCCACGTCTACCTGCCCTTTTTTGTGTAGCTTAAAGATATGCGCTCTTAATGATTTAAAGGCCTGTTTGAATGTGGTGTAATCTATTTCCAGGTCTTCATCGGTCAATCTTAGTATGCTGTACAAATCCAGCTGAGGATTTCGTTTTTCCAGAATTTTGAAGGCGATGTAAGCTACTAAATGACTTGCGAATACCCGGTTGTATTTGTGGTATTCTCTAACGATTCGTTCAGCAAGGATGCGGACATACTGATGGTCTCGCTGCTGGTCGACAGTAATTTTGCCCTGAGAAATAAAGTAGTCTCTTGGGTCTACAGGTATTCCTTTTCGGTCCAAACTTCGACCTTCATTATCTACATAATTACCAAACACGTCCATACCCCTTCCAATACTCACAGAAATATCTGATCCTTTTGTGAAGAATTTGAACATGAAAGACAAGATTTTGTACGAATTGGTATATTCGTCAACCTCCGCATAATACCGTTCCTGGCCTGTTTTTTGTAAATAATCTTTGATGAGCGCAGGAGCCTCGAGTGTGAAATGATAGTTGATAACCGCAGGTACTACAAAGATCTTTTCGTCTGTTTCTCGGTCCTCTGAGTAGTGCTCGCGTTGTGCATCGATGACAGTGCCAAGTAAGCCGAGTTTGAGTGATTTTTCGATATGGCCTGAGCGCGAGCGTGTGCCACCCGGGAAGAAGAGACTGTGGCACCCTTTTTTCAGTGCCAGTCTGGAATAGGTCTTCAATGTTTCCAGGTACAGAGGATTTTTCTTTCTACGGTCTACTTTGTAGGCACCCAGGCTGTTCATGAAATAGGCAATCAACTTCACGTTGAACAAATTCAATCCGGCGCCATAAATAAATGCCGGCAATCCAAGAAACTGAATGACCCAGCCAATTAAAATGGAATCCAGATTACTGAAATGCGTGGGAACCATGACCACTGTGCCCCTTTTGGCCAACTGACGAATATGTTCGGTTTCTCCTACAATGTGTATTTTATCATCGAGATCGAGTTGGCGGCTAAATAGAGCCAAAAAACCTTTGACGCGCGTGGCATTTAAGAGTCGTGCAAATCCGAACGTAATGAATGCGCGGGCAAACCGATAAAAAGATTTTTTAAAATTTCCGGCAATTTCCTCCGCGTATTTATGAATGATCTCCCGGGTCATATCTTCAGCCCTCACCCGCGCCTCATCTTCTGGGAGCTGGTGGTTGCTGGTGAGTCGACTGCGTACACCATTCCAGTAACTTCTGTCATCCGGGGGGTCTACTTTCCATGGATTGGTTTTGATTCTTAACTTTTCCTTGTAAAGGGTGGTTTCTAAAAGCTCGCGAAAGCCATTGTGCGCCTGGCTGATGTGCCTGAAAGTTTCGTCGGCCACTTCTTTAACAAAGGCTTCTCGGTGCTGAGAGAGTTGGACGATGGGCCACTGCTCTTTACGAGGAAGGATTTCGTCGTATCGAATTTTTTGTTGACCCATTTAATTGGTAAGATAAGGTGCTTTGGTCGCTTGGTGTATAAATGGCAGAGGTAGGGTCATTCTACAATCCGTAATTTGGCAAAAGATAATAGCAAAGTGCGCTCCCCGGCCGCTTCAAAATTTACGATGGCCTTCTGATTGGCACCATCCGTATCTAGATGGGTGATTTTCCCGAAGCCAAATTTTGCATGTTCAACCCGCATTCCTTTTGCCAGCAGATTAGGATTGCTGGGTTCAAAATCATCTGAAGGCTTATGGCGCGTCTGGGTAAATTTTCTTGCCTTTTGATCGCGACGTACGGTGTTGATGAAATTTTTGGTGGAATACGCCATGTCTTGTGAGGTCATGTGTGAGGACTCGCGGGTATCGAACTTACGGGTCACTTTCAGAAATCTATTATCTACATCTTCCAGGAATCGGCTAGGTTCGCAGGTTTTTAAGCGGCCAAATCGGTATCTGTTGAGTGCATAGCTAAAGAATAGCTGCTTTCTGGCCCGGGTAATGGCTACATAAAATAGTCTTCTCTCTTCCTCAAGATCCGCCCGCGAACTTAACATCATTTGCGACGGGAACAGCTCTTCTTCCAATCCTACAATATAGACGTAGTCAAACTCCAGTCCCTTGGCTGCATGAATGGTCATGAGGGTGACCGCATCTTTGCTGTTTTGATTACGGTCTTCATCGGTAAGCAGGGCCACATCTTGCAAGAAAGCGGCAAGACTTTTATCTTCTCTCTCGTGGTCGTCAACGAATTCTTTAATGGCGTTGAGTAATTCCTGGACGTTTTCATAACGCCCCATTCCTTCAATGGTTTTGTCTTCCTGAAGCTCTTTCAACAAGCCACTGTTCTTGGCAACCTGTGAGGTAAGCTCGTAGGCATCTTTTTTTTCTGCCTGGACGCGGAAACTTCGCATCAGGTGAGCAAACCCTTCCACCATAGTACCTCCCCGCCCTCCTAAGTAGGTACGCGCGTGTTCCATGATTTCACGGAGTGGCTTGCCATAATCACTGGCAGCTGCCACCATTTTCTCTACTGACCCTGGTCCGATTCCCCTCTTTGGTTGGTTAATGATTCGCCGCATGGCCTGCTCGTCATTGGGATTGACAATGTAACGCAGATAAGCCAGCATGTCTTTGATTTCCTTGCGCTGATAAAAGCTTAGGCCGCCCACCACGCGGTAAGGAATGTTGGTGCGTCGCAGTGCTTCTTCAATGGCACGTGATTGACTATTGGTCCGGTACAATATAGCGAACTCGTTGTTGTGGACATGCCGTTGCATCCGGTTTTCAAAAATGGAGGAAGCGACCAGTTTGCCCTCTTCATTATCTGACGTTGCCTTCATGAGTTCTATGAGGTCACCGGTTTCATTCTGGGTCCATACGGCTTTTTTGAGCTGTGCCCGGTTTTTGCCAATTACGGAGTTGGCTGCTTCTACAATGGTTTGGGTGGACCGGTAGTTTTGCTCTAGTTTAATAATTTTCAGTTCCGGATAGTCGCGTTCAAAATTCAGGATATTTTGAATGTTGGCACCTCTGAAAGCATAAATGCTTTGCGCATCATCGCCCACGACGCATATATTTTCCCGAACTGCCGCCAGCTTTTTTGCAATCATGTATTGCGCAATGTTGGTGTCTTGAAACTCATCGATTAGCAGGTAATGAAAACGTTGCTGGTATTTATTCAGCACATCCAGATGCTCGTGAAAAAGCACGTTGGTGTTGTAAAGTAGGTCATCGAAGTCCATAGCGTCTGCCTGGAAACAACGCTTGACGTACATCTCGTAAAGCTTGCCCATTTCGGGTAGCTGGTTCGCCTGGTCGTCCTCCATGTAAATTGGATTGGTCTGGTACTCCTGCCACGAAACCATCCGATTTTTCGCTCCGGATATTCGGTTGTAGACCACATTGGGTTTGTAGAGTTTGTCATCCAATCTTCTTTCTTTTACGATTTGCTTGATTAGGGTCTTGGAGTCGTCTGTGTCATAAATGGTGAAATTGGACGGAAAACCCAGTTTGCCGGCTTCGGCACGCAAGATTCTGGCAAATACAGAATGGAAAGTACCCATCCAAAGGTTTTTGGCCTCATTACCAACCACAGACTCAATGCGGTGACGCATTTCTGCCGCAGCTTTATTTGTAAAGGTTAGCGCCATGATATTGAAGGGATCTATCTGATGGGCGCGCATAAGATGCGCGATGCGATAAGTCAGCACTCGGGTTTTACCCGATCCGGCTCCTGCAATGATCATGATGGGACCCCCGGTGTGGATCACACCTTCTTTTTGAGGCGGATTGAGCGACGCCAAATATTCCTGTGCAAACCGGTCAGACATGCGGCAAAACTACCCCTAAAGCCTTTGGAAGACTAACCTAAAAAATCAAAATAATAATTGAGGACAATGATCAAAATCAGTGCGGTGAACAGACCAATCTCTATCATTAACAGCTTTTTGCTGATTTTGAATTTACGACGTACCACAGTTGAATTTCTAAGTTCTAACAAGCCCCTCATCAATAGTAAAGAGCCAAAGTTAGAAAGACATTACTCAAATATTAACTTGAAGTTATGCATATTTTCTAAAAAATTCAGGTCTTATTTTTCATTTCCTAACTTCGTAGCACAAATGGACAAATCCCCTAAAATATATTTTCATGTGGGTCTTGGTAAAGTGGCTTCCACTTACATGCAGCAGCGTCTATTTCCAAAGTTGGATGGCATCCACTACATTTCCACACACAGCTACCGCAAGAGTCCTAACCAGATTGATCAAAAGAATTTTGAGAAATATCTGGTTTCAAGGGAATTTGATCGTCAGTATGAGCGGGAACTCCGCTGGTGGGCGGGCATGTACCCCGATAGCCACATCATTATTGTTTTTCGTAAGCACGGTAGTTGGATTGCTTCTCAATATAGACGAGCGGTGAAGAACGGACGAATATTGGATTTTGATGAGTTTTTTAATCTTGATGAGTCCAAAAGTTTTTGGAAGCATGCGCACATTAATTTTTATTCCAAACTGCAGCTGATCGAAGAGCTGTTTACGAAAAAGCCGCTGGTGCTCTTTCATGAAGAACTTAAAGCAGATGCCTGGGTGTTTTTTGACAAGATTTCCAGCTATGCCCATGTCAGTTATCGAAAAGAAAATGTGTCGCTCAAGGTCACACACAAGTCCTACACGGAAAAGCAGTTGCGGGTCTTACGTGCTTTTTGTCGCCGATTTAAACGTAAAGCACCAAAGGGTCACAACAATAAGCTCAAACACTGGCTACTGTATAGACCTTGGTGGGCGTTTTACCACTTGATCATGTATGTGGCCGCATGGTTTCCGCATGGTTGGGTGCCAAGAGATCCTTTGATTCCCGACGGAAGGCTTGAAGCCATCGATGACGCTTTTGTGGATGATTGGCAAAAAGTAAAAGCTTACGCCAAACAAAATAATCCAGCTTATTGATGGGCTATTCAAGTAATTTTTCTGCCTGAGACTTGACCCTAAAGCCTAGGTGCAGCAGTAATGGAATCCATAGGGTGCGGTCCTGTTTAGTGAGGTCTTTGTTGCGAATTTGGTTGATACTTAGACAAATTTAAATCTGATGAATGGTGGCACCTAATTCAGTCAAAGCTCAAGGGACTAATCCCGGGTTTTCTACAATTTCTTAGAACAGGCAATGCGAGGGCACGATGATCTTGTTCCAATGAGGCCGAACTGCTCGTTGACAAAGAAATCGATTAGAGATACGAGGGTGCACGAAATTCCTGGGGGGGTAAAAAAGCTTGGTGAAATGCATTCGGCGTAATGGTCATAGCGAGACGCTAGGATCAGCATGGGATATTGACTGATGTTTTGTATGTTAAAGCTTTCATCTCATTGAAAAATTCTGTGAAATTTTTTAGTAACCACATCCATTTGCTTGCCTACGGCGTGCTGCTTACTTTTTTGTCGGGATTTGGTCAGACATTTCTGATCGCACTGTATCTCCCCAGTATCCAAAATACTTTCCAAATATCAGATGCGGGATTTAGCGCCATTTATGCGGCCGCTACTTTGCTTTCTGCTTTTAGCATCACCTGGCTTGGCCGGTTTATAGATAAGGTCTTGATTTTCCGATTTACTGTCCTGGTACTGATTGGTCTGTCGGCCATGCTATTACTATTTTCACAAGTCCGTTTTGTGCCGATGCTGTTCGTAGCTATCTATGGTTTGCGCTTGTTTGGCCAGGGGCTGTTGTCTCACACGTCTGTGACCGCCATGGCTCGATTCTTTGATGAAGGACGAGGCAAAGCCATCAGCATCGCTTCTTTGGGCCACCCACTCGGTGAAATGCTGCTTCCAATAGTCGTGGTGTCAGCCATTTATGCTTTTGGCTGGCGCTGTACGGTGATGCTCACCTCCGGGCTTGTGGCATTGGCTATTCCGGTTAGTATTTATTTACTTAAGACAAACCTTAATTTTTCCAAATTAAGAAAATATGTGCCTGTTCGCTTTTCCAAAGAAGAAACGATACGAGCGAAGCCGTTGAAAATACTCCGCTCAAAAATCTTTTGGATACTCATGCCTAGCACATTGGCATCTGGAAGTATTGGTACCGGCTTTTTACTGTTTAAACTCAAAATGGGCTTGGTCTATAGTTGGAGTCCAACTTTTGTAGCCGTGGGCTTCACGCTGTATGCGATGGGCAATGCACTGGCCAATGTGCTAGGGGGTATCCTGTCTGATCGATATTCTGGCAAGCAGCTTTTTCCTTTTTACCTGCTCCCCGCCATACTGGGGGTATTGTGCTTGACCTTTTCTACCCAACCGTGGGTGTACATTGCGCTGGTAGGAGGTATTGGCTTCTCCAATGGACTTGGGGGAACTTTGAAAAATGTCACCCTGGCCGAGCTGTACGGTATAAAAATAATAGGATCAGTGAGGAGCCTGTTCATCACCGTGATGATTTTTTCTACGGCATTGGGACCCTTCTTTTTCGGGTTACTACTTGATGCTGGTATTTCTTACTCACAGATCGCGCTATTTTCGGCAGTGATCTATTCGTTGACTACGCTAAATTCTTTACGTATCCTCAAACTGTAAGCGGGTAGAGACGATTTCTTTCTTTCTTGCGGATGTGCAACTTGCTGGGGCTAGTCTGCCATGCGTGCCCAACTTTGGGGAGGGGCTGCGCTGTAAGGCGTAAGTTTTTCTTAGGCTTTTTCATACCATCCATCTCTCACTGATGATTGAATTTGGCATAACCCATATTGGTGAAGGCGTAAACTTTAGAAACTTTGAAGGAAGTTATATGGCTATCAATTTCTTCATTTAGTGGTGCGATTCAGAGCGACGGGATGGGTTTGATATAGCCCGTGCGAGAGTAGGCAAAAGGTCAAAGATCATGCCCGCAAGAAACAGTTTACATCATGGATTGCGTACTTCAGAAATGCAGGTGTCGGCCCAACGGCTACCTTCAAATACGGAAATTAACTGTAAAACAAGGAAATATCTGTAAGGTTTTTTCTGGTCAGCGTGCTCCGATAAATAATAACTAACGGAGTAATCTGGCAACTTCAGCGGTTGAAACCCATAGACATCCCGCAGCGTCACCGTGGCGTTGGCCACGATATGCAGCTCTTCGTAGCTTGTCCCGTATTGTGTGGCTCCAGCCACTTTGGCCTGTACTATTCCCAGATTTAGTGCCTTCGGTCGACTATTTTTCGCAAAGAGTGCGGGAGATTTCCCATAGCCTGACCAAATCTCCACAGGTTTTTTCAGATCCAGGCACGGAACCACCACCACTTCACCAACACCTTGGCCGTCAACGCCTTCTACCCAAGCCGTGGAAGGGTCCCCGTCTTGTAGATTACCCGGCGCATACTGGCAGGTCCAATCTACATGAGCACCATCGCTAGGGGGGTCTATACCATTGGAGAGAATTTTGGGCGCTTCTCCTGCAGGCTGGAGAAAAGAAGTGGCCAGTTGATGCAGGCCTTCCCCGGCGCAATCGTGGATATACAATTCCTTCAGCTTACCTGCTATGACCAGTTGC
>CAYOEV010000013.1:0-31995 GCA_964403075.1 uncultured Roseivirgaceae bacterium | reverse complement strand
TGCTTTAACTGTGGGTTGGCCGATTCGCAGGGGAATGATTCTTCTTGGGCTGCCAAAAGCGCAAGTGAACAAAAGAAACCATGGAATAAAAATGATCTATGGATATATGACCACTCCATCGGCAATTATCTGATAAGTGGTTTGCGGTTCTGTGATTTTCGCTATTTCTTCCGGCGATTTACCAGCGTCTTCAGCGTAATGACGCAGTGTTTGTACATCTATTTCTTTGCGAAACACCTCTCCATGCACTACTGCCGTTTTGCCTTCCTGATCTGCCCTTGGAACGAAGAAACCGTAGTCTTTGAATGTCACCCGAACAGGGTTAATTTTTCTTCCGGATATATTCATCCAGCAGCCCTTCATCCGGCAGGTGGCAGTTATTGTGCCTGACACCTTCACGTTTTTGATACCGTCTCTTAGCAGCTTTGGTATTTCATCAACTGAAATCGCTCCTTCCGTAGATATCTGTTCCCCATAGGATTCAGCATGCTGAGCCTGCAGGCTCAGACACATGAGGTAAATGATAAAAAATAGTACCCCTTTCATAGGCCTCGTTCTTTTGTAGTACATCTAAAGATAAAGGTAGTTCCATGAAAAAATGACTGAAATTGTCTGGACCCTAGATCTTTACCAGTCTTATTCTTTAAGAAAGTTTCTCAGTACGTAATGCAAAATACCTCCATGACGGTAGTACTCCACGTCTACACTGGAATCCAGTCGTAATTTAACCTGGAATTCAACTAAGGAGCCGTCGTTTTTGGTCGCTTTTACAGCTACCAATTGTCCCGGTCGTAAATCGTCATCCAGTCCATAAATGTCAAATGTTTCCGTTCCATCAAGCCCGAGGCTGTCGGCATTCTCTCCTTCCTGGTAAACCATGGGCAGTACGCCCATTCCCACGAGGTTGGATCGGTGAATTCTTTCAAAACTATCTGCCAACACCGCCTTAACACCAAGGAGTATGGTGCCTTTGGCGGCCCAATCTCTAGATGATCCCGAGCCGTATTCTTTGCCGCCCAATATCACTAAGGGAGTACCAGTTTCCTGGTATTTCATCGATGCATCAAAGACAGTCATCTCTTCACCGCTGGGATGATAGACGGTCCAACCACCTTCTTTATCCACCAACTGGTTACTGATGCGCACATTGGCAAATGTGCCGCGCATCATCACTTCGTGATTTCCTCTTCTGGAGCCGTACGAGTTGAAATCTCTCTGTGTTACGCCGTGGGCCTGCAAGTATTGGCCGGCAGGATGTTCTGGTAGGAATTTACCTGCAGGGGAGATGTGATCTGTGGTGATGCTGTCTCCCAGTTTCAATAATACCTTCGCACCTTCGATATTCTTGATGGACTCAGGTTGCTCCGAGATGTCTTTGAAAAAAGGTGCCTCTTGAATGTATGTAGAGGAGCTGTCCCATTCATAAATTTTACCCGTAGGTGCCTTGAGTTCCTGCCACTGCTCATCTCCGTCAAAGATGGAGACATAGTTGCGTTCGTAATCTGCCGGTGTTAACACCTTTTTCATCACCTCTTCAATCTCTGACAAATCTGGCCAGATGTCTCTCAAGTATACGTCTTTGCCTTCCTGATCCTGACCCAGTGGGTCCTTATACATGTCAAAATCCATTGTTCCAGCGATGGCATAGGCCACTACCAGCAATGGGGAAGCTAAAAAATTCATTTTAATGTTTGGATGAATTCTAGCCTCGAAGTTCCTATTGCCCGATAGTACCGAAGACACATACATGTCTTTTTCCACTACGGCTTGTTGAACTGCGGGAATCATGTCTCCGGTGTTACCTATGCAAGTGGTGCACCCGTAGCCTACAAGGTAGAAGTTAAGGGCTTCCAGTGGTTTCATCAGATTGGCTGATTCCAAATATTTAGTTACCACACGTGAACCCGGAGCCAGAGAGGTTTTCACCCATGGCTTGACATTTAAACCTTTTTCAATGGCCTTTTTGGCCAACAATCCGGCGCCAATCATTACGCTGGGGTTCGAGGTGTTGGTGCATGAGGTGATGGCTGCCACTGCTACATCTCCCTCGGTGAAGTCGTACGTTTGACCATTGCTTATCGTGGTCTTAATTCGATTGTCTCCCTTATCGTCAAGCAATTGATTAATTGTGTTCTTGGCATCGCTCAATAAAATTTTGTCTTGGGGTCGTTTGGGCCCTGAAATGGTAGGTTCTACTGTGTTTAGGTCCAATTCTAAACTACTGGAGTACTCATTCTCGGCAGTATCGTCTCTCCAAAGAAGGTTCTCTTTGGCGTATGCCTCCACCATGGCCAGATGATTCTCTGCCCGACCAGTATTACGCATGTACAACAATGTCTGCTCATCTATTGGCCAGTGGGTATCAGTACATCCAAATTCCGGCGACATATTAGAGATGGTCGCACGATCAGTGACACCGAGATGGGCAAGTCCCGGGCCAAATACTTCTACCATTTTACCAACAACCCCATAGTCTCTCAATAATTTGGTAATGGTCAAAACCAGGTCTGTGGCCGTGGTTCCCTCCTTCATTTTCCCGGTCAGTTTCAAGCCGACCACCTGAGGCAGGATCATGTATATCGGCTGTCCCAGCATGGCTGCTTCTGCTTCAATACCGCCAACACCCCATCCAAGTACGCCGATGCCATTGACCATGGGTGTATGTGAATCTGTACCCACCAGGGTATCCGGAAAAAGGTAGCCATCCCGTTCAATTACCCCACTTGCCAGTCTTTCCAGGTTAACCTGGTGGCAAATACCCATACCGGGAGGTACCACAGTAAAATTATCGAGCGCCTGCTGTGCCCACTTTAATAATTTGTATCGTTCTTCATTGCGTTGGTATTCGATGGCCACATTCTGTTCAACGGCATTGGCGGTACCAAAATGCTCTACCGTCACGCTGTGGTCTATCACGAGGTCTACTGGTACTATCGGGTTCGTTTTAGAAGTATCCTTGTGTTTACGAGCCACTTCCGATCGAATAGAGGCGATGTCTACGACTGCGGGGACGCCAGTAAAGTCTTGCATGAGCACCCGCGCCGGCTTGTAGGGGATGTCGTCCTTACCAGCGGTTTCCTTCCAATTTAGGAGCGATTCGAGGTGCTCCACTGTTACTGAGAAATCATCGTAATTACGGATGGCATTTTCTAAAAGAATCCGAATGGAGTAGGGTAGTTTTCTTACCTCGGGCCTCTTTTCAGCCAGCGCACTTAAGCTAAAGTATTTGTGGGTCCCTAAGGGTGTGTGAAGTTCGCGTTGAATACCAAAAAAGTCCTGCGCCATGGTAGGTTTATTAATTTTTAATTTGGTAAATATAGTAAAGCGAAGGTGAGTAGCGACTGCTAATACGGCGAGATTAAGCGACCTGTCGCCCAACGGCTGCTTCCAGCAAAAAATACCAATCTTCAGCCGACAGCCGGAGATGTTTGGCTTCGAAGGCGGATGAAATACGATCCATACGGGAGGTACCGATGACGGGTAGGGGGTGACTGGGATGCCTACAGACCCAGGCCAGTAGCACTTGGTCTTCTGTCGCATTGTACTTGTTTGACATTTCGCTCACCGCCGTTTTCAACCTTTGATGGGGCTCCTGAAAATAAGTGCCTAAAGGCGACCAAACCATGGGTGGCAAGTCGTGCCTACATGCCTGGTCCAAGGTGCCGTCATCAAGAGCGGCGCGATGGGTCAATGACAGTTGGATTTGGTTTGTAATCAATGGGATAAAAGCATAAAGTGTCTCAAATTGCGAAAAACTGAAATTAGAAACCCCGAAATACTTTACTTTCCCTTGCTGCTTCAATTTTGTTAGGGCAAGTGCAACGGCCTCGGGCTCCAACAAGTAATCCGGACGATGAATCAGCAGGGTGTGTAGTTGCTCTATGCCCAGGTTTGTCAAAGAATGGTCTACAGATCTCACGAGATGTTCAGCAGAGGCGTCATAGGATTTGATGCGGCGGTCTGGGAGATGTGCCGAAGGTTCTCGAATGCCGTATTTGGTTATTATTTGTACTTTATTCGCCAGCTTCTTGTTTTGTTTAAGCGCTTTCCCAAATTCAGCCTCCGTTGTGTACCCGCCATAGATGTCGGCATGATCGAAAAAGTTCAAACCCAGGTCCAGACAATGGGCAATGCGCGAAGCATATCCTTTGGTATCCAACTGTGCGCCCCATTTGCCCCAACGCATGACGCCGACGATAAGTGGTGGAAAAGGGTTCATTTCACTGGCGTTAAATGATCCAGAAAGTCAAGGGTATCTACACGGTCTGCATAATCCCACGGCTCCGGAAATTGTGATTGGCCTAATGGCGTCTGCTGATTTTCACCAACTATGCACTGTATTTTATTTTGATGATTGGCAAGGTAAACCTGTACCTCTTCAGGATCATGATACCTATGGAAGTAGAGGATGGATGTGGGTGAGGCCAGTTCCTCGGTTTCGCGAAGCAGTAAAAAACCATTGTCTAAGTGGTCGTCTCCGTTTATAAGAAGTATGGATTTGTGATAGTCGTAGTTGTTTTTGTATTTGTGGTGGCTGCCCCAGTTTGAAAATACTTCAAAAGCTTTGTACAAACGTTCGATGGAAAAATCATGGGGCAGGATAAGTTTGGCCACATTGCGACAACCAAGACCATAATAATAAAAAATGTCCTTGCCTAGTGCCTCCAGTTGTGAAGCTGATTCGTTTCCGTTTAGCACCGCCACTGACACCCTGTTTTTTCGGATTATGTTCGGGTATTTACCAAAGTAATGCTCAAAATATCTGCTGGTATTGTCGGTGCCTGTCGCAATCACTGCGTCCAGATGTGAAAGTCGCTCAACAAATTTAAAGTCTTGCTCAAAACGTGGTTCGATCTCCACCAGGTGTTTTAACAAATACGGAAGCAGTACCTTGTCCTGGGAACTTAGTTTGATAGATGCAATGTGACCACTCAGTAGGATACACAGTAAGTCGTGCAACCCCACCATAGGAATATTACCTGCTGCCACTATGCCAACTATCTTTGGTGTTTTCGGATGCAGCCTGTAGGGCTGTAACCATCGATTGAGGCTATTCTCGTCCAGTAAATGTTGAATCCCCTGGATAGCCAATTGTATACTGTCTGCAGTAAACCAGGGATTCTCTGCTTGCGCATGTTTGATCGGTGTCGACCAGTCTATCTGGTCCAGCAGTTTCCCCAGATAAATCCACGCACTTACTCTTTCGTCAACTTTCATTTTTGATTAGAACTTGGGCTACAAAATTATTGTTTCTAGTTTTGTAATTATTAAGAAATAGCGCCTTATGGCAATAATGATAACTGATGAATGCATCAACTGTGGTGCATGTGAACCGGAATGCCCCAACACTGCCATTTACGAAGGCGGTGTGGAGTGGAAGTGGTCAGACGGCACGGACCTTAGTGACGTCGAATTGGAAGATGGTAGTAAAGTAGATGCCAATGAAAATCAGGAACCAGTCTCCGACGAGTTTTACTACATCGTGTCGGGAAAGTGTACCGAATGCCAGGGTTTTCATGAAGAACCCCAGTGCGCGGCTGTTTGTCCGGTAGATTGCTGCGTACCTGACCCTGATTATGAAGAAACCGAGGAAGAGTTGATGGCAAAGAAGGATTGGTTGCACCTGTAGCGGCTTATCGCATTCTTTTTCGTTTAATCAAATAGGCATTTAGAATTTTTTCGAATGGGTTTTTTGTGTCTACCTCTACGAAGTCGACACGTAGTCCGCCGCATCTCCACTTGACCTCATTGTAGAACGCCTTCATTTGTGAGGTGTAGTTTTCCCTGATGGCATATGGATTGATGCGTACCGTTTCATTGGTCTCTAAATCAACGAAACGTGAAGGCCTGTCGGAATAGTCAAATTCCAGCTCGGTTTTCCAGTCGGATACATGAAAAAGTAGCACCTCATGACCGTTGTGCACCAGGTGCTGCAAAGCGGCGTAAACTGTTTCGTGATCGCTGGACTGGAACATATCTGTAAATAATATAACCAAAGAGCGACGCTTGATTTTATCGGCTATTTCATGAAGCACCTGTGTAATTCGTGTGCCTCCGGAAGTAGGGTGGTTCAACACTTGACTCAGTTGATTAATTAATTGCAGTAGGTGAGACTGTGTTGACTTTTGTGCGCTCTGAAAATCTATGCCATCGGAAAATAAAGTGAGCCCTACCGCATCGCGTTGTCTGATGAGAAGATTAGCCAGAGCGGCCGAGGCGATGACACTAAAGCGTATTTTATCCAGCCCGGGTTTTGGAAAATACATGCTCCCGGAATGATCCAGTAGGAGGTGGCAGCGGAGGTTGGTTTCTTCTTCAAATCTTTTGGTGAACAACCGATCCGTGCGTGCGAAAACCTTCCAGTCTATGTACCGCGTGCTTTCGCCAAAATTATATTGTTTGTGTTCAGCAAACTCCACGGAAAAACCGTGGTAAGGAGAACGGTGCAGGCCTGTGATAAACCCTTCTACCAACTGTTTGGCAATCAAATCCAATCCCGAGAATTGACTGATATCCTTTAAGGTAATGCTCATTAATTAAATATTAACGGAACTTTAAAACTAGATGTTCAAAACAGTAACCACTTGAAAGTACTACATTTAATCACAAAATTTTTTATGATTGTACAGAATTTTCAACACTAAAACTGATAGAAGTGGAAGACCAAAACGATAAGGGTAGGGAAGAAATTTATTCAGAAAGAGTTCGTGCAGGTAAGAGAACTTACTTTTTTGACGTAAAATCTACACGTTCCAATGACTACTATCTTACCATCACCGAGAGCAAGCGTAGACCTAAAGACGATGGGTTTGTTTACGAAAAACATAAAATCTTTTTGTACAAAGAGGATTTTCACAAATTCATGGATGCACTAAATAACACCATGAACCATGTAAAGACTGAACTGATGCCTGAAGTAGATTTCACATCATTCGAAAAAGAAGACACTGAGGAGGTGGTCGTTGAATCTTCTTTCGCATCGTCTGAGGACACCGAATTGAAGTGGGACTAACATCCTGAACAAAAAACTGTCCGCCATTCGACGGACGGTTTTGTCAGCCTTTGTTTTCAACAAAATTCAGCGTAGACTTCTTTTAAATGATTTCCGATCATCTCTGCGGAGCGTCCCTCAATGTGATGGCGTTCCACGAAATGTGCGAGTTCCCCATCCTTGAAAAGCGCTATGGCAGGAGAAGAGGGGGGGTAGGGTAGCGTATATTCTCTGGCCTTGTTTACGGCGTCAGTGTCTACGCCTGCAAACACAGTAGTTAAATAATCTGGTCGCTTATCACTGGCTTGCAGAGAGTGTAAGACACCAGGTCTGGCAGTTCCAGCCGCACAACCGCATACACTGTTGATGACTAAAAGGGTAGTTCCTTTGTGATCTTTCAGGTGTGCATACACCTCATCTGAGGTTCTGAATTCCTGAAATCCATTTTCTGTCAGCTCCGACCTCATGGGAGCAACTAATTCGGGAGGATACATGACTATTTGCTTTTAAATTTTAAAATCCGATTTATTACATAAAACCTAATTCCAACTTGGCCGTTTCCGACATCATGCTGGTGTCAAAGGGAGGGTCAAAAGTCAGCTCTACCTGTACTTCGTTCACCCCTTCAATGGCTTTCACTCTTTGTTCAACCTCTGAAGGTATACTCTCCGCTGCCGGGCAGGATGGAGAAGTTAAGGTCATCAATACATGGACATTGTTAATGGGAAATACATTGATCTCATAAATCAGTCCCAACTCATAAACATCCACAGGTATTTCCGGGTCATACACTTCCTTTATGGCGCGTACGACTTTTTCCTTCAATTCAAGGGTTTCTGTAGTCTTTGCTTCAGACATTTGATATTTGGGCGTTTAGTGCAACAGCGTAATACTTCATTTGCTTGACCATGGCGGCAAAGCCATTGGACCTTTGGGTACCGATGAATCGACTCATTCCAATTTTCTGAGGAAAGTCCAAATCTGCTTTCACAATGGCCTCAGCTTTTTCTCTACTGAGTACTTGTACTAGCAAACTTATCAACCCTTTGGTGATTGCCGTGTTAGAATCTGCGAGGTAGACGACCTGGTCTCCCTCAAGATGTGCGTCCAGCCAGACTTTTGACTGGCAGCCTTTTACAATGTGGTCATCATTTTTGAGCGTTTCATCCATTGTCGGGAGCTTGCCGCCCAACTCCATGAGGTAATTGAGCGTCATTTCCATATCTCCATCCAACATGGAGAAACGTTCTATGATTTCGTCTTGCTTTTGCCTTATTGATGACATCATGCCAATTTTAGTAAAACCTCTTTTACAGCCTCTGCCAGCTGCTCTACTTCCTGATGTGTATTGTAGACGGCAAAGGATGCGCGAACAGTGCCCTCTACGCCAAATCGGGTCATTAGCGGCTGCGTGCAATGGTGACCGGTTCTGACTGCGATGCCCTTTGCATCCAGCCACATGCCCAAATCGTAAGGGTGGACACCCTCAATGTTGAAAGATATTACGGAGGCCTTATTTTCGGCAGTTCCCATAGGCGTAAATCCGTCAATCTCACTTAAAAGCGAAATGGCTCTTACGAGCAAATCATTCTCATGTGTCTGTATGGCGTCATGACCCAATTCCTCCATAAAAAGCATGGCTTCCCTAAATGCAATTACATCTGCGATGTTTGGAGTGCCGGCTTCAAACTTGTAAGGAATTTCGTTGTAGGATGTTTCCTCAAAACTTACTTCATTGATCATCTCGCCGCCTCCCTGGTAAGGATCCATGTATTCCAAAAGTGCACGTTTCCCATACAATAAGCCCACACCAGTAGGCCCATACATTTTATGTGCAGACAAGGCCAAAAAATCCGCATTCAGTGCCTCCACATCGATGTAGAGGTGCGGAGTAGCCTGTGCCGCATCTACCATTACCCTGGCGCCTACTGCGTGTGCCTTTTCAACGATGGTAGCTACTGGGTTGATGGTTCCAAGGGTATTTGAAACCAGGTTTACAGCCACAATTTTTGTTTGTTTGGTGAGTAGCTGACCATAGGCCACCAGGTCCAATGCGCCCTCATCTGTTACAGGAATTACGCGAATTTTTGCTCCCGTTTGCTTGGCCACCATCTGCCAGGGCACGATGTTGGAATGATGTTCCATCCCGCTAAGCAGGATTTCATCCTCTCTTTTTAAGGTTTTTCGACCATATGCCTGAGCGACCAGATTGATGCCTTCTGTGGTACCACGCGTGAAAATGACTTCTGCTGGCTCAGCAGCATTGATAAATTTCGCTGCGTGAGTGCGTGTGTCTTCATAGTCTTTCGTGGCGCGCTCCGCCAAAGTGTGCACACCTCTGTGAATGTTTGAGTGATTGCAGGTGTAATAATTCTCCAGCGCCCGAATGACACGCATTGGCTTTTGTGATGAAGCCGCATTGTCTAAATATACCAACTGGTGCTTATTCACCTTTTGGTTTAAAATCGGAAATTCTTGCCTTATTGCCTCTATGTTCAACATCATCAACTCAACCTTTCTTCAATGCTACTTTCTATCAATTCTCTTACCTGCTCAATTTCCAGGTGACGCAGTGTTTCGGCGGCAAAAGCCTTTAACAACATGGCTTTGGCAAAATTACGGGATATGCCTCTGGCTTGTAGATAAAATAGGGCCTCCTCATCCATTTGACCTGAGGTACACCCATGTGAGCACTTCACATCATCTGCCCAGATTTCCAGTTGTGGCTTGGTGTGCAAGTGGGCATCATCTGATAGGACTACGTTGTTGTTGGCTTGAAAAGCATTGGTTTTTTGTGCCGCCTGACGAACAAATATTTTCCCATTAAATACTCCAGTGGCCTGATCGTCTATGATTCCTTTGTATAATTCATTGCTGTTACAATTTGGCTGGCGATGGTCTACAATGGTATGGTTGTCTACATGCGATTTTCCATTCAGTAGATAAAGCCCATATAAATTCGCCTCCGAATATTCACCCTCAATGGTGACATGCGGATTGTTTCGTATTAGTCCGCCCGAAAGGGAGTAGGTATTTAGGAAAGTAACTGACTGGTCTGCCTGCCTGACGAAATAATTGTCAATGGTGTGTGATTTTGCACCATGAAGTTGAATTTTGTTCCACCGCAGCCTGCCATACCTGGCAACATCAATTTCAGTTACGGGGCAGGACAAATGGGGGTGGGCACCCTGATCAAATGTTTGCTCTGTAAATCCAATCTCGGCGTTTTCCGCGACATTGATCAACAGCCTCGGAAAGCTCAGCGTAGGTCCTTTGCTGGATTCTCTAAAATGGTAGATAAAAACGGGCAGAGCGGTGCTGGCAGCTTTTACCTCAATATGCAAACCCTCTGCTAAAAAGGCCGTGTTGACAGCTACGGAAGCGGTCTGCTCTGTCAAAACACCAAGCCTGCCTCCAAGTTCTGCGGCATCCATCTCACTAAAAGGGGTGAATTGGATGGCGTCGTCTTCTGCCAGGCTCGATTGGGCTAAACTGAAATTTCCATTGATAAAGACGAGGTGATGGCCGGTCACTGAATAGAAATAAGGTGCTGCATCCTGAGGCCACTGCGTCGGGTAGAAAACAAAGTCATTATGAAAGGACTTTTTGAATAAAGCATCTAACGGCGTGTATTTATAAGCCTCTGTTTTTTTATCAGGCCAGCCTAGTGTTTGGAAACTTTCCCAACCCTGGTCTCTGATAGCCGCCCAGGGATGATCAGCAGATTGGAGACGGTGTGCCTCTGTAAGTATGTCTGGTGTAGCTGTTGTCATGTGCATCAGACTTCAGTGAGATTAACTTCCTCCTTGATCCAGTCGTAGCCTTCTTTTTCTAATCGCAGCGCGAGTGATTTGTCACCAGACTTTACAATTCGACCCTGATATAAAATGTGTACGAAATCTGGCACGATGTAATCCAGTAAACGCTGATAGTGCGTGACCACAATAAAAGCATTCTCAGTCGAGCGTAATTTGTTAACGCCATTCGAGACTATTTTTAATGCATCGATGTCTAGTCCCGAATCAGTCTCATCCAATATGGATAGTTTTGGCTCCAGCATGGCCATTTGAAAGATTTCGTTTCGTTTCTTTTCACCACCGGAGAAGCCCTCATTCAAGGAACGGCTTAGCAGGCTTTGGTCAATTTCAACCCATTGCATTTTCTCTTTCATCGCCTTGAGAAACTCCACGGCATCTAGTTTATCCAGACCGCGTGCTTCACGCACGGCATTTACGGCTGTCTTCAAAAAGTTAGTGGTGCTGACACCTGGAATTTCAATAGGATATTGAAATGCAAGAAAAATACCTGCCTGTGCACGTTCCTCAGGACTCATTTCCGATAAATCCTGCCCCTCAAAGTGCATTTCACCTTCCAAAACGTCGTAACCCTCTTTACCAGCCAGCACCGAGGCCAAAGTGCTTTTCCCTGACCCATTAGGGCCCATGATGGCATGTACCTCCCCTGGATTAACTTCTAGGTTAATTCCTTTGAGTATTTCCTTGTCTTCAATCGAAGCGCGTAAATTCTTTATCGATATCATGTATGGTGTCAATAATAGTGTTCTCAATTATCCCACGCTCCCTTCAAGGGTAAGCGCTAGCAGTTTTTGTGCCTCGACGGCAAACTCCATGGGTAACTTATTCATGACTTCTTTTGCGAAGCCATTGACTATGAGGGCTACGGCCTGCTCTTCGTCTAAACCTCGCTGCTGACAGTAGAAAATCTGGTCTTCACCGATTTTAGAGGTAGTGGCTTCGTGCTCAATTTGCGCACTAGCATTTTCCTGATCAATGTAAGGGAAGGTATGAGCCCCACATTTGTTTCCCATTAGCAGCGAATCACACTGTGAAAAATTCCTGGCATTCTCAGCTCTTTTCAACACCTGCACCTGGCCCCGATAGCTGTTTTGTGACTGCCCGGCGGAAATTCCCTTTGAAACGATCCGTGAGCGGGTATTCTTGCCAATGTGCACCATCTTGGTACCGGTGTCAGCCTGCTGGTGTTGGTTGGTGACTGCCACTGAATAAAACTCGCCAGAAGAATAGTCTCCTTTCAGCACACAAGAAGGATATTTCCAGGTGATGGCCGATCCAGTTTCTACCTGTGTCCATGATATTTTTGAATAATCGCCTGCGCACAGCCCTCTTTTGGTGACAAAATTGTACACGCCACCTTTCCCATCTTTATCGCCAGGGTACCAATTTTGCACCGTAGAGTATTTGACTTCCGCACCTTTGGCAGCGTAAATTTCAACGACCGCTGCGTGCAGCTGATTCTCGTCACGCATGGGTGCGGTGCAGCCTTCGAGATAGCTCACGTAGGCATTTTCTTCTGCTATAATCAAGGTGCGTTCAAACTGACCCGTATTTGCCGCATTGATCCGGAAATAAGTAGAAAGCTCCATCGGGCAACGAACACCCTTGGGTATGTAACAAAACGAACCATCTGAAAATACGGCTGAGTTTAGGGCAGCGAAAAAGTTATCCTTTGCCGGCACCACAGATCCCATGTATTTTTTTATCAGTTCCGGATGATTTTCTACTGCCTCGCTGAAGGAACAAAACACGATGCCTAACTCGGCCAACGTTTCCTTGAAAGTGGTGCCTACAGAAACGGAATCGATGACCGCATCCACCGCAATGTCCCGAACACCTGTTAACCTTTCCTGTTCTTTTAGGGAGATGCCTAATCTTTCAAAAGTATTCAGCAATTCAGGGTCTATTTCATCCAGGCTCTTGGGTTTGTTTTTTTGTTTGGGCGCAGAATAGTATTTCGCAGCCTGATAGTCGATAGACGGATAGTTGATATTTGCCCAGTTGGGCTCTTTCATTTCCTTCCAATGGCGAAAAGCGTTGAGACGCCATTCCAACATCCACACTGGCTCTTTTTTCTTGGTAGAAATAAACTTAACGATGTCCTCGTTTAATCCAAAGGGTGCCTCGTCCGCCTCAAAATCCACAGACCACCCATGCTCGTATTCTTTGGAGGTAAATTCTTCTAATATTTGATCTTCTTTCATAGGAAGTACAAAGGTAATCCTTATCTAAAATAATTCTAAATAAGAACACACAAATAGGACTTTAGTTCGAGGGGGGATGAAATACCGGATAGCGCTCTAAACTTTTATCCAAAGAAATGAAAGTCTCTGTGCTTTCCACCCCATCAATACGTTGTATCTGATCGTGTAACACATCTCTTAAATGGTTCGTGTCCCTGCATAATATTTTGACGAATATGTTGTAATTGCCCGTGGTGTATCGGATGGTTACCACCTCATCCAATTCCTTTAATTGCTCAACCACTTGGTCATACAATGAACTCTTTTCTAAATAGATACCTAAAAAGCAGGTGATACCGTAGCCGAGTTTACTGTAATCAATTTTAATGGTGGTGCCGGTCACCACACCCATTTCTTCCAGTTTCTTCATTCGTACATGAATGGTGCCCGGGGACACAAATATTTTTTTAGCTACTTCTGTGTACGGTTTTTTCGCATCCTGTTTCAAGATGTTTAAAATCTGTATATCCACGTTGTCGATTTCGTAATTCTTTTCTTTTCCTGTCACTTCTCTTTACTGAAAATATAATAAAATTTTATTTTTTATAAATTATATGTAAAAATACTACATGAATATTGATTAGTTATCATCAAATAGTAGTTTTGAAGAATAATATCGCAATGTAGGGTGATGAAAAAGGCAGACATGCCCTCCCGTCTCGGGGGTGGAGAGTAAGGGAAAAAGTTGGGCTGTCGAAATCGTTCGATTTCGAAAGGTCTTCCTAACCGCTCCGTGGAGGTTCGAATCCTCCCTCTACAGCTACTTTTTGGGTTAATGTTGTTTAATGAAGCCTGGTACCTTGGGGGAGGACCGGGCTTTCTTTTGGTCAGAGACCTTAAAAATTCGTGCATGGCTTTATATTTAGGTTTGAAACAAACGAAATACGCATGATCAGCAGACCCTGGCACAAGACTTATCCGGACAATGTAGCCCCAACAGTAGCCACCGAAGTATATCATTCAATCCCTGAAATGTTAAGTGATTCCGTAGAAAAATACGGAGATCTTGTGGCTTATGAAAATATGGGTGTGGCCATTACTTTTAGGGAGCTTGACCAGTTATCTGATCATTTTGCATCCTTTATTCAGCACCACACGCCATTAAAACCGGGGGATAAGATGGCCATTCAAATGCCCAACTTATTGCAGTATCCGGTAGCCATGTTCGGTGCGCTCAAGGCAGGGTTGACCGTGGTCAACACCAACCCGCTTTATAAGCCGGACGAGATGAAGCATCAATTTCATGACTCACAGGTGAAAGGCATAGTCATTTTAGCCAATTTTGCCAGTCTACTGGAAGAGATACTCCCGGATACGAGGATCGAGACGGTCATCATTACACAAATAGGTGATTTGCTTGGCGGGCTTAAGGGCAACATTGTCAACTTCGTTGTAAAAAACGTAAAGAAAATGGTGCCGACTTATACCATACCGCAGGCTTATAAATTTGGACAGATTTTGGATTTAGGAAAAGCGAAACCACCTATGCGAGTAGAATATTGGCCGGAAGATTTGGCTTTTCTACAGTATACGGGAGGAACTACCGGCGTGTCCAAGGGAGCCATGTTGTCTCATCAGAATGTGTTGGCCAATATTGAACAGGTATGTGCCTGGATGGGTCATGGGGGTGTGCTGGAGGGAAAAGAAATTTTCATTACTGCGTTGCCGATGTACCATATTTTTGCCCTGACTTGCAATGCTTTCATGACCGTGCGAATAGGTGCGCGCAATGTATTGGTAACAAACCCGCGGGACATGAAAGCCTTCTTCAAGGATCTGAAGCGGCATCCATTTACCATATTGACGGGTGTGAATACTTTATTTAACGGACTGCTCAATCAACCAAAATTTAGGGATATCGACTTTTCCGGCTTGAAATTTTCTTTTGCCGGCGGCATGGCCTTGCAGAAATATGTGGCCGAAAAGTGGCAGGAGTGTACAGGAACTCCGGTATCGGAAGGATATGGACTCACAGAAACCTCACCAGTGCTAACCATGAATCCACTGGTTAAAGGGCAGGAAACTGGTTATATAGGCTTACCAGTACCCAATACAGACATTTTGATTGCAGATGAAAACGGCAAAGAGGTGCCCATAGGCGAACGTGGTGAGTTGCTGGCCAAGGGGCCTCAGGTGTTTTCGGGTTATTACAACAGACCAGAGGAAACCAAAAATAGTTTCCATGACGGTTGGTTCAAAACAGGAGACATTGCCGTGATGGATGAGCGCGGTTTTTTGAAAATTGTAGATCGCAAGAAAGAAATGATTCTGGTATCCGGATTCAATGTGTATCCAAATGAGGTAGAAGATGTCATTGCCCTACACGAAGAGGTAGTCGAAGTAGGCGTCGTAGGTGTACCGGATAAAAAATCTACAGAAGCGGTAAAGGCTTTCATCGTCCGCAAAGGAGACAGTCTTACCGAACAAGACGTCAAAGATTACTGCCACGAGCATATGACCGGCTACAAATGTCCCAAACATGTGGCATTTGTAGACGAACTCCCTAAGTCGAATGTAGGCAAAATTTTGCGCAGGATTCTCAAGGAGGAGGATTTGAAGCAGAACAGTTACGACTGAGTCGAATGATTAGTTTTTGCCGGTGGCAAGCTGTAAACCGGTGCGCTAAAATGATTTAAGTTCGATGGGCGCGTGACCCTCATTGATTGCCACTCATGGAAGGCCTATTTTTTGCATGTCTTTCATTCCTAAAAAGCTCCCCATTTTAAAGTTTATTTTGTCTGCCATGGCGGGTGGTGGCAGGTCTCTTACCTTGGCCTTAAAGTGACTGACTTTGCATTGTGGTACATGAATTTAATTTTTATTACCACTTAAAGTAGGGCACCAGTCTATCCCAGGGAACAATTACAAGTGTAGGTCCCTGTGCGTAGCTACCAATGGTATAAGCATTGTAATACACTTCCAAACCCGCTGATGAAAAACCGAAGTTATCAGATAGTTGAAAAGTATTGGCTTCGAAAGTAAACCCTTTCGCCGCCAAATCTTCCTCGGGCTCCAGTCCCTTTAGACTGCGGAAATTTTCATCGACCAGTTTGCGAACAGCTTCTACATCTTCAAAAAAATCTCCGTAAGCGTTCAGCCTGCTACCAGTACGGTGGATGTTGATGTATTGTACATCTGTATTTTCATGTGCACCACCTGTGTACGCTTTTTCCTTAATTCTAATGCTCGAAAAGTTGGTGGTGTTGTAGAGGACATCTCCATCAATTTCCAGGAACCAGGGGGTGGTGCTTTCTGGAAACTGCGTTTTAAAGGACTGGTAATCCAGTAGAAACTGATCTGCAAGTCCCGGTGTATCGGCGTTGCGCGAGTCATCGGTCAGATAATTGGCCATGCGCACATTTACCGCATCGGTGAGTAGTCGATTTACCGCGTCATAGCCATCCGTGATCACCTGCGGGTACTGCACACGAATGTAGGTGCAGTTGGCTTCGCCGCAATCCAGCTTTTTGCTGACGTCTACTCGGGAAAAACTGAGGGGTACTGCATCTGGCTTTTGGGATTTTCTATCCGTCTGGGTCGTTGGTGTACCGTTTTTTTGGGCTTCCTGTCCAAACCTTTCTTCCAATTGTTTGACGGCTTTTTGATCACAGGAAAATAAAAATACGAATAGTGTAAGAACGATTAAGCGCATGAACTATATTTTTAAGAATTAAAATTCATCAAACCTCATGTACAAACAAAGTTTGACACTCATCTTTATGCTGGCCGCATTGATGGCCTTGGGACAATCCACTCCCGCTGACACCACTTATTGGCTTAGCGGTGGGCAGGCTGATCTCACCTTCTCTCAAGTAAATCTCACCAACTGGGCAGCAGGAGGGCAAAATTCCACCGCATGGAATTCTTCTTTTAGTTTTTTTGCTGATCGAAACAAGAATAGAAGTAAATGGACCAATAACATTGATTTAGGCTACGGGATTATCAAGCAGGGAGCGGACAGTCGCTTCCTTAAATCAGATGATCGAATCAGTCTGGTTGCTAATTACCAATATCGAATCACACCGGAAGGGGAGAGGTGGTTTTATTATATTTTAGCTGACTTTCGCACGCAGTTTGCGGAGGGTTTTGCAGTGGATAATCTCGATAGTTTAATTTCAAACTTCATGGCACCTGGCTACTTGAGTATTGCTACTGGTATCACCTACGAACCGCTGCCTTTTCTGACATTCAAATTTTCTCCGTTCACTTCAAAGATGACTTTCGTAAGCGATGATGAATTGGCGGCATTAGGGGCTTATGGGGTTGATCCAGGTAGGAATTTCAGGTCGGAAACTGGTGTATCTTTTCGCGCCATGTACAAGCACGAGCCGTTTAAAAATGTGAGTTTAGACTCCAGATTGGATTTATTCTCTTCTTACAAGTCGGAAGATTTTGGGAATATTGATGTGAATTGGACCAATAGCCTAAATCTTCAAATTAATAGTTTCCTGACCACGAAACTCTTTACACAATTGATTTACGATGATGACATCAAAATTGATCAGGACACCGATGACGATGGTACGGTAGATCAAACCAGTCCGGAAATACAGTTCAAAAGTGTATTTAGCCTGGGGCTTGTCTGGCAATTCGGGGCTACAAGACCCGAGTAGTTGGTAGGAAAGAATGCATCAATCCTGGGTGAAAGCAAACGAGATGATATTGGCACCCATTTGAAGGGCCAATTGTCTGACTCGTTCAGGATCACCGTAGATGACCTGGTCTTCCCATCCATTGCCCAGATCGGATTCGTAGCTGTAAAAGCATACTAAGCGACCTTGGTAAAAGATACCAAATCCTTGCGCTGGTTTACCATCGTGCTCGTGTATTTTAGGGAGACCTTGGCTGAATTCAAATTTTTGATGGTATATCGGGTGCTCAAAGGGCACTTCCACGAAGTCTATTTGAGGAAATACCTTTTTCATCTCTACCCTGATGAATGGATCCAGCCCGTAATTATCGTCGATGTGTAAAAAGCCACCCGCCATCAGGTAGTTGCGTAGATTCTCTGCCTGGCGGTCGGTGAAGCGAACATTACCATGACCAGTCATGTAAACATAGGGATAGGCAAACAGTCCCGGGCTTCCGACTTCCACGATGTCATCTTCTCGGTACAGGCGCGTTTCTAACTGTCGGTTACAAAAATCAATCAGATTGGGGAGTGCTGTTTTGTTGGCGTACCAGTCACCCCCGCCATCATATTTTAATTTGGCAATTCTAATTTGCTGACCTTGGACGGCATAAAGTATAAACAGCAAGAAACAATTGAGTAGTAATTTTACATGCATGTCTCAAAAGCTAATTATACTGGATTTTGGTTCTCAATATACGCAGTTAATCGCCCGAAGGATTCGCGAGCTGAACGTTTATTGTGAAATACATCCTTTCAATCATCCGCCAGAGGTGGATACAAATACCGTAGGGATCATTTTTTCGGGTGGACCTTGCTCTGTGATGGATTTGGGTGCGCCGGACTATGATTTCGATTCGCTGGATTTACCGATGTTGGGGATATGTTACGGGGCACAACTATTTGCAAAGAAATCTGGTGGTACCATTGCCCGTGCAGCACACCGTGAATACGGACGTGCGCACCTGGCCCGAACTGACGCCGAGAGTCCTCTATTCAAAGAGATTCCAAGTGGAAGCCAGGTCTGGATGTCACATGCCGACTCCATTCTGGATTTACCAGATCACTTCGAGATTGTGGCTTCTACGAGAGACATTCCGATAGCTGCATATCACGTCAAAGATCGCCCGCAATATGGCATTCAATTTCATCCTGAGGTAACACATACCGAACAAGGGAAGCAATTGCTTCAAAATTTTGTGGTGGACGTGTGCGGTGCCCGGCAGGATTGGACACCCGATTCCTTCATTCACGATACAGTGTCGCAACTGAAAGCTCAATTGGGAGATGACCGAGTAGTGATGGGTTTAAGCGGTGGTGTGGATTCCAGTGTTGCTGCTATGCTTATCCACCAGGCGGTTGGCCATCACCTCTTTTGCATCTTCGTAGACAATGGTTTATTACGTAAGCACGAGTTTGAGGAGGTGATGGAGTCGTACAAGGAATTGGGCCTGAATGTGAAGGGGGTAGATGCCAAGGACCAATTTTATACCGCATTAAAAGGCATAGAGGATCCGGAGTTGAAGCGTAAAGCCATAGGTCGTGTATTCATTGAGGTTTTTGACAAAGAGGCGCATCGCATCGAAGAGGTAAAATGGTTGGGGCAGGGTACCATTTATCCGGATGTCATAGAGTCGGTATCTGTCAAGGGTCCGTCTGCAACCATCAAGTCACACCACAATGTTGGTGGATTACCAGAAAAAATGCACCTCAAAGTAGTGGAACCCTTAAACACGCTTTTCAAGGATGAAGTCAGGCAGGTGGGCCGGGCGCTTGAAATTCCTGAGACCATCCTGGGTCGCCATCCTTTTCCGGGCCCCGGCTTGGGTATTCGCATTTTGGGCGAAGTGAATGCCGAGCGGGTGCACATTCTTCAGGAAGTGGATCGATTATTTATTGATGCCCTCAAAAACAACGGGTTGTACGACGATGTTTGGCAGGCCGGTGCCGTACTTCTTCCTGTGCATGCGGTAGGGGTGATGGGTGATGAGCGCACTTATGAAAATGTGGTGGCATTGCGGGCGGTCACCAGTCTCGATGGTATGACAGCCGATTGGGTGCATCTGCCGTATGAATTTTTGGGAGAGGTGAGCAACCGCATCATCAACCGGGTCAGAGGGGTCAATCGCGTGGTGTATGATATCTCTTCGAAGCCACCAGCGACCATCGAGTGGGAATAAATGCGTTTACTTGTTGAACATCACATGTACTCGGTCTTTACCAAAGACCTGTACAATGGCCACATGCGTAGAAGTGACGGGTTGGTCATTGATGAGTGCGGGCAACCACTTCGGGCTGGTGCCTAACACTGCGGCCACTTCGTTGCGAAATGTTTCCGTAATAAAGTTGCCCGATACCTGGTAGTCGACCAATTGGCCAGCCTTATTGATGGTAAAGGACAGTAGCAGGTAACCGATTTCGTCAGGTGGTGCCAGCCGTTCTGCCAGCCACAGCGCAAAAGGATATTGAATGCTGAGATCATCCAATGGAAACATGGCATCGACCTGTGACCAGGACGACAACCATTTTGGCGGGCATACCTGCGTTTGTGTGAATTTTTCTGCCATCAACTGATAAGTGGTGTCTACCTTGAAATAAGATTTTTCGGAATACATATAATTCGTGAAAGGGTTTAAAGCAATGTTTTCCCCGGCCATAAACGTACCTTTTTCAAAGTATTCTTTGGCGATGATGGTGCCATTCATCTGGTTTCGCATGATCCATTGGCCATGCGGCCGTCCGTTTACCAGCTCACCAATCAGTACATGATCAGGAAAGATCAGGTCATCCTTGAAAGAACCGTTTCCTTCAGTTACCAGGGCTCTGCCATTTTTGTTGTATAGGTCGATAACGCGTGGAGTAACGTGTGCGTAGGAGACCGTTTTTCTCAGTTTCCCAGTTTTGTACCAGTAGAACCATTTCCCGGTTTTTCTTCCTTTACGGTATTGTCCACTGGCCATGAGCTGACCCTTTTTATGATAGGAACGATACGGACCATGAGGCTTATTCAATACAAAAAAACCTTCGAGGAGTAAGTCACCGTCAATGGTAAAATCCTGGTAACGGCCGTTAAAGGCAAAATAGACTGAGTCCATTTTAGCCAAACGGTAGTACACAGCGCATTCAGCACTGGTCAGATAGCCATTGGCATTGTAATACCATTGGACGCTATCCTCCCCAATTATCCGGGCGCTGCCTTTAAATTGTGCGGAAAGTTCCAATCTGATGGAAGCGATGAAAAAAAGTGCAACACTCAGGTAAGTACCCTGACCGATAATATCCATGCGCACTTTATGGAGCTACGAAATAGCGCATAGCGGAATTATCAGCGAAGGATATTTCCAGTAGGAAGGGCGCTGACTCATCAAAAATTTTCAAGATCTCTGCGTTCAGAAATACGTCTGTCACTGTGCTGGAACCTGTAGCGCTGCTCCATTGGGTGTTGGGAAATTGCGGAGGTCCAAATTGCCACTCATGACGTACCGCTCCGTTATTGGAGTAAGCTTCGAATTTTAACGTAATGCCAAGATTTTCTCCGGTATTCAAATTTTGCAAGATCAGAATTATTGGGCTTGCCCCTTTATCACTTTTGGTGAGCGTACCCACCAAATTGGTTTTTTTAAAACCTTCCCAAGATTTGCCATAATTTTTGGACTCGTAAACATTCTCGAAGCGCTTGCTTTGGGCCAGGGCTCGGATTGAAAAGATGATCAGGAAAATAACCAATGGAATTCGCAGCATATTTTTCATCTACCTAAGATAGTCATGGCGTTGCTAATTCTTTGGTAACGAAACATGAAAAGTGCTACCTTGACCGAGACTCGACTCAACCCATATTTTTCCCTTATGGAGTTCGACAATTTTCTTGCAATGGGCCAACCCGATACCCGTGCCGACATATTGCTTTTTCGAATGTAATCGTTTGAAGAGTTCAAATATTTTCTCGTGGTTGCGCGCGTCTATGCCGATGCCATTGTCTCTGATTAAAAAATGCCAGTTGTCATCCATGTTTTCACACGTAACTAAAATTTTGGCAGCTTGTCCCTGTGGTTGATATTTAAGGCCATTGAGGATCAGGTTTTGGAAAAGTAATTGAATTTGGGATGGGAAGCCCGTAATTATAGGTAGCTGATCCAAAGTGATGTGCGCTTGGGTTTCTTGGATTTGTGTCGCCAGGATTTCCAAGATATCCCTCAATATTTCATTGGTATTTATTTCTCGCTTTTCTAGGTCTTTTCCTATCAATCCATAGTTCAGCAAGTCCGTGATCAGCAAACTCATGCGGTCGGCAGACTGTAGGATAAAATCTACCAGTTTTAGGTTGTCTGGATGATCAAGTTGGGATTGAAGAAGACCGGCCAGGGTTCTGGTATTATTGAGTGGTTCTTTCAGGTCGTGACTGGCGATGTAAACAAATTGCTCCAGTTCTTCATTTTTTACTTCAAGTTGATGATGGATCTCGGCTTGTGCGTCTTCCAATCGTCTGTTTAAATCGATGGATATGACATGAGACAACAGACTACAAAAAGTAAGCAGAAGGTTTTGTTCGGTGATGGACCAGTCTCTCAATCTGCTACTTTCGAGGCAAAGGATGCCACTGCAATAATTCTTTACAAAAACCTGTGCATCCATCATAGATCGTACGCCATACGTGGTTAGGTAATTCTCCTCAAGTCCTTTCGTACTTGGATGGCTGGAAGCGTCACGAGCGACGACCAGCTGTTGATGTCTAATTCCGTGAAAATAGTTGGGTGCTTCAACTTCGCGTATGCACAGACCGGTTCTATTGGCCTCATCCGGGTTTTGCGCTGCACCCAGGCAATGAATTTCAGTGCTTTCTTCTTTAAATAACCAGTAGCTGGCACTGTCCACCTGGAAGATGTCCTTAAGTTGGTTTAGATAACGGTGAAGGAAGCCAAGAAAAGATTCAGTTTTCAGACTGGATTGCGCAGTGAGGTGGAGTATTGTGGCCTGCGCTTTCAGATTAAATGCTTCTTGCGCCTTCAATTCTGTGATGTCTCTTCCTACCGCATAGGTTTTTTGGGTCTCGTAATCGGCTATTGTATCCCATTCCCACCAATAAATATTTCCGTTTTTGGCTAGCAAGCGGTTTTCAAAATGGATACTTTCTACTGCCCCGGCTACCAGTCCGGTCAGTTGATCCATACTGCGCTGAAGGTCATCTGGGTGGATTATTGCCTTTAAGTTCATCCTTTCCAGCTCATGCTGGTGATAACCTAGCTTACGGGTGAGCATTGGGTTAAACTCCAGTACATGATAATCAAAATCGGTAATGACCAGGACATCTTTTGACCAGCGGTACAGTTTGCCTAGCGAGCTGATACTTTCATCACCGGATGTCAGAGGCATGCTTACAGTCTTTTTTTGATTAGTTGCTTGAATTAATGAAGATAATCAGGGTGAGCGGTTAAATAAAAAACCCTTTCGTTGAAGAGGTTTGTTTTGGTGAACGATGATGCTAAAAATCAGGAGAGCGCAGCCTTTACCTTTTCTGCCGCGTCTTTCAGTACAATGGCAGATGTCACCTTCAGTCCAGATGCTTCGATAATCTTTGCACCTTCCTCGGCATTTGTTCCTTGAAGTCGCACAATGATGGGAATATCGATATTACCGATGTTCTTGTAAGCTTCTACCACGCCATTCGCTACCCGGTCGCAACGTACGATACCTCCGAAAATATTGATCAGGATGGCTTTTACATGTGGGTCTTTCATAATGATCCTAAAGCCGGCTTCCACTGTCCTGGCATTGGCGCCTCCACCAACATCCAGAAAATTGGCTGGTTCGCCTCCTGATAGTTTTATAATATCCATGGTTGCCATGGCCAGGCCAGCCCCATTGACCATACAGCCCACATTGCCGTCCAGCTTTACATAATTTAAACCAGATTCTGCTGCTTCTACCTCAGCGGGGTCTTCTTCGCTTTTGTCACGCAACTCTTGTAAGTCAGGATGGCGGAAAAGGGCGTTGTCGTCGAGGTTCACTTTCGCATCAACGGCCAAAATATTGTCATCAGAGGTCTTTAGTACTGGGTTTATTTCAAACATGGAGGAATCTGTACCCAAATAGGCCCGGTAAAGGGTTTGGATAAATGGGGTCATCTGCTTGAATGCCTTACCCTCTAACCCCAGGTTAAAAGCAACCTTACGCGCCTGGAATGATTGTAAACCTACTGAAGGGTCTATGTGTTCTTTGACAATTTTTTCGGGTGTATTGGCAGCTACCTCTTCGATGTCCATACCGCCTTCTGTGGAGGCCATGATAACGTTCTGTCCTGTAGCTCTATCCAAAAGGATGGACATGTAATATTCTTTAGGCTCACTGTCACCTGGATAGTAAACATCTTGCGCAACCAGTATTTTGTGTACCTTTTTTCCCGATTCACCGGTTTGGTGGGTGACAAGTGTACCGCCTAGGATAGCTTCAGATTTAGGTTTCACCTCTTCCAGATTTTTGGCCAATACCACCCCGTTACTATTGGTTTCCTTTACTTTCCCTTTGCCTCGCCCTCCGGCGTGAATTTGTGCCTTGAGCACGTACCACTCAGTGCCCGTATTTCGGTGCAACTCCTTTGCCGCTTCTACAGCTTTGTCGGCTGTTTCTGCAACTATGCCTTCCTGTATCGCCACACCGTAAGCTTTTAGAATGTTTTTGGCCTGATATTCGTGAATGTTCATGGGGTGATAAATTTTGGCTAAACTAAACCATCCCTAAGGTTTGAGCAAGTGACAGGGGTGCCGGATGCCCACACTATCTTTGTGGAATGTTGCAAGCTCACGCCCTTACAAAATCATATGGTCAATTGCAGGTGCTGAACGGACTGGACCTGCACATTGAAAAAGGAGAAATTGTGGCCATCGTGGGTGCTTCAGGTGCAGGAAAGAGTACGTTGCTGCATATTTTGGGCACCCTGGACCGACCGGATCAGGGAGAAGTACATTTAAACGGTCATTCCCTATTTACCTATTCTGATCGAAAATTAACCAGGGTCCGTGCCGAGGAAATTGGATTTGTGTTCCAGTTTCACAATTTGTTACCGGAATTTTCCGCATTGGAAAATGCGATGATGCCCGGTTGGATTCTGGAAAAACCGGAAAAAGGAATCAAGGCGCGGGCACTGAAACTTTTTGACCATTTGGGAATTTCTTCACGCGCTGGCCATCGGCCATCTGAACTCTCGGGCGGCGAACAACAGCGTGTTGCGGTTGTGCGAGCCCTGATCAATGAGCCGGCCGTGGTGCTTGCAGACGAGCCCAGCGGTAATTTGGATTCCAATAATGCCCGGGAACTTCATCAGCTCTTTTTCGATTTGCGCGACCAGATGGGCCAAACTTTCGTAATGGTCACTCATAACGAGGAGCTGGCCGGATTGGCAGATCGCTCGCTTGAAATCAGGGATGGAAGGATACTATCATGAACTTGTCCAAGGGCATCTGGTACATGCTCGCAGCCTCTTTCACCTTTACGCTCATGAAGGTATTTGTAAAAATGGTTCCCCATGTTCCGGCTATAGAAATCATATTTTTCCGTTCGGTCATTTCACTGGTTCTCAGTGTGGCCTTGTTGCGCAATCAGCGCATTAACATTTGGGGTAACAACAAAAAACTATTGGTCATGCGTGGGGGGGCTGGGGCAATCGCTCTGATCCTGTTTTTTACTTTGCTGCAGAGGATTCCACTGGCCACCGCAGCCACGCTCTCTTACCTGGCACCCATCTTCACTGCCATCATGGGTATTTTCCTCGTAGGAGAAAAAGTAAGAGCGATGCAATGGTTGTTTTTTGCAGTAAGCTTTAGCGGCATCCTCATCATTCAGGGTTTTGACCCACGCATTGAAACCGGACATCTGATTCTTGGGATCACTTCTTCGTTTTTTATGGGTGTGGCCTACAACGTGATCCGTAAGATTAAGCTTACCGAACACCCGTTGGTCATTATTTTTTATTTTCCGCTGATTGTATTGCCCATCTCGGCGATCTGGTCGTCTATGGTGTGGGTGCAGCCAAAGGGTTGGGATTGGGGTGCGCTGATTCTCGTCGGCATTACCACTCAGGTGGCGCAGTTTTTTATGACCAAGGCCTACCAAACGGAGGAATTGAACAAGGTTAGCATCATCAATTATATTGGCATTATCTATTCACTGAGTTTTGGTTTTATCCTTTTCAACGAAACCTACAACTGGATCACCTATGGAGGTATGGCGCTGGTACTTTTAGGTGTGGTGGCGAATGTATTATGGAAAAAGTAGGGTTTGAAATTGATGCCGCCTTGGTATTATTTTGCCAAAATATTTAGTCATTATGGGAAGAGCCTTTGAATACCGACGAGCAGCCAAAGAAAAACGCTGGGACAAGATGTCTAAAGTATTCCCCAAGCTGGCGAAAGCCATTACTGTGGCGGCTAAGGAGGGTGGAAGTAATGATCCGGACATGAATGCCAAGCTCCGCACAGCCATCCAAAATGCGAAGGCGGAGAACATGCCCAAAGACAATATTGAGGCAGCCGTCAAGCGGGCGGAAGGAAAGGATGCAGATCAGCTCATTGAAGCTGTTTTTGAGGGCAAAGGTCCGCATGGTGTATTGGTATTTGTGGAATGCACCACGGACAACAACAACCGTACTGTGGCCAATGTAAAGTCTTATTTTAATAAGGCGGGAGGCTCCCTGGTGCCGTCCGGTTCTCTCGAATATATGTTTGACAGAAAAGCGGTGGTTCAGTTTGAAAAAACTGCAGAAATAAGTTTAGAGGATTTGGAATTATCTCTGATCGATGCCGGTCTGGAAGAACTGGAAGCACACGAGGGGAACATCATCGCCTATGCGGATTATACGCAATACGGTGTTTTAACAAAAGCCATCGAGGGGTTGGGCGTAGAAATTCAAAAATCTTCACTCAAACGATATGCTACCAATCCAGTGGAGTTCTCGGAAGAAGAAATGGAGGAGATCGAAAAGATGCTCGATAAAATGGAGGACGATGAAGATGTGCAGGCCGTATACACCAACATTGCCTAGTCAATGAGGTAAAGTGAGCGGTACATTCGCATTTGAGTAAGTCAAAAAAACCTGCAACAAGTGCAGGGTTTTTTGTGCTTATAGAAAATCGTCCTAAGGCAAGATCATTCCGCGAGCCTCGCAATCATATCAGCAGATCGGTGGGCATAGCCGGCTTCATTGTCGTACCAGCCTATAACCTTGGCCAGATTTCCTTGAACAGAGGTAGATAAGGCATCAAAAATATTGGAATGTGGGTTGCCCACAATGTCAACCGATACAATCGGGTCTTCCGTATATTCCATGATGCCCTTCAAAGGACCTTCAGCAGCTTTGCTCATGGCCGCATTGATCTCCTCTCGAGTAGTTTCCTTTTTAAGTTGTACGGTAAGATCTGTTAATGAGCCTGTCGGTGTAGGTACACGCATGGCCATACCGTCGAGTTTGCCGTTTAGGTGAGGCAATACCAGGCCGACTGCCTTTGCAGCACCGGTGGAGGTAGGAATAATGGAAAGTGCAGCTGCTCTCGCTCGCCGTAAATCCTTGTGCGGTGCATCCTGTATGTTTTGATCTGCAGTGTACGCGTGAATGGTGGTCATAAAGCCTTTGTCTATACCAAAATGGTCGTCCAGTATTTTAGCCATGGGTGCCAGACAATTGGTGGTGCAGGAAGCGTTAGAAACGATGGGCTCATTACCGGTCATTTGATCGTCATTCACGCCCAGCACAAAAGTAGGTATGTTGCCTTTTGCTGGCGCTGAGATTACCACCTGTGAAGCGCCCGCATGGAGGTGTCCGCCGGCTCCTTCTTCACTGGTAAATCTACCGGTAGATTCCAACACAATGTCTACACCTAAATCTTTCCAGGGCAATAGATTCGGGTCTTTTTCCGCATAGGCATTGATCGAGACGCCGTTAACAATTAGGTGGTGGTCGTCTGAGCTGACCGTTCCATCAAATCGTCCGTGGATGGAGTCGTATTTTAGGAGATGTGCCAGGGTGGCATTATCCGTCAAATCATTGATGGCAACTATTTCTACATTGGGCTTATTGAGTAAGGCACGAAAAGTCAACCGACCAATTCGTCCAAATCCGTTAATGGCAACTTTTTTCTTTGTCATGGATTAATGTTTGTGTCTTTTTTAACTCTTGTAAATTTAACAGTAGTTTCCTTAAGGTTTAGAATAGCCCGCTTATTCTTCCTTCAGCGTCTATATCTACTTTTTCTGCTGAAGGAACGGCAGGTAATCCGGGCATTCGCAATATTTTCCCTGCAATAGGTATGAGAAATCCGGCACCGACAGCAAATTCAATTTCACGTATGTGAATGTTAAAATTTTTAGGTGCGCCGATGCGTTTGGGGTCATCGGTAAATGAGCTTTGGGTTTTGGCTATGCAGATGGGAAGGTGACCCATTCCCAGTTTTTCTGCCTTTTTTAGGTCAGATTCTGCTTGCTGGGAGAAGCTAACTCCACTGGCACCGTAGACTTTATTGGCCACAGCTAAAATCTTATCTCGGGGTGATTGCGCCCATTCGTAGGTAGGCGTAAAGTCTGCTCTCAGCTCTTTTTCTGCCAGAAATACCACTTTCTCTGCTAGATCTTTGGCACCCTCTCCACCTTTTGACCAGCCCTCGCATACCGAGGCAGTGACCTTTTGCTGTTCACAGTCTTGAAGGATGGCTTGAACTTCCTGATCGGTATCGGTTACAAATCTATTCACCGCCACCACTACGCGCAGTCCCATTGTTTGGAGGTTTTCAATATGTTGGCGTAGGTTATTCAACCCGAGTTCAAGCGCAGGTAAATTGGCCACTTGCAATCGGTCCTTGGATAAACCACCATGGTATTTCAGGGCGCGAACGGTGGCTACGAGGACGGCAACTTTAGGACGGAGGCCACTACTTTGGCATTTAATATTTACAAATTTCTCTGCGCCTAAATCAGACCCAAATCCAGCTTCGGTAACTACAAACTTGGCCAAAGACAGTCCCATACGGGTGGCAATCAATGAATTGGTACCTTGAGCAATATTGGCAAATGGTCCCCCGTGAATGATGGCCGGGTTACCCTCCAGTGTCTGCACCAAATTGGGATTGATGGCGTCCTTCATCAATGCGGCCATGGCACCTGCTGCGTTAAAATCGCCCGCAAATACGGGGCTGCCATCAAAACGGTCGCCCACATAGATGTGTGCCATGCGGTCTTTAAGGTCCTGTAGATTCCGCGCCATACAAAGAATGGCCATGATCTCAGAAGCTGCGGTGATGTCGAATCCGGATTCTCGCAGCAAGCCCCCGGATTTCCCTCCCAAACCGGTGATGACCTGTCTGAGGGAACGATCGTTCATGTCCATCACCCATTTCCAGACGATGGTGCGGGGGTCAATGCCCAGGCCACCTGTTCTGCTCTGGATGTTGTTGTCTATCAGGGCCGCCAGCAGATTATGCGCCTTTTCCACTGCTGCAAAATCTCCGGTGAAATGCAGGTTAATATCTTCCATCGGCACCACCTGGGCACGTCCGCCGCCGGTAGCCCCTCCCTTGATACCAAAAACGGGTCCCATTGAGGGCTCTCGTAAAACGACCACACTCTTTTGATCAATGGCATTCAAGGCGTCACTTAAAGCAACAGATACGGTGGTTTTTCCTTCCCCTGCCGGTGTTGGGGTCATCGCTGTAACGAGCACTAGGTGATTTTTCTTAATTTGTAATTCATTGGTTAGGGTGTAAGGGATTTTAGCCTTGTATTTACCAAAATGTACTAACTCACCAGGCGGGATACCCAGCTGCTCTGCTATTTCATCAATGTTTTTCATCGATGTGGATTGTGCAATTTCAAGGTCCGAGATCATAGACTTCCAGGTTTTCGAAGGCAACCTACCCACAGTTGAGGACTCTGCCCATGACAATCTTCAGTTGTCCGGATGATTTGGCAGCCCGCTACTTGACCTGAAGCACCTATTTTCTGCTAATTTTGTTGCTTGACGATGGGAAAAGAATTGATGCATTTCCTGGAAAGTAAGGGACCCTTACTTGATGTTCGTTCACCAGCTGAATATGCGACTGGTCATATACCTGGTGCGCACACTTTCCCACTTTTTACCGATGAAGAGCGAAGTGAGTTGGGCACGCTCTACAAGCAAATCAGTCGCGAGGCTGCCATCGAACGCGGGTTAGAGATTGTAGGACCTAAGATGCCGGATTTTATTCGTGAGGCGAAAAGCTTCAACTCACAACAATTTCGATTGTATTGCTGGCGAGGGGGTATGCGCTCGGGCAGTATGTCCTGGTTGTTTCAGACCTATAGATTTCAAGTGGCCGTATTGCCCGGTGGGTACAAGACCTATCGTGGGCAATTGCTGGATTGGTTTGAAAGTGCACCCTATATGTTGAGGGTACTTACTGGGTATACCGGTTCGGGTAAGACCCGGATGCTAAAAGCCATGCAACAGCAAGGTGCGCAGGTGATAGACCTGGAAGGTTTGGCCAACCACCAGGGGTCAAGCTTTGGTAATCAGCTGAGTGATCGCCAACCTACGACGGAACAATTTCAAAATGAGCTGCTGATGCAATTTCAACAGTTAGATTTGAACAAACCCATATGGATCGAGGATGAATCAATGCGCATCGGCCAAGTAAATCTTCCTGAACCGCTTTTTCGCCGACAGTTACAAAGTCCGCTTATTTACCTGGAAGTACCCAAACCAAATCGCATCAGGTTATTGGTGGAAGACTACGGTCAATTAAAAGCTTCACAGCTTATTCAAGCTACTCGTGCCATTGAAAAAAAGCTCGGTGTTGCTGAGGCGAAAGCATGTATTGCGCTTATCCAAGCCTGCAATTTGGCGCCTGCGGCAGATTTACTTCTGACTTACTACGACAAACGCTATCAAAAATCTATTGCGCAACGATCGGAATTGATTGAAGCCGACATTCATTGGAACAATGAGCCCATCGAACAGATTGCGGAGAAAATCTTAAATACACAAAAATGTCTATTCAACTAACTGCCTACAGCCACGGTGCCGGATGTGGTTGTAAACTTTCACCCGAGGTCCTGCAGACAATTATTTCTGAAAAGGATCGAAAAATTTTTGATCAGCTTTTGGTAGGAAACGACGAAAAAGATGATGCCGCTGTATTTAGCTTAGATGGTGAAACGGCCGTGATCAGCACCACAGATTTTTTTATGCCCATTGTAGACGATCCGCACGATTTTGGGAGCATCGCTGCTACCAATGCCATCAGTGATATTTACGCCATGGGCGGAAAACCCATCATGGCCATTGCGATTTTGGGCTGGCCAATTAATAAGTTGAGTACCGATGTCGCAAGGCAGGTGCTGGATGGGGCCAGAAGTAAATGTCATGAAGCAGGTATACCGCTGGCAGGGGGGCACAGCATCGATGCGCCGGAGCCGATATTTGGCCTGGCCGTTACCGGAACTGCCCCTGTAAAAACCATCAAAAGAAACAATGCAGCTCGGCCGGGAGATCTTTTGTACCTCACCAAACCTCTAGGGGTGGGGCTAGTGACAACGGCGCAGAAAAAAGGGGTGGCGGCGGACCATGATCTTGAGTTGGCACGAAAAAGTATGCTTACGCTAAATGATATTGGTGTGGCGTTGGCATCAAGACCTGAAGTCCATGCTTTGACAGACGTCACGGGCTTCGGTTTGGCAGGACACCTCGTGGAAATGTCAGAAGCCAGTGGTTGTAGCGCGGTCATTCGCATGGCAGAAGTTCCCCGATTTGATTTTGTTGACAAATACCTAACGATGGGCACGCGCCCGGGCGGCACCCAACGCAACTGGGACAGTTATGGTCGTTATGTAACAACCAATGAGGGCATGGACTTTGGGCTTTTGGCTGACCCGCAAACCAGCGGGGGACTACTTATTAGCGTTGACCCCGCTGAACAAGATAGTTTTGAGCGATTCATGTCCGAAAAAGGTTTTAACCTGAATTCTTTTGGCGAAATGGTCCATCAAAACTCAGCATGGGTCACTGTGAATTAGAGGTGAGCGACTATCCATATTTTCCAACGGCTTAGGGGTTTATCCATGGGGAATCGAAAGGGTTAAAGTATTTTATTGAGGAATTGGTAGATGTTGTCATTGCATCTATATTTGCCATCTTAAAATTTAGCCGTGGTGGTCGCTTGCCACGAAAATGTTTTTTGGTCCCATCGTCTAGGGGTTAGGACGCCAGGTTTTCATCCTGGAAACAGGGGTTCGATTCCCCTTGGGACTACACTCATTAAAGCCAGCTCGTGCTGGCTTTCTTCGTTCCGTCCCAAGGGG
>CAYOEV010000012.1:0-71480 GCA_964403075.1 uncultured Roseivirgaceae bacterium | reverse complement strand
TTGTGCAGATCTTAGCGGAGAAATTGACGTAGAACTTCAGAATAACCCGGGCGGTAATCCCCTGCGTTTCGAATGGTATGAAGGATCTGGTAATTATGCCGCTGATCCCGCATCGGGTACGGTCCTCGCGGACGGTGCCGGCCAACTGGTCAGCGACCCCACGGCACCTATTGATGTGACCGTCAATGATGGCATTAGTGCCGGCGTCACCTTCGCAGCCAACCTCGACAATATTCCCGATGGCATTTACTCCCTCGTGATAGAAGACCAGGTGACCGGCTGTCGCTACCAAGAGGTGTTTGATGTACCGTTCAATGGGCAGCAGGCTACCGTTGAAGTGGCGCGTCAAAATGTTGACGAGTGTAACAACAACGGTGAGGTATCTGTAGAACTGGCCGATGACCCTTTAAATACAGGTTTTATTCCGGGTGATGTTGATGACATCACTTTATACGACATCTACTTGTATGCTGGAGACGGAGTGCCTGCTGATAGAGATCTATTTACTCAGAGAATTCTAGGGACTACATTAACGACTGGAGGCCAGGCAACCTTCACAGGTCTGCCTTCTGGTGATTATACGGCCATTGCGCGTGAAAGATCAAGTCCGTTTTGTTGGACTGCTTCTGTAACTGAAACCATCGAGCAGGAGGCCTTTGAACCTCGTATCGTAGACAATACCGTAACCCCGAACACCTTCTGTTCTGTGGATGCGGATGTTGACTTCCAACTGGACGGGGGTAACGGTAGCATCGAGGTGGAAGTAGCCAAGGTGGCACAGGATGTGGTACAAAACGACGGCTTCCTCTACACCTGGTATCAGGGCGTAGGTACGAGTGGTGCGGTGCTAGTTTCCACAGATGGGGCCAACACCACGCGCATCGAAGATTTAGATCCTGGACAGTATACGCTCGTGGTAGAACGCGCGCCAAATCCTCCGGGGGCAAGCAATTTCTGTGAAGTGCAAGAAACCTTCACCGTTGGTGATGCGCCACAGTCGCATAACATCATCGATCTTGCGCCAACCGATGTCACCAGCTGTGCGGCACCCAATGGCAGCATCACACTGACCGACGCCAACGTGGACGGCTCCCCTATGGGTAGTGAAGTATTGACAGATTACGACGATTACACCCTTTACCAGGGCGACCTGAGCACCGTGATACTTTCTGGTCCCACCGCTGCAGACATTGCGTCAACCTCGCTGGCTCCAGACACCTATTTCATCACGGCACGACACACCGCATCGGGTTGTGAAACCCCACCGGCACAGTTCATCATTAACGATGACACGGAGAATCCATCCATACTGTTGTCGATCAGCGAAGTAGATCGCAGCTGTGTGGTAGACGGCGACGAAGGGTCCGGTTCCATTGATTTTGAACTGACCAACGTTGCTCCTTCTGGCGACTACACCTATATCTGGTACGCGGGTACGTCTGTAGGTACGGTAGTAGACGAACCCAATGGGGCCATCAACAACGAGTCGGGCACCCTGAATAGTGGAAATGCTTTCGCCGATGTGATCTCCGGTCTGGACGGAGGTAACTACACCGTGGAGGTGATAGACGCCACCGCACCCAACGATGGCTGCCTGGTACAGGCTTCCATCACGTTACCTGAAAATCAGGAAGACATCAATCTTTTGGCAGCAAACTACACGGTTGCGCCAAATGAAAGTTGTGACAATACCCTGGCCAATGGTCACATTACCGTGGATTTCATCACCACCAATCTATCTGGCGCTCCCATTGACCTCGATCCGGTCACGGCCGTAGGATATGTGTTTACCTGGAGAGATGCCAACAATGACATCATAACTGTACCGGGTACCAGTCTTCTGGCGCCGGCGGCAGCGCGGGTATCTAATGGTGAAATTACCGGTCTTACTTCCGGTATATACTTCCTGGAAGTACAGAATAGCGGCAATGAGTGCGCCGAAATCTTTGCCATCAATGTAGCTGACGACATCGTACCATCTACACTGGCACTGAATCAAACGGGTGACACCTTCTGCGTAGGTGGCGACGGAACGGTCACTGCCACGGCCACTGATCCGGCTGGCAGACTGGTAGATGATGCCCGCTACACTTTTGAATGGTTCAGCGGCACATCAGTAGCAGGTGTACCACTGGGTACCGACGTGAACGAAACACCCGGCACCGATAACCTCCCAGGTCTTGAAACAGGCAACTATACCGTCAGACTTACCGATGAGTTGACCGGCTGTACGGCCATACGAACCATCCTGGTGACTGACGACCGCGTGATCCCTTCATTTGATGAGGCCACCATACGGGCCGCTGCGCTGGATGACTTCGATTGTACCAACGACGAAGGTGTAATCACAATTACCGACGCAGATGTGGACGGCCTCATCGCCGACTACGAGGTAGAAATTCGATCTGGTAGCCTGACTGGTCCGGTAGTGAATACTTACACCAATCCGCCAGGTCCGATAACGGAAAGTGGTTTGGCTCCTGACTCCTACTTCATCACCGCGTTCAACACCACCACCGGTTGCGAAATTGCCAACGTACGGGTAAACATCGAAGACCTTAGTACACCTCCGGTCATCACACCCGTATCACTGGAAAACAACCAGGATTGTGGAGGCGGCAACGCCGTAGGTAACATCAGCGTGCGTGCCGACGGGGTGGATGACACTGATCCCGACTATACATTCCAATGGTATGCCGGCGCCATAGCGCCAGGTAATGAAGTGCCTGCGCCACAGGGGGGTGCCACAGACAGCATATTCAACCTGAGCGCTGGCTTGTACTTTATTGAGGTGACAAACGTTCCCAATAACTGTACCAGCACGGCTTCTTTCACCGTCATCGATGAACCCCTTACGCCGGTGATTACCAGCTATTCGGTAAATGACCAGACCACCTGTCTCATCAACGGCTCATTTGAAGTCTTTGAGGTAACCATCGATGGTACGCCACTGGATGGTGTCGCCATGCAAACGGCAGGCATCGAATTGGAAATTTATTCCGATCCAGCGCTTACCGTCCAGATAGGTGCTACGATTGTCACCGATCCTTATGAGGCTGGTCCTTTGGCCGCAGGTACTTATTATGCGGTGGTCACCGATCCTTCCACCAACTGTATTTCGGATCCGATTGAATTTGAAGTGATTGAAAGCATCCTTTATCCTGTGATCGACATCACGGTAACAGCCGAAGACCAGCCATGTACCAACGCCAACGGCGAACTGACTGCAACGGCAGATGGTGTGGACCACACCGATCCGGATTATACCTTCCAGTGGTACATAGGCACCACTGCCACCCCGGGCAACGAAGTGCCAACGGCTGACGGCGGCGAAACAGCGACCATCACAGATCAATTGGCTGGATTCTACACCCTGGAGGTAATTAATGCAGCCAGCGGATGTACCGTGGCGCAAACAGCCCAGTTGTTCGAAGAGGATCCGTTGATCCCGGTTATCCAGACCATCAGCGTGGTGGATCAAACCAGCTGTGCACCTGAAAACGGAAGTGTGGAAGTATTGGCGGTCAGCCTCGACGCACTGGTAGATTACACATTCAACCTGTATGATGTGAATCCACAATCCGGTGCTCCGGCCCCCATCGCAACCCTCACTGCCAGCGATCCGGTCTTGTTTGGTGCACTTGCTTCAGGCGTGTATTACCTTACCGCAGAGCACATCAGCAGAGGTTGTGTAACACCTACAGCGCTGCAATTCGAGATTCTTGACAATAGCAATCCTCCGGTGATTACGTTGGTAGACGGGGTCAATAATACCCGATGCGAACTGACCAATGCCAACGGATGGTTGTCTGCACAGGCCAACGGTTCTACAGATCCAGGTTTGTACAGTTTCACATGGACGGGAGAAGATGTGGATGGCGTGCCTGTGGTGATCACCAACCCGAACCAACCGGCCATCGGCGACGATCCAAACGATTTCATTGATGGTGACGGCCTCGTGGGTGGTACGTACACCGTAGAAGTCACAGACCTGGCAACCGGTTGCGTGATGACAGCCAGCTACGATCTGATCAATGATTCTCCGAATCCCCTGCAACTGTCGGTATCTACCACGCCTAACAGCTATTGCGCACCGGACTTCAGTGGTGTGATGGCCGTACAAGTGATAGATCCACAGCAGCCTATTTCTCAATATGAATACTTATGGTTCGATGGTCATCAGACTTCGCCCAACTTGAGCGCCCCGGACTACACCGGTTCAATTGTCACCGGATTACCTGACGGGTTGTATACGGTGTACGTAAGGGACATCTCGGGCATAGATAACTGTGCCTCTGAGCCGAACTTCCTGGAAATCGAGAGTACCATTGAAATCGTGGATCCAGAACTTGAGCTCACCGATGTGACTTCGTGTGTGGAAAATAATGGATTCGCCCAGATCATGAACGACAATCTGGGTCAGTTCCAGATCAACTGGTACACAGGCACAGACACGACCGCTACGCCACTTTATGCGAACATTTTCTTTGCAGATTCCCTGGCCATTGGTCAGTACACGGTGACCATGCGTAATGTTTTAACCAACTGTGTGTATTTCGAGGTATTTGACATTGCAGACAATACCCCGATGATTCCGACACCGCTGGTGGCCGTACTTTCTAATCGTACCAACTGTACCATTGCCAATGGTGAGGCCGTTGCCACGGTAGAGGGAGAAACAGCCGACTACATGTTTGAGTGGTTTTTTGCTGACGACCTGGGCACGCCGGTGGCAACGGGAAGTCAGGTAGGTGGGTTAGATGTGGGCGACTATGTAGTTCAGGTTACCCAACTCAGCTCTGGCTGTCCGGCAGTGGGTAGTACCGATGTATCGATCATTGAGGAAATTACCGATCCGGTATTTGAGATCGTCACTACGCCTTCCGTTTGCTTGCGAACAGAAGATGGTGCTGCCAATCAGTTCAATGGCACGGCACGAATCACTTTCGAATCGTTCAACTTCGTGGAAACCATTGTCTGGACCAACGATGACACCGGGGAGATTCAGGACGATAACGTGTTGATCGATGCGCAGCCGGGCAACTACTCAGTGGAATTTATCGCCGACAATGGTTGTACGTACGAGGCGACGTTCAGTATTGAAACGGGCATCAATGTTTACAATCTGGTCACAGCCAACAACGATGGATTCAATGACTTCTTCCTGATCGACTGTCTGGATTTCTTCCCTAACAATACGGTAACCATTTTCAACAGAGGGGGTACCAAAATTTACGAAGTGGAAGGTTATAACAACTCGGATGTGCGATTTGAAGGATTCAGCAACGTGGGCGCATCTGTGGGCAGCAATGAACTGCCAGAAGGCACCTACTTCTTTATCGTCGATAAGGGAGACGGTTCAGAGCCAGAACAGGGATATTTAGAATTAGTAAGATAAATTGCTTATATGAAAGCGCTTGGTGCAGCCATAATCATTAGTTTAACCTTCATACAGGTAGTTACCGGTCAACAACGGCCGGTAACTTCCACGTATATGTACAATGGGCTGGTATTGAATCCGGCCTATGCGGGTAGCCTGAATATATTTAGCGCTACAGTCACCAACAGGGACCAATGGCTAAATGTGGAGGGCGCACCGGTCACGCAATCGCTGGCCGTTCACAACTCTTTTTTTGGCAACCGGGTGGGTGCTGGTTTGCTGGTTACACGTGACCAGATTGGTGTGCACGAAGACCTCGGTGTTTATGGTAGTTACGCCTACAAAATCAGTACGTCTGCAGGGATTCTTTCTATGGGTTTGCAGGGGGGATTCAACAATCGGCAATCCAACTTCACTGAAACCAACCCCTTTCGCGAAGATGACCCTTTGAACACGCAGATATCTAAGTTTTCACCCAATTTCGGAGCGGGTCTTTACTTCGCGAATCCACGGATGTATGTGGGTGCATCAGTTCCTTACATCATTAAAAACAGGATTTTTGATATCAATGTAGAGACCGCCAGTGAAGCCCGGGAAAGTCGCTTTTATTACCTGACGGGTGGGGTCATCTTCGATTTAAGTCCGGAAGTGAAACTAAGCCCGTCTGCACTCATTCGCCTACAGGAAAATACGCCTGTCGCCTGGGACATCAATGGTACCATTATATTTGAAAATATTGCCTATGCTGGCGTGTCCTACCGAAGCGGTGACGCCGTAGTATTTGTTGCGCAATTTATTCTGAACGAAAATTTACGGGTCGGCTACGCCTATGACGCCATCACGTCGGAAATCAGCAGCTATTCTAAGGGTACCCACGAGATTATGATCAATTACCGGATCAAGCTAAAAAACTACAAAAAAGATCCTCAGTGTCCGGTGTATTTCTAACCAGACCACAATTATCGCTGTCGTCTCTTAGGTTTTATTCCGCTCAGGTCAGTCAGCAGGGCATTCGTTAAGGTCAGCACAATGCTGAATAACAGGGCCCACCAAAAGCCATCGGTGGTAAACCCACCTACGAGGGCATCGGCCATCAGGACTACCATTGCATTGATGACCAAAAGAAAAAGGCCAAAGGTGACCAACGTGACCGGGATGGTGAGGATGATTAATATTGGCTTGAGCGTAACATTGAATAGCGCCAAAACCAGCGCTACAATCACGGCCGTCCAAAAGCCATCCACTTCCACACCTGGCAAAATGTATGAGGCGATCAGCACCGCCGCAGTAAGTAATAAAAACCGAATCATTTTTCTTCTTTAAACCAACCTGCGTATTTCACATAGTTTGCCGCAATACGTTTCATCATGGCCAGGTTATTGCCGTCTAACTGTTTCAATTTTTTGGCCGGCACACCGCCATAAATGCTTCCAGGAGGTACTTGCGTGCCTTCCAGCACCACAGCACCTGCCGCAATCATGGCGCCGCGTCCGACAACCGCATGATCCATGACAATTGCACCCATCCCAATCATGACCTCATCTTCTAATGTACAGCCATGAACGATGGCATTGTGCGCAATGGTCACATAACTGCCAATGGTAGTAGGTGCTTTTTCATAGGTACCATGAATGGTGACGTTGTCCTGAATATTGGTCTGGTCCCCTACCTGTATGAAATGAACGTCTCCCCTGACCACTGCGTTGAACCAGACTGTACACCGCTGACCCAAGACGACCTCCCCTACCAAGGTGGCATTGTCTGCGAACCAGCAATCATTGCCCCACGTAGGCGTGTATCCCCTAACCGAACGAATAAGTGCCATGCAACGAAACTAATGAAATACACGGAGCTATTAAATAAACTGACAAAATGTCACTCAAAGCCCATTCAAATTGTAAATTTGCGGTTCAATTAAGTGGAGGAATATGCAAGGACTGATAGCAGACATCGATATTGTCCAGGAACAAGCGGAAGCAGTCGTCTGCGATAAGAAGGTGACCGCAGATGAGGGGCAGTCGAATAAAAAGTTATACATCGAAAGCTACGGCTGCCAGATGAATTTTTCTGACAGCGAAATTGTCGCTTCCATTCTCATCAAAGAGGGTTTCGGAACCACTTCTAAAGCCGAGGATGCAGATGTGGTATTGATCAATACGTGTTCGATACGGGAAAAAGCCGAACAAACTGTCCGGAATCGACTCAATCATTTCAATGGTTTAAAAAAACACCGTCCAGAAATGACGATAGGTGTGCTGGGCTGTATGGCCGAGCGGTTGAAAGCAAAATTTCTGGAAGAAGAAAAGATTGTGGACCTGGTAGTAGGTCCGGATGCTTATCGAGACCTGCCCAAGCTGGTGAAGGAAGCTGATGAAGGATCACGTGGTATAAATACCTTCCTCTCAAGAGAAGAAACCTACGCCGACATCTCCCCTGTTCGCCTCAACTCCAATGGTGTGACCGCCTTTATTTCCATCATGCGCGGATGCGACAACATGTGTTCGTTTTGCGTAGTCCCATTTACCCGTGGCCGCGAGCGCAGTCGCGATCCTGAATCCATCGTGAGGGAAGCACAGGAATTGTTTGACCAAGGTTATCGCGAAGTGACGCTACTTGGACAAAACGTAGATTCTTACAAATGGTCTCCCCTGGAAAATAATAAAGCACGCTTAGAAAAGCGGCTCCCCGACGCAGTGGAAGTCATCAACTTTGCCGGATTGCTCCAGCGAGTAGCCTCCATTCATCCCGATTTGCGGGTGCGCTTTTCCACCTCTCACCCCAAGGACATTACCGATGAGGTGCTGCATACGATGAAAGCGCATGCCAACATCTGTAAATACATCCATTTACCAGCACAGAGCGGCAATTCACGGGTACTGGCCCTCATGAATAGGACTTACGACCGCGATTGGTACATGGAGCGGGTGGCTGCCATCAGACACATACTAGGCGAAGATTGCGGCATCAGTTCAGACATGATCGCCGGCTTTTGTTCAGAAACAGAAGCAGAACATCGGGATACGCTGAGTTTGATGGATTACGTAAAGTACGACTTTTCCTACATGTTTTTTTATTCCGAAAGGCCCGGTACATTGGCCGCTAAACAATATGCCGATGATATTCCTTTAACAGTAAAAAAGCGAAGGTTACAGGAAATTATCGATCGGCAGCGTATGCTCTCACTCGAACGCAATCAACGAGCTATTGGACAAACATTTCGGGTGTTAATTGAAGGCCCCAGTAAGCGATCTGCGACCCAGTTTCAAGGCCGCAACAGTGCAAACAAGGTAGTTATCTTTGAAGGAAACTATCCCAAAGGCACCTATGTGAACGTCAAAATACACGATTGCTCAACCGCCACCTTATTCGGAAGGGTAGTTTCCTGACATGAATAAAATAACCACACAGGACATACTGAGCATCAAGCAGCGCTTTGACATCATCGGCAACTCCGACCGACTGACCCATGCACTACGGGTAGCGCTACAAGTAGGACCCACAGAGATGACGGTATTGATATCCGGAGAAAGCGGAGTAGGTAAAGAGTCATTCTCCAAAATAATTCATCAGTTATCTCCCAGAAAGCACGGCCAGTTTATCGCCATTAACTGTGGAGCTATTCCGGAAGGCACCATTGATTCTGAGCTATTTGGCCACGAAAAAGGGGCTTTCACCGGGGCACACGAGTCACGCAAGGGCTACTTTGAAGTCACCAACGGCGGAACCATATTCCTGGACGAAATTGGAGAAATGCCTTTTTCCACGCAGTCGCGTTTACTACGCGTACTTGAAAATGGCGAGTTTATCAAAGTGGGTTCTTCCAAGGTACAAAAGACTGATGTTCGTGTGATTGCGGCTACGAACGTGAACCTGTTGGATGCCGTCAATCGGGGAAAATTTAGGGAAGACCTGTATTATCGTTTAAGTACGGTGCCCATATATGTGCCGGCGTTGCGAGAAAGGGACACGGATGTACTCTTGCTATTCAGAAAATTTGCGTCGGACGAATCGGAAAAATACCGCAACCAGCCATTGACGTTGACTGCAGAGGCCCAGCAGTCTATTTTATCGTATCGATTTCCCGGGAACATTCGTCAGTTGCGCAATCTGGTGCAACAGATGAATATTTTGGAAATGAGGCGCGAAATAGACAAGTCCACCCTGGCTGGCTATTTACCTAAGGACGCCTCACGACTACCCACCCTGGCAGAAAAACCCGGGCAGCAGGACATGAGCGAACGTGACCTCTTGTACAAAGTGCTTTTCGATCTTAAAAAGGACATGGCAGACATGAAGTCGTTGGTAGCTAAAATCATTCAGGGCGAAACCAAGGAAGGTCTTGAAATACTGAAGGAAAACGAATCCTTGTACAACGACGTGGTTTCTGATTCAGTGGATGAAGCAATCAGTAAAGATCAACCTTTACTCATAGATAGTCGCCGTGGAGAGGACGACTACCTGGAGGTAGAAGACATTGTCCATGAGGAAGACGAGGATGAATCACTGTCTCTCGAAAAAAAGGAAAAGGAGATGATACGCCGTGCATTGCAAAAGAACAACAACAAGAGGAAGCATGCTGCACAGGATTTGGGCATTAGTGAGCGTACACTTTATCGGAAAATCAAGCAATATGAAATTGAAAAGGATTAAGGCACTGCTCGTTTTATGTCTGACCATAGGTGTCTCTGGCTGCAATGTGTATTCCTTTACGGGAGCATCTATTTCTCCCGATGTGAAAACCCTCTCTATTACCCGTTTTTACAACAATGCATTGCTGGGACCTTCCGATATGAGTCAAACCTTCACAGAGAAATTGCGGGATTATTTCCAGCGCAATACGAGTCTGGATTTTGAAGACCAAAATGGTGACCTACAGTTCGATGGCTTTATCGAAAGTTATCGCGTTACGCCTGTGGCGCCTTCAGGCAGACAGGAAAATGCAGGAAATGTATCCTCTTTGTCCAGATTGACTGTGTCGGTAAAAGTGCAGTATGTGAATATGAAAGACGACACCTTTGATTTCAATCGCTCGTTTAGCTTCTTCGAGGACTTTGATGCCAATACCACAGATTTGACAGCCAGTGAAGATGAGTTCCTCGACCGAATTTTTGATCAAATCATACTGGATATATTTAATGCATCGGTAGCAAATTGGTAACTTTCATTAATTTTATCCTAAACTCACACTTTGAATAAACAGAAATTCATCGATATAATCCGTGACCCAGAGGGGGGAGATGCTTCTCAGGTAAATGAGCTGCAAAAAGTACTGTTTGCTTACCCATATTTTGCGATTGGTCGTACCATTCTGGCCCAATTGGGCAAACTTCAGGATCATTCCGATTCCAAAAAATGGTTGGGCTCAGCGGCAGTTTATGCCACAGATCGAAAGCATTTAAAGAAATACATTAATGGGGAGCTTATCTTTTTGGCCGATAAGCCTAAAGTGAGTGAGCCGGACCCTGAGATAGCAGTCTCCAATCAGCCGTCAAGTGAAGCGGTTACCTCAACTGTGAGCGTAGAAACGCCATCCCCGCTACGTGCCGAATTGGATCAAATGAAGGTGCCTACCGAGCAACAGATGGATCATTTGTTGGAAGAGCTGGAGCGAGACCTGGAAGAGTTAAAGAAATCCAGAATGCATTTTGTAAGTATTCAGGACCAGATAGATGAAGAAAAGCCCGTAACCTCGGCCTCACGAATTGTTACGCACGAAGCGAGTGAAATAAGCCCTACGGTAAAATCGGACGTCATAAGAGCTGGCTCACCACTCTCTGCTCCCAAGCCCACAGATGAAAATATGGCATTCCGGGATGAACCTCAACCAGAACCGGAAAGTACAACCGATCTTTCAATCCAAAAAAGTACTTCACAAGAAGTACCCAAAGATTCATCTGCGGTTAAATCGGATGAAAAAAAAAAGATAAGGGCGCATTCGACCTCTAATGAGACCACCATCGACGACTCTACGATTGAGGCCCTCAAGAAATCTGTGATTGAAGAGGTAGAAAAGGACAAGAAACCCACACCAAGGGCAGTGACACAGGCCCAAAATGAAGGACGCTACTCAGACACAAAAAGTGCATCTACCTCGGCGAAAGAAAACATTGCGGTACCTAAAAGCATTCGCCCACAAGTAGCGGCCACTACAGAAGAAAAACCAAACTCCGAAGCCATCGCTGCTAAAGAAGTAAATGAGGCGTCGGACATTGACAAAGACACCATGGTCAGAGGAAGCAGAGATCCCGACAGTGCTGAATTCATCCAAAAACGACCAACCAGTTCTATCAGTCAATCTTTCATGGAATTGAATGAGAAGCTTCGTAAACAATCCACCACCTCTATCAGCAAGGCATCTTCAAGAAGAACACGTACACGCAGCAACGATGAATCTAGTTCCGAGTCAGTCGCTAGAGAGGTAAGACATACTGCCTCGAAACCTGTACTCGACGAGAATGAATCCAGATTCAATAGACCAACCGAAACACCGGGAAGTGGTAAAATAGCTTTCTCAGGCTCCAACAAGAACAGGCAAGCCAATCAAGAAGTCCCCAATCGGGCACCGAATAAAGAGGAAATTATCAATACCTTCATTGAAAAGAATCCGTCGATTAGCACGAATAAGCTCAAAAAAACTGAATCACTTGAAGACTTGGCGGCATCCAGTACCCAGTGGAACGATGAACTGGCAACGGAAAGTCTGGCAGAGATTTATCTGGCGCAGGGTCACAAAAAGAAAGCTGTTAAAATCTATGAAGCCCTGCAGTTGAAATTTCCGGATAAAAAAACTTACTTTGCGGGCTTGATAGATAAATTGTAAACAATGTTCGTCGCATTCATCGTATTAATTATCCTGTGTGCCGTACTGTTGGTATTGGTTGTGTTGGCGCAGAATCCCAAGGGGGGTGGATTGTCCAGTCAATTTGGGGGATCTGGCACCAGCCAACTGATGGGTGTGAAAAAAACCAGTGATTTTCTTGAAAAAGCCACATGGGGTCTCGCCATAGCCGTGTTGGTACTTACCGTGGCAGCAAACCTCATTCAACCACAGATACAAGACCAAGGAGCCAGCTCGCCAAACTTGCAAAATGCAGGAGGACAGAATTCAGCTATCCCGGGATTCAATGCCGATTCCATCCAGTCCGATCCTATCAATCAAGCACCTGATCAAAATTTTCCTCTTGAAGACGCAGTGATCGATACTACGCGGCAAGGGAACTGACCAATTTGCGCTTCGCCACCGGCAGTAAGGTTTCGACCATTGGGAAGGGCAACTCCACCGTCAACAGATAAGTTGCTGGATTGGGTAGATCCCTGTGTTGACGGATAAGTTTCAACTTAAGATGTGAATAAGTTTGAAAGGCCCGTTTCTCCGTACCCAAAAGCGTTGTAGATATGCCTTGGTAGCGTTCATCAGCTCCTTCAAATATGGTCACCTGGTAACGATAGATAAAGACATTATGCGAGTGGGCCTCCACAAACAGATACCCTTCTTTGCGGTAAATAGGCAATAGGCCAACTGGTTCTAAATGCATTTGCGCTTCTACAAACTCATGAAGTGCCTTACCTTCTTCAATAAGACCTTTAATTTTTGGCAACGCAAATCGAATGACCTCTTCCAGGCATTTGATTACTTCGTCATCACTAACCATTTGGCGATAAACAAGTTTCAACTTCCTAAAGTCTGCTTTTGTCAAAGACTGAGGGAATGATTCGTACAACAACTCTTTGCTGTCTTGTACTTTTTTGAGATTTCGAAAATGAAAAACCAAATCAGAAAGAAAGGGATACAACTCCTTTCCGTCGAATTTTGCGGCCACATCTTTTAGGTAAGCAAGTAGCAAATACTTTTTGTATTCATAATCAATCAAACCTTTGGTCAACCAGTCATGATGCAGTCTGTCCATATACTTTGAAAATTTTTAAACCTAAAAATTAGCCTCTTGATACAATTCAGGCAAGAATGTCAGATTAAACCTGACAAGCCGCAAGCGTCAAAAGCATATTTGGACGATTTTGTCAGGCCTAGTACTGTAAAAATGTCAGCTTATTGATACTGGCACATTTCGTGATAATGGTGAGGAATAAGAAGTTCAACTAATCCATAAACTAAATACAAATGTCTAAAGTCAATTTCACACCATTGGCCGACAGGGTTCTGGTGGAGCCCGCTGCGGCCGAAGAAAAAACCGCTAGCGGTATCATTATTCCCGATACCGCAAAAGAAAAACCTCAGCGAGGAGAGATTGTTGCTGTTGGTAACGGCAAAAAAGATGAGCCGTTGACTGTGAAAAGTGGAGATCATGTTCTTTATGGAAAGTACTCCGGCACGGAGATTACTATCGACGGAACGGATTACTTGATCATGAAAGAATCCGACATTTACGGTATCATTTAAACGAATTCAAAACTCAAATACAAAGAAAATGGCAAAAGAAATATTTTTTGAAAACATCGCTCGTGACAACTTGAAAAAAGGAGTTGACATACTTGCGGATGCGGTAAAAGTGACCTTGGGACCGAAAGGCCGAAACGTCATATTGGATAAGAAGTTTGGTGCGCCAACAGTGACCAAAGATGGTGTATCTGTAGCCAAGGAAATTGAATTGAAAGATCCTGTGGAAAATATGGGTGCACAGTTGGTCAAAGAAGTGGCATCGAAAACTGCCGATGACGCAGGTGATGGCACCACCACGGCCACCGTCCTGGCTCAGTCAATATTCAGTCATGGTATTAAAAATGTGGCAGCAGGTGCCAACCCGATGGATTTAAAGAGAGGTATTGACAAAGCAGTAAATGCGGTAGTTGCAAACCTCCGTGAACAATCCAAAGAAATATCTACAGGAGATGAGATCTCTCAGGTGGCTTCAGTATCCGCTAACAATGATGCTGAAATTGGTAAGATGATTGCTGATGCCATGGACAAGGTAGGTAAGGACGGAGTGATCACCGTAGAGGAAGCCAAGGGTACAGAAACAGAGGTGAAAATGGTAGAGGGTATGCAGTTTGACCGCGGCTATCAATCTCCATATTTCGTAACCAACACAGACAAAATGGAAGCTGAGTTGGAGAATCCTTACATATTGATCTACGATAAGAAGATTTCTAATATGAAGGAACTTCTTCCTGTTTTGGAGGCTACCGCACAGACTGGAAAACCTTTGTTGATTATTTCCGAGGATGTGGAAGGTGAAGCTTTAGCTACTTTGGTGGTCAACAAAATCCGAGGCTCGTTGAAAATTGCAGCTGTGAAGGCGCCCGGTTTTGGTGACCGACGCAAAGCCATGTTGGAAGACATCGCAGTGCTTACAGGTGGTACGGTAATCTCGGAAGAGCGTGGATACAAATTGGAAAATGCCACACTTGATTATTTGGGTAGTGCAGAGAAGGTGAATATTGACAAGGACAATACGATCATTGTCAATGGTGCCGGTAAAAAAGAGGAAATTGAGGGACGCATCAACCAAATAAAGCAACAAATCGAGAATACCACTTCCGATTACGACAAAGAAAAACTGCAGGAAAGACTGGCCAAACTGTCAGGAGGTGTAGCTATTCTGTACATTGGCGCCGCCACAGAGGTGGAAATGAAAGAAAAGAAAGATCGCGTAGACGATGCGCTTCACGCCACACGCGCTGCTGTGCAAGAAGGTGTAGTTGCTGGCGGTGGAGTTGCTCTCATTCGCGCCATCCACTCACTGGACAAAGTGAAAACAGACAATGGTGATCAGGAAACTGGTGTAAACATCATTCGATTGGCCATCCAGTCCCCTCTTCGAACCATCGTTGAAAATGCCGGAGGTGAGGCCTCTGTGGTAGTGAATGCCGTAGTTGCGGGAAAAGATGATTATGGCTTCAATGCCTCTACTGGAGAATATGTAAACATGTTCAATGCCGGTATCATTGATCCCACAAAAGTGACCCGATTGGCATTGGAAAATGCGGCATCCATTGCGGCCTTGCTTCTTACTACTGAGTGTGTGGTAGCAGATGAGCCCGAGAGTGAAAATGCGGGAGCTCCTCCTGCCATGCCTGGCGGTGGAATGGGCGGCATGATGTAATCTCGCACCATTTAAATAATTAAAACCTCGTCATGGATGACGGGGTTTTTTTTGTGTTGTTGACCTCAATACTACAATTCAGTTTAAAATTCAAAGCGTACCGCAGTGTGCACTTAAAAAGTGCTGTGAATCATTCCCATAAAGCCAACGCATTTCTACTACTGTCTTCCAGGGAATTAGCGTACAATTTATTAATGATCAAATCTCACTAATGACCAAATCATTGGTTTTATTTTATTTCCCTTAACTCATCACTTAGTTCATTGCCCTCCGCATCGCCATTCCCCTTGAAGCCATGCTCCAAAAGCAATCGTTCGCATTGTTGAATGGCGCGTGCGATGCCTTCTCCAATTTTTTTGTTTTGGATTCCCTCGCTCACCAACCCGACCACCTGGTACCAATCTGCATAGTCGACCTTGTTGCTGATCTCTTTATCACCAAGCACCACCACCTGTCTTTCAAGGCGGCTAATGAACAATAATATCCCGATCCGATTTTTAGTATGTCCTACCTTTTCGTCGAAAAAAGCATCTTTGGCCCTGCCGAGAACCACTCCTCTCATTTTAGCATCTGATATGGCCAGCCGTTTAATGGCAGGAAACAGCAAGGGTAAAATGAATCCAATGACGACCAGCGCCAGCGCAAAACTCATCCCCACACCTGAAGAGGGGCTGAAAAAGACCAAAATACTCCCCAAAACGCCTGCAAGCGCCGATATTTTCCAGGATGCCTCCATATAGTCATTACTTGACCGAACAAAATAGGTGACGAGTTCGCCTCCGGTGTTGACCTCTAAGGATCTAACGGCCGATTGCATTTCGGCTCGTTCTTCTGTTGTGAATGTGTATCTCATGATCTTTTACCATTTAGCTGAAGCACCTGATACCTGTCCACCTTCATAAGTACCACCAGAAGTCCATCCGTCTTCGCCTTTTACGTCTGGGCTAATCCGAACAAATTTTTTCACCAGGTACAGCACTAAGAAAATGAGTGCGAATGTTGCGGCCAACAGGACGAGCATGTACAACCATACTTCCTGATTTGAGGAGACTTCATCTTGTGCCGTGGCTGTGACCAGGACAATGGAAATAGGAAAAACTGAGAAGATTCTTTCTTTCATATTAGGTTTGGTTTAATGGAAATTAAATCATTCTCCACATTTATGCAAAAAGCAGCGGAAATACGTTCTTTGAGCATAAATGGATTGTAACCAACCAGTCTAATGAAAAAAAGGCGGCTTCAATTGCTCTTGGTACTACTGGTCGTAGCAGGACAGCTATTTGCTCAAAACGCGCGTATCGACAGTTTAAATCGCGCCCTCAGCAACGCTTCAAATGAACAAGAAAGGGCAAACGTGCTCACAGATTTATGTTTTGCCTACAGAAATATCGACCCGACAAAAAGCATTGAACTGGCTACAGAAGGTTATGAATTGTCTATGTCTATTGACTATCCGTTCGGTGCTGCGTTGTGCTTACGAAATATAGGCCTCGGGTATCAGAAATTAGGCCAGTTGGATAAGGCCGAGGCCTATGCTCTGCAGTCCTTGGAACTGGCACAGACCCATGATGAAATCAAAGTCATGGGCGATGTGTACAACACACTGGGAGTAATTGCCTTCGATAAGAATGAGCTAAGCAGGTCGACCAGCAATTTTCGACTGGCCAATCGATACTTTCGGCGAGCAGATTCCATCGGCAACCGGGGAAATATCGCTGGCAACTACATGAATCTGGGTCTCATCAATGCGCAATTGGGCTTTTTAGACAGTGCCATCATCAACTACACACTCGCAGCAAAAAAATTCAGCCTACTTAGCGATCGGCAATCTGAAGCCATGGCTTATTCGTTTCTCGCTCCTGTAAAACTCGCATTTGGAGATACCTCAAAAGCCATTGATGACCTTAATCAAGCCATCTCTATGAACAAAAATTTAGGTGTATTTACATTTCAAGCAGAAGATCTCCAATCATTGGCCAACATCTACCTTGATTTGGGCGATACGATCAGCGCGCTGGAAGAGGCCGACAAATCGCTTGCGCTACTCGGAAAAATTGCCACACCATGTCAAAATCCAGGTTTACGAACCGATTTGGCATCGCTTTATTTCAGATGCGGCTTTATTAAAAAATCAAGGACGCTATTAAATGAACAGTTCAATATTTTTCTGTCCTGCGACGATGAAGACGAGCGGGCCGAGGCGTTGATTGTGCGTGCAGAAATGCAGGTTTTTGAAGGACAGATTAGTCCGGCACTTGTGTCATTGAAGGAGGCTCTAAACATTGCAGAACGTTTAGCGAGGCAGCCACTTTTGCTGAAGGTGCTGAGTGCTTTGTATCACTTTCACCGATCCAATGCGGACGATGCCATTGCGTTGAGCTATCTGGAACGTGTACGAAAGTTAGAGATGGAAATCTCATCGAGAAAGAAGAACCAGGATCTGGCCCGGCTGGAGGCCGAATTTGCCTTTACCAAAGAAAGAGAGCGTATCGTTAGGAAAGAGCAGGCCGCTCTACTGAAAATCACTGAGCAACAGCGCATTCAAACCTTAATGGTCGTGGCGCTGGTGTTCTTGACGCTCGTGGTATTCATCACTTGGCACTATTACCGTTTGAAACGCAAGGCAAATAATGCACTGAATAAAACCAACACGCGACTGGAGCAATTGAATGACGAGAAAAACACACTCATTGGTACCGTCGCACACGACCTAAAAAACCCGCTGGGTCAGATCAAGGGGCTTACCGAGCTACTCATTCATTCCAGTGAGCTATCCAGAAATGAACAGGAAAAATTCTTTCAGTACATCAATGATTCTTCAGATCGTGCAGTGAAAATGATTGAAAATATCCTGGACCTTTCTGCCATAGAGCATATGAAAATCAATAAGTCCTTAAAACCCGTCTTGTTGTACAGCATCGTACAAAGTAGTTTGGAAAGCTTTTCATTTCATGCCAGAGAAAAAGATATTCAACTCAATCCGCCCAACAATGAATCCCTCATGGCCATAGCTGATGAAGATCTTTTTCGACAGGCCTTTGACAACCTACTTTCTAATGCCATCAAGTTTTCAAATTCCGGGAAAAGTGTACGGATAGTGATCAAAGAAGAGAATGGGTTAGTAGCAGTTCAGGTCATCGACGAAGGGCCTGGCATTTCTTCTGCTGACCAGGAAAGGATCTTCCACAAGTTCACGACCCTTGGTCACAGGCCCACCGGCAGTGAGTCATCCACTGGTTTGGGGATGGCCATTGTGAAACGTTTTGTTGAAGAAATGAACGGCCACATTGACCTCTACAGCCAAGAAGGTGTGGGAACCACCTTCACTATCTGGCTTCCAAAAGTCGCATAAAAAAATGGTTGTATAAACCGTTGCTATCCCCGCTTTGATACACGAACTACGCTTTGGTACACATAGACCATGACGAGCGTCAGAAGGATTAAACCAATATTGTTGTATATCGCCGGCAAGTCGTAGGCCCCGGGTAGTCTATAGCCGGCCACAATCGTTATGGCAATGGCAATACCCATTAAAGCCTCTCCGGTGATTAAACCTGAGGCCAGCAAAAGGCCTGTGTTCGCCGCCGTTTCCTTATGACTGGCATGCTTGGTTTGTCTACTCAACAACCAAGCCAGCACCCCTCCAAGGAAAATAGAAGAATCTAATTCAAAAGGCAGGTATAGTCCTACAGCCACCGCTAATACCGGCATACGAAATTCCGAATTTACAGATTTTAGGTAGAGATCGATGACAATAATGACCACAGCTATTCCACCACCGATATAGATCAGAATCCATGGTAAACCAGCACCAAAAATACCCGTAGCTACGCTTTGCATTAAGGTTGCCTGAGGTGCCGTCAAAGAATTGGGCTGTTCGGGCGTAGGTGCGCCCATGCCGTAACCGATTAGCAGGGCATTCAGTACCAAGGGAATGGCCACAGCACCAGAAATCACACCAACCATCTGCATAATTTGCTGTTTGAAGGGCGTAGCGCCCAACAAATGCCCAGCCTTCAAATCCTGCATATTGTCGCCAGCAATGGCTGCAGCGCAACAAACTACGGCACCAATTAAGATGGCACCAGCAGCACCACTCACGGCGCCTTCTGTACCCATCAAGGCTGAAAGAAGTAAGGCTGCCGATAATATGGTGGCAATGGTTACTCCAGAGATTGGGTTATTCGATGAACCAACAAGTCCGGCCATATAACCGGCAACTGCGCTAAAGAGGAATCCCGCAATTACCATAATGATCGCCATGGTAATGGAGATGGATACCGACTCAATGACCCCAAGATATATGATGAAAATAGGTACCACCAATACCCCAATTCCAATGAGCACCCACGACATCGGCGTGTCCATCTCGGTCCGCAATGTTTCCTTGACGGCTCCACCGGTTTTTTTGAATGCCTGCCATCCAGATTTAAAAGCCACACCTAGTGAATTGGTCAGGCTGAGCAAAGCCCACAACCCCCCCACTACCATGGCGCCCACCCCCAGGTAACGCATTTTGGCACTCCACAACGCATCACCCAGATTGTCTACGGTCACGTCACTGATAGAAGAAAACTTACCCAAGGTCACCAATTCCTGGGCAACTGCATCAAAACCATAAGTACCGATGTAAATAGGCATCCCTACCCACCAGGTAATAACACCCCCCAAAAACACCAAAAAAGCAATATTTAATCCGACAATGTATCCTACCGCCACCAGGGCGGGGGATAAATTCAGACTGAAATAAAAATATGCTTTTTGGTTGACCAGCGCCGCCTGCTCATAAATACCTTTCCACAGATTAAAAGCTGAATCACCCAATTTGAACAGTCCGCCAATGACACCTCCCCAAACCAGGTATTTCACAGACTTCCCTCCTTCTTCTCCGGTTTTAAGCACTTCTGCTGTTGCTACTCCTTCGGGAAATTTCAATTTCTCCTTGACGATGAGTGCATTTCGCAAGGGTATGGTAAACAGTACACCCAACACCCCACCACAGAGCGCAATCATTACGGTTTCTATGTAATTGAATTCCTGCCAGTAGCCCATAATCACTAACGCCGGGATCGTGAAAATGACGCCAGCTGCCAATGATTCCCCAGCAGAAGCAGCCGTTTGTACCAGGTTATTTTCAAGAATATTCGAGGTTTTAAAGAGCCTGAGCACAGCCATAGATATCACCGCAGCAGGGATGGATGCAGAGACGGTAAGTCCGGCAAAAAGACCAAAATAGGCATTGGCAGCAGAGAGGACAACGGAAAGTAAGGCGCCCAGTAAGACGGCTTTTACGGTAATTTCCGGCAGGCGTGTGTTGGCATCAATGTATGGTTTTTCCATGTTGGATAATCTTTTTTTAAATGGCTTATTCGAGCGAATGTTTGGTCTGATTTGCAGGTAAATATAAAAATTATGCAGTGGTGACGGCATGACCCCTGCCAGGAATCTGAATTTAGATTTATCTTGGCGTCTCATACTGACTCATCGAAATGACTTATATCATCGCTTGTGTTACCTATTTGTTGATTCTCGCCGGTATCATTATCTGGAAAAGCCGGTCAGTAAAAAATGAAGAAGATTTTGTGGTGGCAGGGCGTGGCGTACCCGTTTATTTACTTGTTGGCACGTTGGTGACCACCTGGATCGGCTCAGGTAGTTTATTCGGCACCGCAGGTCTTAGTTTTCGTGTGGGCTTTTCCGAGCTGTGGTTTTCAATGGGCGCCTGGCTGGGTATTTTGGTGGTTTATTTCGTCGCTGCCCGGGTACGGAAGATATCGCAGTATACCCTGACCGATATTCTTGAAAAGCGGTATGCGCCGTTGGCGCGCCTTTTAGGAACCCTTACCATCATCATTGCCTATCTCATCATTGCGGGCTACCAATTCAAAGGAGGCGGTCGACTCCTTTTCATCTTAACTGAAGGGGGTATCAGTCCAGCACAGGGCACCTTGATCACTTTCCTGGTAGTGGTTGCTTTTACGGCTTTGGCGGGCATGGTATCTATTGTAAGCATTGACATATTCAATGGTGTAATAATGATTCTGGCAATCGCCCTCGCCCTACCCTTTGCAATCCATGGCTTTGGCGGATGGGGGGCAGTGACCCAAACCATTCAGGAAGCTTCACCAGACCACCTGACGCTGGTTGGAGGGCATAAATGGTACTGGTACATAGGCATCTTGTTGCCTACACTGCTCTTACTTTTGAGTGAGTCCAGCATGTATCAGAAAATATCCTCGGCCAAAGAGCCGGGTTCTGTGAAAAAAGCAGTGGTGGGCATGTTCCTTGGTGTCGTAATCATTGAATTTCTGATGTGTACCCTGGCTGTCGTGGGTTTTGCCATTTACGCGAATGATCCGAGGTTCTTTCTGGCCGATGGGTCCATCAATGAGGCCATGGCCGAGGAAGTCATTCTGCGTATTGGTTTCGAGCAGTTGCCCGTATTCCTCGGGTCGCTGCTATTTGCCGGAGGTATTGCGATCATACTGTCAACCGGCAATACCTTTCTTATGGTCACCTCTACCAATGTATCCAGAGACATTATCGGCAAATACATTTACCAGTCCAAAAGCTCCAAAGAAAAACTACGCATTCAACGGGTCGTCATTGTCTTATTGGGTGGTCTTGCCTACCTGATCATTACCCAGTTTACAACCATTCTTGACATGGCATTACTTTCTTACACCATGATAGGCGCTTCATTGGCTCCAGCGCTTCTGGCCGCCTTCTTTTGGCGGAGAGTCACCAGACAAGGTGGCATTGCCTCAATTTTAGGCGGGATGATCTCCGTGGCAACCATCAAAATACTGAATGAAACAGCAAACTTAAATTTTGACATGGATTTCGTGGCCATCCCGGCATTGATCGTGTCTTTATTGGCACTCTTTATTGTAAGTCTTTTGACCCCACCCACCCCAAGGGAAATTGTGGACCCGTTTTTTGATAAAAACTGACATAAACCTTTATTTAAACTTCCCACAGAAATTATATCAGTTACTTCGCATGATCTATCCCCCAACCTTTATTTTTGTTTCATTGTCAAACTTATCACATGAAAGAATACGGACTTAAATCCAGTAAAAGTGACTTATCTAACCATGGCATTAAAGTGTCTGAAGCCCATTGGAATTTATCCCCCGCCGCACTCTACGAAGAAGCATTGGCCAATGGTGAAGGTGTTCTGACCAACACCGGTGCGCTAATGTGTGACACTGGGACGTTCACCGGGAGATCCCCACAGGACCGCTTCATCGTTGAAGACGATAAGACCCGGGACACTGTGTGGTGGGGAAATATCAACAAACCCATTACGCCGGAAAAATTCCAGCAATTGAAAGGGAAAATGATTGATTTCATCGCTGACAAGAAAGTCTATGTGCGCGACGCATATGCTGGAGCGGATAAAACGCATCGATTACGGGTTCGCGTTATCAATACCCAGTCCTGGCATAATCTGTTCTGTTACAACATGTTTTTGAGACCGGACAATTATAAACTAGAAAGTTTTGTTCCCAATTTCACCATCCTGTGTGTGCCTGAATTTGAGGCAAATCCTCAAGAGGATGGCACTCGGCAGAAAAATTTCGCCCTTATCGACTTTACCGAGCGCATGATTCTGATTGGAGGCACGGCCTATTCAGGTGAGATGAAAAAAGGTATTTTCTCCGTGCTTAATTTTATCATGCCCAATGATGAAGACGTGTTGAGCATGCACTGCTCGGCAAATATGAGCCTTGATCATACGGAAACGGCTATCTTTTTCGGCTTGTCTGGCACGGGTAAAACCACCTTGTCTGCAGATCCGGATCGTTTACTCATTGGCGATGATGAACATGGGTGGACGGCTTCCAATGTCTTCAATTTTGAAGGGGGCTGTTATGCGAAGGTGATCGACCTATCCGAAGAAAAAGAACCGGATATCTACCATGCCATTCGTTTTGGTGCTATTGTTGAAAATACCCGTTTTGTGGAAGGTACACATGACATAGATTATAAAAACAGCGCCGTCACAGAAAATACAAGGGCCTCCTACCCGATTCATCACATCCGAAATTCGGTGGAACCATCCATTGGCGGCATTCCTAAAAATATATTCTTTTTAACCTGTGATGCGTTTGGAATAATTCCTCCCATACAGCGACTGAGCAAAGGACAGGCCATGTATCATTTTATATCGGGGTACACGTCCAAAGTGGCTGGTACGGAAGCCGGTATCATCGATCCGGAGCCAGTTTTTTCAGCTTGCTTTGGTGCACCTTTCCTTCCTTTGCACCCTACCCGTTACGCGGAGATGTTAGGTGAAAAAATGGAGAAATACGAAGTGAATGTCTGGCTCGTAAACACTGGATGGACGGGTGGTCCTTACGGTGTGGGAGAGAGAATTGGTTTAAAATACACCCGAGCCATGATCTCGGCGGCTCTTCGGGGGGACCTGAACCACGTGGGTTACCGAAAACACTCCATTTTCGGTGCTGAAATGCCGCTCACCTGTCCTAACGTTCCTTCAGAAGTTCTTAGCCCAAGAGAGACATGGAAAAATGACAAAGCCTTCTACGAAAAAGCCAATGAACTCGCGGGTAGATTCATAGAAAACTTTAAAAAATTCGAATCGTATGCCAACGAGAAAATCATGGCAGGAGCCCCGACGCCTAATTTGAACCATTGATCATCTGTAGTAGCTGCTCATCAGAAAAAATTCAATGTATCACACATAACGGGGTATATTGGTGTTTTTAAATTTTAAGAAAGCCTGTAATCTTTTCTTTACATCCAAGGCGAAAGTGCCTGAATAATGCGTGTTCACTTTATTGCTTTGTCATTATTGGCTTGTTCCCTCCTGTCTCAGGGTCAGGTGGATTCCTTAATCAGTGAGTCCTACCAAAACCTTCCCCTGCAAGCGGTAATAGACGACCTGGCCCAACAGTATGATTTCGATGTGTATTACCAGACAGATTGGCTACGGGGCCTGAGCGTGTCTGTGGTATTAGAAAATAAAAGTGCATTAGAAGCGCTAAACCAGGTGCTTGCAGGCACCTCCCTCCGTGTGGAGCCCCTCATTGGCAACGTCTTTGTTCTGCTGAACAATGACCAACGCGTGAATCGTGATTACCAGGTAACAATTACCGGGCGAATAGTAGACGGCAACACTGGAGAACCTATTCCAAATGCCTTGATTCAAATTCCTGAATTAGAGAAAGGAACCGTGACCGACCTTAATGGCAAATACCTCCTGGACATACCGGCCGGTACCTACCTACTCACCGCAAAGACTGTCAATAGTTCGTTAAGTCGAGAAGTGCATCAGTTTTATGAGGATACGACATTAGACATTGATCTTTTTGACCGTATAGTGGAGTTGGACGATGTAGTCATCAGTGGCCGTGCAGAAGACGAGAATATCCGACAAATCAATACCGGAAAAGTCACGCTATCGGTTGAGCGCATAAGGAAGTTACCGAGCCTGTTAGGCGAACCAGATGTCTCACGCATTATACTTTCCCTCCCAGGTGTGCAAACTGTCGGAGAGGGTGCTACAGGTTTCAATGTGAGAGGTGGAAATATAGATCAAAATTTGATCCTCATGGACGGCGTGCCACTTTACAATTCCTCTCATCTTTTGGGTTTCTTTTCTGTTTTCAACCCGGACATGGTCCGTAATTTTTCCGTGTACAAAGGGAATATCCCAGCCGAATATGGTGGCCGGTTAAGTAGTGTGGTGGCGGTGGATCTTCAAAATCCAAATGTGAATGAGTTCTCACTGCGCGGAGGGCTAGGTCCAGTAGCAAACAAACTTCAGATGAATGTACCCATTGTCAAGAAAAAATTAGCTATCACTTTATCCGGACGCTATTCGGACCCTACCTGGATACTCCGGACGGTGAATGATCCGGTGGTCAACCAAAGCTCAGCTAACTTTTACGACATCAATACCAAGGTCAGATACCAGCCGGGTATCAATGATGCCATTACCCTGGGTGGGTATGTGAGTAGCGATTTTTACGATTTCGGTAGGGATACCGCATTCACGTACCAGTCGACCAATGTCTACTTAGAATGGGCACACCAGTTCAATGAAAAATTCTATGGCCGCATCAAAGGTTATACCAGTCAATACGAGGCTTTATTATTGGATGATTCCGAAAATAATGGCTTTGATTTGAAAGATGGCGTGTTGGCAACGGGCTTACGTCTGAATTTTGGTGTAAATGATGACAAAGGAAATCTTAAATATCAGTTCGGTAGCGAATGGAAAATGACCAATTTCATACTCGGAAGCATAACCCCTGACGATGATTCACAAGTATCCGCCAATGACATTGGTAACAAGCGTTCCATGGAGCTAAGTTTCTTCGCGGATCGGTCGATTTCGTTACTTAATCGACTGGACATGGTATTGGGTCTGAGGTATTCCAACTTTTTCCTGCAGGAAAAAAATCAATTCCTTTATCAGCCAGGTATACCACGTACTGAATTTACCATCATTGATACCCTTAGTGCTGATAATTATCAAAAGTTGTATCACCAACCAGAGCCTCGTGTAGCTATCAACTATCGCCTCACGGATTTGGCCTCAATCAAGGGAAGCATTTCACGATCTGTTCAATACGAGCATCTCTTTTCTAATTCCACCGCATCACTGCCCACGGATGTCTGGCTGCCCAGTAGTCCGAATCTTGCCCCGGCCATTGCGTGGCAATATGCACTGGGCTATTTCAAAAATTTTGGCACCAATGACTGGGAAGCTTCGCTTGAATTTTACTACAAAGATTTCGAACAACTAAATATACCCATGGTCGGCACAGATGTACTGATCAATCCTGTACTGGAGTCAGCAATTGTTCAGGCGCAAGGAGAATCCTACGGAGGAGAATTTTTGCTCCGCAGACCGAGAGGCAATATCAACGGGTGGTTTAGTTACACTTATTCACGAACGCGTTTGCAAACCAGCAATTTCTTTCGGGAAGAACAAATTAATAACGGCGACCTATTTTTCGCTGATTTTGATAGACCACACAACTTGAACCTGGCGCTTAACTTTGAGCTGAGTCGATTATGGACTTTATCCGGGAACTTTGTCTTCAATTCGGGGAGACCAATTACCCTGCCCAATAGCGCTTACCTCATCAACGGTGTGAGGATTTTCAATGTTCAGGACATAAATAATGTGCGAACACCAGACACTCACCGAATGGACCTCTCCGTTACGCTGGAAGGAAGTAACAAACGTGACCGACGCTGGAAAAACAGCTTCACTTTCTCTATTTACAACGTATATGGTCGGGAAAATCCTTTCTCCATTGTTACTCAAGCGGTAAACAACCGTTCTCCAAGAACATTCAAACTGACCGTATTTGGCAATCCCATCCCTTCTTTCACTTACAACTTCTGGTTCAAATGAAAAAGGTGTTCCTTCTTTTGTTGATTTCTTCCACACTAACGTCCGGAGCTCAGGATCTGCACCTCAGTGAGACATTTCTAATGCCAGGAGATACTTTGTTTGGCACGGCCTACTTTTCCAATCCTGAGCTCTTGGGCTATGCCTATTATGTCAGCCTGTTCGATGCCTCAGGTAGGCCCATTAGGCACCAACTGACACCAGTAACGCAAGCCTATCTTCACTTTTCGATGCCTCTTTCCGATAGTTTGACGGCTGGTCGCTACCTGTTGGAGATCATCAACTACCAAAATACAGTTCCCAGTCATGTACAATGGGTCCAGATAGGTCCACTTAATGGAGAGGGCCAATCTCCTTCAGAGACGTTGCAGGCATCAAAATCTGAATTGGACTTGAAGTTATCGATGCAAAAAGATAGCGCACAGATAGATTTTCAATTGCCCTTCAGGGACGGACAAAATGTTGCCATAAGCATTCGGGACGCTGCACAGCATCCGTCGGATGTTTTTGAGAAATGTGACCTCCAAAATCATCACAGCTTGGCTCATCGGGGACTCAATGACTATCTCAAAGGTTTTGAACTGTCAGGCCAGGTCGTGGATCCAAATGGACATCCCGTTGCGGGTAAAAAAGTTCTCATGACAATGGTGAAACAAGACCGGGAGTCACCCTCTTTTACCGTGCTCAGCACAAAAACCACGAGTTCCGGTGCTTTCAACTTTGTAAATCTAAATGCTACAGGAAAATATATGGCGTATTTCAATATGCTGGATACTGCTCAAATGGACATAAGACTGACACCGCCTAAGCAGGATTTATTGGTCGCATTTGAAGGATGCGTACCAAATCCGATAACCAGTGGTTGGGATCATGGGGCCATTCGCTTGAGACAACTCAATAAACAGGTTCTGGCGCAATATTCCCCTACACAGAAAAAGCCAGCCTGGAATCCGGTGAATCGACCCATTTTACCTCATTCAGATCAGGTTACAGATTTGAATGATTACGTATCCTTCGCTTCCGTTGACCAAATGATCAAGGAGGCTGTCAAATTTCTATACTTCAAGCAAAAAAAGCTACAGGTATTTTCTCCAGAGTTGAAGCGCACCCATGAGGGGACGCCAGTAACTCTACTCAACGGCATACCAGTGACTCAAGATGCGTTATTGAATCTTGACCCGGCAAATATTCGTTTTGTTGAGATCGCCTATAAACTTCGCACCCTGGCCTCTTATGGTTCTTTTGCGAAAGGTGGTGTCATCTCTTTTGTAACTCGCAATAAGGTATCCCAGAGGGTAGTCTCCACCCTATTGGCTGGCTATGAAAAGCCTGTCACCGAGCACCGAGGGGCACATCCGCCACAAGCACCGTATTTTCCGTCACTTTTACTATGGCAGGCAGACCTGGTAGGCAACCAAGCAACTTATAATGTTCGTTTCAAGCTACCTGCCTATCCCACCGCTATCAATGTTTGCCTGAGTGCCATAGACAGTGCCAATCGTGTTTACTTTTTCACCAAAACATTTCAAATCAAAAGACAATGAGGTTTTTTGACCAACTTTTGTTCTCACTCTGCTTGCTGCTGACCTCGTGTCTAACACCTATTGATCTGCAAGCGCCAGCCGGATCTACCAGCCAATTGGTTGTGGAGGGCTCCTTTTCTCAGCTATTTTTTCCTGAGGTACGTCTTTCGCTCACTTCCGATTTATCCGGAGTCAATAACGATTTTACTCCGGTAGATGATGCGGAAGTTACCATAGCTGTCTCAGATGGCAATAGTTATTCCCTGTCAGCTATGCAGGCTGGTCTTTACCAATGGACTGATTCCTCCTTTCCATTAGAGGCAGGGCTCTCCTATACACTGAATATTACCTTATCGGACGGCCGTTCTTATCAGTCTAACCCCCAGGAATTGCCATCAGAAGTAGCCATAACAAATGGGGAAGCAGAATTTACTGAAGAGACCTTCACGAATGCTTCGGGAGCGACCGAAATTCGAAAAGGACATGATTTATTCCTCACCTTAGAAAAAAAACAAGACCAATTTTTCCTAGTCGAAACCCTGGGGTATGCTCAGGTTTTTATTGGTTACAATGATTGCGGGGTAGGCCCAGATGCTCCCGTACCTGCCGGGCTCACTACCTGTTACCAGCAAAGATTACCGATCGACCCCAATACCTTGACCATTGGTACTACGCAATCTGTAAGCGAAACTTTACGTTTTGAAGCCGTTCGCGTCCCTTTTGATATTCGAGGTGAGTACGCCGCAATTATCTATGTACAAGCCATGGATGCAGCCAATTACAGCTATTGGTTAGATGTGCAGGGTCAGTTGAACCGACCGGGCGGACTATTTGACCGACCATTTGCACCGATTGAAGGCAATATCATCCCCATCAATCATGATCAGTCCGCTCTAGGATACTTTCATGCGTACCGTACTTCTTCAGAAATCATTTGTTTTGATCGCACCAACATTCCAGGGACCTTTGAATTGCCGATTATCGAATGTCCTGATTTATGTACCAATTTCTGGGCACCTGCCACGTTTCAAGACTTGATCGACATCTTATGCAATCCTTAGCAAGACTGGCCCTAAATATGCCTTCGGATACCTAGAATAACTGATTATTTAGCGGAGATTAGACAGGCTGTGCCTATGCAGGTGATAAACGGGTGGTGCTTCCACTAACGATTGTACAATTAATGCCTTTATAAGATGCGGAGGGATAAATGAGACGTTCCTAATAGTTGAAAACAATATTTCCGATTACAAGTTTTAATTATACAAGGTGGGCATTCACCGACAACTACCCTTTATTGACCGGCTGTATACTATGCACTGACTGCTGGTCTTTTAGGACCTATGATGGCCTATTTGTTTGTCCACAAGAAGCCCCACTCACACCAACAGAACACCCACAATAGTAGCCGTGACCATTGTAGCCAGCGTGGCTGCAGCTAGTGCACGAATGCCAAGACTCGACACGTCTGATTGTCGACCGGGCGCAAGTCCGCCTAATCCACCGATTTGAATGGCAATAGAGCTAAAATTGGCAAACCCACAAAGCGCATAAGTAGAGATAATAACCGCTTTGTCGCTAAGCAAGCCACTGGTCTTGTACTCTGCCAGGCTTGCATAGGCAACAAACTCGTTGATGATCGTGCGCTGACCTAACAGACTTCCTACGTGCAGGGTTTCGCTCCATTCTACGCCCATCATAAAAGCAAAGGGACGAAATAACTGTCCCAATAGGAATTCCATAGAAATGCCCTGAAAAGCCCCATCAGTCCGTTGCTCCACCCAAACATTCCAACCCATCCAATTGCCTAACCCATCCACAAAAAACCAATTCAATGCATAAATGATACCGATAAAAGCCAGCAACATGGCCGCGATATTGATGGCTAATTTTACACCATCTGCCGCACCCCGTGCGAGGGCGTCTAAGAAATTTACTCCCACCTGGTCCTTACTTACTCGAAGCGACCGATCAATGAGTTCCGGGTGTTGCTCGGGTACAAAAAGTTTTGCCATTACGATGGCTGCCGGAGCATTCATTAAGGATGCTCCCAGGAGATATGTGGCGAATCGGGTTTGTTCTTCCGGGTCGCCACCTCCTAAAAAAGATACGTAAGCGCCCAGTACACTTCCAGCAATGGTCGCCATGCCACCAGTCATGAGACAGTGCAACTCCGACCGCGTCATTTTGTCCATGAATGGTCTCACCATCATTGGTGCTTCGGTTTGCCCCAGAAAGATATTTCCTGCGGCAGACAAGCTTTCAGCACCGCTTAGCCGCATGGCCTTGGTCATCACCCAGGCAAATACCTTCACCAGTCGTTGTAGTACACCTAAATAATACAATCCTGCAGTGACGGAAGAAAAGAAAATTACAGTTGGGAGGGCCTGAAATACAAAAAGATAGCCCAATTTATGCTCGACTCCCTCATTTGCACTGTTTCTAGCCAAATCACCATAAAGAAATTCGGCACCCTTAAGCGAAAAGCTAAGAAAAGTAACAAAACCCCTGCTTAAACCTGTGAAAAGATCCTGAATGAATGGTACCTGTCCGATCAGCAGGGCAATCACGATTTGTATGAGTAGTCCCGCACCTACGATGCGCCAGTTTATGGCGCTTCTGTTCGTGGAAAAGAAATAACCGATGCCCACAAAACAGCCAACGCCCAGGGCAGCCTGCAGGTAATTCATCAATTACGCCGATTAAGCTCGTCCCTTATTTTTGCGGCACGCTCATAATCTTCATTATTAATAGATTTTTTGAGCTGTTCTTTCAACTGATCGATTGCCAGGTCCTCAATCTTGGTATTTTTGCCAGCCTTTTCTGATTCCTTTACCTGAGGGGTTTCTTCTTCTTCAAGGTCAGAAAGCACAATGCCGGCTTCAGTAAGGATATTTTCGAAGGCATAAATGTCAACAGCAAAACGCAAACCTATAGCGATGGCATCCGAAGGTCGAGCGTCAATTTCAACCGTTTTACCATCGTAATCACACACGATTCTCGCAAAGAACACCCCTTCTTTCAAATCAGAAATGACGATCTCTTGCACTTGAACCTCAAATTGATCGCTAAATGAACGGAACAGATCGTGCGTCATGGGACGGTTAGGTATAATCTTTTCTATCTCAATCGCGATGGCCTGTGCTTCAAACATACCAATGATGATCGGTAATCTACGGTTCCCCCCCACTTCACCAAGCACCAAAGCGAAAGAACCTGACTGTGATTGACTTGAGGACAAGCCAAGAATTTCCATTTTTATTTTTCCCGAAGACATTAGTCCAGTTGTGCCTTTAGTGCTTCGGTTAATTTAGGAACAATTTCAAAAGCATCCCCTACTACACCGTAATCAGCCGACTTGAAAAAGGGAGCCTCTTCGTCTTTGTTGATAACGACGATATACTTTGAAGAATTAACCCCTGCCAGATGTTGAATGGCCCCTGAGATACCAACAGCCACATACAACTGCGGACTCACCTTGATACCGGTTTGGCCCACATGTTCGTGGTGCGGTCTCCATTCCATGTCAGATACAGGCTTGCTGCATCCAGTGGCCGCACCTAGACTTTTGGCAAGATTCTCTATCATTTCCCAGTTTTCGGGACCCTTAAGACCTCTGCCAGCTGAAACCACAATTTCCGCCTCTGGTAAAAGTACTTCTCCTTCTGCCTTATCCGTTTTGGTAATGCTCACCAAAAAATCAACATCATTGATAGTGGGCTCGAAATTGTTTACCACAGGCACTCCGCCATCGATAGCCACCTCCAGGACATTTTTCTTAATGGAAATTACACGTTTTTTATTTTGGACTTTGACATTGGCAAAAGCCTTTCCCGTGTAAATACTTTGTTTCAAGTGATCCCCCACAGGCAGTTCACTCACATTAGAGACCAGTGCCGCATCTTGTTTAATGGCGACGCGGGCCGATACCGCGTCGCCCAATGATGACTTTGCCAGGACCAGTGTCTCTACACCTTCTTTATCCATGGCTTCGGCAATCGCAGATGCATAGGCCATAATATTTGGTGTTGCCAACCGCCCATTGGTAACATGTAGGACCTGGTTGGCACCTGCCGTACCTATGGGCGTCAGGTTTTCCACCTCACCAAAAACTATGGCTGCGACATCTCCACCCAATGCTTTGGCATAGCTTACAGCCTCAAGCGACGACTTTTTAACCTTCTTTTCGTCTGTTTCTACAAATACCAGTACTGACATATTATATGACTTTTGCTTCGTTTTTTAATAGACTGACCAACTCCCCGATGTTTGCCGCATCGATCATCTTAACTTCACCTTTGGGTGGTGGTAATTCGTAGTTTTCTACCACCGTGGCACCTTCTCCCTCCGGCGAGACTACCTCCAAAGGTTTGGATCTGGCTGACATAATACCTCTCATATTGGGTATTTTCCATTCAGCAATTGGTTCCTGACAACCTGCGACAAATGGCAATTTTACCTCCATGTATTCCTTTCCTCCTTCAATTTCACGTGCCACCTTGGCAACCTCTCCATCTAGTTCCAGTTGCATCACAGGAGATAACGAAGGAATGCCCAACAATTCACCCACCATCCCGTGCACTTGACCACCGTTAAAATCAATCGATTCCCTACCCATTAAGATAAGGTCATAGGATTTTTCCTTCGCAACTTTTGCTATCTGCTTAGCAACGAACAAAGCATCAACAGGTTCAGCATCCACTCGAATGGCGTCATCCGCACCGATGGCCAGCGCTTTTCGAATGGTGGGCTCTGTCTCCGCAGTGCCCACATTGAGGACTGTAATGTGACCTCCCAAAGCTTCTTTCAATTCTACGGCTCTTGCAAGGGCATAATCATCGTACGGTCCAATGATGAACTGCACACCTGAACTGTCGAACTTTGTGTTACTGTCAGTGAAGGTGATCTTGGAAGTGGTATCTGGAACGTGCGTGATACAAACAAGTATATTCATTGATAATATTACTAAATACTAATAAATTCTTTTGGTAAAGCGAAGTTAACATACTGTGTCAAAAGAAATGACAGACGACACTCATTCGTTCACTTGCATCGTCACTCCTTCAGCCCTTATTTGCCTTACGATTTTGTCATATGTCCCCTTTCCATTCGTGGTCAAACCAGTGATAAAATTTCTCAATAACACCACTTCTATGAATCCATTTGCGCCATTCGGTCTCAGGTCTAATAGGTTAGTGAGCTTATCGCCCAGTAAAAAAGCCATGTAGTTTCTTATCAGGTTTTCGTCGAAATTATCAGGTGTCTCAACCACAAGGGCCTCTATAAGTGCCTTAGTTAGGGATCGACCTGCTTCCGATGGTGCAAAATTACGCTGGCTAATGTGGTGATCAAGAATTTGTGCGCTTTTAGCGTCTGTCGGGTTCAAATCGGTCTGCACACCCAATAAATAACCAGCTACTCTCCATAGATGTAAATAATCCTCAAAATCACTTTGAGAAACACTGACCCCCGCTCTGCGCATGGCGCGAACAGGGATTAGACCAAAAGCAAGATTAGTGCCGGCCATGTCTTCCTGGTTAATAGGAATACCGAAGCGGTGAATTGCCCAGCCTTTTTTGAGCAACCCATGACGCACAAAACCGTGAATCATTCGCACTTTCAAAATTGCTTTTAATCCCGAATTTGACGGGCCATTGAAGGCATCTCTGCGCATCATGTCTAACAGTAACAATGAAGTCTCCTTGAGGCGTCTGCTAGCGCCAGACACCAACCTTCCCGTTTCTGCCAACACCTGAGCCCCATCTTTCGCGGCATAGCAATAGGGAAGTGACGCCAGACCTAACATGGCCATGACCTGCTCAGCATGCTTTACAAAAAACCGTTGGCCACTGACCATGCGGTAGCTTACGGCCCACTTGGGCAAAGTCATGTGTTGATGGGTGAAATCTCGAATAATTTCAGGCCATGCCTCGAATTGTTGACTGTCCAAGCTCATCAGCAACTGACGTCCATCTACATTGGTTTTAATCAACAGCTTTATAAGTTCATCCATGGGCGGATCACCCACTTGTCTTGCGACGGTCAGCTGTTCAATCATGTACTTTTAACAAACGTGCCATATTGCACGTTCACGGTGCCATAAATCATTTTTATACCTAATGGACATCATTTGCAAAATCTGATTTTATCTGTTCTTTGACACTAAATCAGATGCTTGAAATCATGACAAAGCAAGAAACAGTTCATAAACCTAGAGCACCCCAACTGCAAACCATTGTGGAGCTTATTGAACAAAAGCGTTGGCGTAACAAATGGCAAAAAGCTCACTCTCCACTTTTTTTTGCCATCGGTCTGGTGGTAAGCCTAAGTCTTGTGATTGCTGCTTTTGAGTGGTCAACACCCACCCATACGGATTTAATGGATCTCGGACTGGTGCAGATGGACGACATGGAAGTCATTGACATACCCATTACAGAATTACCCCCCCCTCCTTTACCCGAAAATAGGATGGTGACACCAAAATTTAAGGAAGTAAAAGATGAAAAAATGATCAAAGAGCTGGATGTGGTAGTCGACATTGAAATGACAGAACAATTGGAATTAAATGAAATTCAAGAATTTACCATTGAGGAGGTCGTGGAGGAGAAAGCTGAAGAAATCTTCACGGTAGTAGAAACGCCACCAAGTCCTCCTGGAGGTTTGGAGGCCTTCTACGCTTTCATTGGTGAAAATTTAAAGTATCCCCAAGCCGCAATGCGATTAAATTTGGAAGGAAGAACGTACGTTCAATTTGTGGTTGAAAAGGATGGTTCACTCACGGACATCCAGGTGGTAAAGGGATTTCATGAAACCACCAATGCAGAAGCCATTCGTGTACTCAAGATATCACCCAAATGGAACCCTGGTAAGCAAAGGGGGAGACCAGTACGTGTTAGGTATGTCATACCCATACGTTTCAAAATACATCAAAGCGCTGATCAACAGCCTATGAATTAATTCAAATAACTGCTCTTCACATCCTCTTTTTTATCTCGTTAATCGGTAGAGTAAAACCACTGCCTTCTTGGTTTGCATTGGAAAAGAATGCAGGTATCCTACCTCATTCACCGTATGGTCATTTCGGCCACCCAGGCCCATTCCGTCGATGCCAGCATCTATGTAGTATGCCGTGAACGATATATCGGCAGCGCCGGCATTTCTTGGATTTACTGCGGTCATTGCTCCGAAGCCAAGGTCCTGACTTACCTGGCTATACCTTTCTAGTAATTCCTCATTGGCTGCTTTCGGCGCAAAAGGCGGATATTTTTTTTGAACGGTTAGTTGTGCGCTAGTACCCGGCAAAGAGGCGTCCACAACCGCTTGCATTTTGTTGATTACACGGTCAATTTGCGCTGGAGTCAGACACCTCAAGTCTCCATTAATCAGAGCAGACTGGGCGACGACATTGTTCTTTCCGAAGGCGGTACCATCGCTATTTTTACCTGTAGTAATCTTGGTGCCTCCTATAATTCTGCCAGGGTTGAATGTTAAATATTCCTCATCGGATAGCGCCTGATACCAGCCAATGAGAATTCGGCTCGCCTCTAGGATCGCTCCAGCCCCTATATCAGGCTGAAATATCTGTGAAGAGTGTGCAGCATTCGCCGTCACCTCCAGCGTCCATGATGAGGAGCTTCGTCTGGCAACCACACCTGTCATTGGGTCGCCATCTGCATTTTCAAAACCAAGCGCTACATCCGCCCATTTAGCCCCATCGATCAGGGCTTTCTTGGAAGATTCTAATGGTTGACCGGAGTCTTCTTCGTCACCGGTCATCACCACACGCAAATTCATCTGATCCAATAATCCTTCGGCCTTTAGTGCCTTTAAAGCCTGAAGTATGATCACATCGCCACCCTTCATATCTGCAATCCCAGGACCCTGTACCTCATTCTCAGAGAGTACATTCCAGTGCTGAAAGGTGCTATTTTTATCAAATACGGTATCCAAATGTCCGATAAGCAATACCTTCTTGCCTTTCTCATTTTCTGGTGTCTGGGCAATCAAATGACCGGCTCTGTTGAATGCCTCACCCGACTCCCAACGCACCTCCATGCCCAATTTCTCAAACGCCTCGGCCAGGCGCTTACCCACCTCGGCCACGCCGGCAAAATTCATCGTGCCACTGTTGATGTCTACGATGTCTTTCAAAAACTCCAGCCCTGATGCATTCATTTTTTCTACCTGGTCGACCAATGCCTGCTCCGTTACGGAAAGCTGGGCCACGGATTTACAGCCAATCGCACTTGCCACCAATAGTATGAACAGTTTTTTCATATTTTCAGATTTTCACAATAATAGAGAAGAATTAGTTTTAAGTCATGAACGAGATAAGGGTTAAAAGACTGGAAGCATTCATTGAAGCCGAACCGGATGAGCCTTTTAACTATTATGCCCTGGCGATGGAATACCAGGATACAGATGCCGGCGTCACCAGAAAGTACCTGGAAAAATTACGCGCAGACATTCCAGAATATCTGCCGACTTACTACCCCTTGGCCCACCTGTATTGGGACATGGAAAGATGGGAAGAAGCGGAGCACACCTTTACAGCGGGCATTCGTTTGGCCACAGAACAGCATGAAAACAAATTACTTAATGAACTTAAGGGGGCGCTGCAAAATTTTATTTTTGATAAGCCCTAAATTAAAGGGTCCAGTCAATTACTATTTTACCAAAATGACTAGGATGAAGAAACCTTTGAAATGCCTCCAAACCTAAAGCGCTGGGGTATTCACGATCTATGACAGGCTTTAAATGATGGCGTGAAACAAATGCCAGCATATCCTTGAATTCCTTGTCACTGCCCATGGTACTGCCCTCAATGGTCGCCTGTGACCAAAACAGCCGAAAAACATCTAATTTATCCGGATAACCTGCCGTGCTGCCATAGATGACAATTTTACCTGCCGGTGCGATTACCCGCAGATAGTTATTTAATTGAGGTCCGCCACCACTATCAATCACCAGGTCAAAACCCCGAGGTCCTACCTTTCGAAACCACTCTGGATCTGTGTATAAATAGCCACCTTTTGCCCCTAATTCACAGGCGCGGTCTATCTTATCCTGACTACTACTGGTTACCCACACTTGAGCTCCTACGGCCAGAGCGAACAGCAAGGCCATCAGGGCTACCCCCCCACCTATGCCTGTGACCAGTATTTTTTTTCCTTCTCCCGCTTTCCCTTTCACAAGGGTGGCCCTGTAAGCCGTTAGTCCGGCCAAAGGCAAGGCTGCTGCTTCGGCAGGAGTTAGGTGATCTGGTTTTCGGTGCAACCGATCCAAGGGTACTTTTACATAATTTGCCAACGTGCCATTTACCGGCATTCCAAGGATGGAATAATCCGAGGACTGGGCCGCTTCCATCCCTCCCCAACGAATATTTGGGTTGATGACCACCTCCTTGCTTTTCCACTCATCAGGACCTACTTCTACCACCCCGCAACCATCGGAGCCAAGAATGGTATTAGCAACAATGCCCGGGTATTTTCCAATCAACATCCATTGATCTCTCCGGTTTAGTCCGGAAAATTGGATACGAACAAGCGCCTCTCCTGCCGATGGTTCAGGGTTTACCAACTCCCGGAGCTGGAGTTTATTTTCTGTATCTGTAAGTACCCATGCTTTCATAATGAATTAGTGAGACCAGTGAATTTTAAAAGGGCACGTCCTCACCCAAGTTATCGTCGGCCAGCCCTTGTTCACCTTTCTTATTGGCTTTACTTGGCAGGGTGATAACGAAGTCTTTATTACTTCCGGGAAACTCCCGGCCATATGCCTCCCCACTTGGCTCCATGTCTGTAAATTTCGTAAACTTACCGATGAATTTCAGGTCAACCGTCCCAGTACGACCGTTCCTGTTTTTAGCGATGATAAATTCTGCCTTACCTGTCGTTGGTGTTCCCTCTTCATCCTGGTCGATACCGTAGTATTCAGGCCGATAAAGAAACATCACCATGTCAGCATCCTGTTCAATGGAACCAGACTCTCTTAAATCGGATAATTGGGGTCGCTTATCACCCCCTCTGGTTTCAACGGCACGACTTAGCTGGGAGAGGGCAATCACTGGCACGTCCAATTCCTTGGCAATGCCTTTCAATGCCCTCGAAATGGATGCAATTTCCTGCTCCCGGTTACCTCCCGAATTTTTTGAACTATCCCCTGTCATCAATTGCAGGTAATCGATAATGATGAGTTGTACCTTGTGTTGAGACACCAATCGTCGGCATTTGGCCCTTAACTCTAATATACCTAAGGCCGGCGTGTCGTCAATAAATATGGGTGCCTGTGACAGGCGGTCCGTTTTGTGTACCAGTTGCTCCCATTCATAATCGGCCAAATCTCCTCGCCTGATTTTTTCACTTTCCAATTCCGCTTCTGCTGAAATCATTCGATTAACCAACTGCACAGATGACATTTCTAACGAAAAAATGGCTACCGGCATCTGAAACTCTACTGCCGCATTTCTGAGCGCACTCACTACAAAAGCTGTTTTACCCATACCCGGTCGGGCAGCAATGATGAGTAGGTCAGATTTTTGCCATCCCGAAGTAATTCGATCCAGGGAAGTGAAGCCACTGGGTACACCGGTAAGTCCGTCAGTCTGATTCTTTTTGATCTGGATTTCTGTGATTGCCTGATGCAGCAGGTCACTCATTTTATCGTAATTCTTACGAATATGTGATTCGGATACATCGAATAATGATTGCTCGGTACGATCCAAAAGCTTAAAAACGTCTGTGGTATCCTCATAGGCATCTTTAAGGATTTCAGAAGAAATACGAATTAACTGCCGCTTGATCGACTGCTCTGCGATAATACGGGCATGGGTTTCAATATTTGCGGCGGAGTTGACTTTTGTGGTTAGCTGAGAAATGTAGTACGCTCCACCCACCACTTCTAATTTACCATTTTTACGCAACTGATGCACCACCGTTTTGATATCCACCGGTTCGCTATGGTTGAAAAGTTCTACTATGGCCTCATAGATGCTTTGATGACCTTCGGTGTAGAAACTTTCCTGATGAAGAATGTCAATGACATTGGACAGCGCATCGCGCTCCAGCATCAGCGCACCCAGTACGGCTTCCTCAATTTCTACTGCCTGCGGAGGTAGTTTCGCCAGTTGGTGGGAAAGGTCTGCTACATTCAAGCGTCGGGTTTTACCTGACGCAACCACGGGAGCTTGGTCTGCCATTCAAGGAGTATTAAAAGATGAAATTGATACACAAACTTATTTCCATGATCCACCGCCATCAAGGAATCTTGATTATTTAATTCTCCCCTGTTAATCCACTCACTATTCACATTAATTGTGCACTTATACACATGTATTTTTGAAATGACCCTTCCCCACAATGTCTGTATATTTGTTGATTAACTATTGTAATGTCCGACATCAATCACTTAATCGAGCATCACCAGAGAATATTACTTACAGGACCTGAAGTCGCAGAAGTTTGGCAGCATTGTGAAAAAGCACTAAAGCATTTCCACAAGCCTTATGCCTTCTATCAGGAGGGGCTGTTATCCGGAGATGCATCGGCGCCTATCGTTTTTATTTTTTCTGAAACACCTGATACAAGCTATTCACCACATATTGCATTGATTCATCATGTGACAGTGCCTGAGATGACCACCTATGAACAATTAATACGTGGTTTACCAAAAGCTGGTACCCTCGTCTATTATGATGGCAATCCAGATATTCAGGCGCTTGCAAAGATCGAGGTTTCAGATGTTCAAAAAGAAACCTTCTCTCAGCCAGATCCAAAATCTGCCGCCAAAGCGATTCTAAAACGCCTGGGTATCAACGCCGAACGCTACACCACAATCTCTTGAATTATCAATTAAAACTTAAAGCACCTCTTGTGGTTTTTGATCTTGAAACCACGGGTACGAGTATTTCCAGGGACCGAATCGTGGAGATAGCCATGATCAAGCTCATGCCCGACGGGCGTAAAGAAGAAAAAGCTCGCCTCATCAATCCGGAAATGTCCATTCCAGAAGAGGTCAGTTTAATCCACGGCATTAGAGATGAGGATGTAAAAAACGAGCCCACTTTCGGACAGGTAGCCAAATCACTGGCACAGTGGCTTGAAGGTTGTGACCTCGCAGGGTTTAATGTCCTAAAATTCGACTTACCCATGCTGGTAGAAGAGTTTCTGCGTGTAGATGTGGATTTTGATACAGACAAAAGAAAAATTATCGATGCACAGCGCATCTTTCATATGATGGAAAAGCGCAATCTGGCAGCAGCCTTGCAATTTTATTGTCAACGCGATTTGACAAACGCCCACAGTGCCGTCGCCGATACCCAGGCCACATTTGATGTATTGCTGGCTCAAATCGAACGATACGAAGGTCAGGATGTGGTAGATAATTTGGGCAATAGCGTAACGACGATTGAAAATAATATGGAAAGCATTCATCGATTGTCCATGAGTAACCAGGTGGACCTGGCCGGACGAATGGTCTTCAAAGACGGAAAGGAAGTTTTTAATTTTGGAAAACACCGCGGCAAAGAGGTTGAGGAAGTGTTGCGCAAAGAACCCAGTTTTTATGACTGGATCATGAAAGGAGATTTTCCTTTAGATACGAAACGTAAAATCACCCAGATTAAACTGCGTTCATTTAATTCGAAGTGAAATTAGCGTTAATTTGAAAGTTAATTGAGGATTTAATACCTGACTATGGCGGACTTTAAAAACAACAAACCACTCAGGATCTTCCGAAATATTTTGGTGGTGTTGTTGGTGTATGCCTTACTCATCCATCTTTTAAAAACCTTCGAAGGCGATAGCGCACAGTCAGCATTGACCACCTACCAAAATGTAATTTGGTATTCTCTGGTTACGCTCACCACAGTTGGATACGGAGACCTATTTCCAATCACCCTCTATGGGCGTGCCATAGGCTACGTATTCATTATTGCCAGCTTGGGCATTTACGGTATATTAATAGGACAATTCACCACACTTATGTCAACGATTAAAGAAAACAGGCGACTCGGACATTCTGGAACAAATTTCATTGGACATGCCGTGATTATTGGCTGGAACGATTTCAGCCGGCTGGTCATGGACCAGCTGATTGGGGTTGGGAAAAAGATCACCATCGTCACTGATCAGCGCAAAGACATTGATACCATTCGGGAACGATATGATCGGGAAGACGTTTTTACGCTCTATGCAGATTTCAATAACTACGAGATGCTAAGTAAGGCCAACATCGAAGATGCATCCATTATTTTCGTAAACAATGGCAACGACACAGCCAAGCTTGTTTATATCCTTAATATTCGAAAGAAGTATCCCAATGCGGATTTTGTTGTCACTTTAGACAATCCTGACTTAAAGGACACCTTTTTATCGGCCGGAGTTTCCAATACCATTTCCAGTATTGAAATTAGTTCCAAACTTTTGGCTTCTTACATGTTTGAACCGGATGTGGCCAGTTTTAGTGAATCTATTATGTCTTACGCTGAGCATGACACCGACTATGACATCAAGCAATTTTTAGTTACAGACATCAATCCTTACGTCGGGCAGACTTATCAGGACGCCTTTTTCGATTTGAAGAAACGTTTCAATACCATACTGGTAGGTATCACTAAGCGAGATAAGTTTGGCCACAAGAAGTTGGTTAAAAATCCTTTGGGCGAATTGAAAATTGCGAAAGGAGATTATCTGCTGGTCATCCTTAACGGCAAAGCTTTTCAACTGATTTCCAAAGTATTCAAAGTGGCTGAAGGATATATTAAAAAATGAGCAAAACCTGGATTTATATCATTTTTCTGGCCCTTGTGATGGGTTGTGAAAACCACGACCTGAATGAGGGGCCTGAATTCAGACCCAAGGTCATTGAGGACAGCTACAAACCTGAGGAATTTTCGATTATAACCGTAGACGGCGTAGAATATCTAATCATGGAGCGAGACAACAACAATCCCCACGAAGGATTTGGCTTCATGGCCTTTAAGGCGGATGCACTGTTGAAACGGCAAGACAGTATACTTGCCTACCTCAAAGCCAATCAAACGTTACAGGTGGCGATTTTATCGAGATTGAGTGGTCAGCCAACATCAGCAATCTCGACTTTGGCAGACAGCCTCTTTTTGGATGCATTAAAATAAGCACCAACCAGCGGCCACATTTGTACAAAAAGTTAAAAGGGCGTCTATAGTTTTTCGAAATGTGCTTTCAACAATTTCAGAGCTCCGGACAATTCGGCATCAAATTCGGGCATGTCCACTATATCCTTGGCAACCTTCACCGCATCAATCAAGTCGTCGTTGTCGTGAAAAACCTCACTTAATATATTGCAGTCATAAATCAGGGACATCAATATAGCGAAGGCTGGATTCGGTTTGGCACTTTTAAATACCATTGCCTGAAGGTTATTTCGAATTTCCTGTTCGAATGCATAATTGGCATTATCCATCCGCTCCGAAAGAGGAATCCACAATAGCTTGGTCTCTTCCTTCCGCAAAATACCCCTCTGAACGAGTAATTCATTCAGGTCGTTCATGATATCACTTTTGAAATTTTTCTCTAAGTCATGAACCTGTGCAACTACTTCGTGGCCCGTCTTTATTTTTTTTAGTATCTGATCCAGTACTCTGTTTCCGACACCTGTGCTGTCTATTACTTCTATATGCCCGTCTTTCAAATTGATTTTTTTGTGCAGGTATAGCTCTAAAATACCGGCACTCAACAAACCGGGCACGATGGTTCTTTCAGCCGCCGCCAGCAAACGACCTTCTTCATCATCCATGGCAATGAGATACAAACCTTCTGCAATGCTTAATTTCATGTGTAGTACGGTTTTTAGTTACGAAGTTGAAAAAAAATCATAAATCTACCTTACGCTTGCTCAGGTTTCTTTTTAAGTAACTGGCCAATGGTAAGGCCCTGGAACAATATAGAGAATACCACGACGCTATATGTAGTGAACAAAACGACTTCACGCACCTCATTGGCGATAAAATCTAGTTCCTGTAGTGAAAGTGCTAAAGCTACAGAAATACCTCCCCTTAAACCACCCCACGTTAATATTGTGATCGTTTGAGGCTCAAAAGTTCGAAAAAACGACATCAGTTTTACCGGCACAAAAACACCGATAAAACGAGCGGTCAGCACCACCAAAATACTGATGCCTCCAAACAGCAAATAATTGAAATTGAAACTTTCGGCAATCACCAGAATTTCTAAACCAATAAGAATGAAGAGTATAGCGTTCAACGCTTCATCCAGCAAGTGCCAGAATTTGTAAACATATTCTCCCGTGGCGTTGGCCAAGTGTTCATCCCGACCCTGATTGCCGACGAACAAGCCCAAGATAACCATGCCAAGTGGCGCAGATACATGTAGCAGTTCTGCCACCCGGCCGCCAACCATCACCAGGGACAAGGTGACCAGGACTTCCAATTCAACGTGGTCATTATCGATAAAGTTGAGCAACTTGAACCCAACAAAGCCTAAAACAGCACCCAAAATAAGACCACCAAAAACCTCTGTCGCAAACAGTAACCCAACGCTGAGAGGGGTAATTTCACCTCCCCCATGACCTCCTGAAGTAATTACACCCGCCTGCGCCTCCGCAATGCTCAGGATGGTGAGAAACACCACTACACCCACTCCATCATTAAATAGAGACTCACCAGCTATTTTAATTTCCAATTTCTTCGAAAGACCCACCTTTTTAACAAGTGCCAACACGGCAATCGGGTCAGTGGGCGAAATGAGCGATCCAAAAAGCAAACAGTAAATCAGTTCGATTTCAAAACCTAATAAAGGAAAAATATTGTAAATCAAATACCCGACAATGAATGTTGAAATCAGGGTACCTGCTGTGGCCAGAACCAGGACAGGCACACGTTCCTCCAATAATTTGTTTAAATCGGTCGATAAAGCTCCTGCGAATAACAAGAAATTCAACATTACATTTAGCAAGACGTCCTTGAAATCAAATTCTTCCACTATGCCACTGGCAGCTTCAAAAAAACCATCATAGAAAACACCTAATACCAAAATGACCGCTGACATCGTGAGGGCAATGACCATTAACCCTATGGTGGAAGGAAGCTTCAGGGCAGATAGATTGACAAGAGTGAAAATGGCGGCCAGACAGATAAGTAGTGTAAGAAGATCAAGTATGCTCATGCCAAAAAATCAAGTCAAGTGAGGGCGAAATGAACTGAAGCGCAAAGTACATTAAAAAGACCAATTTTAAAATTTGCAGAAACGATGCAATATGGTTGTTTAACCTCTATATTCTTTGCATTTTAAGGTCTCAAATAATTGCTCCTGAATCATGCTCGTCACTTCGTTCTTTAACATTGGTTTCTGGATAATTTGTCTGGGCTTTGCTCAATTGACCCTAGCGCAGAATCATTTTGAAGGTAAACATCCAATTGAAGGGCATGAAAAGCAAAAGCTACTTCATCCGGCCATCGAAGAACTAGAGACACGATTACACACCTCGCCAGTATTCAGTAATCACTTCACAGGTTTCGCATTGTATGACTTGTCGAACGATGAATGGGTAGTGAGGTACCAAAGCGATAAATACTACACGCCCGCCTCCAACGTAAAGTTGTTTACCGCCCTGGTGGCTTTGGAAACTTACGATTCGAACTATCATCTGCCCACCTTTGCCTACTCAGCCACAAGTACGCAGCTTACTATCAGGCCGTTGGGCGATCCCACCTTTCTACACCCTGCCTTTGAGTATCAACCTGTATTCGACTGGCTCTCTGCGCAAACACAAACCGAGATTATCATGGAGTTTCCGGAAACGGAACTTCCCAGATACGGTACCGGGTGGATGTGGGACGACTATTATTCCCCTTACCAACCTGAATTATCCTGGTTTCCAATTTATGGCAACCAGGTAAGATTTAGCTACCACCGCAACAGCCTTAAAGCCATTCCCGCCTTATTCAACAGCCTGAGTGTGTTGAAGCCAGTCACGGACATGCGGTACAATCGCGTGAGGAGAAAAGAGGACCAAAACTGGTTTGTTTCAGAGATTGGTACCTGGAACGGTAGTTTTAACAACAAACAAGTGCCATTCATTTATAGCCCCGAATTGGCCGTACATCTACTTTCAGATACATTGGGTAAACAGGTACAACTACAGACATCCAGACATGCCCTTACTGATACGCTTCACGGCATCATGCTCAAAGACGTCTTGGCGAAAATGCTCATTAACAGTGATAATTTTCTGGCCGAGCAATTATTGGTGCAATGCATGACCCATCAAGGTTTTAAAAAAGGTAGTGATTTCCGGTACTACGCGATTGAAAAGTGGTTGTCCCCTGTCGCTGATCCACAATGGTACGATGCCTCCGGCATGTCGAGGTATAATCTGGCCAGTCCAGAGGACTTTGTTGGAGTTCTCCGCCATTTGCACAAGACCTACGGCTGGCAATTTGTAAAAGATATTCTCCCTGCGGGTGGTGTAAACGGAACGCTGCGTAACTACTTCGCCAACACCTCCGAGTTTGATGATCAGGTACAGTTTGAACCTTACATTTTTGCTAAATCTGGTACGCTGAAAAACAATTATTGCCTTAGCGGCTACCTTGAAGCCAAATCCGGTAAAGTATTTGTGTTCTCATTTATGAATAATAATTTCCGCATGAAGAGCAAGGATTTACGCCTGGCCATGCAGGACTTTTTAGAGCAAGTCAGAGACCAATTGTAATGTATCTGATAAGACAATATTAAAATTTATCCGAATTCTTATTTTAAAGATTCTAAAAGTAACCATTGGATCAATCGTAACTTTTTAAGTAGATTCAGTTTTAAACCAACCTATCCTTCACATGGCTTACAAAATTTCTTCGGTATCAAAACAAATCTTGAATCGATACCAGCAAAAAGGCAAAGAAAAAACCCTAACTCCTCCCGGCTATATTCCTCCCTTGCAAAGACCTGTAGAGTGGTTAACAGGGTTGGTTTTTCTTGCAGCCATTCCATTGTGGCTTTTTATGGGCTGGATATACGGTGTGGCAGCATTGGTAACCGGACTAATTTTGTTCGGTATCAGAGATGTGTTTATTCAGGATGACCACACCATCACCCGAATTTACGGGCCTGTCGGGCGGCTGCGGTATACCTTCGAAAACGTATTTCGGGACAAGTATCTGCAATATTTCAATGAGACCAACACCGACGGTAGGCCTATGCCTAAGATCGTTCGGGACTACGTTTATCAGAAAGCTAAGGGGATAAAAGCGATGACCAGTTTCGGAACAGAATTGGATGTCTACGACACAGAAAACACTTCTTACTCACGCATATTGCACAATAATTTTGGCGCACACATGGAACCCACCTACGAATTGGTAGTGGGCGAGCACAGAAAAAATATTAAACCATTTAAAATTAAGAATACGATAAATATCTCTGCCATGAGTTACGGTTCGCTCAATTACAAATCGTGTGAATGCATGAGTTTAGGTACCCGAGGAGTAGCTTTCCTAAATACAGGCGAAGGCGGCTGCGGTCCGCATGCCGTTGCGGGAAATGATGTCGTCTGGCAATTAGGTACCGGAAAATTTGGAGCTGGCAAAGAAGCTACCCTTCCGAATGGCCAGCCAACCCGGGTGCTGGATAAAGGATTATTCAAAGAAACACTCGGGGAGTTTCCTAACATTCAGATGATTCAACTCAAAATTTCGCAGGGAGCCAAACCAGGTATGGGTGGCCATTTGCCAGGTGTGAAAGTTGATCCCGACATTGCTGACGTAAGAAAGGTGCAACCCTGGAAAACTTTAATCAGCCCCAATCAACACGCAGAATTATACGACACAGACCCTAAAGCGTCCATTCTGAAACTCATGGATTTCTGTAAAGAACTACGCGAACTCAGCGGACTTCCCGTCGGTATTAAAATGTGTCTTGGGAAACTGCAGGAAATAGACCTGCTCGTGGAGGCCATACGGGCAACGGGAGAAGGGCCTGATATCATTCAGCTCGATGGAGCCGATGGAGGTACCGGTGCAGCACCCAATCTTTTTGTTAATTATGTCGGCTATGGGAGTGTCATTGAGTCGGTCGCCTACCTCCATCGAGCGCTTGTGAAGGCGAAAATTAGGGATCAGGTCAAGATCAGCGCCTCCGGAAAGATTTTCACTCCAGCACATGCTGCTTTGGCATTTGCAGTTGGTGCCGACACCATTGAAACCGCAAGGGCAGCGATGTTGGCCATTGGCTGTATCCAGGCGCTGAAATGTCATACCAACCATTGTCCTACGGGGATAACCACCAACAACAAGTGGCGTATGCACGGTATCAGTATTCCTGAGAAATCTACACGCATCCACAAATACCTGACTGGCTTCCATGAGGACATGCTGGAATTGACCAAGGTGCTTGGACATTCAGACCCACGGGACATCAAATTGACCGATGTGCGCATGGCCACCCAAAAACCATGGTATGCGGAGCATTTTGAAGAAGATCCTTTTGGTTTCTACCTTCCTAATCCTACCTCGCCAAAGTGGAACTGATTGAAAATTAAGTGTGATATTTCTGTGGATGCAAAAAATGCATTAACATTGATTAGATAGTTTGTACACCACTACCAAAAACATAAACCTAATCGCAATGAAACATTTATTCGCCGGCTTTTTTGGGCCTTCTTTATACTTGTTGGTACTTATTGGCTGCAGCAGTCCCCAATCCAATAATGCCAATGATGAGGAGTTCGAACAAGCGAAAGAAGAGTTGAAGGAAAACGTGACTACTGTGCTTAATGAAATTCCCTCGCCTTCCGAAATTCCGTTTCTTCTGGAAGCAACTGGGGCTGATTTCAATCCATCTCTCTTGAATGAAGTTGACAAGGTAGATGCTTATATAGGTGCGCTGGAAGATAAGGTAGCTTTAAATTTGGGAATATACTCCACAGACATTGGTTACCTCAGTTCATATAACCAAACACAGGAAGCTTTGCTCTATTTGGAAGCTTCCAAGAAATTGGCTGAAAAACTAAATATTGCTGACGCCTTGGGGCAAAATCAGTTGAAAAGATTTGAAGCACAAATTGAAAACCGTGATTCCCTTGCAACCATCGTCAATAACACAGTAGACCAGGCAGAAACTTTACTAAAGAAAGACAACCGGGCCAGTCTGGCCGCACTATTAATTACAGGAAGTTTTGTGGAAGGTTTGTTTATTTCCACACAAATTGTGGATACCTATCCGAAAAACCTACTTCCAGATGACGCGCGCAATCAGGTGTTGTCACCACTTATCAGAACCATACTGGACCAAGAAAAGCCGACTGCCGACTTGGTGGAATTGATGATGGGCGTAGAACAGACCTCCACGGTTACCAAGGTGCTCAATGAACTGGAGGGCATCAAGGCAAGTTATGGCGACTTGAACATTGAGGAAGAAATTAGCAACAATAGAGGAGACCTTGTATTGAACGATGAAACCTTAAGAGATATCACTGAGCGGGTGGCTCAACTTCGTTTATTCATCACCCAGTAATTCTTGTAAGAAATTTTATAGCAAGGGATCATAATGGATTTTATGGTCCCTTTTATTTTAAATTGATCTGAAATGAGTGGTCCACTATTGACGGCAATTATCAAACTATTTGCTATCGTAGCCAAAGAAGACGAAGTAACCAAAAATGAACGTACTCAGATTGAATCCTATTTAACGGACCATCTGAGCAGAGACATGGCTTCGGCCTATCTCCAGGAATTCGACAGTTACAGCATACTCATCCTCCAGAATAAACAAACAGATATCAAAGAGGAGCAAATACAAATCAAGACGATTTGTAGACAAATCAACCTGGAACTCACCCGCCAACAGAAAATTGTCATCATTGTAGAGCTCATCAGTATCATTATTGCAGACGGAACTATTTCGGACCGGGAGAATGAGTTGCTGACCACCATTGGAGAAGCTTTTAATATTTCAGATGCTGAAATCCGAAACATTGAGCAATTCATCCTGGGCCATACCCACTCGGATTTCAACTTCGAAAATGTACTGATTATCAGCTCCGACCCGGATGATCTGGGCTTTGAATATCACCATTTGTCAAGAAAAGGCCTTGGTGGAATGTTGGCCGTACTGCGTGTGCCAGGCGAAGTAGACAGCTACTTCCTTAAATACATGGGGCGACCGGGATTGGTACTCAATGGACTGCCATTAAAGGACAGTCAGGTAAAGGTTTTTGCACCGGGAAGCAGCCTGCGACGGGAAAAGATGAACCCCATTTATTTCGGTGACGTCGTGGCCCAATACATGAGGCAGGAAGCTTCTCAACCCATCACCTTTGAGGCTAAAAATCTGGATTTTAAATTTCCATCTGGTAAACTTGGTTTAAAGAACATACACCTCTCTGAGGTAGGCGGCCGCCTGATCGGGATTATGGGTGCCAGCGGGTCAGGTAAATCTACCTTGTGCAACGTGCTCAATGGGTCGGAAAAGCCCAGTCAGGGCTTTGTACGCATCAATGGGATCGACATCCATAAAAACAAAGACAAAATTGCAGGCGTAATGGGTCATGTACCTCAGGACGACCTGCTCATTGAGGACCTATCGGTATACCAAAACCTGTATTATGCCGCTAAACTATGTTTTGATGGAATGAGTAAGGGGGAAATGGATAAACTAGTGGAGAAGACACTTATTAACCTTGGCCTCACTGCGGTAAAAGACCTTAAGGTTGGCTCCCCCATATCGAAAACCATCAGTGGTGGCCAACGTAAAAGACTCAACATTGGACTCGAATTGCTTCGTGAGCCCTCGGTGCTTTTTTTAGATGAACCCACCTCCGGTTTATCATCCCGTGATGCCGAAAATATCATGGACTTACTTAAGGAACTTACGCTTAAAGGCAAGCTCATTTTTGTCGTCATTCATCAGCCGTCTTCAGATATCTTCAAGTCGTTCGACCAACTGCTTATTCTGGATACGGGTGGTTACCAAATTTATTATGGCAACCCTGTAGAGGCCGTTGTTTATTTCAAACAATTGATAAGGGTAATAGACCAGGAGCAAGGCGAATGTGTGGAATGCGGAAATGTAAATCCAGAACAGATATTCAACATCATTGAAACGAAGGTGGTGAATGAATACGGAGTTTTCACCAATAAACGGAAAGTCTCTCCATCTCAATGGTACGAATTTTTTGAGCAAAAAACAGAACCCCCCAAAACAATCCATAGCAATGAACCACCACCTGTATCATTAAATCTACCCAACAAACTGCGTCAAGCCGGGATATTCATTAAAAGGGACTGGCTCTCTAAAATTTCTAACCGTCAGTATGTGATCATCAACCTGCTAGAGGCGCCCGCCTTGGCTGCCCTCTTATCCTTTATCATTTATTACTACAATCCTTCCATCACCGATAGTTATGTGTACGGGCTCAACAGCAACATGCCGGCGTACCTTTTCATGAGCACCATCGTGGCGCTTTTCATGGGACTCACCGTAAGCGCGGAGGAGATCGTGCGTGACTTGAAAATTCGGAAACGAGAAACATTTCTCAACCTCAGTCGCGGAGGCTACCTGTTTTCCAAAATACTCATTCAGTTCGGTATATCTGGAGTGCAAACCTTTTTGTTTGTATTGGTGAGCAGTTTGATTTTGGGCGTTAAGGATCAGTTTCTGATGCACTGGGGGATTTTATTCAGTACTTCTTGTCTAGCCAATATGTTGGGATTGAATATATCCGCGACTTTTAAAAATGCCATCACGATATACATTCTTATTCCTATTCTGATTATTCCACAACTGCTACTTAGCGGGGTAGTAGTGAGTTTCGACAGCCTAAACCCTGCCATGACCCGTGAAGACCGGGTGCCTTTGGTAGGGGAGATCATGGGTTCCAGATGGGCATTTGAAGCAACCATGGTGGGTTTCTTCAAGAGAAATAGGTACGAACAAGCGTTTTACGAAATCGATCAGGAAATCACCAATGCGGAATTCAATAAGAATTATTATCTACCCACTTTGGATAAACTCTTGGCTTTCTGTGAAAGCCATTACGAGTCTGTTGATGCTGAAACTTTACAGCAAGTAGACGATAAATTCAAACTTTTACGCATTGAACTGGGCGAACTGCTGGAAAATGTCGGAGCAAATAAGTTACCCGTTTTTAAACAATTACACCGAGGCGCTTTTGATGAACAGGTGGCCAAGCAAACCCGTGCTTTCATTGAGACCCTGAGAAGAATATATGTGAATCGGTTCAATAATGCCCGGGAAGATCGCAGCAAGAAAGAACAACAGTTGGCCACCACGCTGGATATGCCATTGGAAGACTATCGAAATGCCTATCAAAATCAGGCCATCGCAACCCTGGTGGTTCGACAGGACCTGGTGCGACGAATTGTGGAGACCCCAGATAAACTAATTCGTAAATGGGCCCCGATCTTCATGATTCCGGAAACAGATGGTCCATTAGATTTTAGGACCCAATTCTACGTACCTACTAAACCCTTTATGGGTTATCAAATAGATACTCTCTTCTTCAATGTGGCCATTCTTTGGCTAATGACCGCTTTTTGGTACGTGGTACTTTATTTTAACCTACTCAGGCGGTTGGTCTCCTTCCTCGAGAATTTGGGGCGGTCGAATCACTGATTTTCATATGATAAAGGTATGCAATAGGTCATGGTACCTGTTGATACGCATCATATAAAATCTGTCATGGATAAGCTAACGTTGTTTTTATAAAACAACCATACCATGAGTCATCTACCTATTTTAATTCTCAGTCTTCTTTCTATTGTTAGCGATAACAAGACTTTTCAAGTGTCCAACGCTGAATCAGACTTAAAAATTGAAGGCACTTCTACCCTGCACGACTGGACAATCAAAGCAAATAATGTATCCGGAAGCGCCGAGGTAAGTGTTGTCAATGGACAAATCACAACCATGAATTATCTCAACTTTTATGTAGCGGTAAAAGAACTTGAAAGCGGAAAAGATGCAATGAATAAAAACACGTACAAGGCCATGAAAGCCGGTGAATTCCCCAAAGTAAAGTACGAATGGGTAAGGAATGTAAGCCAGCAAGGTAACTTAATGAAAACGGCCGGTAGACTGACCGTGGGCGCGGTCACCCGGTCTATTTACATGGACGTTCGAACTGCCGTAGGCACAGGTGTTTCATTCCAAGGTCAAACCTCCTTTAATATGTCAGATTATGGCATTGAGCCGCCCACTGCTGTTTTTGGAACGATCAAAACAGGAGACAAAGTCACAATTAAGTTCAATGTAAAATATCAGTAAATTATTTTAAACCTAACAAGTAACACATGAAAACAATTAAACGCATAATCTTAACTGCAATAACCGCGGTATTGGTATTTAGCGCACAGTCGCAGGAAAGAGAGCAGGATCCAAGGGATCTTCAATATTTTAGAACTCCTGGCAAAAAGGGGTTGAATGTTTTTGAAACTTCTAAAGATAATCAGGTTGAATTCGATGAAGTAAAAGTTCGGTTTGGTGCTGATTTTGCCATGCATTTTCAGGGTCTTTCCCAAGAAAACGACTTGGTTGGAGATACATTGGTAGAACTAGCCAATAATTTCAGTCTGCCGGTGGCAAATTTAAACATCGATGCGCAGCTCGCCGACGGATTGCGTGTGCACTTGCGCACATACCTTTCCTCACGGCACCACCCGGAGGCATGGGTAAAGGGTGGATACATCCAGATGGACAGACTGGATTTCATCAGTGAGGGATTTCTGTCCGGAATAATGGATAAAACATTTATTAAGGTGGGTATGGATGAAATTAATTACGGTGATGCCCACTTTAGAAGATCAGATAATGCGAGATCCATCTATAACCCATTTGTGGGCAATTATATCATGGACGCATTCACCACAGAACCCTTTGCAGAAATTACCGTGCAAAGCAACGGATTACTCGGTCTTGTGGGCGTATCAAATGGTAGGTTAAACCAAAGTCCTGTTTCTGGTGATAACGGTTTTGCATTTTACGCGAAAGCTGGATTTGACAAACAGTTGAATGACGACTTACGCGTCCGTTTGACAGGTTCAATATATTCGAGCTCAGATCAAAGCACCAGAGATTATTTGTATAATGGTGATCGTGCCGGCGCTAGATATTACAGTGTACTAGAAGGTATCAATGACACAAACCCAAGTGACTTTCTTCCACGTTTCAATCCAAGATTCCCCTACCACACCGCTTTCCAAATCAACCCATTTGTGAAATTCGGTGGACTTGAATTCTTCGGTATCCTAGAAAAAACTTCCAATGGTGACGATCCTGGAGGGGACTTCACTCAACTCGCCGCAGAATTGTTGTACCGTTTTGGTAGTGATGAAAACTTTTACATTGGTGGTCGCTACAATACTGTGAGTGGAGAGGCCAATGACACCGCTGAAACACAAGAAATCAACCGCCTTAACTTTGGCGGGGGTTGGTTTATGACTGATAATGTAGTCGTAAAACTGGAATACACGAATAATGAATATGAAGGTAATGGCTGGGATGGAACAAAATTCCAGGGGGCCAGTTTTGACGGCTTCAACATTGAAGCTGCTATTTCCTTTTAATTATGATTTTCAAGAAAAAAAAGGCAGACGATAATGGTCTGCCTTTTTTAAAATTCAGACTAATGATTTGGCTTGCCTTCCTTTTCATGTCTAGTTCTATTTCGTCATTTTCCCCCTACATGCCGAATACCAAAAGATATGAAGTGCGAGTGGCTGAAGGCAGTGAAATGGTTATTGAAGGACAAACCAACATCAATAAATTCAATTGCACTTACAATGACAATCTCATGAGAGACCCTTTGGTCGTAGAAGCCCACGGCACGGCCAAAGGGCTATATTTAAAAAATGCTGAACTTGACATTGCTGTAAATAATTTTGATTGTCTGATCCCAATGATGACCCGAGACATGAAAGAACTGCTACAGCATGAAGAAAATCCTTACATAAAAGTAAAAGTAGATCATCTGACCATGGACAATGAGATCATAATGGCCAAAACACAAATCTACATTGCCGGTATCAACCGCCACTACCAATTCCCACTTCTGACCGATGACTCACACCACAAATGGACATTTTGTACAGGTTTCAAATACATCAATATCAGAGACTACAACCTCAAACCACCCGTTAAATTATTAGGTGCCGTGCGAGTCAAAGAACACATTGGTATTCGGTTCAATTTGAAATTATCAATCAAACCCAAATCTTCCTGATTCTATTTATCTTAGTTCTTAAAATAAAGGAATGAACAATTACGGCCGTCAATTATTCTCTGGTTTTATCGTTATTCTGCTTTTAAGCGCATGTACGGAGGTAAAATTCACAAGTCCGCAACCCCCAAATACGTCAGACTTGAAAACTTTTCCAGACAATTTAATGGGGCAATACAATTTTGTTGTCATGACTGAAGAAACGCAACTGACCATTGGTAAAAACTTCATGGATGGCGAAGATGGGAAAGCGTATCTATCGGATTCGATGCGTATCAGGAAGTGGAACGATAAATATGTATTGAGCTTGAAAAAGTCTAAAAAGACCGCAGACGCGGCTAGTTGGCAGGTTTTCATCATGGAGCCAAAAGGTTGTGGTTTTGTAAAAGCCTCCACATTCATTGTAAACGACCAAAAGGACATTGAGGCCTTTCAAGGAAAATACAATGCTGAGCTCAAACAAAATGGTGAACAACGTGCCCTCGTAGTAGATGCAGATGCTCAAACCTTTATCGAAATTGCCAACTCAAAAGCTGCCGTAAGTTTAATCCTCGAGAAAATAGATTGACGCACCGCTGGCATGTATCACCTTATTAAATGAGGGATATCAATTAAACGCCAGCACTTATCTACTACATTTAGTCAAAAATAAAGCGTCATGTTTGAATTAAGCTTGATTGCAGGTATTGTTGCCGTGAGCCTGGCCATCTACGGCATGGTGGACATTTCCGGAGGAAATTTGACCAACCAGCAAAAAATATTCTGGTTCACTGTAGTTATTCTATTACCGATCGTTGGTCCTTTATTTTATTTTTTAACCAAAAGAAGGTATCACCCTTAGCCATCAATATTGGATATGCCGGATAGCCTCAGGGTCAATGACTTCAATGTGCCCACCAATAATTTTTAAGTAGCCTTCACTTTTGAATTCAGAAAGGATGCGTATGACAGACTCGGGTGCTGTGCCTACCATCCCTGCAAGATCGGAGCGGGAGATACTGAATACAGCAGTTGCATTCTCAGCCATATAGGTATCGTGCAGACGCATGAGGGCATCGGCTGTTCGTTTTCGCACGGTGTTGTACGCCATTTCCATCAGCTCTTTTTCTTTTTCTGACAAGCTTTTGGCCATTAACTTGATAAACTGAGAGGAAACCTCATTATTCTTAAAAACTAGCTCCTTGAAATCGCCGCGTGGAATGAGTATCAGTTCAGTTTCTTCCAAAGCCATGGCAAATTCGGTGCGCTCACGGTCTTGGATTAGGGCTTTTTCTCCCAGGAAACTGCCAGGAACGATGATGTCATGGATGAATTCCTTTCCATCTTCATTTATTTTGTAGGTCTTCACTTTTCCCCGCTTTACCAAATATGCATAGGTGGCATAATCACCTTCCCGGTAGATGACATCCTTCTTTTTGAAAGATCTCGTTTGCTCGTTTTTCATCAAAGCGTCCAGGCTCAATTGTTTTCCTGCTGTCTTCAGGAATTCCTCCGCGTTGTTTTTCAATCTACGGATGGCTTCGTACTTTGCCAGTCGCCTCTCCACTGCCCCCAGCAATTCCATTTCCTCAAATGGCTTGGTGATGTAATCATCGGCACCGGCGTTCATGCCTTTTCGAATGTCTCTTTTCTCAGTTTTTGCAGTAAGAAAAATAAAGGGAATGCCGGACACTTCCGGGTTTTTCCCCATCAGGTACAAGACCTCATAACCGTCCATTTCCGGCATCATGATGTCACAAAGTATCAAGTCTGGCCGCATGTCAAGCGCTTTTTTTATACCAATCTTACCATTTGAAGCCGTATCTACTTCATAATTAGATAACTCCAGTAATTCGGCAATATTCTCTCTTACTTCGGGTTGGTCCTCAATGACCAGAATCTTTTGCTTTGGATTCATTCGGGTTGTCTAGCGCTTTCGGAAGTATTACCGTAAAGGTAGTACCAAATCCTTCTTTACTTTCAAAAGTAACCATGCCCCCCAGTAGATCCACGTAACTTTTCAGAATGTTTAGCCCGAGTCCGGTCCCTGGTATGTTGGTGACGTTGGCGGCACGAAAAAAACGATTAAATAGTCCTGACTGCTCATCCTCAGGTATGCCAATTCCTTCATCACGAACGATCACGCGCACCTGATGGCCTTCCTCTTGAACTTGAAAGAAGATGGTATCCCCCTCGTTGGAATATTTTCGGGCATTCGACAATAGGTTGAGCATGATATTTTTGATCAGATGTTGATCGCTGATCATCGCGCAATCTTCAATTTCCGCTTTGATTTTTTGTCCTTTTTTTAATATTGGCCTAATTTCTTCCAGTATCTCATTGCATAAAGGCCTCATGTGGAAATGTACTTCATTTACGCTGATCTTACCAGATTCCACCTTTTCCAGAGATAAAAAGTCATTCAATATAGCAGTCAGGTTTTGAACAGCCGTCCTAATTCGACCAATGTGCTTTTCCCTGGACTCCTGGTGGTTGCGCTCTGAATAGCGGGCAATTAAGTTGGCAGAAGACAAAATAGTGGTTAGCGGTGTGCGAAATTCATGACTGGCCATGGATACGAATCGCGATTTCAATTCACCCAATTCTTTCTCTTTTTCATATGCCTGTACAATTTCAATTTCAGCGCGACGTAATTCCTGTAAACTTTTTTTAAGCGCTTTTTCCGCCATTTTTCGTTCCTGGATTTGACTTTGGAGACCAAGATTCATGTGCTCCAATTCTTTGGTCCTTTCACTCACCTTCTGTTGCAAAATTTCCGTCTGCTGCTCGAGGGCAACCTGTTGATTACGAATTTCGTCTTCCTGCTGCTTGCGAACAGAAATGTCCGTAACAAAGGCGACAACTATCCCTTCATTATCATGCATGAAGTAACTTAAACTTACTTCTAAGGGAAAAACTGTTCCATCTTTCTTTAATCCAGAGAGGTCGCGACCCGCACCCATTCTTCGGGCTTCAGGCGCCTTGAGGTAGCTATTTCGCTTACTTTGATGGTGCTTTCGGAATGGGGCAGGTACCAGTTTTTCTATTGGCTCCCCCCGCAATTCCTCCTCCGTATAGCCAAACATTTCCTCTGCACGAGGATTCAATGTAAGTATACATCCACCTGCGTCGATGAACATGATTCCTTCACCAGAGCTGATGAAGAGATTTTTCAATAATTTGAGACCTTGAGAGGACATTAAAAAGTCGCTTGTGATTTCCATTGTAATATCCAGGGATAATGACTTTGAATAAATGACCAGTTACGTAACGAGAGGTGATTGATCACGCTGAAGCGCCTGACAAAACTCATTAAAGCTAATGATTGACATCAATCCGTAAACTTTATGGTAGAAATAGCTTTGAACGCAAAGAATCATCTGGTGTTTCATAATATACTCATACCGACAGACTTTTCACCTGCCGCGTGGAGGGCCATACAGGCTGGCGTGCACGTAGGGAGACGAAATCAGTCGTCCATCTTTCTACTTCATGTGTACCCCAATCCTGCCCCTTTTGACCTGGAGGATGAGGCTTCTTTGGTGAACATCAAATCACGTATGCAACAGTTCGTTGATAATTTGGTGGTAAACAATCATCCAACAATCAAATCGCATGTAACCACTGGCATTGTGGAAGAAGAGTTGCTGAAATTCATTCAGGAGCATCCGGTAGATCTGGTGATTTTAGGCGTCAATGGCAACGGTCAAGATAATCATGTGGGAAGTAACGCCGCCCGGATCTTACATACATGTAATGCCCCTGTAATGATTGTTCCTAACGCATTGGCATACAATCTCGCTACGAGTGTCTGAACCTTCTGTTATCGTCCACTGCGACCATTGCGGTGACCCTTGCGGGGTGCCTGTAGCATCAGAAGGAAATCTTCTTTTTTGCTGCTATGGATGTAAGGCGGTTCATGAATTACTCAGCGGTACACCTTTAAGCCACCACTTTGCCACTACCTCTCGACAAAACACCTCATTGTCTTATCTCCAGGCGGAGAAAAAATATTCCTTTCTGGATCATCCAGATATTGTTAGCGATCTTTTGACTTTCAGAGAAGAGCGTCTGGCGGTGGTTAAATTCTTCCTCTCCGGTATCCATTGCAGCTCTTGCATCTATCTTTTGGAACACCTACCAACCATAAACAAAGCCATTTACCGGTCAGAAGTGAATTTTGTGAAGAAACAACTCACCCTTACTTACGATCCGGAATCCATCACATTAAAGGACCTGGCCATATTGTTGGCTCAATTGGGATACACACCAGATATTTCACTGGATCAGGTAGGCAGGCATGGAGAATCGCAAAAGAGACCCGCATCACCTACCGCCCGAATTGCAGTAGCTGGTTTTTGTTTTGGAAATGCCATGTTAATGAGCTTTCCAGAATACCTGGATATTCACCTCGAAATGGAAGAAAGTTTTCGAGTGCTTTTCCGTTGGATCAACCTGTTTTTAGGTGTGCCCGTCCTTTTTTACGCCGGATGGGATTACCTGAAAAGTGCGGTAATCGGCATTCAACATCGACACCTTACCATCGACTTACCCATTGCACTGGGCATGGTGACCCTTTTTGGTAGAAGTACCTACGAAATTGTGTCTATGACTGGTGCTGGCTATATGGATTCTTTAAGTGGGCTTGTGTTTCTTTTATTAGTCGGTAAGTGGTACCAAAACAAAACGTATCAGGCCCTTTCATTCGAGAGAGATTATTCCTCCTATTTTCCCGTATCTATCCAGCGAATGGTGAAAGGAAAAGAAGTGGCTACCCCCTTAAAGGAATTACAGAAAGGCGATGTGGTACTTATTCACAACGATGAAATCCTACCTGCAGATGCGGTGCTATTAGATGAACAGACCGCCATGGATTACAGCTTTATCTCTGGTGAACAGAGTCCGGTAATCAAACATAAAGGAGATGCGCTTTTTGCAGGAGGTAGACAAAAAGGAGTTCAAATCAAGTGCCGGTTGACAAGGAATGTGGCTACAAGTGAGCTGACACAGCTGTGGAATCAAGAAGTATTTCGCAAAACCTACCGGCCGATGCAGACGGCCATCGACGGCATCAGTAGTTATTTTACGGCCATTATTCTCATACTTGCTGTAGGTAATGCCTTGTACTGGCAGTGGTATGCCCCTGAAATGGTATGGCTTAGCACCACCGCCGTCTTGATTGTGGCCTGCCCTTGCGCCCTCGCGCTCAGCCTGCCTTTCGCTTACGGACACGCCATGCGTCTGTTGGGCAGATCTGGATGGTATTTAAAAAATGCCGACGTGGTGGAACAGTTGTCGGATGTTTCGTCTCTGGTGTTTGACAAGACCGGCACCCTCACCCGCAATGAAAGTGAACGGGTGACCTTCGAAGGTAAGCAGCCCCTTGATGAAGACCAATGGCGCTTATTAAAAACCGGACTGGCCAACTCTGCACATCCGTTAAGCCGGGTAATTCTTACCCATGCTCCGGCATCTCTCGAAAAGCTGCCCATTCAACGGTTTAAGGAACACACAGGTAGTGGATTTGAAGCCTGGATACACGATCGATCTATTAAGGTAGGTGCGGCAAAATGGGTGGGGCAAACCCACGCCACTCCCTCATCTTCCGAGTCGCAAGTACACGTAGCCATTGAAGGTGACTACCTTGGCTATTTCCGCTGCCCTTCCACTTACCGAAGAGACGTGTTCACCATGTTGCAATCCCTAAAAAGAAATTACAATACTCACCTGCTTTCTGGTGATAAGCCTGCAGAAAAAGAACGTCTGGCTCCTTATTTTGAATCGCTCTATTTTGAGCAGAAACCAATGGACAAATTGGCGTTTGTACGCAACTCAAAAGACAAAATGCTGATGGTGGGTGATGGGCTTAATGATGCGGGCGCACTCAAACAGGCGCACTGTGGCATTGCAGTCTCTGAAAATATTCATCAATTCTCCCCCTCCTGCGATGCCATCGTAACGGCCGAAAAACTCAATCAGTTGCCATCCATTCTGCGCTTCACCAAAGACGTGAAACGAATTGTCTATGTTGCCTTTGGTCTATCTTTTTTATACAATGCCGTAGGACTTTCCTTTGCCATGTCCGGACAGCTCACGCCCCTTGTCAGTGCCATCCTGATGCCGGTTAGTTCGGTAACTGTCGTGGCTTTCGTGACCGGCTCAGTCAGCTGGCGGAGCCAAAAAATTATAAAGTAAACCATGTTCACGGCCACGTAAACCTGACTGCGCAGAAAGGTGAATAAGATTCATCAAAACGCCGTTTATCCGGCCACCCTGATAAAAATCAGCAAATGCAGTGTCATCACTCAGCATGTACCCTTTACGAAGATGATAACCTTGTGAAATAAAGCACATGTATGGGTGTCATTTTTATTTTAATTGTCTGCAGCCTGGCGCTGGCCTTTGGATTTTTGACAGCCTTTTTATGGGCTGCCAGAAGTGGTCAATACGACGACGATTACACACCTTCTGTGCGTATTTTATTTGAAGACGAAAATCCAACCGAAAATGGCGACAAAAACTGCAAATGACGGGGTAGCCTCCTCGTCTGAAGTCCAGAAAAAAGGACTTGAAACCTTTTATTATGACAATCAAATCGTCCGGCTGTTTCTCATTGCTACGGTTGTTTTTGGTATTGTGGGTATGCTTGTCGGACTATGGATAGCTTTTCAACTGGTCATACCCTCTTGGAGCCTCAACCTTCAATACACTACTTTCGGAAGATTAAGGCCACTGCATACCAATGCCGTGATTTTTGCTTTCGTCGGGAACGGAATATTTGCAGCAGTGTACTATTCCATGCAGCGATTGCTGAAAACCAGAATGTTTAGTGACTTGCTATCCAAAATTCATTTCTGGGGCTGGCAACTCATCATCCTGGCCGCTGCCATTACCTTACCCTTGGGGATGACCACCGGAAAGGAATATGCCGAATTGGAATGGCCGATTGATATTGCCATCACCATTATTTGGGTAGTCTTTGGTATCAATATGATCGGCACGCTCATTAAGCGTCGGGAGCGCCACATTTACGTAGCTATTTGGTTTTACATCGCCACCTTCGTCACGGTCGCTCTGCTCCATGTGGTCAACTCTTTCGAGTTACCCATTTCAATTACCAAAAGCTATTCCTGGTATGCCGGTGTGCAGGATGCCCTGGTACAGTGGTGGTATGGACACAACGCAGTGGCATTCTTTCTAACCACCCCATACCTGGGGCTCATGTACTATTTTGTTCCCAAGGCAGCCAACCGACCCATTTATTCTTACAGACTATCCATTATTCATTTTTGGGCACTCATCTTCATTTACATCTGGGCTGGCCCTCACCACCTGCTTTATTCTTCACTTCCTAACTGGGCCCAATCTTTGGGAGTGGTTTTCTCCATTATGCTCATCGCTCCTTCCTGGGGGGGTATGCTGAACGGGCTGCTCACCTTACGAGGGGCCTGGGATCGTGTGCGGGAAGATCCCGTATTGAAATTTTTTGTGGTCGCCATCACTTGCTATGGCATGTCGACTTTCGAGGGACCCTTATTATCGCTAAAAAGTGTGAATGCCATTGCACACTTTTCCGACTGGGTCATCGGCCACGTTCATATTGGAGGCATCGGCTGGAATGGCTTCATGACATTTGGCATGTTGTACTACCTGATTCCTCGAATGTATGGTACCAAAATCTTTTCCCAATCAATGGCCAATGCGCACTTCTGGTTAGGTACGTTGGGCATCATTTTGTATGCTTTGCCTTTGTACTGGGCAGGTTTTGCACAAAGTTCCATGTGGAAGCAATTCACGCCTGAGGGGGTATTGATGTATCCAAATTTTCTGGAAACCGTGACCCAGATTTTACCCATGTACTGGATGCGGGCCATAGGTGGAACCTTGTACCTCATCGGTGCACTGCTCATGGTTTACAACTTAATAAAAACAGCCTATTCAGGAAAGTTTATCAAGGAAACCCAGGCAGAAGCGGCACCACTGGCAAAGAATTACCGTGCAGACAAAAGCGTGTACTGGCACCGAAGATTATTGGAAGCCAAACCCATGCGACTGACCATACTTGCCTTCGTGGCAGTGGCCATTGGAGGTATTATCGAGTTTGTTCCTGTTTTCCTGGTGAAATCAAATGTGCCAACCATTGCCAGCGTGCTGCCCTACACCCCGCTTGAGCTAAATGGCAGAGATATTTATGTACGCGAAGGTTGCCATACCTGTCACTCCCAGATGATCCGTCCATTCCGTTCGGAAACTGAGCGCTACGGCGAATACTCCAAAGCAGGAGAATTTGTGTACGATCACCCATTTCAGTGGGGTTCCAAACGAACCGGACCAGACTTACACCGGGTGGGCGGAAAGTACCCCGACAGTTGGCATTTTTACCATATGCTTGAGCCTACCAGCATGTCTCCGGGCTCAATCATGCCACCTTACCCCTGGCTTTACGAGCAGTCGTGGGATAAGGGCATGCTGGACAACAAGGTACGCGCCATGCAGACCCTTGGCGTGCCATACGAGGAAGGGTTTGATGCACAGGCGGTGGCACATGCGGAGGCACAAGCCCAAGCCATTGCCGACAAGCTCGGGAAGGAGGACTTGAACGTAAGTCCAGATGCGGAGATCATTGCACTCATTGCGTACCTGCAGCGACTGGGTACCGACATTTCAAAAATTGAAGAAGTGACCCAAAATCAGGAGTAATTATGCTAAAATTTATCAAACACCATTTGGAGACCATCTCAGGGATTGAAATTTTTCCTGTGATCTCTTTCACCATCTTCTTTCTGTTTTTTCTGGGACTCTTCTGGTATGTATTTACTGCCAGTAAAAAAGAGATGAAAGACAAATCCCAGTTGCCTCTTGACGCTAATCAACTGCCATGAAAAGAATACTCATCACCTTACTCATGCTTCTCACGATCCCTATTTGGGGCTGGTCGCAGGACACAGAAGTGAATTTTACCTCTCAATACCGGATGGAGATCGTGTTAACCATTGCATTGTTGGTTTGTATCCTCGCACTCACTGCGCTGATCGTGGCACTGTTTGCCATGCGCACCATGATGCGGGCACGCACCGAAGAACTGGGGCAAGAACCACAGACGCAGGAAATAATTACCGTACGTCCAGGGATGGAAAATGTCGGCTTTTGGACCCGTTTTTGGAACCGAGTGAATGTTTCAGTACCGGTAGCTCATGAGAAAGACGTGGCCACCGATCACGAATACGACGGCATCAAGGAGTTGGATAACCGACTTCCACCATGGTGGTTGTATGGTTTTTATTTCACGATCGCTTTCGGAGTAGTGTATCTCATTCATTTTCACGTGTTAGGCACTGGATTAAGTCAGGAGGAAGAATATGTCGCGCAAATAGAACAGGCGGAAGCATCCAAACAGGCCTTTTTGGCAGCGGCTCCACAGGAAATCATTGATGAAAACAATGTAACATTTCTCAGTGAACAAGAGGTACTTGTTGCGGGTGAAGTCATTTTCCAGGCCAACTGCGCTGTATGTCACGGACAGGAAGGTCAGGGAGGCGTCGGTCCGAACATGACTGATGAATATTGGATTCATGGTGGAGACATGGCCTCTATATTTTCGGTGATAAAGTATGGGGCCGCCAATGGCATGCTACCCTGGCAAACCAAGCTGACTCCCAAGCAGATGCAGCAAGTGTCTAGCTACGTGTATTCAATGGAGGGAACCAACCCCCCAAATCAAAAAGCACCGCAAGGTGAAGTTTTTATCCGTGAGCCAGCTCAAGAAGCTGACAGCGCATCTGTGAACGATGCCGTGAACGCAAGTCTCTAACCCATGAAAACGGGCATACAAGACATTTACGCCGAGCAAGAAGCCGCCGAAGAAACCTTTAGGGACAAACTGGCAACGGTGGATGAACACGGAAAACGCATACGAATATTTCCTAAAAAACCGAAGGGTTGGTTCATGAATCGGCGCACCGTGGTCAGCGTCATTTTACTGGTTTTTCTATTTACTGCACCGTTTATTAAAATCAACGGTCAGCCATTATTGCTTTTCAACTTCATCGAGCGGCGGTTTTCTATTTTCGGGCAAATTTTCTGGCCGCAGGATTTTTATCTGTTTGTCATTGGCATGATTACCACTGTGGTATTCATTATTCTTTTCACCGTAGTTTTCGGAAGAATTTTTTGTGGATGGGTATGCCCACAAACCATCTTTATGGAACACGTCTTCAGGCGTATTGAGTATTGGATTGAAGGGGACTACATGGCACAGAAAAAGCTTAGCAAACAACCATGGAACAGGGAAAAAATTATTAAAAAAGGCAGTAAACAGTTAATTTTTTTAATCATCAGTGCACTGATCATGCACACCTTTGTGGCGTATATCATCGGAGCAGAACAAACCTTTGAGCTGCTTGCATCTGGGCCTGCTGAAAATCCAACCGCCTTTGCAGCCATGACTGTGCTGACCGGATTGTTTTTTGGCGTCTTTAACTACTTGCGGGAGCAGGTCTGCACAACCATTTGCCCTTACGGACGCCTGCAGGGTGTATTACTGGACCGAAACAGCGTGGTCGTGGCGTATGACCATCAACGCGGTGAAAAACGCGCAAAATTTAGAAAAAAAGAAGACCGTCAAGCTGAGGGCAAAGGTGACTGTATCGAATGTAAACAATGCGTTTACGTGTGTCCTACCGGTATTGATATTCGAAATGGCACCCAGTTGGAGTGTGTCAATTGCACCGCCTGCATCGATGCATGCGACGATATTATGGATAAAATCGATCGCCCTAAAGGACTCATCCGGTATGCCTCTGAAGCCAACATTGCCGATGGTCAGCCCTTTCGATTTACCAATCGTATACTGGCCTACACCACCTTGTTATTTCTACTCGTCGGCGTATTAATTACTTTATTAGTGATTCGTACAGATTTTGATACCACTGTCCTTCGATCTCCCGGCACCACTTTTCAAACCCGTGAAGACGGAACCGTGACCAACCTCTATCAAGTGAAAATGATCAATAAAACCTTGGAATCAAAGTCTGTGCGCATTGAGTTAATTTCTCCTCCGGGAGAGGTGCAAATGGTCCAGGGCCAATTAACATTACCGCCACAGGGCGTTACCTCCAGTGCTTTCTTCGTAGCCATTCATCCGCGCGACCTGGAAAGCATGAGCAATAAAGTTCAGATAGGTGTCTACTCGGACAACGAGCTGATTAAAACCGTTAAAACAAAATTTTTAGCACCTTAACTAACAATGATTATGAATTGGGGAACAGGGATTGTATGGTCATTTGTACTTTTTTGCGGGTATATACTTTTCCTGGTTTATCAGAGTGTCCAACTGGATTTTAATTTGGTTTCAGAGAATTATTATCAGGAAGAATTGAAGTACCAGGAGCGCATTATCCAGAAATCTAATTTATACCATAGTGGATCCCGTATCTCCGTTTCACAAACTGACTCACGACAGGTACAATTGGTTTTTCCAAAAAACATGCGTGACGCCAATGGTACCATTTATTTTTATAGCCCAACAGAAAAGTCATTCGATAAAAAGTATGTCATCTTGCTGGATGAAGTAGGTGCACAACAAATCAACCGGACGGAACTGGTCGCAGGCAGGTATACATTAAAAATAGAATGGAACTCACGCGACCGTGCTTATTATCAGGAGGCTGAATTATTTGTTCAATGATCGCTGCGCTAGTACTGGGTTTTTTTGGGAGTCTTCATTGCGTAGGCATGTGTGGCCCGATCATGCTCACCTTTGCAGGGACCACTCACTCGTACCGAACCTTTTGGTTGTACCACCTGGGGCGGATTGCTACCTATGCCTTGCTTGGGCTCGCGTTGGGCTTGTTGGGCATATCAGTACAATTACTAAATATGCAACGAACCTTTACCCTTTTCACGGGACTGCTGTTGATCACACTTTACGGATTTCCTGTTTTCAGAAGAAAATTGGAGGCCTTTTATTACCAATCCCGACTATATAGATGGATATGGTCTGCCATGAAAAGCAACATGGGCCACTCCCGACGTTGGTTGTTGAGTGGTGTTGCCAATGGCTTACTACCCTGCGGACTTACTTATGTGGCTGCCGCCTCGGCCGTCTTCTCTCCCACCTTCCTGCACGCTGCCGGCTACATGGTGATTTTTGGCCTTGGTACACTACCGGCCTTGTTACTTGTGAGCGTAGCCGGACATCAGTTTTCGCGAAACTTCAAAGCGTGGATTCCATTGGTTATCCCCTCTTTAGCGGTGCTTGCCGGACTCTTACTTGTGTTACGTGCAAGCCTGCTCACTTTTCCCAATTTCCAACTGCTCGTACGCGAACGAGCTGCCGGCCTCATTACCGTATGCGGAATTTGACACGAATCATAGGCAGCAATAATTGACTTCATCGGGTATGCGCTCACCCGATAAAAGATTGAAACTTCTTATTCACCGGAACATGCAAATAAAAAAATCACTCAATCGTTTGGCACCCAGATACACCAGTTATCCAACGGTACCTCACTGGGATGTGGAGAACTTTAACACTGCTCAATACAGTCAGCACTTGCATCGGGCCTTTACCGACAATCAGGAGGAATTGAGTCTGTACATTCATCTTCCTTTTTGTGAACGCCTTTGTACCTATTGTGCTTGTAATACCCGAATTACAAAAAATCACTCAGTCGAAAAAAAGTACATCTCCTACTTACTCAAGGAGTGGTCGATGTACCTGGATATTTTTCCCGGCCGACCGATAATCAAAGAATTCCATCTTGGCGGAGGCACCCCTACTTTTTTTGCGCCAGAAAATCTTAATTATCTTATTCGCTCAATTCTGGATCAAACCAATCAGGCAAGTCACAGACAGTTTAGCTTTGAAGGCCATCCGGCCAACACGACACGGGAACACTTGCAAACGATGTACGAATTAGGGTTTGACCGACTCAGCCTGGGTATACAGGATTTCGATCCCCACGTTCAAAAACTTATTAACCGTCCGCAATCGGAAGACGATGTTGACCGGGTAATGGTCAACGCCAGACAAATTGGGTACAAGCGCATTAATTTCGATCTGGTGCATGGATTGCCAGGGCAAGATTGGCAAAGCTTAAAAAAAACATTGACAGCAGTCAAAGCATTTCTACCCGATCGCATTGCCTTTTATAATTACGCCCACGTGCCTCAGCTAAAGCCTGCGCAAAGGTCTTTTGAAAATGAACTTCCAACAGTAGCCGAGCGCTGGAAAATGACCGAAATGGGTCATGAGTGGTTGGTTCAAAACGGATATAAAGAGGTTGGCATGGACCATTTTGCACTGCCCGGGGATGAGCTACTGGGTGCCCTCGAGAAGGGTAAGCTGCATCGAAATTTTATGGGCTACACCGCGCAACATCAAGAATTATTGGTGGGCTTGGGAGTAAGTGCCATAGGAGATAGCTGGACGGCATTCGGACAGAATGAAAAAGACTTGAAAAAATATTACCAACTACTTGATCAAGATCATTTGCCAATCGTCCGCGGCCATTTACATAGTGAGGACGATTTATTCTACAGGAGGAAAATCTTAGCACTTATGTGCACGTTTCAAACATTGTGGTCCGCAGATGATGAACGCCAATATCCTGTAGATCGCTACCTGCTGGATGCGCTCATTAATGAACAACTTCTTGAGCAAACAAACACTGCGTTGCGGGTTAAAAGAGAAGGAAAGGCATTTATTCGAATTATTTGTGCGGCCTTTGATAGACGCATGTGGCAGACCGGTAAGCGAGTGGTAATGAGTGAGATTGTCTAAATCTGATAAAGATCATCAGATCACAGGCGATTTATTCATATTGAAAAATGAGGAATGATTTATCTTAAGGATTTAAATCAAAAGCCATGAAAAACCTATTGATACCTACCGATTTTTCAAAGACCAGCATACATGCACTTGAATTCGGACTGGAACTGGCCCAGAAAGCTGGTTACCATGTAAAAATTTTTCACGGCATAGACTTTCCCCACTCTTATGAAAGCATGTATTTTGGCGACGCCAATGCAGTGATGGATTTTTCGGATAAGGTTGAGGAACGTGCCAAAGACAATCTTGAAAATCTTATCCGACAGTACCGCACGGATGGTTTAAGCATGGAGAAAATCGTCGAGGTGGGCTCTTTGACTTACAACATCAGGGAAGTGGTCGAAAAACATAAAATCGACCTCCTTGTTATCGGCACCACCGGTGCGACCGGCTTGAAAGAATTTTTGGTTGGTTCTAACACGGAAAAAGTGGTGCGTACCGTATCCTGTCCGGTTATCGCCGTGCCACATAAAACTCAATTAAAAGACATAGATAGCGTAATGGTGCCAGTTGATATTGATGAATTGCGGCCATCTTTTCTCGAAGAGGTATCAAAACTCCAGCAATTACTGGATTGTTCTGTGGAATTCGTTTGGGTGAAAACGCCTCATGACATTGAGAACCTGGATTTGTTACAAGATGAAATGGACAACTTGTTAAAAGAATACGGGTTCAAGAAAGCTGTTTTCAATATTGTTAAGGATATTTTCCCACAAGATGGCATTCTCATATACAGTAGAAAATCACATGCTAAAATGCTGGTAATGGCCACTCATGCCAGAAGGGGTATTGCCCACTTTTTAGAAGGGAGTCTTACTGAAGATACCTTGAATCATGCCAGAATTCCCGTTTGGAGTTATCGCATAAATAAAAAGGAGAAACCCATCAACTTAGAAAATTACCAGGGCAAACAACCAGCTCCTCAGTCTTAAATTAAAAATAACGATCATGAAAAAAATTGTCGTTCCCATCGATTTTAGTGTGCATGCCGAAAACGCATTGAATTTTGCCTTGCAATTCAACATCAAAATCGGCGCCGAAATCGTTTTACTACATGTGCTGGAATTTCCGAGCTCAAGTTTTAGTGTTACCGGTCAGGTATCTAGTGGCGCAGAAGCTTTTTTCCACGGAGAATTTATTAAAGCAACCAATAACCGTTTAGAAGCCTGGAAGAAAAAGGTGGAAGATGTGGGTCAGGTAGCTGAAACCCGTATGGAATATGGAAGCCCTTATGTAAATATTGGTAAAGAAGTGGCACGCGTGAATGCCGACTGGTTAATCATTGGATCTAAAGGGGCTTCAGGGTTTGATGAGGTTTTTATAGGATCCAATGCGGAACGTATGATCAGGCACGCCAAATGTCCGGTTATTACTGTAAAAGGCAGTGAAAATGACCTTAGCGATATGCGCAGCATTGTATACGCTTCTGATTTGACAGAGGAGCAACAACCAGTGGTTGAAAAGATCAAAGAATTACAAAGACTCTTCCACGTGAATGTTCATGTCGTTTTGGTAAAACATAATTATCTCACAGAACGTGAAGCACAGGACAACCTTAAAAAGTTTGCAGAGTCAGCAGCACTTGAAAATTACACCTTGAACACGGCCAGCGCCTATTATGCAGACGAAGGTATACTCTCATTCGCAGAAGAAGTAAACGCCGGTATGATAGTTATGGGTACCCATGGTCGTACAGGCTTGGCACATTTGTTTGGAGGTAGTAAAGCCGAGGACGTGGCCAACCATAGTAAAATACCAGTGATGACTGTGCGGGTGACTGAATAACGGGGGACTACCCCTCTAATTGGATATGATGAGAAAAATTGCACAATGAAAGTCATGCGAAAAGTATAGGATGGGTCGCAAGGGCAATTTTCAAAGTTATTTATGCGTAATTGAGCTTACGCCATCAACTGCAGCACCAGGCAAGTCAAAATTCCTGGTAAGTAGCCTTGTCATTTAACTAATATTTAACTGCGCAATGTTTACATAAAATCTCATGAAATGTGGCCACAATCCCATGCGCACGTCTTTGCGGACAGCGGAGGATGTGAGCATTGAAATTTCTTCATACGGGTACCAATTCCCTCGGGCCTCGTTCTGGCAATGATACACCCGGTGGCAAATCTAGGTCTGGTACATCATCTAAGTACAAGTCTCCATCCCCATCATCGGTATTTCCACCTGAAGAACCTTTGTTCTCATCATTATATCTGAGGATGTAGGCGGCCATCAATAATAACGACGTAGAAACAACTGACATGATGATCATGATGACTAAACCATCTGCTGAATAATGCATAATCTATTCTCGTTTAGTACCGACAACACATGTAAGGTAAAATAGATCACCGAAATCGAACAAATTTCAAACTTTTACATGTTCCGCTTAAGAAGATGCGCATTTACAGAGAAATACTGGAAGATAGAATCAATGAGAAGGCCAAACGTCGTAAGGCCTTTCACCTGATGACTCGTTTACTTGTAGGATCCAGCACGGTCATATTTTTTACTCTTTTGGTGGTTTGGTTGTCGCATCAGGCGCCAGAAGTAGTTCTGCCCGAATCTTTTTATTGGAATACCGGACTCGTATTGCTGTCTTCAGGGTTTCTATTCAAGGCAGTAGATCATTTAAAAAAAGATGAACATGTGCAAGCACACACATGGGTCACCCGCACTTTTTGGTCTGGGCTGGGCTTTGCCATAATTCAGGCACTGGGCTGGCGACAGGTCCTCATTCATGGAGAAGTCAGATTGAATATCATGCTGCCAATAACCAGTCTTCACTTTTTGCATGTCGTCATCGGTTTGGTCTTTATTTGGCTTAGCCGTCGCAAAATTGCCAACTATGAGTTTCACTCCCGAAATCTCGCTTTTACACAGAATGTGAGTCTGTTCTGGCACTTTCTGGCCGCCTTGTGGGTACTCTTTTTACTATTGTTTTAAGTGAATTTCGTTTTGCTCTTTTGTAGACACACAGATTACCCTTAGCTTTGCAATCCCGTAGGAGAAAAATCCTATTAAAGACACATCGCGGGGTGGAGCAGTTGGTAGCTCGTCGGGCTCATAACCCGAAGGTCGG
>CAYOEV010000011.1:73140-78112 GCA_964403075.1 uncultured Roseivirgaceae bacterium | reverse complement strand
TATTCTTTTTTCTTGGCCTGATCGCCATCTTTCTAAAATCCGACCTGGAAGTGCCTCCGCAGATCGGTAAGTTTCTTAGCATTTACCTACTCTTTGATATTGGCATCAAAGGTGGAGAAGAGCTCTTTCACAGTGGCTTTTCAGGTCAAGTGCTCGTGGTGATGACCGTGTGCATGATCAGCTCATTCCTTATTCCATTTGGGATGTACTTTATACTTAAGCGGAAGTTGTCTAACTATGATGCCGGTGCCGTGGCAGCGGCTTACGGATCTATTTCGGCCGTTACTTTCGCTACCGCTACAGCTTTTTTGGATGCGCAGGGGGTCGCATTTGGTGGGTATATGGTGGCAGGCATGGCGCTAATGGAATCTCCTGCTATCGTAGCGGGACTGATACTCATCCGAATGCACCAAAAAAAAGACACCTCTTCTTCAAATGGAGACGGATGGAGCGGTATTCTCCGTGAATCCTTTTTCAATGGTTCAGTGATGCTTTTGGTAGGCAGCCTGGTCATTGGTTATGTAACAGGCTCTGTGGGTGAAGCGGAACTCAAACCATTTGTGACGGAAATATTTTTCGGCATGCTCAGCCTATACATGCTGGACATGGGCCTTTTGGCTGGCAGACGTTTGGTGGAACTCAGACGGGCTGGGGGCTTCGTCATTTCTTTTGCTGCTTTATTTCCTCCGCTCATCTCTTTTTTAGGCATAGGCATTTCCTACGCACTCAATTACTCCATGGGGGATGCGCTTTTGCAGACGGTACTCATTTCCAGTGCTTCTTACATAGCCGTGCCAGCTGCCATGCGCATGGCCGTGCCACAGGCAAACATGAGTATCCTGCTACCAATGACATTGGGTATCACCTTCACTTTTAATATTGCGTTAGGGATCCCTCTATATTTCTTTATCATCCAATTTCTCTGGTCTTAAGTCAACAGCACATGCAATACTTTAAAGTCGAAATCATTGTCGCAAATACCTTCATCGATCACTTACTCGATAAAATGGAACAAATCGATGTTAAAAGTTATACTGCCCTGGATATTTCTAGAGGTAGAGGTGTGAAAAGGGGTGAGAATCTGTCGGAGGGTCTATTACCAACTACCAGCAACTCATTAATTTTTACGGTAACCACCGAATCTCAGAAAGATAAGATGATTCAACAGTTGCAACCTTATTTAGACGAGCGGGGTGGCGTGTTAATTGCCTATCCCATCAATTATGCCAGCGGGCTAACTGTCTAGCTTGTGTAGGAACTATCCACGACAGCGGTAAACGAATGTATGCGACCGTCCCGGCGCAAACTGAACGTTTTGCGTCCATTAATTGACGGACTTTTTTCATCTTATTGCTGTTTACTCTTATTAAAAGCCATAGCATTGATGCATTTATCGCAAGCAGACATTGAAAAAACAGATCGTGTTAAACGTTTAAACCTGATCAACTCCTTATCGGGCATCAAACCCGCTCATTTGATTGGCACCCGGTCGAAAGATGGTTTCGAAAACCTCGGCGTCTTTAGTAATGTGGTTCACTTGGGAAGTAATCCGGCACTTCTCGGTATTATTTTCAGGCCCCAGCATGAAAAGCCGAGAGATACTTATCTCAATATCAAGGATAGCCACTGTTTCACACTGAATGCTGTGTCAATTTCACATGCTGAACAGGCGCACTTTACCTCTGCTAAATTCCCGAAAGAGGTCTCTGAATTTGACAGATGTAAGTTTACATCCGTTTATTACCACGATTTCGTAGCTCCTTATGTACAAGAAAGCCAGTTAAAAATCGGCCTTGAAAAAGTAGAAGAAATTAAAATAACATCCAATCAAACCATCCTTTTGGTGGGACGCATCATGCATTTATATTTTCCCGAGGCGGCGATGGATAAAGCAGGTCGTCTTAATCTGAGCACCTTAGATTTGGCAGGTGTATCCGGGCTGGACACTTACTACCGCCTGGAAAAAGTTCAGCAGTTTCCGTATGCACACCTAAAGTATGTACCCGAATTTTAAATCTCAATTTCTCCGGATCCAGGTAATGTTACTAAGCGCAAATTTTAGCCAGTTCTGAAATCTTCTCTTACAATCACCACTGGAGCGGCACAAGGGATTGAGCCTGTATTTGACTTTTTCCGTTATTCAAACGCCTATCTCATATAGTGAACGTCCCCATAGAATTTTGAACAAGCGGCTCACTGGGCCGTAAAAAATTCCTAATGCCTTCCGTTTTGCCATCAAAAAATAGGCAATAAATCGCTACAAATCAGCCTGACGATCCAGACCACAAGCCAGAAATTTTATGTAGGTGGCAGCATCAGGTGTGTATCCAATCGGTTCGGATAACATCTGTTGGCCGTCAGGGGCCAATAAAACGTAGAATGGCTGGGCATTGGTTTGAAAGAAGCGCGTTTGAAAATGTGCCCACTTATGCCCGACATTCCGAAGGGTTCTGGTGCCCCCTCCCACTTTTTCAACAGTCACCTGTTCTTCCTTAGGAAGCGGTTGTTTGGCATCTACGTACAAGGAAATAAGCACATAATCCTGGCTCAGGTGCTGAAAGACCTCGGGCTGCGACCATACATTTTCTTCCATTTCGCGACAATTTACGCAGGCATAACCCGTAAAATCAAGCAAAATCGGCTTGCCCGTCTTCATGGCTACTGCTACGCCTTCACTAAAATCTTTGTAACAATCGATGCCTAAAGGACAATCATTTGGATACGCCCAGCTGTAAGAGGCAGGCGGAGCTAAACCGCTTAATAGTTTGAGAGATCTATAGGTGGAATAATCCGGATTTTTGGTTAACCCGGTTCCCAAGTATACCGCAAAGCCCAACATTAAAATACCAAAAGCCGCGCTCCAGCCATTCAATTTCCGTGGGCCGTCGGATTTGAATCTAAGTAATCCAACCGCATAGAGCGCAAGTAACAATGCAATTATCAGCCAATGGCCAACAAACAATTCATATTTCAAGAAACCCCAGCCCATCACCAGATCTGCATTTGATAAGAATTTTAAAGCCAAAGCCAGCTCCACGAAACCCAATACAATTTTCATCTGGTTCATCCAACCTCCAGATTTTGGTAATTTGGCCAACCAACCTGGGAACAAAGCAAATAAAGCAAACGGTAGGGCGAGAGCAAGTCCAAAACCAGAGATGCCAGCTGTTAACTGCCATGCGCCACCGGTCAGCGTACCCGCCAACAGAGAGCCAAGGATTGGCCCGGTGCAAGAAAAACTGACCAGCGATAAGGTGAGTGCCATAAAAAATATACCCAGTACACCTCCCACTCCCTCCGCAGCACTCACCCGATTGGTCAGGCCACTGGGTAATGTGAGCTCATAAAAACCGAAGAAGGAAAAAGCAAAAACAAGGAAAACAACGAAGAAGAACAGATTTAACCAGACATTCGTCGAGATATCATTGAGAATGTCTGGATTGACCGAATCCAGCAAATGAAATGGCACACTGATAAGGACATAAACCAGAACAATGAAAAAACCGTACAACAGCGCATCCCGAATGCCGGAAGCTTTTCGTTGATTTCGTTTCGAGAAAAATGAAACGGTCAGGGGGATCAGCGGAAAAACACAGGGTGTTAGCAGGGCGAGCACACCACCAAGCAGACCCAATACAAAAATGGTGAATAATCCCTGACGCTGATCGACCGGTTGGATTCCCTGAATACAGGGTACGGCAACAGGTTTTTGGATATTTTCCATACCGTAAAGCCTTTGATTTATCCCCTCTACATAACCAGTATCCAGGAAGGTCGGTGCAGGATTGAGGGGATCGTTGGTGGAAATTGAAAAAGGTTCCTCTGCCGGGGGCAGGCAGCGCTGGTCGTCACAGGTCATGAAGCTCACGTAGCCCACGATGGGTACGGAAGTATCTACCCAAAGGATTTCCTGTTCAATGGTGAAGGATTCAAAATATTTGGTCAGATTCATTTCGAAAATTGGATCATAACCTGATTTCTTGTGATCTGAGAACTCCTTTGCCTTCCCGATAACATCAAAATGGTCGCCTTTCTCAAAGTTGATCGCCGTTGCTATGGGGCCGTCGTCGCGTTCCAAAAATTGAGAGTACACTGCCCAGCCCGACTCCATATCAGCCTTGAGAATGATACGGTAATGGTCATCGCCCATTCTTTCCCAATCCACAGACCAGGAAACAGGTTCAAAAATTTGTCCGTGTGATGTCCAGAAAGTGAAGAAGAAAAAACCAATAAATAACCAGCGAATCATGTCCTCTTATTACGTATTTATGGTGAAATAAGATTTGAGGCTACAAAGAATCTAATTCGATTGAATTTCTTTTCGCCCAAATCGATCGGAACGCCCAATGACTTTGCGAATGACAATAATGAGCGCGATGATTATAACGGCAAGAAAAAGCAATATTTTCCAAAAATAACTTAGGAAAGTATCGTTCACTACGGAAGGCTCTTCTTTACGATATTTAGCAAGCGCCGTACGAAGTGCTTCTTTTTTCTGTATGCCCTGCACATTCAACGTCCGGCGGGTGTAGGCTTCTGTCTCCAAAATAATGCTATCGGCATACATCAAGGCGTTTTCTACCGAAGGTGCCGACACTTTTAACCACTTGTACAGCTTTATCCTGTCCAAGTTATTGGGTTGCGATTCGTAATAAGTCAACGCTTCTTTGAGCACACTCCTCGCTTCCGATAATCTTTCCTGTCTTATCAAGCACTCGCCCAAATCCAATAAGCTGAGAAAACGATCATCTCCTTGCCGTAACGCCAGAGATTTCCGAAGATTTTTTTCTTGTTCTTCAAACTCACCCATGTAGTAGTAGGTCCCGGCCAGGTTATGGTAAGCTCTGGCGATTACACTTTTGTCGGCAGAATACTCCAGCGCCCGTGTCAAGTGGTCTACCGCCAGGTCATACTGTCCGGCATGCTTGTACAACAAGCCCAACCGACTGTGCACTGTAGTTAAATAATTTTT
>CAYOEV010000011.1:48238-73130 GCA_964403075.1 uncultured Roseivirgaceae bacterium | reverse complement strand
GCTCCTCTAGGGCTTGTGCCATGGATATCGTACTGTAGTAGGAGGCCACCGACCGATCAGGATCATGAAAAGCCTGAGATTTAGCCAGGTTGTATGTAGCCAGAAGTAGGAGGCGTTCATCGTCCAGCTCTCTGCAAATCCTTCTACCATTTATGTAAGCCTTGGTGGCCTCCTCGTACATCATGTACCGCTCATATACGGTGCCAATGTTGGTCCATATATGCATCTCCAAATAAGCGTCTGAGGTATCGCTATTTTCCATCGCTTTCAATGCAGAAAAGAAAGAACCCAAACGGTCCATGGGCTCCGATGCAGAAGTGCCGATAAAATAATAGGCCAGCGCCCGGCTGTAAAAACCGACTTTGTCATGAGACAACAGTCGCTCAGATGTGTTCGTCAGCTCATGCCCCTCCAGCGTGATGTCCCCAGACCAATGTCTGACCAGATCGTTGCCAAGGACAGGACCTGTAAAAAGCCAGAAAAAAAACACTAGTTGACGCATCGAAAGGAAGATAATCCTTCGCTAATGTATAAATAAAAAATGACAACCCTTGAGTGACTGTCATTTTCAAATTTTCTTGCAGAATTTACTGTCTGCTTGCAAATCCGCTTAGTTCCAAACAGGATCTTTTGTTTTTCCTCTTTGCGTACCCATTTCTATAGATGGGTTGTCATCAGTAGGTTCTGAAACAGTGGTCGGATTTTTTACCGGCTTAATCTCATCCTGCTCCTGGCAAGCGAATAAAGCAACACCAAATACGATAGTGAATAGTAAAGATAATTTTTTCATGGCTAGACTTTTTTTTTGTTTTTTATGAAGCAAGAATAATTATTAACTAAAGATTCATCCAAATAAATATTGAAAAAAAATCTTCACAACTAATTGATTATCAGATAATTCTAATAATTTTTTGCATTATTTTGCGAATAACGCTTTTATAGCTTTTTTAACGCTATGAATTACTCACCATGTACGAGACTGGTTGCTGTTTAATCCCTGAAATTTACGAGTGAGCGGCTACCCTAATTCGAACAAGAGGTCTGTTCAAATTTTTTTCTCCTACTAACCTACGAAATTGTTCAGGTGAAAAGCAACTTTAGTCATACCCCCATGCCAAAATTTCGCGCGACCATTAGTGCAGATCACTGCGTGAAGATGACCGACAAATTGAAGTTGATTACACCTGTGAGTTGATGCCCGCTCCCTGATTTGGTCTGTGATGCTTTTTGGTGGCTGGAAAGCAACCACGTTGTCTTCGATTGCCTTACGACCCTATGCAAAAGATCAAATGTCAATCATCGCGTGGATGAGTTATCGACATCGGCTGCACGGCGCACCGCCCATTGGCTGCACCGCTTTTATCGAATAAAAACTCAATAAGGTCTGCCATTGATTTTCAATCAAACTTTAAAGCCTTAATTTTACTTTTGTTAATATGTCAACATCACTTAAATACCTACTTGCCTTATTCATAGTTGTCGCCGGACTTTTTGGTCTTTCCAAACTCGGGGGTGACGGACCGGCCCCGCTCACGAGGGATGCCACTGATCCTGACTTGTTCCTGGGTAATTCGAGGGCGTATGTAAAAGAAGATGCCTACGATAGAAGTCTGGTTCATCTAGACAAGGCCATTCAGTCGATTCGGGACATTGAAAAAGACCTGGATGCAGAGACAGGAAAGATGCTTGAGGAGTCGATTGCAGACCTGGAGGTTATTCGCAGTGAACTCATCGGCGATAGTCTTAACCTCGAAGATTTAAATATCACCTATTCTGAAGCCCTGAACGCGCTTACTGAGGCAGAGCTGATTGTTTCCCGAAATTTGCTAGAACATGAAAACAGCGAGGATGCCAAAGTCGCTCTCAAATACGGCATGCTTCACCTGAAGAATACCTTAAAATTTACTCAGGGCGCGAAAAAAAATTACGAAATACACATATACGAGGAAATAGATTCTCTTTTAGCAGATCCTAACATTGGTCATGACGAAATGGTCGCCAAGCTGGATCACATGATCATGGAGCTGGATTCTTTATTGAAAGACAATCTGCACAACGACAAACCTCGGTAATTGAATCAATGAAGCAATGCTTGATCCTTTGTGGCGGTCAGTCACCCGAGCATGAAATATCTCTTCTTTCCGCAAAGAATGTTGTAGCGGCTTTAGATCGTTCGCTGTATGAACCAATCATTGTAGGCATTGACCCTCAGGGACGATGGCGAGAGCAAAATTCGGTACCAGAAAAACAGATCATCACTGGACCTTTTGTTCACCTTGCGCCTGTAAAAGAACTTATTTCTGATCAGGGTCGCCGTATCATAGACGTGGCGTTTCCGGTACTTCATGGCCCCAAGGGCGAAGACGGATCTATTCAGGGATTGTTGGATAGTCTGAACATTCCTTACGTGGGACCAGATGTGGTGTCATCGGCATTATGCAGCGACAAGGACAGAACAAAAGCCATGCTTCAACAGGCGGGGTTAAACACTGCCCCATGGATTTGCGCACATGCCAGTGAATACCCATCCTTCGGAGTTGTAAAAAAGAGGTTCGGATTGCCTGTATTCATTAAACCCGCAAATATGGGTTCGTCGTTGGGCGTTCATCAGGTGAAAAAGGAGGCCGATTATTTACCCGCCCTCAAAGATGCGTGGTTGTATGACCACAAAATATTGATCGAAAAAGCCATTAAGGGCCGCGAACTGGAATGTGCGCTTTTTGGCTTGGCGCCTCGTCAGGTTATTTCCGAGCCAGGTGAGATCATCACTGCGGAGGAATATTCTTTTGATGAAAAATACAGCGAACAATCTGCCGCTATTTTAGATACTCCTGCCAAAAACTTATCAGATTCCTTAAGAGAAAAAGTTAAGGCCACTGCACTGGCCGCCGGGCAAGCGTTGAATTGTGAAATTTTGAGCCGGGTGGATGTTTTTTTAACAACAGATGGGCAAATTTTTATTAACGAAATAAATACCCTTCCGGGCTTTACCAATATCAGCATGTATCCCAAACTTATGCGACACATGGGCTACTCCGATACGTCATTGATTTCCTCCCTGCTGGAACTGGCAGATGAGCGATTTGCCAGAGAGCGTCTTTTGAAAAAACATTAAACAACAACCCGGTCACCCATATATACGTAGTACAATTTGATGAAAATGCTACTCACATTAGCTATCACCATTCTGATGTCTGGCGCCGGATGGTTGCCTTTGGAGAGACATATTTGTTCATCCATGGGCGCTACAAGCTGGCAATTGGTGGATGCGCATTGCGCCTCCGAGGATGGATGTGACGACAATTGCTGTACGGAAGAATCTATTTTTTTGGGCATTGCGAGCCTGAAATTGAATGGTTTTGATTCCTCGGTAAACAATATTGTTGTTGCCCTACTCTCCTCACGCGTCGCGCTATACATCATCCAACCACCTACGCTCGCCAACACCGATTACCCTCCGCCTACAGATCCCCCACCCGTAGCCAAAAGCAGACCTTATTTACAGGTATTTAGACTTTGATACTCGACCCGGCAAAACCGTGTCAAAATATCATTATGCTTCTAAATACTCAAAATGTCTAAAAATATATTGGCCATCTCGATGATGGTGATCAGTAGTAATGCAGTCGCCCAAATAAAGACCACTTTTTCCGGCCAGGTGATCGATCAGGCAGGGGAATCATTGATTGGTGCCACTGTGCAGATCAAAGGCACTCAAGGTGGCACCACCACCGATGGGCAAGGGTTGTTCAATTTAAAATCCGTACAACAATCAGTGGACGTCATTATAAGCTATGTAGGGTTTACACCAGATACCGTGAGCCTCCAGGCCGGTCAATTTGAAACCATTGCCCTTTTCGAAGAGAGCACATTATCTGAGGTGGAGATCTCTGCGGAGTCCACTTTCATTGATAACCTGGATCCCTTACATAAAGAAATCATTACCGAAGCCGAGTTACTCAAAGCGGCCTGCTGTAACCTCTCAGAGAGTTTTGAAACCAATGCCTCGGTAGATGTATCCTTTACCGACGCAGTGACTGGAAGTAAGCAGTTGGCACTTCTCGGCTTAAGCGGTCGCTATGTTCAAATTAACCGGGAGAACACCCCTTACCTACGTGGACTTACCACACGTTATGGTTTAAACTTTGTGCCGGGTACGTGGGTCCAGGCAATTGACGTGAGTAAAGGAGCTGGTTCAGTTGTCAATGGGTACGAGTCCATGACAGGACAGCTCAATCTGGAATTGAAGAAACCAGAAGGGCCTGATCACCTTTATCTCAATGGTTATGTCAACTCTTTTGGCCGATCAGAAGTGAATGCCAACTTCGCCGCACCCATTGGCGAAAAGACCAGCACCGCGTGGCTGGTACATGGCGACTATTTCGATGCCGCGATCGATCGGAACGAAGACAATTTTATGGATCTTCCCAGATCCCGTCAATTCAACGTTTTGAACCGCTACAAGTACCGAGGAGATCGGTGGGTTGGGCAATTGGGAGTGCAAGCATTGGTAGATGAAAAAGCCGGTGGGCAAGTAGGTTTTGACTTTGGCGAAAGTGCCGCAAACTCTACCAATTATGGCTACAGCAGTCTGACCAGACGTTTTGAATTATTCGGTAAAATAGGCTTGTTGTTTCCTGAAAAACCTTACGAAGGTTGGGGCTTTATTTACACACTGGCCCACATGGACGTCAATCAAGGATATGGTCGCAACCCTTATTCAGGTGATCAGGACTATGGGCACGTGAATGTGATCTACCAAAATATTCTAGGAAACAGTTTTCATCAGTACAAAACCGGTGTGAGTTTTCAATACGACGCATATCAGGAGGCCTTAAGCGATTCTGCCTTCAGCCGCATTGAAAAAGTACCCGGTATCTATTATGAATACAGTTACCTGCCGTCTGACCGACTGTCATTAGTGCTGGGTCAGCGTGTGGATTTCCATAATCTTTATGGCGCTTTTTATACACCCCGGATGCACATTCGGTATCAGCCGGCTAAATCCAGTACCCTTCGACTTTCTGCCGGAAAAGGCTATCGAGTGGCCAATACAATCGCTGAGTATGGTCAAAATTTGGTAAGCAGCCGCGCGTTGATTGTCACTGAGTCTTTAGCTCCGGAAATATCCTGGAACTACGGCTTTACACTCAGTCAGCAGTTGTCTTTAGGCGAGCGCGAAAGTCAGCTCATTGTAGACTACTTCTATACCGATTTTCAAAACCAGATAATAGCAGATCTGGACAGTGACCCTGGCGTCATTGCCTTTGTCAATCTTACCGACAGATCTTTTGCGAATAGTTTTCAAATAGAACTGGCCACGCCACTTACTGACCGCATAGAGACCAAATGGGCATACAAGTTTTATGATGTTCAAACCACCATCGGAGACGAACTGAGACAACAACCCTATGTTTCCCGACACCGCGGGTTTTTCAATGCTGCTTACGCGACAAAATATGACATCTGGACTGTGGATGCCACACTGCAATGGTATGGAGCAAAAAGATTGCCAGACACCAGCCTGAAGCCCCAGGAGTTTACCAGACCCACCTCATCTCCTGATTTCTTCCAGCTCAACTTTCAAGTGAGTAAAAAGTACCGGTGGGGAACCCTCTATTTGGGGGGTGAGAATATGTTGGATTTCAGACAAACAGACCCAATTATCGACCCACAGCAACCATTTGGTAGTAATTTTGATGGCACCATTGTTTGGGGACCAGTGGCAGGCAGAATGGTATATGTGGGTTATCGATATAAAATAAAAAAACAATGAAAGTAGTTGGATTTATATTTCTTTTGGGGATTTCAGTAGGGCTACATGCTCAAAAATCGGATACAGTCCACATCAACACCAGCGCCGTGTGTGAAATGTGCAAAGAAACACTGGAATACCAGATGGCGCTGGAAAGGGGAGTGAAATGGTCTTCACTGGACCTGGAATCTAAGGTGCTCAGAGTCGCATTCAATCCCAAAAAAACGGATGCGTTAACGATAAAAAAACGTGTCACGCTTACAGGCTACCAAGCGGATGATCTGCCTTCAGATAAAGAAGCTTACAATAAATTGCCAGAATGTTGCACGCTGGAGTTTCATGAGCAGTTACCCTCGAAGCAAAAGAAACTACTCGAGAAATAAACCTTATGTCTGCTTATTGAATGGTACGCTACGCACATTCTGGTACCCGCTGGTTAGTGTTGTTAATGGCCGTAATCGTGACACTGGATTTTGATCCATTGAACACCCCGCGCTCATGACGCTGGGCGCTGGTGCCGCTCACATGGGAAGATCTATTAAAAAGTCTTCTCCTGAGGAGGCGCCAAAGTTAAGAGATGGTACCATCTTCTATGGCGCATCGCTGGTGCTTATGTTGTTAGGAATACCCTGGAGCAGGACTTAACGGGTGAGAAATCGATAAATTTCTTCCCAGCTGTTAGTTGTCAGTTCAGCATCGGTTTTTACTGCTTCAGATAGGTGGATGGCGCCACATCGAAGGTTTCGCGCCAAGGCTACGTCTGTCTCGCGATCACCGATTACAAAAGAAGCGGGCAAATTGTATTGATCATTTTTCAGATACTCCGTTAACATGCCGGTGCCTGGTTTTCGATCAGGGTGATTATCCTGCTCAAAATGCGGGTCGATATGGATAGCATCAAAAGAGATGCCTTCACTTTTCATTAAACGTATGATGAAGTCATGCACTGGCCAAAATTCATGATCCGGAAAAGCGTCTGTACCGAGTCCATCCTGATTGGTGACCATCACAAAACAGAAAGGCGTGTCTTTTCTGATTTTCCTTAGATAATACAATACTTCAGGAAGAAAGTGAAGCTTTTCTAGTTTATCGACTTTTTCGTCTTCCGTTTCGGATACAATGGTACCATCACGGTCTATAAATAATATGGGTCGCATGCTTTATTAACTAAATATTCATCATTTCTGTTTACCTCTTTTCTTTTGCCTGCTCTACCATTTTTTGAACATCATCCAGCAGCTCCCGGACATCATAGATGATACCGTCTTTGATGGTGTATTTGATACCTCCTGTGCGCACTACCTCCCCGGTCTCATCGTTCAACTTTACGGCGCCAGTACCGTAGAGCACTTTGAAATTTTCCAACGGGTTTTCCGGCACGATGAGAAGGTCTGCCTTCAGTCCGGGTTTGATAATGCCATAATCGATAGGTTCCTTACGGGGGTAGAATATCTCCTCAGCCCCATGCATGGTAGCTGCGCGCACCACCTCAAGGGGATGAAAGCCGGCCTCCTGCAGCAACTCCAACTCCAAGATGGTGCCAAACCCATACAGTTGATAAATGAAACCAGCATCTGACCCGACAGTTACTTTGCCACCCGCATTTTTATAGTCATTCAGGAATGACATCCACACCTGATAAAATTTCTTCCAGGCCACTTCATCATGTGTGGTCCAATAAAACCAATAGGCACCATGACTTTCTCTGCTGGGTTTGAAAAAATCCATCAACGAAGGCAGCGTGTAGGTTTCATGCCAATCGGCATTTCTGGCGCGCATGACATCGCGACTGGCAGAATAAATGGTCATGGTAGGGTTAATAAAAAAGTCCAATTCTAAAAATTCATCTATCAGTGCCTCCCACTCTTTGCTACCCCTTTCGTGGATTAAATTCCATTGCCTTGCCACCTGACCAAAGCGGTGTTGTTCGTTTTGATAATTAAAATCAGCCGGCCAGGGCTGGATATCATAGCCTTTGTAAAGTGACTCAAATAAACCATAGTAATGCGTCATTCCAGTCATCCCCAACCGCGCGGCATCTCTGGCATTGGTGGTGGCCACACTCATTTGAGAAAGGTGGGCTGTGGTGCCCATTTGGTTTTTATTGGCCTCATCTATGACTGCCTCAAATATTTCAGGCGGATGCGCAAAAAATTTCACGCCGTCCACGCCCTTCTTTTTGGCATATTGTACCCACGCCCGTGCTTCATCGGCTGTCAGGGGACCACGACCCTCCCATTCTTTTCCGGAACCCACTGTTTGGAAGCACACCATACGTGGTGCCACAATCTCATTTTTTTCACTCCGCTCTTTTTCACTCAGCGACCATTCCATTGAGCCGAAAGGCACCCCGCGCATGGTTGTAATGCCGTGCGCCATCCATAGTTTGTACACGTATTCAGCCTCAGGTGCCTTTGGTGTACCGCCCGTGTGCGCATGTAAATCCACCAATCCAGGCATCACATACATGCCGGTGGCATCAATCTCCTTTGTGGCCCCTTGTGGTCTTCCCCCCTCCTTGATGCCAAGAAATGGTGTACCTACTGTGATTATTTCTTTTATTCGATCCTGCTCTATCACCACATCCATGGGCCCTATTGGTGGTGACCCATCTCCCTTGATAACAGTGGCACCGCGAATAATCAACCGTTCGAAAGGACCCTCGCCCTGATTGCCACGATCAGGTGCAGGTAGCGGATCCTGACTCCAGGTGACAAATGCGAATTGTACGAAACAAATCAAGACCAAAAAACGAATAGACATGTCCTCTTTGATTAGGTAAGCACCCAATTTAATCATTTTTTGATGTCGGAAATGCTAACTTGATCAGATGAAATTCAAACTGACCTATCATGGACCGCTGAAGTCAAATGGGCGTGCCGCGGATAAACACCACATCCGTTTACATTTTCATCGTCAGCTATCAGACTTGTGGAATTTCGAACCATTGAAGCATAGAAAAGCGTGGATCGGTCACACGCCACCTACGGAAAGAGATCCCTACGTGGGTGTGGACCGCATAGATCATTTGTATTTTGCCAGCCTTATCCGAGAAGATCTGGGTATGTTTTGTCAACTTGATATAGGCATTCTTACTCCCAATCTGGGGCGTGGATTTGGCGACATAGACAATAAATTAAAGACCCTATTCGATGCGCTAAGACGACCCAATGTCAGTCAGGAAATTCCAGATAAGGTGGCACATAATACCCCCGAAGACCCGATCATTTGCCTTTTGGATGAAGACAAGCTCGTGAGAAAATTCTCCGTGGATGTCGACCGTTTGCTAGATGCCAGGTCTGACCAAGAAGTGTCCATGGTCATTGGAGTAGATATTCAGGCGGACCGGACCGCAGCACCGGCAGTAGGCTTAATTTAACCTTGCGAATTCTTTCCATTCGACTTAAATTCCATTCTATCACTACACAGCCAAATGTCAAAAACCATTATCATTTCCAATCGATTGCCCGTTCGCATTGAGTCGAAAGGAGGAGAACTAGTCTATAAAAAAAGTGAAGGGGGGCTTGCTACGGGTTTAGGTTCAATTTTTAAAGGTGAGAACAACTTGTGGATCGGGTGGCCAGGTATGGCCTTTGAAGAGGAGTCCCAGATGAAAACAGCGCGCAAAAAACTGCAACTGCAAGACATGGCACCCGTTTTCCTCACAAGTTCGGAAGTTAAGGATTACTACTTAGGTTTCAGTAACCAAACCCTGTGGCCGGCTTTTCACTATTTCGTTCAATACATACAGTTCAATGAAGATCACTGGGAAGCTTATCAGCGCGTAAATCAAAAGTTTGCCAAGGCTGTTGCTGAACATCTAGAGCCCGGTGATTTAATTTGGGTGCACGATTACCAGTTGCTTTTACTTCCCGGTATGTTACGGGAAATTCAGCCAGAACTTTCCATTGGCTTCTTTCAGCACATTCCTTTTCCCTCTTACGAGGTATTTCGCATGATACCCTGGCGGAAAAAACTACTGGAAGGCATGTTGGGCGCTGACTACATTGCCTTTCATACTTATGACGACATGCGGCACTTCATGAGTAGCGTGCACCGGCTTGTTGGATTAAGTTACGAGAAAAATGAAGTGCAATACAAAGAGCGTCTGGTTGTGATCGACTCACTACCCATGGGTATTGACTACGACAAGTATGCATCCAGTGCCGCTAGTCAAGAAGCCAAAGCGCGTGAAGATAGATATAGGGAAACCTTAAGCGACCGCCTGATTTTGTCGGTGGATCGACTGGATTACTCCAAAGGAATCAACATGAGACTGCGCGCTTTCGAGAGTTTTTTAGAAAAATATCCAGCCTACATCGAGGGAGTTTCTTTGTTTCTTGTTGTGGTTCCATCTAGAGATAAAGTGCCCAGTTATCAAAGCCTCAAAGAAGAAATTGATGAATTGGTAGGTAAAATCAATGGCCGCTTCAGTCGGGTAAGTTGGCAACCCGTTCGTTACTTCTACCGCAGCTTTCCATTGGAGGCACTCTCTGCATTTTACCGCATGTGCGAAGTAGCCATGATCACTCCAATGCGCGATGGGATGAACCTGGTCTGTAAGGAATTCATTGCTTCTAAAACAGACAAGAAGGGCGTTTTGATTTTGAGTGAAATGGCAGGTGCGGCCAAGGAACTATCCGATGCCGTGCTTGTCAACCCCAACGATCAAAAACAACTTGTAGAATCGATTCGAATGGCACTAGAGATGCCCGAGGAGGAGCAGATACGCCGGCTAACCATCATGCAGGAAACGGTGAAAAAGTACAACATATTCAATTGGGTCCGACTGTTCGTTAACAACCTGGAAAAGGTAAAAGAAAAGCAACGGGAAATGGACACATCGGTTCTGGATGCAGCTCTCACCTCCACCATAGTGAAGGACTACAACCATGCGAAACGACGTCTGATCTTGCTCGACTATGACGGCACTCTTGTGCCTCACCGCGACAATCCTGAAGAATGTGCCCCCTCCGATTCTTTATTAAATACACTTTCAAAACTCAAAAAAGACGACCGGAATACCATTGTGGTCATCAGCGGAAGAAAACCTAAAGATTTAGATCGGTGGCTGGGTGAATTGAATATCCAGTTGGTTGCTGAACATGGCGCCTGGTTGAAAGAGCTTGGAAGTGAGTGGCGGCTGAATCCTGAACTTTCTTCAAATGAATGGAAAAGGGATGTTAAAGACATCATAAACTTTTATGTAGAACGGACACCTGGGTCCTATTTGGAAGAAAAGAACCATGCCCTTGTATGGCACTACCGCAAAGTCGAAAAAGGACTTGGTAATCTGCGGTCCTCTGAGCTCTTTAGTCATGTAAAGTACATGAAAGAGAAAGATTTGGACATTATGGAGGGCAGACACATCGTGGAAGTGAAACCTTCCGCCACCAACAAAGGAAAAATTGCGAAAGAGTTTTATACTAAGTACAAACCCTCCTTTGTTTTGGCACTGGGCGACGACCGAACAGACGAGTACATGTTTGAGGCATTATTGAATACAGACGCTTACACCATCAGTGTGGGACACAGTAACTCTCACGCCCAATACTCCACAAAAGACCATGAAAATGTACATCAACTTCTGACTGCTTTGGTAAATGGTAATTAAAAGCGGTAGCCGTCGAGAAAATCCGGACTCAGTTTATTATTGATTCGATAAGCCGCATTGATCAGACCCAGGTGACTGTAAGCCTGTGGGAAATTGCCCCATTGCGCGCCAGATGAAGAGTCTACATCCTCACTTAGCAACCCCAGCTGGTTTCCGTACCCGGCCAATTCTTCGAACGCCTCTTGTGCTTCATGAATACGACCAACACAAGCCAAAGCTTCTGCATACCAGAATCCACAAATTAAGAAGGTGGTGCCAGGTAGTCCAAAATCGTCCTTCCCACGGTATCTGTAAAAGGCACCTTTTCCGGCCTTTAGCTCTCTTTCGAGTGCTTCTAGATGTTCTCTTGCCTTTTGCGACCCGTGCGGGAGGTAATTCATGATGATTAATTGGAGGGTGCTGGCATCCATTTGGTCATTTTCTACTGCCTGTCCATACCCATTCTTCTTGTACGAATAGGCATGCTCAATCCAGTTGGCAGCTTTTCTCGAGACAATTTCTGCACGCTTGGACAAAGATGAATTACCCAACATTTGCGCTACCCGGCAGGCAGCTGCGCCCCCTGCCCATTGAAACAGGTTGGTGTAAGCGTGGTGTTGCGCGATCGTTCGAAACTCCCAGATACCAGCGTCCGCTTCATTTACGGTATGTTCCATTTTTTCCACGATGTTGACCAGCAGCTCTTCATGCGAACTCAATTGGTTTTTGAACCGCTCGTCCAGGAATAAAGGCAATATTGCCATTACTATTTGTCCGTACACATCGTTCTGGATGTGGGTATACGCGTCATTACCTATGCGTACTGGCTCATTCGCCTGATAACCTCTCAAAGGAAGAATGTTCTCCGTCAGTATATTATTTCCGAGTACGCCGTATAGGGGTTGTATGCGGTCGTTTTCTTTTACCGGAATATTCGACAAATACAAAAAATAACGCTCCATTTCCTCGAAGTGTCCGAGATTATTAAATGCTGTGATGGTATAATAAGAGTCACGCATCCAACAATATCGATAATCCCAGTTTCGCCCTGAGCCTGGAGCCTCCGGAAGACTGGTTGTGGGAGACGCAATAATGGCACCTGTGTCTTCAAACTGGCAAATTTTTAGAGTCAATCCGGACCGAATGACTTCTTTTTGATAAAGCGGCCCAATACTGGTAGACTTTACCCAATACTGCCAGTAGCTGGTTGACTTCCTTAAGAAAGATTCCGAGGTGTCAACCACTGGTCCTTCCAGAGGTACCCCGTAAGTCATTACCAAATAGTAAGTTTGATTCAATACAAACTCCGCGTGATCAGACACATAGTTCAAGGGTATGTTCGTCGTTAAGCGTAATGGCTCTTTCAAGCCCAGAAATCGGATATGGTTGCTGCCTCTTTCTCTATCCAGTTTTTTCTCACCGTAATCAGCCACAGGGTTGCACACCACGCGTATGCGTGGGAGTCCATTGACCGGTTCAATTTTCCGAATGAGCATTAAGGGTTTGTACATGCGCTCATCCTGCATGAAGCGGGGTGCAAAATCCGTGATTAAATAGGTATGTTCGCCATAACTTACCTCTGTAGTAAGAATATTTGTGTTCCACTCATAGCGCTGACTGGATGTGAATTGCTCTCGAGCAGGTCGAATACTGAATTCTCCTCCTTTGTCTTCATCCAGGAGGGCTCCAAAAACAAAAGAGCTGTCGAAACGTGGAAGGCACATCCAATCGACATTGGTATTTGCATTGATAAGTGCTAAGAATCCACAATTCCCAATTAAACCATGTGGGTAGGTATGCTTGCTCATGTATTTGTTAAAAGCTCACTGATCCGGCCAACCAGTCATACACGTTTAGGAAAATGCCAATTTAAATGTGAAAAGTCCAAACGGGAACGGGAGAGTGATTCACTACATCTTCCGCAATGCTCCCACCCTTAAGAAAATGTCCCACACCCTTGGATTGGTGCGTGCCAAGTGCAATCATGTGGGCATCTATTTCCTTGGTATAGGCAATAATTCCATCTTCTTCATTCGAATAGTTGAACACATCAAAGGAGCAATCTTCAATTTTAAACTTCTCAATGAATGTGCGCATACGCTTATTGTCGATGCTGCTATCCACAAAATTTGCCGGGGTGTTGATTCGCACAATTCTCAACATAGCGCCAAAAGTTTCCTGCACCCGCAATAGTTTGTCCATAAAGTGGTCATCCACTTCTTCGAAATCCGTGGCAAACACGATTTCATCAATATCGTCCACATTGGCCGGCTCCTTCAGTGTGATAACCGGACAGGAAGAACGACGGACCACTTTCTCCGCATTTGATCCTACAAAAAATTCATCGAGCCCCTCAGAACCGGAAGTACCCATTACGATTAAATCCATTTTAGCAGTGGTAATTTCATCATCAATTTCTTTAAATGGGTTTCCGAGAACAATCTTGTAATTGAGTTCAACATCACTGTATTGCGCATCTCTTACAATTCCTTCAAATTGTTCCTGAACTCTCTCTATCAATTTTTTAATGTAAACCACCTCCATCGGATCATAATCACTTACGCCCATGGTTTTGAAAGAACCCTGACTTGGTTGTTCTATGACGTTGAATAAAGTGACGGCATTTTCAGCATTTTTTCTGCACAGCTGTAGAGAAAATTCCATAGCCATCCTCGATGTCTCAGAGAAATCGAAGGGTACCAAAATTCTTTTCATTTTGCTTTTTTTAAATCCAATGGGAAGTTAAAGGGATTGGGCAATTAAAGCAACATCAAAACAACTGGCCAATACCAAACAGGCCTACTGTGAGTAGCGTCAACAGTGCGATCTGCTTTAATAATGGGTCAAGGTGGCCACTGGCTGAACGAAGCTGCACCAGATATCCATGACGCAACAAAAACGGGAAAGCCAATAAAAATAACCAATCCCATCCCATTAGGCCGCTTAACCAACCAAACGCGAGCAAAGAGATCATGCTCAAGAATAAAAGTGACCAGTGGTAGTCAATGGCTCGAGCTCTGCCCAACCGAACCGGAATAGATATTTTTCCGGCCTTCTTATCAGAGTCCATGTCACGGATGTTATTCACATTTAATACAGCCACTGCCAATAATCCCACTGAAGTGGCAGGTAAAAGTAATTGCCATTCCCAACGACCTGTATAAAGCACATAACTGCCCATCACAGATACCCAGCCAAAAAATAGCAGTACAAACAAATCTCCCAAACCTATATAACCATAAGGATTATCGCCTACTGTGTAACCGATTGCTGCCCAAATGGACAACAGCCCCACACACATAAACAGCGACATTGGCAGCCAATCTGCATGAAAAACATAGATGAGTAAGGATGAACCCACTGCGAGGGCGAGCAGGCCCACCATAATAATGGCCTTTTTCATGCTATCCCTGCCAATCCGGCCAGACTGTACTTGACGCAATGGCCCCTCTCGGTGCTCACCGTCAACCCCTGAGGCTGCATCTCCATAATCATTGGCAAGATTTGAAAGTATCTGCAATAAGCACGCAGTGGCCAGCGACAAAATAAAAATAACCGGGTCCCACGCCTGCTCCATGGCTGCAAGTATGGCGCCCATACCCAAACAAGCGAAAGCCAACGGAAGAGTACGTAACCTAGCTGCCTGTATCCAATGCTTCATTTTACATTCTTTCAGGTACCGAAATACCCAACAAATTCATACCTATTCTCAGGGTTTCCCCGGTGGCCCTTGTTATGGCCAAGCGAACCATTTTTATCTGTTCATTTGGTTCACCAAAAATTGGGTACTCCTGATAAAATCCATTGTACGCTTTGGAAAGTTCAAAACAATATTGTGCCACAAGGGCCGGTGAATACTCCTTTGCCGCTGTGGCAAGTGTGGCCGGAAAACCTGAAAGTAGATGGATGAGATGAGCCTCTCTAATCGCTAATTGTCCGGTGTATTTGAGAGGGATTGACCCGATGCCCAGTGCTTCTTGCTTACGGCGAATGGCCGCAATCCGAGCATGGGTATACTGAATAAACGGGCCGGTATCGCCCTGAAATTCTATGGATTGTTCCGGGTTAAACAACATGCGTTTTCTAGGATCTACCCGAAGGAGGTAATACTTCAGTGCGCCTAACCCGATGGTACGATATAACGTATGCGCCTCCTCTGCGGTCAGACCTTCAACTTTACCTAATTCACGCGTATGCTTCTCCGCTGTATCAAACATTTGCTGCATCAAATCATCGGCATCGACGACCGTTCCCTCTCTCGATTTCATCTTACCAGATGGCAAATCTACCATCCCATAGGATAGGTGATACAGGCCATCGGCGTAGGTTCGCTCCAACTTTTTCATAATTAGGAACAAGACCTGAAAATGGTAGTCCTGTTCGTTACCCACCACATACACCGACTGATCAAATGGAAAGTTTTTGTATTTTAATTCGCATGTACCCATGTCCTGCGTCATGTACACAGACGTTCCATCTGCACGCAGTACCAGCTTATGGTCAAGGCCCTCCTCCGAAAGGTCTACCCAAACCGAACCGTCGGATTTTTTATAAAACACCTCTTTTTCCAGGCCTTCATTAACCAGGTCTTTGCCTAACAAATAGGTATCGGACTCGTAATAATATTGGTCAAATGTTACCCCCATGGTGTGGTAGGTCAGCTCAAAACCTTCATAGACCCAACCATTCATTTGTTTCCACAACGATACCGTTTCTGGGTCATCAGCTTCCCATTTCTTCAAAAGTTCTTGGGCCTGCAAAATAGCCGCTGCCGACTTCCTCGCTTCTTCCGCATCGACACCTGATGCCACAAGGTCTGAGACTTCCTTACGATACTGCTTATCGAAGAGTACATAGTATTTCCCCACCAGATGATCGCCTTTGATGCCGGCTGTCTGAGGCGTTTCTCCCTTTCCTAACTGCCGGTACGCATACATGGACTTACATATGTGAATGCCGCGGTCATTGACCAGGTTTACTTTATTGACCTTAAACCCTGCGGCCTCCAGAATTCGGGCCACACTGTCGCCAAGAAAATTATTTCTCAAATGGCCCAGGTGCAAAGGTTTGTTGGTGTTGGGCGAAGAGAACTCCACCATCACCTGACGACCATTGGTGGGCAACTTACCCCAATCAGGGTCCTCATTGATCAAGCTCAACGTACGCAGCCACTGTTGGGGTTGAATAGATACATTTAAAAATCCCTTGACCACATTGTAATCTGCTACCCACGCTGAAGCTTTTGTTTTTAGGTATTCCCCCAATCGCCTGGCCAATTCCTCAGGTTTACAATGTGCCTCTTTCAGAAAAGGGAAGACGACGAAGGTCAGATTGCCTTCGAATTCCTTTCGTGTAGGTTGTAAAACAATCTCTGGATTTTTAATTCCAAACTCGTCTTTCAGACCCTCGGACAAATAAGTACTCAACGCTTCTTCAATCATTTTTCCTTAGTGTAACCACGCGATCTAGAATTTGAAATGCAGTTTCTGCCATCCGATTCTTCATGTCTAGCGTTGGGTTCACCTCTGCCATCTCCCAACAGGCCAACTGGGGAGACTGCATAAAGCCTTCATTCAATGCCAGTGCTTGCTCAAAAGACAAACCATCCGAAACAGGTGTTCCTGTTCCCATGCTTATGGTCGGATCCATACTGTCTACATCAAAGGATACATACAACCAATCGCAGGCCGACAGGTATTGTAACGTCGCTTCCACAATTCGTGCTGGACCTTTCTCGATTACATCCTTCACACGATATACCTGCATCCCTTGCTTTTGTATGATATGGTCCTCCGGTCCTTCCGTATCCCTTAGTCCTATGAACACAATGTCGGCTGCATCAACCTTTGGTCCCGGACCTCCAATCTGCTGCATTTCCTTCCAGGCCCTTGCCACTTCCTCCTCTACTTCATTGACGTTTTGGTCTTCATTGTTGATACCCAAACACATGGCCAAAGGCATGCCGTGCATGTTTCCAGAAGGGGTCGTCCATGGGGTATGTAAGTCAGCATGTGCATCTATCCAGATGACCCCAATCCTTCCTTTCGGTTGTGCCTGCTTCATTCCCATGATGGTTCCTGCGGCCGTGGAATGATCCCCAGCCAGGACAATGGGAAAATTATCAGACAACAAAGTATGGGACACTGAGGAACATACCAGTTCTTCTACTTCCTTGATGTCGCGAATGCGACGAGCATTTTCATAAATTTCGCGCTCATACAAGGCTTTGTTATCTGTAGGCAGCGCTTCGGTGGCGATTTGGGCGAAGAGTTTCGATCCTTGGTTCACACTGGCAATCTTTAAAGCATCGATGCCAAGGCTGGCCCCTCTGGTGCCCGCACCTAATTCGGATCGTACTTCTATGATTTTAATTTTACTCATGTAGGGGAAATGATCTGCAAAAATATGTGTTTTGTCTAGACTGTTAACTTTCAGAAATTATTATTCCGAATCGCATGAGACCATTACTTTTGCGCACCCGCTGATATGAAATCTTACGCTGACCTGATCCATCAGACTTTTGATTTTCCAACACAGGAATTTCATGTGAATCACAATGAGCTAGCCTTTCACGGTGTGGCACTCATGGAGCTGATCAAAACCTACGGCACACCTTTGAGATTAACTTATCTTCCCAAACTCAGTGCCAATATAAGTTTTGCGCGAACAATCTTTAATGATGCCATTCAAAAGTATCACTACGATGGCCAATATATTTATTGTTATTGCACCAAATCCTCTCACTTCAAACCAATTGTTCAAGAAATTCTTGCCACCGGTGCACACATCGAGACCTCCTCTGCTTTTGACACGGAGCTTGTCTCGAGCCTACATCAGTCAGGTCATCTGCGAAAAGACCTGTACATTATATGCAATGGTTACAAAACCAAGCCCTACCTAAAAGGGATTATCAACTTGATTAACAAAGGTTTCACGTATTGCATGCCCATCCTTGACAATCTTTCGGAGATAGATTATTATGAATCAGAACTTGAAACCATCGCACAACTGGGCATTCGAGTGGCCGCAGATGAGGAGCCCAATTTTTCTTTTTATACCAGCAGATTGGGGATCCGCTACGACGACGTGGTGGATTTGTACCTGTCACGCATCAAAGATAATCCCAAGTTCGAGCTCAAGATGCTTCACTATTTTATCAATACAGGCATTAAGGATACCGCTTACTACTGGAGTGAGTTGAGCCGATTTATTCAGTTATATTGTAAACTAAAAAAAATATGTCCGGAGCTCACAGCGGTGGATATTGGAGGCGGATTTCCTATCCGAAATTCATTGTACTTTGAATACGACTATAAATACATGGCAGAGCAAATCATTGAAAATATTCAATGGATTTGCAACAAAAACCATGTCCCCGTACCCAACATTTTTACGGAGTTTGGAAGCTACACGGTAGGTGAAAGTGGGGCCACTATTTATTCTGTCTTAGACCAGAAGCTACAGAATGACAAAGAACTCTGGTACATGATGGATGGATCATTCATTACCCACATGCCAGATGTATGGGGAGTCAACGAGAAATTCATCCTTTTGCCCGTAAACAATTGGAATAACAAATTCCATAAAGTAAATATCGGCGGCCTCACCTGCGACAGCATGGATTATTACGATTCAGAAGCGCACATCACAGAGGTGTTTCTACCCGAAATCAAAAGCAACGAAACTTTATATTTTGGTTTTTTTCATAATGGTGCCTACCAAGAATCCCTGGGTGGATACGGTGGTATACAACATTGTCTAATTCCGGCCCCACAACATGTAATGTTAAGAAAAAATGATGCGGGTGAAATAGAACATTTTCTTTTTGCCGAAGAACAGACGAGTGCCTCTATGCTAAAAATTCTGGGTTATTGATGCAAAATAATCTCGGGTATCCTTCGCACTGCATCTATGCTATATTCGGCAGCGGTTTCATCTGGTTTCAACAACAAACGAATGGTATGCATACCTAACTTTTGGGCTGGTGCAATGTCTCTTTCTTTATCGCCTATCATCCAGCATTCACTCGGATCCAACTTAAATTTTGCCAAGCCTTTTTCAAACATTAAAGAGTCCGGCTTGCGGCTAAGTGATTCACTACGCATCGGATGGCCCGGTGCATAATAAAAGTGATCAATCAAATTTCCTGAGGCCTGCTGGAATACTGCATGCAGCTGGTTTACCAACTCGTGACCATATAATCCTTTGGCAATGCCTGCCTGATTGGTAACAACTATCAGATAGTACCCATGGTCTTTTAGCTGCCGAAGCACCTCAATAATATCGTCGACTACCACAAACTCTTCATGGCGCATGATGTAATCCCCAATTTCCTCATTAAGGATACCGTCACGATCCAGAAATACGGCCTTTTTTTCCCAACCTGTCGACACCGAGTCCGTTTTAATTTTCATCTTTGATGCCAAATTAGCCAATCCATTGGAAGAGCCCTTATCAAAACTGGTAATCATCCCCACCTATAATGAAATTGAAAATATTCGGGAGGTCATCGTCCACGTGCTGGAATTGGAGGAGCAGTTTCACCTGTTGATCGTAGATGATAATTCTCCGGACGGTACGGCAGAAGCCGTGCAGGTCTTGCAGAAAGATTGGGGTCGGCGGCTGTTTCTAATTCAGCGCAAAGAAAAAAGTGGGTTGGGTACTGCGTACATTGCCGGATTCCGATTTGCTCTATTACACGGATACGATTTTATTTTCGAAATGGATGCAGATTTCTCCCACAATCCGAAAGACCTGCCGGAACTACTCTGGGCTTGTGAACAGGGGGCTGATGTGGCCATAGGTTCGAGATACATCCAAGGGGTAAATGTGGTAAATTGGCCAATGGGACGGGTATTGATGTCTTATTTTGCAAGCTGGTATGTGAGATTGATTACCGGCATGCCTTTTCGGGATACCACGGCCGGATTTAAATGCTATCGGAGAAGGGTGTTGACAACCATTGATTTGGACCGAATCAATTTTATCGGCTATGCCTTTCAGATAGAAATGAAATTCCTGTCTTGGAAACATGGCTTCAAGGTAGTTGAGGTACCCATAGTATTCACCGACCGGACAAAGGGTCAATCCAAAATGAATACGGGCATTTTTCGTGAAGCCATCATCGGCGTGTTGGAAATTAAAATACAAAGTTTTTTTAGAAAATTCCGTCCATCGCAGTTTTAATCAAACCGAATGGCTTGTATGGGTCTCACCCCGCTAATCACCATCACTGGTACCAATAAAGTCAGTCCAATGGTCGAGGCAAGTAATAAATTCAGTCCTACAATGGTCACCCAATCGAAGGCAATGGGTACATGGTTGATGTAGTAATTCACCGGATCCAAAGGCAATAACCGGAAGTAGTATTGCACGGCACAAAGGCCAAGCCCTACCAAATTACCCAACAGCAGGCCACGGAAGATCAAAGAAATTCCAGCGTGCATAAAAATTCTACGAATTACACTATTGGAGGCACCCAAAGCTTTGAGCATTCCAATCATGTGGGTACGTTCCATTATTAAAATCAATACCATAGATATCATTCCAAAAACAGCCAGCAACAAAATAACCACCAGGATAAGTAACACATTTCTGGATAACAATTCCAACCAATCAAAAATCTGAGGGTATTGTCTGTAGGCACTGGTTGCATTTAATTTTAGGCCTAGTCCTTCGTACAGACTAGATTCAGTTTTAGTAATTTGGGTTTCATCTACAAGGCGCAGTTCCACCCCGCTCACCTGATCTTCACCCCAACCATTGATCCGTTGGATAAGTGCCAAATCTCCATAAATGACATGGTCATCGAACTCTTCTAACCCAGTCTCATAAATACCAGCAACGGTTAATTTACGGTATCGCGGTGGTTGTTGCAGAAAATACAATACGAGTTCATCACCCAACTTTACGTCTAGTTGGTTCGCAATTCGTTTGCTCAATGCAATTTCACGGCCATAGCCTGCGGTGGGAAAATGGATGAATCTCCCATCGATCATCTGACTTTGAAAAGAGGCCGCATCAAAATTTTTAGTTACTCCCTTTAAGATGACTCCCTGGATGGTTTCATCAGATTGTAGCAGGCCCGCCTTCCATGCGAACGGTTGAATCTGTTCGACATGTGGCTGGTTTTTTAGAAAAGTTAGCAGTGAATCATTGTAAATAATTGGAGTATCCTCAAAGGAACCAGAGAAAGTGTATTTGGTGACCGATAAGTGTCCGGCCAACTGGAATACCTTTTCTTTTATGGCTCCCTGAAAACCGTAAAGTATACCAAAAGCCAATATCAAAGTGGCCAAACTGATTGCAGTGCTCCATACCGCTATGCGATGTACTGCAGCTGAAAAAGCACCGGAGCTGCTTCCATTGATTCGTTTGGCCAGGTAGTAGGAAAGATTCAAAAACAATATTTTTGTACTCTGCAATATTAACAGAATGAACAGCCCCTTTATCCTTACCATTATTGTTTTATTTCTGAGCTGCCAGCCGGTCATTGAAGCTGATACATCGGTTAAATTTTTTCATTTGAATGCGGACACGACCCATTTGAAGTTGGGTGCCGAGCGAATGCGCCTGTATCTTCCCCTAATGGAGGGAAAAAATGTTGGCCTGTTGGTCAATCATTCGTCACGTATTGGCCAGTCTCACCTACTCGACACCCTCATTGCCCTGGGAGTACATGTTCCGGTAGTATTCACGCCAGAACATGGATTTCAGGGTACGGCAGATGCCGGAGAAAAAGTTGCTTCCCGTGAGACAGCCAGCTATTCAATGGTTTCCCTTTTTGGTGAGAAACGTAGGCCTGATCCGGAAGATTTGGAAGGTCTCGATATAGTGCTATTCGATATTCAGGATGTTGGTGCGCGGTTCTACACCTATATCAGCACCATGCACTACATGATGGAAGCATGTGCGCAAAAAAGAATTCCATTCATTGTTCTGGATCGGCCCAACCCAAATGGAAGTTACGTTGATGGTCCCTTTTTACGACCTGATCAACGCTCCTTCGTCGGTCTTCACCCGATTCCCGTAGTCCATGGTTTAACTGTTGGCGAATTGGCCAAAATGATTAATGAGGAAGGTTGGTTAGCCGACAACCTCAAAGTTCAACTTAAAGTTATACCCATGACAGGTTGGCACCACCAAGCGATCTATGATCTACCGGTGAGGCCTTCGCCGAACTTACCTAATGCCAGAAGCATCGCGTTATATCCCTCACTTTGCCTTTTCGAGGGTACCATTTTATCTGTCGGCCGCGGCACCCCTGCCCCTTTTCAACAAATAGGCCATCCTGATTTTCCGGATACTACCCATGCTTTTGTGCCTCAACCTTTAGAAGGCGCCAGTGAACCCAAATACAAAGGTCAAACCTGTTATGGTATTTCCTTTAAAGACCAACCCATCAACTACCGGTTCCAAATTGAAACACTTGTAGACGTTTACCGAACCATGGGCGAACCGAAAAACTTTTTCAAACCTTATTTCTACAAATTGGCAGGAGATCTGGCAGATCAAATACGTTTAGGTCATGATGCGGCCACTATTCAGGCTTCCTGGCAACCACAACTTGAAGCTTACCGGAAATTGAGAAAACAATACTTGTTGTATGCCGAATAAAACACTGCGCATAGTTTTTCTGGGTACGCCGGAATTTGCCGCCTGCAGTCTCAATGTCCTAGTTGAGGAGGGGTTTAATATTGTCGCGGTAATCACCGCGCCCGATCGCCCGAAAGGTCGGGGGCGAAAATTGCAGCCCAGTGCAGTCAAGACGCTAGCTGAAAATCACAAAATTCCTGTGCTCCAACCTACCAATTTGAAAGGTGATACATTTTTAGCATCCTTGCGGAGCTATCACGCGGATGTTCAGATTGTGGTCGCATTTAGAATGCTTCCCGAAGTTGTTTGGAATCTGCCACCCATGGGCACCTATAATTTACATGCTTCGCTATTGCCGAATTATCGGGGAGCTGCGCCCATAAATTGGGCCATCATGAATGGAGAAACGCAGACAGGTGTTACCACTTTCAAATTGACCCATGCCATTGACACGGGCCATATTTTGCTCAGAAAAGAAGTACCTATTCTGGCATCCGACAATGCGGGCACCCTTCACGATCGCCTAATGAAAGAGGGCGCCGACCTGATGGTGGCAACTGTTCGAATGTTGGCAACCGGGGAAACGCCAGACCTGCTTCCTCAGACGCCTGGTAAGCAGATAAAACAAGCGCCGAAATTATTCAAAGAGGACATGAGAATAGATTGGCATCGGTCGGCTGAAATGCTGCACCACTTTATTAGGGGATTGGCACCAAATCCCGGGGCCTGGACACTGTTTCAGGGGCAGGTTTTGAAGATCTATTCGGCAGAAAAAGCTGATCCTACCCACGTCAGTCACGACTTAAAACCGGGTGACTACCATCGCGCGGATGACCAGCTGTATGTAAAAACAAGCGATGGATGGCTCCTACTGAAAGAGTTGCAACTAGCGGGTAAACGCAGAATGGATGTGGCCACCTTTCTCAGAGGTCATCAATCCTCAGAGGCATTCCACTGAAAAGGCCATGACAAAGGTCCTACCAGCAAGGAAAGCATTACCCATTGTGCCACTTCGGTCTGTTTGTATCGTGCAATACCGAAATTTCCGAAGATAGCCAGTAGTATGATAAATGTTAAAGTGAGCGGCATAGTCAAATAATTAAAATAATAAACGCAGATTTTTTTAAAACGGTTATGAAAATTTCCATGATTGCAGCAAGTAGTGAGAACCGGGTTATCGGAAGAAATAAAGACCTGCCCTGGCACTTACCAGATGATTTCGAATTTTTTAAAAATACGACACGTGGGCACCATGTGGTCATGGGTAGAAAAAACTGGGAATCACTGCCCTCCAGGTTTCGTCCCCTTCCCGATAGACCCAATCTGGTGGTCACCCGCAAGACGGATTTGAAGCTGGTTGGCGCACAGGTATTCAACGATCTGGATACGGCGCTGGCATTTGCCGAGACCAATGGAGAAAAAGAATGCTTCATTATTGGAGGAGGTGAGATATACCGATTGGGAATGGCTTACGCCAGCCAGATTTACCTCACAGAAATTAAAGAGGTCATTGAGGGCGACACCTTTTTTCCAATATTAGGTCCCGAATGGCAGGAAGTCAATCGACAGCACCATCCACGAGACGGGCGACACGCTTTTGCCTTCGATTTTGTAACTTATCAAAAAAAATAAAGATGACACTTGATGCACACAAGAAACTCTTAGGTATACTCCACATCGTTTATGGCGGGTTTGCATTAATTATTATGTTGATCGTGGTATTCGCATTCTCATCTTTTTCACCTTTCATAGAAGAAGAAGTGGCCCGTGAAGCAGGGACAGAAGAAGCCTTGGGAGTCGGCCTGGTTTTAGGGGGTATTCAGGCCATTATTGTATTTATCGGACTCTTGGCAGCCATTCCTTCCATTGTAGGTGGAATCGGCCTCGTATCAAAGAAAAACTGGGGCCTCGTGGTTTGCCTCATAGCCGGTATTTTAAGCCTGTTCAGT
>CAYOEV010000011.1:37614-48228 GCA_964403075.1 uncultured Roseivirgaceae bacterium | reverse complement strand
AGTATCCCCTTGGGTACTGCACTTGGGGTATATTCGATCTATGTCTTTTACCAAGATTCTCAAATTAAAAAAGAACAGGCAGAGGGCTTCTCCTCAGAACGTTCAAATTGATCGGCCATTAGGTACGGTTGTTGTTTAGTTTAAGAACAGTTTAATCAGCATGCGACTCCTACTCATCTCCGTTTTTTTTCATTTATTACAGGTCTCTTGGGGACAAAAGTCAGAAATTTTTAAAGGAAACACACCGGGGGTCGTTCTGGTCAAGCGGGAGCAAGGGCCTACCAATGCGCGTGGGATTTCATGGCCTCAGCAGGTTCAGAAAGCCCGCCGCGTATCGAAAGAGCGGCCCACCCAACGAGGGATATCATCTAGCCTGGACAACTGGTACAGGGTTGAGCTAAAAGAAGGTGTTCATCCATCCGCCTTTGTACGGGCCATGCGCACTTATCCGGGGATTGAAAAAGCTGAGCTATTACCCGATTACCAATTGTTGAACGCTTATCCCAACGACCCGGAAGCAGATTCTGTTGGTGGCGCACAGCATTATCTAAAGGTAATTCAGGCACATGAAGCATGGACGGTGACCACCGGAGACCCTGCCATCCGAATTGGTATTGTAGACACCGGAATAGACCTGCCTCACGAAGATATTCAGGCCAATCTATGGGTAAATGCCACCGAATTGACGGATGGCTTAGACAATGATGGAAATGGGTACACCGATGACCGGATAGGATACGATTTTGCCGATCAGGATGCAGATGCCCAGGCAGACGGCAACCCACATGGCACCCGCGTGGGCGGCATTGCGGGTGCCACGCCTAACAACCTTACCGGAATGGCCGGAGTAGGTTATTACTCCAGTCTGGTACCCTTAAAAGGTTACACCAGTAGTGGCTTGCAAGGCACCGGCTTGTACGAAGCCATTCAGTATGCAGCCGACAAGGGCATCGAAGTGTTGAATTTATCATGGGGTACACCAAATGGTTATTCCGAATTCTACCAGGATGTAATTGCGTATGCCGTAAATGAGCGCGATGTCGTGGTAGTGGCAGCGGCAGGGAATACGCCTGACGACCTGGATTTTTACCCGGCAAGTTTCAATCATGTGCTTTCAGTTGGCGCCACTCAAATGGATGATCAAAAATGGGCCAACAGCACCTTTTCTCATCACATCGACCTGATGGCTCCAGGTGTAGGTATTTTTTCAACCAAAAATGGTAACAGCTACGGAACAGACAATGGTAGCTCTTATGCAGCGCCACAGGTAGCAGGCGCAGCAGCACTTGTGCGTCATCAATTTCCTGCCTACAATGCCAAACAAGTGATGGAGCAGTTGCGGGTGACGACAGAAGATATTTATGCGATAGGTACCAACAATACCTACCGCAATATGTTGGGTAAAGGTCGACTCAATGTAAAAAGGGCAGTGTCGTTGGCCAATGCGCAGTCTTTACGACTAGAAAATATGGTCTGGAAAAACGATCGCCAAGAGACTTATGCATTTCCGGGGGATACCTTGCAAATTAATTTTGACTGGATCAACTACTTAGCCCCTTCTAATCATTGGACCGTTGAGCTTGTGACAGACGACCCCTATCGAAGCCTGACTTTACAATGGGATTTAGGTGCCATGTCAACCCTGGAAAGTCAACCAGAAAACCTGAGCATTGTCATCGATGAGAGTACCCCACCCGACACAGAATTGGTATTGAGATTTGATATGTCGGATGGCCCCCTCAAAGATTTTCAACACGTTACCCTCCGTACCATGCCAGATTATTTCCCTCTTGCCAACCACAGGCTTAGTCTGGGAATCTCGGGGAATGGCGATCTGGCCCGGGCTGGCACCAACTATCAGCACAATGAACACGGGTATTACCATGGGAATTTCGTGGTCCCGTACATGGGGTTATTGGTAGGCAATCCCGATCGCATGTACAACAATGCCCCCGAAAACTTCTCTGTCCCACTCAGGACGTCAGACTTCAAGACATTGCGCCCAATAAAAACAACCAGACATCCACTGGCTCAGACGGCCGTTCAGAGTTTTTTTACCACACAGGATGACCAACTACATCTGGAACAATTCTTTTTTACACATGACAGCGCACATTTTTTAATTCAGTCTTACCACATCAATTATACTGGCACCGATACCCTTAGAGACATGCATGTCGGTCTTTTTATCGATTTTGATTTGGACACCTACTATACCAATCGCGTCTCGTGGGATACCGAACAGCAGGCATTGACTTTCCAAAGTCAGGAAGGAGGAACGTGGACGCAAATGGCTGTCGTGGGTGAGAGTAACTACCATGCCCTGGGCATGAATGGACTGGATGGAAATACACAGCATATTTCCGCCCAATGGTCTGAAACGGATAAAATAAACCTTATCACATCTGCGCCAATCGAAAGCAATGGAACTTTAGGAGATGGCAATGATGTCGCCGGCCTTGTATCGATGCGTGCAGGTGATATTCCTCCCAAAGGCTACAGAACCGTACAGTTCTTCATCGCCTTTGGTAGTACAGCTGACGAGGTGAATGCAAACATGGAAGCCGCCAGAGCCTATTGGAAAATGATCGAGCAACAACCTGTGATAATGGAGCGAAAATTGGTCTGTAAGGGGCTTGTAACTTATGTGCCTGTTACACCAGCGGATAAATATCTCTACTTCGCCGATCCACTGGGTACACAGCCACTTGGCTCAGGCCCGCAATTGAACCTGGATATTGCAGCCGATACCACATTTTACCTTCGTTTGGTTCAAGATGGAATTACCAGTAACCTTTTGCAGGTAGCGTTTGATGTTTCAGAGATACCATTGGACTGGTCGTCCGAAACAGACACACTGTTTATGGATGGAACGCCAGTTACCTGGAATTCGAGTATAAATCCGGTTGCTGGAAATACTTACACGTGGAAGCTGGGTGCAACTGAGACGGTCGCTCACCAGGTGGAATGGACGATCGATACGCCCGGTCGCTATGAGGTATTTTTGACTGTACAAAACGCGCAGGGCTGCACCCAAACTTTCACCCGCTCCCTTGAGGTGATCAAGATCGAGCCCCTGGGTGTAGAATCAGGTGTTGACCTGGTACTCTATCCGAATCCCAGCCTTGGCGTATGCCATATATGGACTGACGGCAACCTGCTAAATGCTAAATTACAAGATGCCAATGGCAAGCAACAGTCACTCAAACTCAAAAAATTGAGTTCAAACAAGTGGGAATTAAATTTAGACTCAGTTGAGCCGGGATTGTATTTTCTTAAGATGATGGTTGGCAGTCGTGCTATTTCCAGAAAATTGATTGTACGATAATATCCCGGGTGGCTATTTGCGCAGCAGGAATAGTTACTTTGCGCTTCCAAATGAATGTAAGCATGCGTCGAATTTTATTACCCCTCTTACTGGCCTTCATTCAGTCTTTATCCACCGCACAAACTGGTGATTTCTTGTTGAGTAATCACGAACCCAATAACCATCACATTGACAACACCAATTATGACATCCTTATTGACCAAAAGGGTCAGATTTGTCTGGCCAATCGTTCCGGGGTCATAAAATTTGATGGCAACACCTGGGAGTACTTCAGCACGCCCTCAGCCGCTCTTTCATTAGCTGTGGATTCCCACGATTCACTCTTTGTAGGTTGTCTGGGTATGTTTGGTAAAATCACCTTCAGGAATAATCGAGAGGTCTTTGTACCCTTATACGAATCTGAGGGAACGGATGTATTATTTGAACAAGCCATACACTTCAGGGGAGGCATTCTATTTGTAAGTAAACTACGCGCCTGTTATTATAAAAATAACCAGACCTATTGTGTAGATGGCGATTTTAACAATTTCTATGTTCAAGATGATGAACTGTTCGTCAACCTACAAGACCAGTCTACTTATCAAATAACGTCTACGAAAATCATACCTCAATCTACGGTAGGTGCGGCCATGTCGAAGATCGTCTCATCACCCTCAAATCTGCTGAACATAGGTATGGACCTGAGCGGAGGTCTCTTCCTGCTCGATAGCCTTGGTCGTAGCTTTTTGCCTCAAAATCGATTGGCCTACACCCGTCAATTGACCATCACGGATGTGGATTGGGTAAACGATACGTTATTCGCTTGTGCAACCGCTGAAAACGGGATAGCACTGTTCAATATCAAGGACCCTGAATTCATAGAAATTACGGATTACCAAAGTGGTTTGCCAGACAACGAGGTGTACGCAATCACTACCGATGAGGAAGGTGGTATCTGGGCTGCGCATGAATATGGTATTACGCGCATAAGTCCAGCATTTCCTGCTTACAGCTATTCGAATTTTCCAGGGTGGGACGGCAATCTTATACAGGTGAAGGAAATAAAAAATAAGTTATGGATAAACACCAGCCTGGGTATTTATTATCTAAAACGAGATACTTCTTTTCAAGAGCAGATCTATTACGTAGATCCACCTAAGAATAAGAAGAAAGGAAAATCATTGCTAGATAAATTCAAAAATGCCGTTTTCAACAGTGACGGACAGATACGTATGGTTGATAAAATTCCCATCGGGTTCAACTATCGATTTGAACAGGTCCCTGGCAGTTCTGGTAAATACAAGCAGCTTTTTGATTTCAACCAGCAGATCATTGCAGTCAGTAACTCCGGCGTGTATGAAATATCGCAGGAGGGCATCAAATTAGCCATCGCAGAATCTGTACAGTTTGCCTATCCGATACCGGAAAAAAATCAACTGGTACTGAGTAATAAAATCGGTCAGGTAAAGCTTTACCAGAAGCGTAGAAACTATTGGATAGAAATCGCCTCGACGCCATTGAATGAGCTGGTGGTAAATATATACCAAGACGAAAACGACCATTTGTGGTTTGCGGGTTCGTCAGGTATTTATGAAGGGGTCCCCTCCGATACTGCCATCAACATGGAGGCCAAATATAAACTTGCCAATCAATATTTTGACAACGTAAGCATCACAAGTTTTGAAGATCGCATGTACTTCGTCACATCCAAAGGCTTCTATTATTTGGATAGTGCCGACACAGAACTACAGGCTGCTCAGGAATTAAATACCCGCGTGGGTGAGGTAGTTGAGCACATAGAAAATGACGCCGGGGAAATATGGATTTTTAACGGCAAAATTTGGTATCGTCTCTCTTCTAAGGGAATCAGTGAGTTTAAGTTTTTAGGCATCTTCCCCAATCTCAGGTACGTGAGCCAGAATCCCAAATCCAGGGAATACTGGCTGATTACATCTGAGAACGAACTACTGAAGTATACTTCCGAAAATATTGAAGAGTTTACCCAACGCTATCCTATTTACCTGAAGAGTGTGTCGGCAACCACCGGTGAATTGCCCCCGACTTCGAACCTCGAATTCACCTATGAAGACAACCAGATAGCTTTTGAGCTCGTCAAGCCAGATTATCTGGGTATTTTACATCCAGAGTATCAGTACAAAGTAGATGGACTAATGAACGAGTGGTCTGACTGGTCTTCCAACAACAGATTTGATTTCAACTATTTGCCGCCTGGCGCCTACACCCTGCGTGTGCGCACACAGGACTCTTTTGGTAGCCTGGAAGAAGCCAGTCCTATTGCGTTTCGGGTTCGCGCCCCTTATTGGCAGCAGCCGTGGTTTTACCTGATCCAGATTGTTTTGCTGGGTGCGCTCGTGGTTTACATTTCAAAAATATCTGATCAAAACAAATACAACCGTCTACTCAAAGGCGCCCTCACGGTAATGGTCCTTGTTTTTGTGATCGAATTCTTCCAGTCAGTGATCAGTGCTTACGTGAGTGTCGAAAGTACCCCCGTTATAGACTTTATGATCGATGCCAGTATTGCACTCTTGATTTTTCCCATTGAGTTTTTTCTTAGACGTTTAATGCTTGAATCCGATCTTTCAAAAGAGTTGCCAGATAAACTTAAACGACTGAAAAAGCGAACAGGTGGGGATTTAAAGAAGATAAAACCGGTAGACGAATAAGCCATAGAAAATTTTGCATTCGTTGAATAGTATTAAATTCGTCCTCCACTACTCCTGAGAGTTTTTTATGAAGCGTTTATTAACCGGCTTATTTATTTTGACGGGGTCATTGCTGTATGCACAGAGAGGAGACTTTGTGCTCACCCATCATCATCCAAAACACTCTGAAATAGACAATGTAAATTTCGATCTTCTTACCGATGCCAATGGACTTATACAAGTAGCCAATCGGTTTGGGTTATTGCAATATGATGGGGACAATTGGGAATTCTTCCGAACGCCAAGCTCCGCCCTGTCACTTGCCATGCATCCAGTCAACAATGCTACGTACATTGGTTGCATTGGCGGTTTTGGTAAAATGTCCATACGGGATAACAAATACCAATACGTATCCTTACTGGATAGTGATTCATTGGATCATCATTTCAACTACACCTTCATACATCAGGGACACCTGTATTTTCTGAGTCACAAAACCATGTACCAATTGGATTTGGAGACTGAACAAATTACGCAACGCATAGATGGGGATTTTCTAAACGTTTATGCCTGGGGAAAGGAATTGTACATCAATACTGAAGACGGGCTCACACACAGAATAACTCCGAAGGGACTGGTAGCTCAACCCGATGGCACCTTGCAGTGGGGAGACATTGTACGCTCACCCAATGGTGAGCACGTGTACGCAGCAGACCTGAATGGTACGCTTTATCGTTTGGACGGAGGAGCTTTCGAAAGACTGGACATTAATGATCGGCTAAAAAGTGCCGAGGTCACCATCACGGGGCTCACTTGGGTCAATGATACACTGCTCGCCTCCAGTACGCTGGAAAGTGGTGTTCTGTTTCTAAGTTCACAATCTCCGAATTATTTCGAAATATCCAATTATCACTCGGGGCTGCCTGACAATGAAATTCATGCCATGTATGCCGATTTGGATGGTGGTGTCTGGGTTGCTCATGAATTTGGATTGACGAGGATCGCACCTCTTTTTCCAGCCTATAATTATTCTCACTTTTCAGGACTTGAGGGCAATCTTGTTGAAGCTCAGCGAATCAATGGTACATTATGGGTGACCACTAGTCTGGGCGTTTATTATTTTCATCAAGACACTTCTTACCGGGAAGAGGTAAAGGAACGCAGGGTCGTTCGCATAGGCGCCCGCGCGGTGACCAGACAGGTGACCGTGCCCGGCACACAAACATTTACCAAGAGTGTGAAGGTATCGTCAGACGACGGTCAAAATAAAAAGGGCTTTTTAAGTGGGCTTTTAAAAAAACGAGAACGATCTGAAAAAGTAGAAACCAAAGAAATAAAAGAAGTTAAAGGCGTATTCAAAAAAGTGTACCAGAAAGAATACCTGCCCGTCAAGCGGGTGAAATACGTTCGCGAGGTTGAAAGAATTGTGACAGGTATCAATTATGAATTCCGAAAAGTAGCGGGTACGGATGGGAAATTCAGGCAGCTGTTCTATGTGGGCGGCCGATTGCTGGCCACTGGACTTAGTGGTGTTTATGAAATCACAAAGCGCGGAGCGCTTCGGGTCATCTCTGAAAATGTAAGGTATGCATATGCCATTCCTTCGAACGATGTTTTGTTGATCAGCACCTCGGATGGCACGCTTAAATCATATCAGTTTTACCAGGGCATATGGCAAGAAGAATCGAGCTACTATTTTGAAGATTATGTTCTTAACGCCTACGTGGATGCTGAAGATATGGTGTGGCTGGCTGGAACCACACACATATATCGTGGCCAACTGAATGGGGGAAGTTTTGATATTCTGGAGCAATACCAAATCAATAATCGATTTTACGACGAACTAAGCATATGGGAACGAGAACACAATCTCTTTTTTATCAACACGCAAGGGTACTACCGCTTTGACAGGAAGCAGCAAAGAATAGTCAAAGATTCTAAAATAGCCGAGGAACTTGGCGTAGCCCATCACCATGTGCATACAGAAGAAAAAATGGTTTGGCTGTATAACGGCACCACCTGGAAAGCACTTAAGGAAAATGGAGAAACAGAGACATTCAATTACATGGGTGTTTTTCCAGATCTTACATACATTTCCTATGACAAAGACCTAAACCGTTACTGGCTATTGACTACCGACAATCAACTGCTCTCTTTTGCCGCTCACAAGGAGATCCAACAAGCTTCCCTCTCCAGTGTTTTCATTAAACGCATTTCCAGTGAAAAAGGAGTATTGCCACTGGATGATCAAATAATTTTCAATTACAATGAGGCCTTCATAAGCGTAGAATTAAGCAAGCCGGATTACCTCGGAATACTAAAACCTGAGTTTCAATATAAGTTGGTAGGCCGTCACGACGACTGGTCCGAATGGACCAAAGCCAACCTCATCGATTTTAGTTTTTTACCCCCTGGCGACTACGAATTGAAAGCACGCGTAAAAGACTCCTTTGGACACATGGAGGAGACTCGATCTGTTAAATTTATTGTCCCAGCTCCATACTGGCAGCAGCCCTGGTTCTACTTCATACAGGTATTTGTACTTGGACTTATCATCTACTTCACCTCTAGACTAAACCAGGAAAAATCTATCAACCGTTTCATTAAGGGAGCACTCAGCGTACTCACACTGGTACTTATTATAGAACTAATACAAGCCCTCATAAGCGGTAACCTGTCCTTTGAAAGCACCCCTGTGGTTGACTTTTTGATTGATGCGAGTGTGGCTCTTCTGGTATTCCCACTGGAAGCCTTGCTTAGGAAGCTAATGCTCGAGGGAGGTGGAAAGACAATGAGGACTCAGCTTAAAAAGACCTTCGCGGTAATGACAAAATAGTGTTAATCTTCTTTATCACCCCAAAAGCCAAATAACCAATTGCCTGGTGCTTTAAGATTATCGGATTTAAAGAATTCGTCAGTAGCCGTTAATAGTTCTTCCTTTGTCACTTCCTCATCTCCGTCGCGATCTAATTTTATAAACGCTTTGGCCGAATACTTTATTGGTATGTGGTAGGCCATGAACATGTCCACATATTCATTGATGGAAATCACCCCATCTTTGTTGAAATCGAAGAAGTCAAAGGTTTCACTGATAACCCGTCGTACGAAGTCGTTGTAAACCTGGGCACCCTCTGGACTGAGCATGTAATTTGCAAATTGCAGAAACCCCTGCAGGTCGGCACGACCGCCCAATGTCTCAAAGTTATCTTTAAACATGTGCCAATTTTGCATGCATCGATTGGTGACGAACTCATACATTTCAGTACCTGGCTTGAAGCGCCAAAGTACGCAGAGTGCCTCACCAATTTCCACAAAGTCTTCTGCCTCCAGGACACCATTGCGGTCCTGATCCAATACCCAGAAATAATGGGTCCACTTTTGTTTTTGTAATTCTGTCAACATCTAAAAATTTTAATCTTGGGCCTTAAATACCCTGCGCAGCAGATCTGTGGTCCGGTTGACCGGATCCTGACGGATGGCCCGCTCCTCTTTAGCAACCAATACAAACAGTCCATCCATTGCCTTTTGGGTGGCGTAGTCGTCGAGGTCAGGATTTACCTTATCAACAAAAGGAATTTTGTTGTAGGTGTTGATGATATCGCCGTAATATTTCGTTGCATTGGTTCTTTCAAGGGCACTGCCTATTATCGGATTGAAACTGTTGTACAATTGTTGAGACGTGGTACGGCGGAGGTAATTGGTCGCGGCCTCTTTATCCTCTCCTCGTAAGATATTCCACGCATCCTCAATGGTCATTTGTCTGACCGATGAGATAAAAATTGGCTTGGCTTCCGCTGCGGCCTGCTCGGCTCCTCGGTTCAAGGCTTTTATAAAATCATCGACCAGCTTGTTCATGCCGATGTCGCGGAGTTTATTTTCAACTTTTTGTACCTCTGGTGGAAAAGGTATTTTTAGGGCTGGATTTTTCAGGTATCCATCGGTTTCAGATGCCTGATTCGCTCCTTTTGTCACTCCATTTATCAGGGCTTCCTTTAGTCCGGCAGCCACATCGTCGCTGGTGAGCGCAGCTGGTTCATCGCCAAGATATCCACCCAGGGTACTTTGAGCCGTTTGTAACTGCTGAGCCGTACAACTGGCCAGGACTACAATCAAGAGAAATAAAACGATATTGTGTAGGACTGATGTACTATTCATGAAGCTAAAGCTAAAGAATTGGAAGTAATTTTGAGCTTTTTAAAGCTAACTAAATATGCGGGCATCAGCCGAGATCATCACCATTGGTGATGAAATCCTTTATGGTCAGACGTTGGATACCAACTCTCATTGGATAAGTGGAGAACTAGATAAAATAGGTATTCGAGTCGTCAGAAAAACCACCATTCCTGATCGTGAAGAAACCATTCTTAAAGCCTTCAGGCGCGCCGATCGAGAGTCAGACATCGTTTTTATCACCGGCGGTCTCGGGCCTACCAACGACGATCTGACCAAACCCTGTCTGGCCCGCTTTTTTGAGGTGGACATGGAAATAAATGATGAAGCACTTATGGAGGTTGAAGCTTTATTCAAACGTGCAGGTCGTGAAATGAATGAACTGAACCGAAAACAGGCCCTCATGCCTGTAGGTGCAGAAAAAATCTCCAATCACCTGGGTACAGCACCGGGTATCTGGATGGAATCTCC
>CAYOEV010000011.1:0-37604 GCA_964403075.1 uncultured Roseivirgaceae bacterium | reverse complement strand
TCCCAGCACGGTTTTCATTGCGATGCCAGGGGTGCCTTACGAAATGAAAAGTATGATGACAGACACAATTCTACAACTAGTTGAAAGTCGTTTTGTGGAGGGTGTAATTCATCATGAAATCCTGCGTACCGTAGGCATTCCCGAAAGCCGGCTGGCTGAGAAAATAGCCGATTGGGAAGCTGCACTACCCGCCCATATCCGCCTCGCCTATCTGCCGTCTACAGGTTTGGTAAAATTACGGTTGACAGGTGTAGGGGAAAAAAGAGAGGCCCTGAAATCAGAGATGAGGGCATTCATTCGAAAGATACTACCGGTCATCGAAAAATATGTATTTGCCCACAGAGACGTCTCCCTGCAGGAAGCCCTGGGTCTATTATTGGTGCGAGAGCAGCAAACACTGGCGATAGCTGAAAGCTGTACAGGGGGCTATCTATCACAACTTATTACTTCCATTCCAGGGAGCTCGGCTTACTTCAAAGGCGCTTTTGTCCCCTACTCCAACGACATTAAAGTGGGCGTGTTGGGTGTGAAAAAGGAAACCCTGGAAACCCACGGGGCAGTAAGTGAAGAAGTGGTCAAAGAGTTGGCAGAAAATGTGCGTTCCGTGTTTCGGTCTGCTATCGGTATATCAGTAAGCGGCATTGCCGGACCAGGGGGTGGTACGCCGCAAAAACCAGTGGGGACCGTTTGGGTAGGCTACAGCGATGGGAAAGAGCTGAGTGCCAAAAAATTTATGTTCACCAACAATCGCAAGGTGAATATAGAACTCACCGCTTATGCCGCCATGAATATGGTGAGATTTCACCTGAACGAAAAATGTCTCATCGATTAAATTTTGTCAAAACTTCGCTCACCTCTTTCAACGACGAAGGCCAGTCCAACTGCGTATAAAACGTTTCCAGCGCCAGCCAGGCACGAACATCATCCGGCCGTAACTCTACAGCTCTTCGCATGTGTACGACCGCTTCTTTGAGCAATAATTCCGCACGTGCAAGTTCCGATTCTCTTTGAACAGCATAAGCTTCCCGGGACAACTGTCGAAGATCTTCATAAATGTGGTTGGCAGATCGGTGCTTGAGTAAGGCCAGATTGAATAAGGCAATGTAGTTGGTTTCCTCCTTCTGTAACAACGCAGAGTAATACCGACCGGCTTCAGCCAAACATTGAGCGCCGAGGGTGTCGTTTCCGACCACATTCGCTTGCGCTTCCATGGCTTCGTATACGAGTGCCTGTCGTAGAAGAACCTCTGCTCCACTGGATTGTGTCGCCAATTTATTGATCCACTTCAGGGTTTCATCAAATTGTAACAAGTCCATGTGAATTTCTATGGCCTGAATGATCAGTGATGTCGACAGATGCGCCATGGTGTCCAGCACAGTTAAGGCCTTTTGTGGTTCATCCAAACTGCGATACGTCTGAATCAAAACCATCACATGATGCGGTTGCGGGTGATATTGAATCAGCGACTCATACGCATCAACCAAACCCTGAATATCGCCCATCTGACTCCGGACTGTGGCCAGATACAGGTAGCCGGTGCTGTCCGCAGGTTCAATCAAAGTTCCTAATTCAAATTTGTGGCTGGCCACATCCATGTCCTGATTTTCATAGGCGCGGCTGCCATCGTTCATTTTGAGCATCCACAATTGTTTCAATTGCAGCTCGGCTCTCTGGCCCAGCAACTCGTCGGCCGAAGCCATGCGATAAGCAAGGACAGCCTCCCTCACGGCGGCTTGCTCTGTCTCACGATCCTGGTGAGATAAACTTATTTGATGATATGCCTGCGCTCGAATCCACGCTTCCTCCGGATTGTTAAGATCAAGGCTATCCAAACCTTCCCATAGACCCCCTTTACTGGATTCTTTTACGGTTGCCACCAATTCCTGCCCTGGAAGGGTAACGGATACCATAACGACCAAAAAAAATCCTAGACTTCTCATGATGTATTTTGATAACCGTAACCTATCAAATTTCAGACCAAAAATTTAGGTATCATATCTACTAGACGATGAGAACGCGCTACTCCTCGCCCGATGTCAACTGAAACCCGACCACGCGCTCCTGATCAAAATCATCACTGAACCATTTGCTCATTTCTACCAAAAATTGATAACTGAAGTCATTGATCTTTTCATCAGTCAACTCATCCGGTTCAAACTTACCTATCATCATTTGTTGTCCTTTTTTTGTAAAGTTTGTCACGTAAGGGTAATGAATAAATACTGCCACCTTGCCATTGAAGGTTTGACCGAAAATGAGTTTTCCGCCGGCAATTTTTAAATCTTCAGTGGATTCATTTAATAGTGTAATGCGCCTTGTATTTTGTGCAATATTTAACATGACAGAATTCAAGCTTCCTAAAATAGACTTGTTTAAAACTTCGAGTGTGTATTTCTTGTATTGCTGCCCATTGATTTTATCCTTTAGGTCATGTAGGTTGGATTTTAATCTGAGGCTTATTGACGAGTTCCATCTTTCTCTTCGCAGGTCAATGGCTTCTATGCTATCGAAGAAAGCCCGGGCTTGTTCAATGACTTCATGCTGTTCCATGTGGATGTCTAATTTTGCTACAAAACAAAAAAACCTGCCAATATGCGCAGGTTTTCAAAAGCAAATGCTGCTAATCAGAAGAATTTACTAAGCGCGCCACCAAGGGAATCCATCAAGTCTTTGCCTTGTTCACTGCCTCCGAACAGATTCTCTATGGGGCTGGCGTCATCATCCGGTGTCTCTTCATTTTTTTTACTCACAAAATTGAGCAGCACAGGCAGAAGCATACCCACCACCGGGGCAATTTTTTTACTGTCCAAACCGACTTTTTCAGAAAGTTTCTGTGTCATCAAACTTGCAATCACGCCACTCAAACCATCTGCACTTTTTGAATTGGATTTGGAAGAAAACAAGTTCATTACGGTATCAAGACCTCCACTCATCAACTGGCTGGAAACTGCCTCCATGGCAGACTCTCCTGCTACGGAGATGGCACCTTTGGCCTGCTCATCAGAGAGACCCACTTTTTCTTTTAGGGCCGATCCAGCCTCGCCGGAAATGACCTCCATGATTTGCTCTAGCATCAGACGAAAGTAACTAATTCAAACCATTACTTGCTCACCAGGAGGTTATGGTTAGGTTATCAAGAAACGCTATCCACTAATTCAGCCTCTTTGAAAGATTCCCTCGGTTTTAAATTCAGGGTTTGGAACATTTGATGGTCCTGATCTACTGCCGGATTGGGGGTCGTTAAAAGCTCGTCACCGGCGAAAATTGAATTGGCCCCAGCCAAAAAACACAACGCCTGCTCCTCTGTATTCATCCGAACGCGGCCTGCAGATAACCTGACCATTGCCTTTGGCATAATGATCCTGGCCGTGGCAATCATGCGTACCATCTCCCAAACAGATACCTTAGGTTGATCTTCAAGTGGTGTCCCTGGAACTGGCACCAGCGCATTTACCGGAACAGACTCTGGATGTATGGGGAGGTTTGACAAGGTGTGCAACATATTGATACGATCAGCCTCCGATTCACCCATGCCGATAATGCCACCCGAACAAACAGAAATGTCCGCATCCCGAACATGACTTAGCGTGTCCAGTCGGTCTTCGTATTTACGGGTAGAAATGATTTCTTCGTAGTAGTCCTCGCTGGTATCCAGGTTATGGTTGTACGCATAAAGTCCTGCTTCTTTCAAGCGCCTGGCCTGGTCTTCAGAAAGCATACCCAGCGTGCAGCAAACTTCCATACCTATTTGGTTCACCCCTTTGACCATGTCAATGACCTTGTCAAAATCTCGGTTGTCTCTTACTTCCCGCCAGGCAGCACCCATACAAAATCTCGTGCTTCCATTGGCCTTTGCAGTTTTCGCTTTGTCAAGAACAAAACCGACATCCAGTAATTTGTGCACTTTCACATCCGTATGGTACCGGGCTGCTTGTGGACAATACGAACAATCTTCCGGGCAACCGCCAGTTTTGATGGATAACAAAGTACAAACCTGCACTTCACTCGGGTCGTGCCATTGTCTGTGAACTGTCGCAGACTCATAGATCAGTTGCAGCACTGGTCTCTGATAAATGGATTGGATTTCCTCTTTTGACCAGTCGTTTCTAATCATTTCCATATTGACTTATCTTATTTCAGGATCCCCAGGTAATTTGGCCTGGATCCCCTTCGATTGACGAAGGGTATTCATGTTTTTCTGGTAAGTTGCCAATATAGGGTCTTTCATCAAGATACTGGTACCTGAATCCTCCAGTTTTGAGAAAAACTGTTCGACAAAGGACTTTGGCTTTGGATACATGGAAATGCTATAATCGTCTTTTACGTTTGCCATATCGGCAGCAAGTGCCAACGTGGAACGGTAATCATCCAAAATATCTACCAACCCGTTTTGCTCCGCTTGCAGTCCACTCCATACACGACCACCAGCAATTGCTCGAATCGCTTCTTTTTCCATTGATCGACCATCGGCCACCTTGGTGATAAAACGGTCATAAAATGTTTCTATCCGACTCTGAATCACCGATTTTTCATAAGGGGTCAATGCACGATTCACGGTGATGAAATCTGAATAATCGCCAGTCTTCACCTGATCGTTGGTGATGCCCAACTTATTATTTAAAAATCCCTGAAAATTATACAGCAACGCAAAGATCCCAATAGAACCTGTGATGGTAGTCGGCTGAGCGACAATGGTATCGCAGGCCATGGCCATGTAGTAGCCACCTGAAGCCGCCACGCCTGAAAAAGAAGCAATGATAGGCTTCACGCCTTTGGTGCGTTCTACTTCCCGCCACATCAGGTCAGAGGCCACTGCATCTCCACCTGGTGAATTGATCCGTAATACAATGGCTTTCACACGATCGTTTTCCCGTGCTTTTTTTATCAGTTTGGCATAGTCCTCGCCCCCCACTACACCATCTGTGCCGCTATTGACAATGTTGCCTTCAGCTACGATCACAGCGATTCGGTTCTTACTACTTTTCCTATCTGCACGTACCACCTTGGCATAATTGGCTACCGATACAAAATGGAGTTTGTCATCTTCCTCCAATTTCAATTTTTCTCGCATCAAACTTTTTACTTCATCCTCGTATTTCACGCCGGTGATGAGTCTGTACTCCAAGGCCTCTTCGGGAGAAGTAGCCAGCATGCTGTCTGAAATATTCTCCAGCTTCTCAATGCCAATGTCACGGGCTTCCGACACATTTTTCAGGTAATGATCGTAGACGGATTTGAGTAATTCAGAATACTGTAAACGACTCTCCTTACTCATATCCTTTCGCATAAAGGGCTCTACCGCACTTTTGAACTCGCCTACCCGAAAAACAACCGGCTCAATATCGAGCTTCTCCATTAAGCCGGTAAGGAAAGTGATGTTGATACTCAAACCATTAAATTCCATTCCACCGCTTGGATTTATAAAAATTTCATCTGCGAGAGAAGCGATGTAGTAGTCGGATTCACTGAGGTAAGTACCATAGGCATAGATGAATTTATCTGAGGACTTGAAATCCGCCACTGCAGCCCGGATTTCCTCCATATCCGCCATACTGGCAATGAGAAACTTGGCCTCAATATACATCCCCCGGATGCGGTCGTCATTTTTTGCTTTTTCAATAGATTCCAAGATGTCCAGTAACGCCAGCTGGCGAGGACCATCACTGAGCAATTCCTGAAAAGGGTCTTCTACCGTTTGTTCTACCACTACCCCCGAGAGGTCCAGGTACAAAATAGATGCATCCTCAATTTTCGGTGTATCATTTCCACTGGCAGCCGCTGCTGCGAAAAACACGAAGATGATGGCTAATAAAATTCCGAAGAAAACAAATAGCCCTACAAGTGTAGCCAGTACATTACGTAAAAATACCATCGTTTTAAGTATTAATAAGATCACAAATTTAACTGAGCCAGACAATATGTTGTTCATTAAAAGTGGTTCAACGTCAGTAGGTTTATATGAATGGTATATTACTACTATTGGGAAGTAATCTGGGTGATCGGCTGGTGCAATTGCAAACGGCCATTCGGCAGCTAGAAAGGCAGGGTGTGTATACCGTAGAGATTTCCTCCGTTTATGAAACGAAACCTTATGGCATCCGAGAACAACCAGACTTCCTTAATGCTGTAATCAGGGTTAAGACTGAATCCCCACCAGAAAAGTTGCTGGAAGCGTGCCTGCATGTAGAAAATATCATGGGTCGGATACGCGAAAGGAAATGGGGAAAGCGACTTATTGATATAGATGTGTTGTTTTACCACGATGAGCAATGGAATAACAACATGCTAACTTTACCGCATTATGGTATTTCAGACAGGCGCTTCACTTTACTCCCACTTGTTGAACTGGCAGCTACGGGGACCCATCCAGTGAATGGAAAAACCATGGAACAACTATTGGAGGCTTGCACAGACGACACCACGTGCGTGAAAACGCAATTAGTTTTAAAGCCATGAGTTGGACTGACGCTCTTTTGCTGGTTGGGGGTGGATTGTTTGCCGGGTTTATTAATACCGTAGCTGGTGGTGGCTCACTACTCACACTACCGTTGCTCATTTTTCTAGGGCTACCATCAGCAGAGGCAAATGGCAGTAACCGGGTAGCGCTTTTGCTTCAAAATTTATTTGCAATCCATGGTTTTCGAAGCAAAGGCTATGGCGTACAACGGTTTTCTCTCACCTTAGGTGTAGTTGCGGTTATCGGGTCTATCATCGGCGCACAGATTGCCGTAGACATGACAGATCGGGCATTCAATAGAATCTTAGCCATCGTCATGATATTGGTGCTTTCGGTCACTTTACTCAAACCACTATTGAAAATCGGAGCACAAGTCACAAATCCACCCAATCGGGTAAAACCAGTGACAGTCATTGCCTTCTTTTTGATAGGTATTTATGGTGGCTTTATTCAGGCCGGAGTGGGCTTTCTCATTATTTCTACCCTGGCCCTGTTGCACGGATTTGCCCTTTCTAAAATCAATGCCATCAAGGTGTTCGTTATCTTCAGTTATACCATTGCCGCGATTGTCATTTTTTTGCTCAACGACAAGGTAAACTGGGCGTATGGTTTGACACTGGCGGTGGGAAATTCCACAGGTGCCTATTTTACCAGCCGGTGGTCGGTCTCGGTCCCGGAGCGATGGATCCGTTGGCTACTGACAATCGCGGTAACTTCGCTGGCAATTAAACTCTGGTTTTTCTAAAAGATGGGTGTTGTTATCAGGCAAAGTTTATGGAGTACAGTTATCGCCTACCTGGGCGTTGTGGTAGGTTACATCAACACACTTTTTCTTAGACCGGCATTCTTAAATGTGGAGGAAATCGGATTGTTTACACTGGTCACTTCCAACGCGCTCTTATTTTCATCATTCAGCACCTTAGGTATGAATGGTGCCTTCATAAAGGTTTTTCCCACCCTTAGGCTGCGGGAACGGAGTGTGCTACGCCTGGTCACTTTCATGCTGGTGTGTGTGCTTTTGGTGGACTTTCTGTTGATGGGAATGGCCTGGTTGTTTGAGGGCTGGATCAATCAATTCTTCGAAAGCAAGTCTCCCAGTTACATTAAGTACCTGTGGGTGAGTGGTTTCATCCTTATTTTTCATTCTCTTTTTGAAATTCTACTGGCCTACAGTAGATCTATGATGTCGGTAGTATGGCCAACATTTCTCAGAGATGTTTTCCTGAGGTTGGGAACTACGGTGATTCTGTTGCTGTACGGTTTTAACATTATTGAATTCCCTGTAGCCATCCATGCCATCTTCATCACCTTCGCCGCTGCGTTTGTGGTCTTCACTTTGCATTTAATCCTGAGACACCAGTTTTCACTCGACTGGTCGATACTGAAATTACCACAACCCGAATTCAAACAGTTTCTATGGCTCAGTGGTTATATGCTCCTGCTAAGTGGGAGTTACAGTACTTTACAAAACGTGAGCTACCTGCAACTGGCCACACTCAAAGGTTTGGAGGCTCAGGGTATTTTCGTTACCTGCTTTTACATTGGCATGATAGTGGACATGCCGAGGAGAAACATGTTGAAAATCATTTCACCTCTCTTCGCTCAGGCCTTCCAGAAAAAGGACCTGAATGAAGTAAACAAGATGTACCAAAGAGGGTCGATTACCCTTTCCGTCATCGGGCTGCTTATTTTCATTGGTATCGTAACAAATGTGCAAGATCTTTTTGCCTTCATTCCCAAAGGAACCGTCTTTCAAAGTGGTATGCTGGTAGTGGTGCTGGTTTGCCTTACTAAAGTCATTACCATGCTGTTCGGGTTTTCTGCCGAAGTACTGGTTTTCTCGGATCATTACCGCTACAACCTCTATTTGCAGGGCGGTGCGGCGTTGCTTTTGATTTTTCTAAATATGTGGTTAATTCCACTGATGGGCATCAACGGCGCAGCTACTGGTTATGCCTTGAGCATGATTTTACTATTTGTTATGCGTTATGCGTTAATAAAAAAGCTTATGCAGTTAACTCCATTCACCCTTGCACATGCCAAACTAATGGGCATTGCTCTTTTTACTTTCATTGTCTTTTACCACATCCCTTGGCCCTTCACTCCGATCCTTAACATCCTGATAAGATCTATGGCGACGACAGTCGTTTTTGGCACGTTGATTTTCTATTTTCGAATATCCTCAGACATAAATCAGCTTGTTCGTTCTACTTTTGATCGTATCGCAAAATGACACATGCATCCATGAATTGGAAAAAAAATTATCCCCACCTCCTGGCATTACTGGTTTTCTTTATTGTCACCATCATTGTTTTCAAACCTTATTTTTTCGAAGGCAAAGGCGTTTACCAACATGACATTTTCATGGCTACAGGAGGTAATCACCTGCTCAAAGAGTATCGGGCTGAAACCGGTAATGAGGCGCTTTGGATGAACCACATGTTCAGTGGTATGCCGGCTTACCTAAATGGTGTTCAATACAGTGGCGATCTGATGAAATATGTGTACAAGGTGTTGACGCTCGGTTTGCCCCACCCAATATCTCTTACCTTCATAAGTTTTTTATCATTTTACATCTTGCTCATTAGCTTTCGGGTCATGCCCATACTCGCTATTGGAGGGGCCCTGTTATTTGGTCTAAATGGTTTTCACATAATTTCTATAGACGCCGGACATAATGCTAAAATTGCTGCAACGGCTTTGATGCCACTCGTGCTCGCCGGTGTTCACCTCAGTTTTGGCAAGCGGCGATGGCTGGGGGTTGGTTTAACGGCTCTGGCTTTAGGACTTCAGATTCGAGCCAACCATCCACAAATTACTTACTATCTGCTACTGGTCATCCTGGTCTATGGTTTGCACCAATTGCTCAAAACATTCAAAAATAAGGATTGGAAGCCATTCTTAATAAGCACCGGTGGCTTGATTCTGGCGGCAATTTTGGCTGTAGGTGCCAATAGCGGAAGACTTTACCACACTTACCAATACGGTGCATACAGCATCAGGGGAGGACAGGTACTCGAGACCCAGGACCAGGGCACAGGATTAGATTATGACTACGCTTTCAGGTACAGCAACGGCATTTTTGAGCCACTCGTGATGTTTGTGCCCAATATACTGGGGGGGTCTTCGCAACAACAACTTTCCGATAAATCCAATTCGGCCGAAGCATTAATGGAACGGGGCTACACAAGGCTGCAAGCCAAAGAACAAATAAAATCCATGCCTACCTACTGGGGAGATCAACCGCTCACTGCCCCGTATTATGCTGGAAGCTTACTACTCTTTCTCCTAATCCTGGGTCTATTTGTCCTGCCAGCAAATCAAAAATACTGGCTACTGGTTATCGCCATACTGGGCATCATACTCAGTTGGGGTAAGAATTTTGCCGGCTTCAATAACCTGCTATTTGATTTCCTGCCAGGATACAACAAGTTCAGGTCAGTGACCTTCACGATCATCATGCCCATGTTGGCGATGAACTTAATCGGGTTTTTGGGACTCAAACGATGGTTAGAACTAGAAAAAGCTGCGCAATACAAAGCGCTCAAATATAGTTTTTTGGTGACAACAGGCTTTTTTCTTTCACTGGTGCTCTTCGCAGGTGCCTTCAGCTACCGCGGAGCCATCGACGAACAACTTGCCGGTAGCTTCCCCGATTGGCTCATAGATGCCATTCGTGCAGACCGCAAAGCCCTGCTAAGACAGGATGCCTTGAGGGGATTGATCTTTACAGTCTTACTGACCGGAGGGCTTTATTTAAATTATGCTAAACAAATGCCAAAGCAGATAATCCTTGCCGCTTTGGTGTTTTTAGTAGGTGTCGATGTACTGTTGCTAGGCAAGCGTTTCCTAAATGCGGATGACTTTCAAAAAAATGTAAGTGAAAAGTATTTTACACCTACCGAAGCCGATAGCTTTTTAATGGACGCAGCTGCACCTGGCGAAAGGGTACTTAACCTACAGAACCCATGGAATGAGGCGCGCACTTCCTACTACCATGAATCTGTCGGCGGCTATCATGGCGCCAAAATGAGAAGGTATCAGGATCTCATCGACCGTCACCTTAATGAGGAGATAAATCAAGCCGTTACCTCATTGAAAGGAGGGAGTGCAGATTTTTCGGATCTACAGGTCATGAATATGCTCAACACCAAATTTTTGAAAGCCGGACCGCAACGTCAGGCGGTCATCGAAAACAAATATGCTTTCGGCAATGCCTGGATGGTTACCAAAACCCAAAAGGTCAATGGACCAGATGAAGCCATACAGGCGTTAGGAGAAGTAGACTTGCGTAATACGGCCATTATTGATCAAACGGCTTTTGGCGGAATAGAGGCAGGTAATGGTGAGGGTAAAATTATTTTACTAAAAAAAGATGCCAACCAGCTGACTTATGCATTTACCTCAACGCAGGATCAGCTGGCAGTTTTTTCTGAAATTTATTATCCCATGGGGTGGGAAGCCAGCGTCGACAATCAACCGGTAAGCATTCACAGGGTCAATTACCTCCTAAGGGCACTTGAGATACCGGCAGGGGAACACGAGATCACATTTACATTTAATCCCAAATCCTACGCAAGCAATAACCAAATCATGCTGATATGCGGCATACTCATTCTTCTTGGTTTTGGGTACACCGCATTTTTGTCGTTGCGCTCAGGTCATCCATCCGCCAATTCACGGTAGTGCGTACGCAATGCATTCGCCGTGTGATGAAAGTTCATGGAATTTAGCGCTGCCTGTCTCGCACGCGTGCACATGGACAATCGTTCTTTTGGATTTTGATAGAGATAGACGACGGCACTGGCCAAGGAGCTTGCATCGGCAGCGTCGTGCACCTTTCCGCAACGGTACTCATGGACCACCCGCGCTTGCGGTGGGCAGTCGCTGACCACCAGTGGTTTGCCTATGGCCATGTATTGAAAAATTTTGTTGGCATAAGTGGTGTCGTGGTGCAGGTTTCTTTGGAGTGGAGACAGGCAAATATCAGAGAAGGCGATGTAGGCCGGTAATTTTTCGGGCGCTTGCCACCCTTCCATGGTCACATGTGCTTCCAACTTCAACTTTTTAATTTGTGCGCGAAGCAATTGGTCGTCTCGCCCTGCACCTACCAGCGTGAGCCGAACATTCGGCACCATTTCTTTAATCAACGAAACGGCTTGAATGGCTAGCAGGGTACCTCTCCGCAGACCGGTATCTCCTATATACAGTAGTTCAAACCAATCGGTGGCTGACTGTATATTCTCAGGTGCCTGAAAAGTGTCTACAAATGCCGTATTCGGCACTACAATGAAATGATCTGCCGGGCTACCCAGCGACTGGGCGTAATGGTCCCGTGCCTCCTCAGTAACCACGACCACCCGATCGTAGGCAGCGATGAGTTGTGCTTGTTTTTTAACCCATTGATTTAGCCGAATCAGCCATTTGCCTGGAAGGGTATTCACGTGCGTGTAAAACTGCATGATGGCCGGACGATTTTCATGCAAATCCAGAATGTTTGGAATATTCAAGGATCGGGAGGCCCTCAAAGCAGCGGTAGCGATCACCATGTCATGAACATGGATCACATCCGGCTGTACCCGTTTTAGAAATTGCTCGAGCAAGGGTGTAACGAGCCAATTGTAAAAAGGCCATTCAATAGCCACTGCAGATAGCTTATAAACCAGGGGGCTTGCCGAAAAGCGGTGAACTGTAAGGTGCGCAAAGACTTCAATTGCCTGACTAAAAGGTTTATAACTGAGTGAAAATAGATGTATTTCACATCCAGATTCATGAAGGGCACGGGCTTCATTTTCCACCCGTGCATCGGGTGGAAAATCAATATCCAGTATCATTGCCACTTTCATTCTTATGTCAGCATTCATTTCATATGATACAGTCGCAAGAATAGCCAATCAGGCATTAGTGCGAAAAAATTTTACACACCATTCTCGTCGGCCACCCTGGAAGTATATCCGGTACCGCTTGATGCGGCCCCTCCTGAAGCTGCATTTTAAGGGCTATCGCTGGTTGCATAGGCCCAGTCCCTGGCTGGCACCTACCGCCATCCATATTTTAAATACCGTTTTAACCAGGGAACATCGCATGTTGGAATACGGCAGCGGTCTCAGCTCTGTTTTTTTCGCCGGAAAGGTAGGCGAACTTACCAGCATTGAACACCACGAAGGATGGTTTCTAAAAGTACAAAGGCTGCTTACGGACCGAAGGATTCAAAATGTGAACCTATTATTTATCCCCCAAAATAGTGAAGGCGAAGCGGGCGCTCCTTCTTTTCAAAAAACAAACGCATTAGAAGGCTTCCGGTACCGAAAGGAATACTACCATTATTTTGAAAAAGTAACTGAATTTCCCAACGGCTACTTTGATGTAGTGCTCATTGATGGTCGTGCAAGGGTGGAATGTGCGCTAAATGTGTTGCCAAAAATTAGAAAACCTGGAATGCTGATACTCGACAATTCAGAACGCGAACGCTACCTACCTATACACCGTGCATTGGAAGAGTACCCAAAAGTGACCACCACTACTGGTCTAACGGATACCACCTTCTGGTTCATTGGCAAAGACGATGCCGGTTAACGCTTCCAAAGCCTGGTTGGTCTCCTCATAATAGGAAGCCAAATAAGCCCTCGTCGGCTTGTTAATGAAGGTCCTCCTGCCAGTCCAACCTAAAAGATATGGATCAATGACTTTGGCCATTATTTTCCATACATAACGCGTATGGATGTTTGGACTCAACCAATGGTAGGGGGATACATTGCTATAAGTAAATCGATTGACCCACCTGAGTAAACCCAAGCTGGCATTGGACAGGGAAGCATTGGCGCGCTTTTTGGCGAGTGTTTCTACTCGTTTGACTCCCAAAAACGAGTAGAGTTGCGCGTAGAAGAATTCCTGATTATGCACAAGGTCTTCCATATTAAGCACCAGTACGTTTTGCTTATCAAACGTGTCTTGATAAATATGGATGAGTTTGTCATATTTTAAGTATCCGAGACGAAAATATTTATCAGGCAGTACGCGCTTATCGGACAAGTCCAGAAAATCTTTGAAAGACAACGTTCCACCCTGTTGCACAAACTGCCGATAATAGGAATCGATGGCCGAAAGCTGGGGCCTTACGGTCATGATCACTTTTTTGAATCCCAGTTGTCTCAATTGCAAAGGCACCTGAGAACGCCCGATGCCTTTGTAATAAAACGGTGATCCAGTCAAATTTTCATAGGAATACAGTGCCCTGTCTTGTAAATCCAGATTTGCCTGAAGGGCATCTATTTGATAGTCTAGCGGATCCGCGTAGACAAGGGGTTGCAAACATTTGGAGGAATGATAAAAGTCGTAATAGTCGACACCCTTTAAGTGAGGGAAAACTACCTGTTGCAAATAGGTGGTTGCGGTTTTAGGAAAGCCAACATGTACGATCATGACCAAAAAGCCCTGATAGATTCACAAACGGCCCGGACCTGTTTCTCTTTCATCTCTGGATACATGGGCAATGACACGATGCGAGAGCAAACTTTTTCCGCCACTCGGTGCTGCCCGGTTTGATGAAGTGACGTGTAAGCGGGCACCAGCGGCAACGGGTAGGGATAATGGATGCTGCATCCAATTTGCGCTGCTGTTAAATGGGCCATCAGTGCGTCGCGCTGGTTCACCTGCACGACAAAAAGATGGTAAACATGCCGGAATCCATCTGGGACCTCTGGCGCCTGAACTGCCGGAGGTAAGTACTTCCCGTACCAGCCGGCCACTTGCTCCCGGGCTTGCGTCCACCCTTCCAGATGAGGCAACTTCGCATTTAAAATAGCCGCCTGGACCACATCCATGCGACTGTTCCTGCCTACTACCTCGTGTTGATGTTTCTTTAGCTGACCGTGGTTACTAAGTTTTTGGATTTTTTCAGCCAATTTGGAATCATTTGTACCCACTGCCCCCGCATCTCCATAGGCACCCAGGTTTTTCCCGGGATAAAAACTGAAAGTAATCACATCACCCAACTGACCCACCATTTGTCGATCGATGGCTGCGAGATGCGCCTGTGCGGCATCCTCTATTATTTTGAGGTCATTCTTGAGCGCTAATTCCTTCAGTTCAGACATGCGTGCTGGCAGGCCATAAAGGTGAACCGGGATCATGGCTTTGGTTTGAGGGGTAATACACGCGGCGGCCTGAACAGGATCTATGGTATACTCCCGCTCCAGGATGTCGACGAATATCGGTGTGGCGCCTACCCTGCTCACCGCCTCCGCCGAAGATATCCAGGTAAGTGATGGCACCAAAACTTCATCACCTACCCCAATGTCCAATGCTTCCAGGGCAAGTTCGAGGGCATCGGTACCATTCGCACATGCGACCACATGAGATAGCTGCATGGTTGCGGCAAACGATTGCTCAAAATCACGAATTTCCGGACCTCCAATAAATTGTTTGGTAGCCAATACTTTGGCAATTGCGCCGTCTATCTCGTCGCGAATCGACTGGTACTGAGCTTCAAGGTCGACAAATGGAATATTCATAGCGCACGTATCTTTTTGGCCGGATTACCGGCATAAATTCCCTTCTCACCAATGTCATGGGTGACCACCGCACCTGCGCCTATCACCACGCCATCCACAATATTCACCGCGAGTATGGTCGCATTTGATCCGATGGATACCCGGTTTCCTATATTCGTTTCTTTCCAGTTGTTAGGGTCTCCTCCTGCTGGACCCCCTTTTTTAAATAGGTCGTTCACAAACATAACGCCATGGCCGATGAAACAATCCTGCCCAATGGTTACCAGCTCACAAATGAATGAATGCGATTGTACCCGTGTACGTGCCCCGATCTTTACATTCTTTTGAATCTCGACAAAGGGTCCAATGAACACCTTATCCCCCACTTCACATCCATAGAGGTTTACCGGATGAATAATTGTCACATCTTCTCCGAAAGTCACACCTCTGATGCCGATCTGTTTTTCATTCAACATAGGTAAGCGTTTGGTAAATATTCTCAATAATCCTCACCGTTTTAAGTCCTTCAAGCCCTGTGGTGGCAATGGGGGCCTCATTTAAAAGACTGTCAATGACGTTCTCGTACACACGGTCATGGTTTGACATCGACCCCTGGTATTCCCCATATTCGTTGGCAGGGTTGCCGGGGGGCAACTCTCCAATGGCTTCACCTGCCATTTCCTGGTATTCCAATTTATTCAAATACTGTCCACCTATTTTCACTGTGCCCTTTTCCCCAAATAAAGTAATGGAGCCTTCCATATTTTTATTGTAGGCATTGACGGTGTAGTTGATGGTTCCCAGGGTTCCTTTTCGGAATTTCAACGTAATGACCCCGGTATCCTCAAAATCTATGATATCATGATGGTTGTAATTGCCCGCAAAACCTTGTACCGACTCCACGTCACCCAGCATCCAATAGAGCAAGTCAATAAAGTGAGAAAATTGTGTAAACAATGTGCCCCCATCCATTTTTCGCGAACCCTTCCAATCCGATTGGCTGTAGTATTGTTCGTTCCGATTCCAAAAGCAATTCAACTGGACACTAAAAATCCTGCCGAGTGCATGCTTTTCCAGTAATTCCTTTACGATGACTACAGCCGGATTGTAGCGGTTTTGTTTGACGACAAACAACTTTTTATCCGATTTTTCGGCATTCAGTATCATTTCTTCCGCATCCGACACGCAAATGGCCATGGGCTTTTCACACAACACATGATAACCGGCCTGAAGTGCAGCTATGGTATGTGTGGCATGGAGGCCGTTTGGAGAGCAAACAGCCACAATGTCCATATCGGCTCCTAAGTAATCTTTTAATTCAGCATAAGCGGTGCCACCAAAGCTGGCTGTCAGGTTCTGAGCCCGTTCTGGTAAGATATCGTAGGCAGCCACCAACTGGCCTAAACGCTGAACATGTCCTGCGTGTCGTTGCGCAATTCGTCCACAACCGATTATTCCAACCTTAATTTTTGTCATGTGCCAATATTTTCATCAGGTCTTTAACCAGATTTTCATGGGAAAACCTATTCAACAAGCTGCGGGCGTCCTGACTTGCTACCTTCCATCCCTTTCTATGCCATTTATCCAACCAATCACGAATACCTTCCGGATCATCGAAATCAATCAAACTCCCAACTTCTTTGCCCCTCATCAAAAGGTCTAAATCACTATTCTTTGGACCCAGCGCAAGTATCCACCGGTTGGCCGATAGGTATTCAAAAAACTTAACGGGTAGAATCCAACGGGCATTGTCAGATTTATTCAGCAACAGCAACAAGGCATTACATTGTGCATAGGCGGTCTGTAATTCCCCGTGGGATAAATAACCTAAATAATTCACCTTCTCCCCTAAATGCCTAAATGACTTTAACTCATTCAGTATAGCATCACTAACAATACCACCCAACCTCAGTTCGAAGCGTTCGCGAAAATCCGAATGAGCCTCACAATAGTCATCCAGCGCCTGCCAGAGTGCAGTAGGGTTTCGTAAAGCATTGAGCATACCAAAATATCCCAGTATATACTGTCCGGACAGCGCTTTCGTATGTATGAATGGATAGCTAATGCCATTGTGCAGCACATGCACTTCACGTTTCATACCCTTTCCCGAAAGGTCTTGTGCAAGCTGGTGGCTGACAGTCAACACGTCATCTGCAAATTGTAAAACCTTTTTCTCGAGCATTCTATGACGGTACATGGCAAGGCGCCCAGCCTTTAACTTGGGCAAGACGTCCCAGGCAGACCATGGATCCCGAAAATCGGCCAGCCAATGCATGTTGGGTAGCTTATGCTTCAAACCCAGACCAATCAGGTGCATGCTATGAGGAGGACCGGTGGTGATCACGTGCGAAAAGTTTTCCTCTTGCTGCAACTGCGTTAAAAAGCGTATGGACTTTTTGACCCAAAATTTTCTGGGGTCCGGAATCATCAGATTGCCTCGTAACCAGATTACCAGCTGGTCCTTCAGGGAGGGTTTAGATTTCTCCATGATCAGGCCCTGCTTAACCTGTCCTTTTTCCTTACCTCCAGTGATTTTGTGAAACAGATTGAAAGGTTCCCAAATGGTCGTGCGATAGGTGGTCAGTTGAGCCACTTCCGACAATAGAGAAGGGTCTTTGATAGAGAACTGGGGGTTTTCAGGTGTGTATACAATGGGCACCCATCCATTTGCCGCCAATTGCTTGGCAAAATGCATCCAACGTTGGGTGCCTACGCCTCCACTAGGTGGCCAATAGTAAGTAACAATTAAAATCTTACGATTCATGAAGCTGCAAAGAAACCAAAATCTCCTCTACTGAGACAGGCGCCTCAAACCATTTGATGTCTTCGTCTCGCTTAAACCAGGTCATCTGGCGCTTTGCAAACCGTCTGGTATTTCTTCTCAGCAAACGTTCCGCCTCATCGCGGCTGTAGGCGCCATCTAAAAAGTCAAATATTTCCTGGTATCCAACCGTTTGCAGGGCGTTCAAATACTTGAAGGTGTGCAGGGATTTGGCCTCATCAAACAAGCCTGAGGCAATCATTCCATCCATGCGCCGGTCTATGCGTGCATTTAATCGCTCACGTTCCATTTCTATTCCCACCTTTTTGATTTTGAAGGGTCGGGCCACTGCTTTTGGCTGTTTGCCGCGAAAATCGCTGAACGGTTTGCCAGTAGCCCTAATGACTTCAAGCGCCCGGATAACCCGCTGATGATTATTTGAATCGATCTGGTGGTAATAATCCGGGTCATTCTTTCTTAATTCATACAGCAGCGGTGTCAAGCCGTGCTGGTGAAATTCATGAATGAGTTGATCGCGTACCTGGTTGTCTATGCTGGGCATGTCATCCAAACCTTCGGTCAGGGCTTTATAATACAAACCGGAACCGCCCACAGCGATGACATGTGGATGCTTACTAAAAAGCACTTCCAATCGAGCCAGTGCCTCTCGCTCGAAGGCGCCTGCACTGAAATAGTCGTGAATAGAGTGTGAATTGATGAAGTAGTGTGAGACCTGACTAAGTTGTCCTTCAGAGGGTTTGGCCGTACCTATCTTCATTTCGCGATAGATTTGGCGTGAGTCCATAGATAAAATGGGTGCATGCAGCCGCATGGCCAGGTCTATGGCCAAGTCCGTTTTACCAACCGCGGTGGGTCCGACCAAAGTAATTAATACCGCCTCATCCAAAACTTACCATTGCTTATTTAATAGGTAATTTTAAACAAAGGTTAGGAAATGCTCATCACATTCACTTTACCAAACGAGGACCATGCCAGATAACGAAGCAGTATTTTCACTATTTGATTTCTCAAGCGATCTGGTCTTTTTCCTTGATTCAAAAGGCGAGGTCACCTACAGCAATCAAACCGCTTTAAAGAAATTGGGCTGGGAGCGCTCAGAAGTACTAGGTAAACCTTTCATTGAACTGGTGAAGAAGGACCAGCTCGACATGGTGCGGGAACAGCTGGCTGCTTTGCAGCCAGACCATACATCCACCGCCCGTTTTCAGACGGTGATGGTAAGCAAGTACGAAAAACAAATCTACCTGAACGGTCATCTGTCAGTAGATGTAGGGCGAGATGCGGTACATTATCGGCTGCTATGTTATGATGTGACCGAACGCATCCGAACCGAAAAAGCACAGGCGCTTTATTATCGCATTGCGTCCCTGGCTACCAAAAAATCCAATGCGGACACCATTTACAATCAGATATATGAACAGCTCACCGCCATATTCAGAATCAGGAATTTCAACATTGCTTTAAAAAAAGAATTGGGTTGGCATTATGTATATTCCGTTCATGAGGGTCCAGACAGCCATCGCTCCCGAGACGTTGAAAATCTGTTATCTGCCTATACCATTGCCCTCAATCAACCCGTAATCATTTACAAAGAAGGCATACGCAAGATTGCCGACCAGAAAAAGAGAACCCTGATGGATGCACTTCCTGAAATCTGGTTAGGTGTGATCATTCATCTGAACAATCAACCTGCCGGCGTACTTTCCATATTTTCTTATCACGACCAGTCGGCATACAACAACCGGGATTTGGAATTACTTGATTTTTTAGCCGGTCAAATTGGTTTGTCTATGGGCAGGCAGTATTCCGAGCAGAAAATACAAGATCAGGCGGCACGCCTGCATGCCATCTTCGAAAGCAGTACTCACCAGATATGGTCCGTCAATCGTGCGTATGAGTTGACCTCCTTCAATCTCAACTATTCGGAAGACTTCTACCTACACCATGGCATGTATCCCGAATTGGGTACCCCGAAAGCAACTGCCTTTGGTCAGTACCTCTCCTCGACAGAACGAGACTCTTGGCGGGCTCAATACGACAAGTGTTTTGAGGGCGCCACCCTGAATTTCCAATGCCAGTTGACCTCCCGAACCGGAAAAATTACCTGGCATGAGGTATTTATGAACCCTATCCAGTTAGCCGAAGGACCGGTTCAGGAAATTTCCGTTATTTCCAATGATATTACCGAAAAGAAAACTGCAGAAGATGCATTGCGCACGAGTGAGGGAAAATTCAGAAATATTTTCGAGTCATTTCAGGATATTTATTTCAGGTGTACCACGAAAGGTCGCGTAACAATGATCAGTCCTTCATGCGCAAGGGTACTCGGCTTCCATCCAAATGAATTGATGGACAAAGTAATCACCCAATACCTGGACATGGGTCAGCAGATGGATGAACTGCTCAGGTCTTTAAAAACCGAAGGAAGCCTGTCTAACCTGGAGGGCAAGGCCACCACACGTGCGGGGGATCCGCTGACATTGCTTTTTAACCTCCGCCTGATTATCACCGAACACGGCCAAACAGAAATGGAAGGCGTAGCCAGAGATATCACCAAATTGAATGAGGCCCATCAGGCGACTAAAAAAGCCCAGGAAATTGCCGAACACTCACTTAAGGTGAAAGAACAATTCCTGGCCAATATGAGTCATGAAATAAGGACGCCCATGAATGGCATCATCGGGATGATTGACCTGCTTGGGCTGACCGAGCTGGATGAAGAACAGGCCGAATATCTGCAAACCATTCGTCAGTCTTCAAAGACCTTAATGGATATTGTAAATGACATCCTTGATCTTTCGAAAATTGAAGCAGGAAAAATGGACCTCAAGTTGGCCCCTGTGCATCTCGTGAAAGCCTTCGAAAAAGTGTATGACCTTTATTCACAACCTGCTCATCTACGAAACAACGCTTTTTATTACCATTTAGACCCCCACTTACCAGCGTGGATATTGGCAGACGAAACCAGGCTGATACAGGTGCTTTCGAATCTCACCTCCAATGCTGTAAAGTTTTCACGGGATAAAGGCACCATCAATCTAAGCATACGGGTAGAAGAAAAAGTGGACCACCAATATCTTTTCAAGGTATCCATTAAAGATTCGGGTATCGGCATTGCCCCAAAAGATCAGGAAAGGCTCTTTAAGAATTTTCAGCAACTGGATGCCTCCAGTCGGAAAAATTACGAGGGCACCGGGCTAGGTTTGGTTATTTCCAAAGAGCTTGTTCAAGCAATGGGAGGTGAAATTGGCGTGGTATCGACGCCGGGACTTGGAAGCACCTTCTGGTTCACCTTTCGTGCTGATGCCACGGATACTCCTGCGCAGGAACCACAAAAAGAACCTCACATGGGCACCTTCCGGGTGGAACACCCAAAGGTGCTGGTGGTAGACGACAACCAGGTAAACCGGAATGTGGCCTCAAAAATACTGACCAAGGCAGGATGCCGTGTGTTAGAGGCAGCCAACGGAGATGAAGCCATTTCCCACGCCATACAATCGAACTTTGATCTTATCTTCATGGATGTTCAGATGCCAGGCAAGGATGGCGTAGAGACCATGATGAAAATAAAGAACCTGGTGGGAATCAAACAGCCACCCATTGTTGCCATGACTGCCTATTCCATGGAAGATGACATGTCGCGGTTTCTCTCTCAAGGGATGGATGATTACCTACCAAAACCCATCAAGGCATTCAGCCTGATAGAAATGGTGAGAAAATGGACGCGCTTCCAGCCAGAAGCCATTGCACCGGATGAATTTCAGGACACTGGCCAACAATTGGTTATCAACCAAAACACATTGAATCAGCTAAGAAAATATGGTGGAGGTGAATTGATTCGAGCATCCCTGCGCGACTTTGAAGCCGACACGAAAGAGTTACTCAAATCGATCAAAAAACACCTTCGAAAGGCAAGCATTGAAGACTTACAAATGGCCTTGCACACGCTGAAGGGTAACTCGGGAACCTTGGGTATTGAAAAGATTGCCAGTTTGGCAGCCGCCATGGAAAAGAAAACAAAAGCACATAACTTTGAAGGCCTGGAAGTTGACATGGCCTCCTTAATCACTTATTTTAAAGAATTTCAAGAAAGTTGTCAAAACATATTAAGTACCAATGAGCAAACGGATATTGCTGGCTGAAGACAGCTCAGTCATTCAAAACTTAACCAAAAGAATACTCAAGCAACAGCACTACAGCATCAAGGGTGTTAAAAATGGTGAAGAAGTGCTTAAAGCATTAAGTAAAGAAAATTATGACCTTGTTTTGTTGGATATCCATATGCCAAAAATGGATGGCATGACCTGTGCACGGGAGATTAGAAATTCATTCCAGGCATCCATTAAAAATGTGCCCATTATCGCCATCACAGGTAACGGGCAGAATTATTCGGATGAAGAGTTTGAGGCAGCGGGTATCAACAATGTTTTACCAAAACCCATTGATTACGATCGGATGGTACAACTTATAAATACCTACGTGGCCCATGGAAATTAAATCCACCAAACATTTTTTAACCAGGCTGGAGGACCTCATGTCAGAATCCGAATACGTCCTTCGCTACGAAAAAGGAAATTTCCAGTCTGGCTATTGCGTGATAAGAGCATCTAAGGTGGCGATCGTCAACAAGTATTATTCCCTGGATGGCAAAATCAACAGCCTGATTGAAATTATCAGGGCTATCTCTATTGATCCGCTGTCATTGAGTGAAAAAAATCAAAAACTACTGAAGCAGCTACAACAAAAGGAGATAGAACTTTGAAAATTACCTTTTTGGGCACCGGTACCTCCCAGGGTGTTCCCGTGATTGGCTGTGCGTGTCCCACATGCCAATCCCTGGATTTTAGAGACAATAGGCTTCGATCCTCCATTCATGTGGAAGTAGACGGACAGAGTTTGGTGGTTGATACCGGTCCTGATTTTCGCCAGCAGATGCTTCGGGAGCGTGTAGACCGATTGGACGCCGTGCTTTTTACCCATGCACACAAGGACCATACGGCGGGTATGGACGACATACGCAGCTACAATTTCAAACAACATAGGGAGATGCCGCTGTATGGGAGCAGGGAAGTATTCGACCAGCTTGCGCAAGAGTTTGCCTATGTGTTTAGGAAAGACAAATACCCGGGCATCCCGCAAATCGAAATCCATGAAATTGATAAAGAGCCTTTTCGGGTAGGCCAAACGCCAGTGCTACCCATTGAAGTCATGCACTTCAAATTGTCCGTATTGGGGTTTAGAATCTATGACTTTACCTACATCACCGATTGCAAGACCATTGCTCCGGAAGAAAAAGAAAAGATAAAAGGTAGCAGAATATTGGTGTTAAATGCCCTGCAGAAAGAGCCTCACATCAGTCACCTTACCCTGCAGGAAGCCATAGATTTTGCCGGGGAAATTCAGGCGGAAAACACCTATCTCACGCACATAAGTCACAACATGGGCCTACATCGGGAAGTAGAAACAGAATTACCTGAAGGTGTAGCCATTGCCTACGATGGACTGGTCGTTGAAAGCTGACACCCACAGAAAAAGGTGTTGTGATCAGTGAACTTACGCTATTTGGCAAATAGCTGATCCATTTGCTTAAAACTTTTGAATTCCAGTATATTTCCCGTGGGGTCTTTGATAAAATAAGTGCCTTGCTCTCCTGACTCACCTTCAAAGCGAATGTAAGAGGGCACGAGAAATGGAATACCAAATGCCATGATGCGCTCGTGAAGCGCCTCCCAGTCGTTCCATTTCAGGACCACCCCGTAGTGAGGCACAGGAATGACATGCCCGTCTACCAGGTTAGAAGGATGCGCTGGATAATGGTCTTCATCCAGGTGTGCGACGAACTGATGGCCAAAAAAATTGAAATCAATCCAGCGATCGGAGGATCTGCCCTCGTCACAGCCCAACACACCGCCATAGAATTCTCGTGCCTCGTCGAGGTCATTTACAGGCATCGCCAGATGAAAAGGTAGTAAATTTTTCATAGGTACTCTTCCCTCACTGGTGAGAATATATCCAGCATTTCACAATCGGTCAACGCCTTCCCACTATGTCTTTTATTTCCTGGTATCGTGGCTATCTGACCGGGTTTGAGTACTTGCATTTCTCCTTCGATGTTAAGTTCAAATTCACCAGCCTGAATGCTAGCAACCTGCTCATGCGGATGACTATGTTCGGGTAGCTCGGCACCTGCATCAATGTTCCAAAAGGCCAGTGTCATGTGTTTGGTGTGTAGAAATCTGACCCTAAACCCGGGTAGCAATTCTTTCCATTTAATTTGATCCAGTGAATGAAAAGGCATAATCGTTTTTTTCGTTCAATTTTGCGCAAGTTCTAATAAACCTATGTACCATACCTATTTTTTTCAAAAGAGATTGGCTGAGGCGTTACACATGCGCATGCAGGGGATGTACCTACAGACGGTTTTTTCACAACAAAAAGATGAACTGGTACTCCAGCTTGCCTACAAGCAAGACTTGTTCACTTTACGTGCCAATCTCGACAACCAGGCCGGGCTCCTCACCTTTCCGGATCGCTTTGCACGCGCCAGAAAGAATTCGGTAGACCTTTTTGAAGAATTAATCGATCAAAAAGTTGAAGAAGTGTTTCCCCTTGCATTCGAGCGCTCATTCGTCATACGACTACAACATCACCAGTTAATTTTTAAAATGCATGGCCAACGGTCGAATGTTTTACTGGTGCAAGCGGGTGAAGTCGTGCGGCTATTCAGAAATGGCCTTTCGGGCGACTGGTCGGTATCTCTCGACACCTTAAAAGGACAGCCACCAGACTCCTGGCATGCTTGTCAGGCGCTATTGGGCGCCTTTGCAAGAAACCGGTTGGATGAAGCGGAATGGACGTCATTCATCAAAGACTTTGAACACGGCCCCATTCATTTGGTAAAAGATGTGCAGGGACAGCCGCACATAAGTTTGTTGAACGAAACGCAGCCTCTTTTTACCACCTATCAACCGCTTGAGGCTTCGAATAAACTGGCTGAGTATTTTTATGCTGACTTTCAACTTGCAAAAGAGAAGAAACCCATTGTTCAACAACTGACCCAGCAAATCAAACGCGGGAGCAACTACATCCAAAAGACTGCAAACAAACTGCAGGCAGTGAGAAAAGAGCGCAACCCTGAGGAATACGCCAATATTCTGATGGCCAATTTACACCACCTACAGGCGGGGCCAAAAAAGGTGGTCCTGGATGATTTGTATGGCGATGGGAAAGTGACCATCGCCATGAATCCAGTATTGAGCCCACAAAAAAACGCAGAACGCTATTACCGAAAGGGCAAGAACAAGTCCCGGGAAATAAAGCAGTTGGAGCTAAACCTGGAAAAAAAAGAACAGCAGATCAATCAATGGCAGGCAGAAATAAAAAAGGTTGAAGAAATACAAAATCTGAAAGACCTCAGGGCCCGATACCCAAAATCAGAGGGGTCGTCAAAACTGGAAGAAGTGTTGCCCTATCATGAATTTACATGGGAAAATTACCGCATACTGGTTGGTAGAAATGCGAAAGCCAATGATGAGCTTACATTGCGGGTGGCGCACAAAGATGATCTTTGGCTGCACGCGAAAGATGTCGCGGGTTCACATGTGGTGGTCAGGCACCGAGCCGGACAAAATTTTCCTGAACCTGTAATTGAGCGTGCAGCTGCCTTGGCCGCCTTTTTCTCTAAACGAAAAACAGACACCCTCTGCCCTGTGAGCTACACACCTAAAAAGCACGTCCGCAAGGCCAAGGGCGCGCCACCCGGTCAGGTGATTGTCACCAAAGAAGAAGTGATCATGGTGAAACCTGAGAACTGGCAAAATAAACACTAAACGAGGGGTTAACCTCGGCACGACCGCCTTTGTACTAAAATCCAACGGCACCTTCTGTTAAAAAATAGATGGCTGCCAGGCTCACCAGAAAATAGGCAGGCAACACCGCAGCACCTGCATAATCCTTGGCCAAACGCTGACCAAAAAACAACCCAAGCAGTGACAAACCAGACAGCACTGCACCAATCAGTGCCCATTCGATCGATCCATCGATCCAAAGTATCACCAAACCAATGGCTGAAAATATGCCTGCCGCCGTTTCAAGAACAGTGATCAGGAGCACAAGTAACCCTGAGATTCGGTAGAGCGGACTCTTTTCAAAATGCCCCCTGATCCACGTCAAATTTCCCTGATAATCAAATATTTTGTCCAGACCTGATTGTAAAAACAAAATGGCCAAAAAGGCCAAGGACAAACTCTGCAGCAATAATGGACCGGAGATAATTTCAATTAAACGCATCATTAATTTCTTTTAGTTACCAATGAAGACCTAAAAAACGAATTCCAGGTTTCGAGATTACGCAAACTTCCATAAATTGAAGCACCAAAACTAATCCTGAAAAAATGGCTAAACACCCAAAGTTCGACTTACGAAAATCCAAGAATGGACAATACTATTTTAATCTAACCGCTGAAAATGGTCAGGTAATTCTGACAAGCGAAATGTATACCCAGAAACACAATGCCCTAAATGGCATTGAGTCGGTAAAGGAAAACAGTTCGGATGATGGCAGGTACAAACGAGCAGATTCTGATAAGGGAGACCCCTATTTCACGCTGCGCGCCGGCAACCACCAGGTCATTGGCACCAGCGAAATGTACAAAAGCAATTCCTCACGCGACAATGGCATTGAGTCCATCAAGCGCAATGCGACGGTAGCAGAAGTAGAAGACAACACCGACGCCTGATAGGCCAACCTGATCGAGCAAGCGTAGCTATATCTTATCCGATGCGGCTTCTTTGCCCAAAGCCTTCGACCGTGGTTGAAGGCTTTTTTTATGTCCAAGTCTGGACTGATCGATCACTGTGGTCACTGTTTTGAATAGATGTTTAAACAGCAGTTTTCTTGTGGAACTTTCATTTTCAATTCCCTGCTGGTTGCGGTGTTGTCTTCCCTAACCTTACTTTGAAAATTGAATGTATTTTTAAACTGTCCAATTTTTGGGGAAACTAACACGACAATATGTTACGAAAGCCACCTCACTCATTTTTAATTTATTAGCGTATAAAGCATAAAAATTCCTATTAAAACAAATAAGATAGATATACCTATTTTCATTTTATCTTCAGGTAAATTTTTCTGCAGCTTCGGGCCAATTTGACCACCAATGATGACTCCGGGAATGGTGTAAACAATCACATTGAACACTTCATTTAATACCGCGCCACCTTCACTGAAAAACTCATAAAAATGTCCGACCGATGCCACTAAAACTGTTACCACAACTACAAAAATGGAGGTGCCCACTGCCACCGGTGTGGGCACTTTGCAACGCGCCACTAAATGGTATTCTTGCAATTCAGCCAGACCTACTGAAATCATCCCTACAAAAGCCCCACCAATGGCAGCAAAGGAGCGCCCCATGTTTTTATTGCAAACCGTATAGTGAAACGATTTGCCTGTAGCATCTATAAGTTCTGATTCGTAGTCCTGCGCAAATTCTTTGCGATGTGCGGTTTCATGTTTTTCTCGTTCTTCTTTTCGCCAGGCATTAAATAATTGAAAACCAATAAACAGTAAGCCCACCGCGAAAATTGTTTTTAGAATAAATGGGGGCACTAAATCGGCATAATAACTCCCAACAATGGCAGCGGGTACTGAAAAAATGAGCAAGTTTTTCGCCAACTTAAAGTCAATCAGCTTTGCTTTGTAATAGGCAATAAGTCCGCTGCTGAATCCAAATAATTCGGTAGCCAAAGCGGCACCAATGGCCATCTTAGGCTCCAACTTGAGGGCCAGCATAAATAGAGGGGAGAAAAAAACTGCACCGCCAATTCCTGATGACATCGCCAAGGTGGCAATGACAATGGAAATGGGAAATAAATACCAGAAATCTAAAGTGAGTGCTGCCATTATTAATTGAGAGGATACAATAAAACTTCGTTAATAAACCGATCGGCTATCGCTCGTTCTGCCTCTGAATACGCTTTTAAAAATGTAAAAGACACTACATAACTGCGCGCAGCCAAGCTAACGACCTTTCCCGGTTGCGTAAGAGTTTCCATTGCTTGAATGTTTGTTTGTGTTTCTGGCGCACAATTGTCTTCGACTAACGGGTATACACCCCGCACAATGGCTTCGAAAATGTAGCAGATCACAAAATTAAAATCCGCAATATGCACCTCACCGTTATTGAAATAAGCCACCCTAGGGTCAAAGCAGAAATTTGCATTGGTGTTTTGAGTCATGCGCAAATTGAGTTCCGCCGTGCCAAAGATGAACGAATACAATGCGACTACTTCAAACATTAGCGACCTGCGCCTGAGGAGAAGATGATGCGCTAATTCCACATCGTATTGACCGTAAATGAAAAGGCGAATAAATACGGTCATAAAAAAGCGATTGTCTTAATTTTCATCTGCTAAAAACCATTTTGTATTTTCAACTATGAATTTACCAACACACTTCAACTGTTCCGTCTCATTTTGCTTTTGCAGCGTGTCAAGCTTTAATATGGCTCCCTTCCAATTCTCACCTATTTTCCACTCCCATTTGTCGGAGTGTGGCAGATTTTTATAGATTATTTCGCCTTGTAATGGGTAGCCTGCCAAATAGAAATATGGTGAACCGGCCATGCTGTCTTCCATGGCAAGACCAAATCCTATACCCAATTTTTTTGTTGGGATTATATAAATGCCGGTATCAAAATGGTGGGGCCAAATGCGCACATCATCCCACATTTGGACATATCCCATCAATTCATAACAGGCTTGATTAGCAAGCTGACGAACGTGTTTCCATTGCGATAATCCATTTGAATCAATCTTAACAATAGGCTTCTTTGCGAAGTCGTAAGAGGGTATCTCATAATGAAGTGGTTCGCTAAATCCATCCGGAGCTAAACCCAAGTCTGGTAATACCTTTTCAATTTCTTGCTCAACTTCCTCCATGTGCTTCGAAATGGTGGAGACACCGGCCATAAGCTTACTGGCTTCGTTTACCACTACTATGGTCTGTGTGTCGATATTCAGTGTAAAAAGTAGCTGACTATCTTTCGTTTCTATCCAGCGGCCCGAGATTCGGTTACCTAGATTATCAAAACAGAGGTTGGTGTGGCTATCGTCCTCCTTTTTTGGAACAAACGTTCGATTGGCTTTGGCAACAAGCTGACTAAGCAAGTGAAGCTGTTGGTCTGTGTTAGTGTATTCCTGCATAATGAATTCCTGTTAACTGGTGCATTTGATAATCGAGTGTAGAAAGGTCATTAAAGTTGAATTTCCTGACAGAGTCATAACCACAACTTCTGGCAATGACTTTCATCAAATCTGTAGAAGCATTGAAAAAGTTGGCAAGCTGCTGTGCGGAAGCATCAATTATCAATCGGCTTCTTAAATTTTCTTTTTGTGTAGCAATTCCCACCGGACAATTGTTGGTGCCGCACGCCCGCATTCCCAAGCAGCCGATGGCTTGTAAGGCGGCGTTAGATACAGCAATGGCGTCTGCTCCAAGCATCATCGCTTTCGCAAAATCTGCAGGTACACGCAGCCCTCCTGTGACAATAAGTGTGATGTCTTTTCCGCCTATCTGATCAAGATGCCTCCTGGCTCTTGCTAAAGCAGGAATGGTAGGCACATTGATATTGTCTCGCAATATGGTAGGTGCCGAGCCTGTTCCTCCCCCTCTCCCATCTAAAATGATGTAGTCCACCCCCACCTTCAAAGCAAAGTCAATATCCGCTTCAATATGGCTGGCTGCAATTTTAAAGCCAATAGGAATACCGCCTGTTTTTTCTCTCACTTCCTCAGCAAATGCCTTGAAATCTTCGGCAGAAAATAAATCAGGAAATGCAGCAAGTGAAATGGCATTTTCACCTGCTTTCAAACCACGCACATCAGCAATTTCTTTAGTTACCTTATCCCCCGGCAAATGTCCACCCGTGCCTGTTTTCGCTCCTTGCCCACCTTTAAAATGAAAAGCTTGCGCTTTTTTGACCTTTTTCCAGCTGAAGCCGAATTTGCCTGAGGCCAATTCATAAAAATAACGTGTGTTATTGGCTTGTTCTTCAGGAAGCATCCCTCCTTCACCACTGCATGTACCTGTACCTGCCATTTCTGCTCCTTTAGAGAGGGCAATTTTGGCTTCTTTGGACAATGCCCCAGAGCTCATGTCTGATACAAAAAGCGGAATGTCTAACTGCAAAGGCTTTTTAGCATTAGACCCAATAACCACTTTGGTTTGCACTTCCGCTTCATCTAAGAGCGGTCTTGTAGCCAATTGTGCCGGCAGAAACTGAATGTTTTCCCATTTAGGTAAAAGATTCCTATCCACACCCATAGCAGCAGATGGTCCGTGATGCCCAAACTTTTTTGGGCCATTTTGAGCCAAAGATTGAATATATCCGGTATACGGTTCTGTCTCTTCAGGATGCGTATCGGCATACTGACCCAAGTATTGATTCCTATTGAACGGTTGTGGATGTGCTTTTAAATAGTCATTGATTTCCTGCTCATCCACCCAAACGTAATCGTGCTTTACCTCTGAATTGAATTTATGTAGTACCTCTTTATCATTGTATTCCGAAACGCCCGTATCTATGCGATAATCCCATCCGTGTAAACCGCAAATAAGGTTATCGCCATCTACAAAGCCATCTGCCATTAATGCTCCGCGGTGCAGGCATCTACCGTACAATACAGAAACTTTGTCATCATAACGAATGACTACAAGGTCCAATCCATTTACTTGCAATGGTTGTGGTTGTCTGTCTGCTAACGCTGAAAATAGTACTATTTTATGCATGTATTCATTCTTACGAATCGTGTGGCAAGTCTCGGCTGGCCTGCGTTGCGATCTCGTTTGTTTCTGAAAAATAGGAAGAAATGTGAAGCAACTGGTAAATGAAGCCAGCTCCGTGCCCATGTATGCTAGCTTTTGTTAGCGGCAGGACGTAATGGTCACGAGAAAGCGTGTTGAAGAGCGCTTTCAAATACCTCTCAGAGGCTCAGAAGCTTTTATGTGGAAGATAGAGATTGGGTTTACCAACCCCAGACTGTGTATCAATGACTAAGATAATTAGTCGCAACCTAAAATTTAACCACTCGTCCGAGATTGAATCACACCCCAAGCTCAAACAGTGTAAATTTCTTTAGGTATTTAACCTTATGTCTGGTCTATGCTGTCGCATCAATTGGAAGGCGAATCCAATAATCTTCTATTTTAAAAGTATTGGGCAGGTGCAGTGCATACCGGAAAGGAGGATCGCGATTTTTAGCTCGCCGGTCTGACCGCTAACGAACAAGTATGAGCCTTGTGCGGGATTATAAGTACCTCACTTTCCACTTGCCGATATATTTGTTAATAATCAATTGGCTTAAATCTAGCCCGTTCGCCCGCATTACGCTTCTCATTTGTTCTGGACGTCTGGCTGAAAAATGCCCTCATTCAAAGATCACCAACCCTTTAGGACTATTAATAGTTAAGATCATTTTTTCTTTCCGGTCACTTATTAAATCAAGGCGAATATTTAGTTTCTGTGATAACTCCGTAAGCATATCAAAACTATTAGAATGTATTCGCAAGTTATTCAATGTGCATCCACTGGGTGCATTAATGGAGGGATGAATAGATTGGCTGTCCCAGTTTATAAAAAACGGAAAATATGCATCCCTTTCTGTCTCTATTCCAAAGGTAGTCCACATAAGTGTATCACCTCGAATTGTGGCCCGTGAACCAGTCTCAGACTGTGAAGAGACAAGTTCAATGTCTGAGAGCTTTTTTCTGGTTAAGTCTATATTTTGTGTAGCAACAGCCCAATCAATTGGAGTCAAGCGATCGATTTCCATAATCCAATCAGGTACTGAATCAATGTCCGCTCTTGGAGCTAGGATCTCGATATATGATTCATTGTCAAGAGCAATTATCGCATTCTGCGTGTAAGAGTTGGGATGGATTCCTCCGGGTTCAGGCTTAATCCCTGTCTTACTTTCAAATTGTCTCATACCCTGTTCCAAATCATTAATTGCAAGAATTACATGATCAAATTTTTCATGATTTTCTTTTGACTGACAGGAAATAAATGTCAATACAAATAAAGCTAAAATAATTTGATACATTCCTTTCATATTATCAATACTTAATTTGTGACCAAGCCAATTGAACTAAAAATATTACAAACTCATTGCCTTTATTTCGTCTCTAAAAATTTTAAGGCAAGTGATTACAAAACAATGTTGTAACCGTTTATAAACGTTAAAAACAATTTGATTTTTAGGGAGTCTTACAAATTATAAACCTATCATTAAATACTCTACCGGCTATGTCATACACCCGCTATTACAAATAAGAATATTTAATAGTTAAACATACTTTTCATAACATTTACTTATTTCTCTCCAATTAATTACATCCCAAATTGCTAAAAGATAATCACCCCTTTTGTTTTGGTATTTGAGATAATACGCGTGTTCCCAAACATCAATTCCTAAAATTGGGTATCCTTGTCTTTCTGTAGTATTCATCAAAGGATTATCCTGGTTTGGTGTCGAAGAAATAAAAAGTTTGCTGTTTTTATCTAAGGAAAGCCAAACCCAACCTGAACCAAATCGACTCACTGCGACTTTATTAATCTCTGTTTTCATACTATCCATAGAACCAAACTGCTGATTGATGGCTCGAAGCAGCTTTTCCGAAGGTATTGTATTTTTTTCCGGGGTTAAAATTGTCCAAAATAAAGAGTGATTGTAATGTCCACCCGCGTTATTTCTAACGGCTGTTGAATAGTTAGAAATATTTGTTAGAATATTTTCCAATGATGAATTCTCTACAGAGAAATTTTCAAGTGCTTTATTTAGTTTATTGACATAGCCTTGATGGTGCTTGGAATAATGAATTTGCATTGTTTGTGCGTCAATACTCCTTTCAAGCGCATCATAAGCATAATTCAATTCAGGAAGTTGAAACTTTGATTCAGCACCAGCGTTAGAGACATCATTCATTTTTCCTAGAAGTTTATCGATTACATTCCGGGAAAAAACATTATTGATTGAAAATACAGTGGCTGCACCGAGCATTACAGAGTTTTTTATAAATTCTTTTCTGTCCATTATTACACTATTCTTAAGTTCATTTATTAATTGAAATTAAATCTTGCGCCATTAGGCTAATGTTAACATCCGAATAAACCTATTGCGTTTATTTCGCCTTTAGAAACTTTACATTAAGTAATTGTTAATCAATATTACGGCCGCCTTCAAGCGTTTACCAACGGCTATTTTACTTCATTATTGAAATAAAGATAATTATTCCATACAAAAAACCTTCATGCTTTCGCTCTGTAATAGGTAAAGGGTAATTCCGCTACAAAGGCCATCCTAAAGTACCGAATATGTGAATGTGTTTGCTCAAGCGGGTCAAGGCCAAGAACCAATGCGACTTGAAGCCTTCTAAAAGCTACCCTAACAGAGGGCCAATCGAGACGCATGACCAGAGTCCCCGGTAACTGGCCTGGTGGTAAGTAGTAAATGATTTTTTTTTAAATGGAGCCATGAGAAAAAGCACAGGGAGGCAGGCAACATTCTACACCAAAATGAGCTGTAATCGCAGGTGCACTACCGTACTGGACCAAAAGAAGCTAAGCACATTTCCTCACCAGCTATTGAAAACAAATGCATGGTGGAATCGTAAATTTTTGGCAAAAGTACCGACACCCCCATTTCTTATTGCCTACCTACATTGGCTGCGTTTGAGCCCTTATTCCACGTAGAAAACATCACCGTCTTCAGCCAAATGTTTTTGCCCTTCAAAAACTTCCATTTGGTTGAAATACATACTTTTTAGCAGCCGATACTCAGGAGCAGGAGCTAAATGATTCAATACTAAGACCTTTACATTCGCTTCATTGGCTATTTCAGCCGCTTCTCCAGGGCTGGTGTGGTAATCTTGAATGTCTGTGATGATATGCGCGTTTCTGTCAAGCCCTGCTTCCTTATTTGCTTTGGCCAGCATTTCCTGAAAATTCATAACCATCGCTTCATGAATCAATAAAACCCCATCTTGCGCCATCTCGCGCAATAGCTCATTCTTTTTTGTATCTCCACTGATTACTACCTTTTTACCTCGGTATTCAATTTTATATCCCACAGCTGGCTCGATGGGTTCGTGGGTTACGTCAAACGCCGTAATTTTTATCCCATCCTTTTCATAAACTACAACATAGGCATTTTGCTCAATGACAAATTCATGGGCTATCCCATCCGCATAGGCCGTATCCATCACTTCGAGTCCATGGTGTGCCAAACGATACGAATTGTCAATATTGAGGAAATTGTCCACAGAAGCCATCAGTTGGTTTAAACCTTCAGGTCCATAAATGTGCAAGTCGATGGCTCTGCCTCGCTGCCACGAACGACTGATCATATTTGGCAAGTCCATGTAATGGTCTGAGTGGTAGTGGGTGAAGAAAATGCCATCCAATTTATCTAACGGAAGCTTGAATTTCTCTGACTTTTGAACCGCACCAGCCCCTACATCAAACATAAAAAAATGCCCATTTACAAATACTGCCGTAGCCGTCTGTGCCCGATCTCCGGGGAATGGACTTCCTGTTCCCACTGTAACCACCGTAATTCCTTCCTTGTTTTCAATGTACCCATTGTCCACAGCATTTTTGTCCACTTGCTTTTTTATAAGGGAATACGTCAGCTTATCAGATGAGCAGTTACTCAGTATCAGGACCAAACAGATGAATAAAATGGTTTTTGTTACAGTTTTCATCGACACATGGAACAATATAATTGCCTCGTATTTTTACTGATAACTTTTTCTAATAAAAGGATTCATACTACTACGTATTAAAGGGCATCTCTGTAATATATCGTCAGCTCCTTTATTATGTGGACTTACCACCAATATTATAATGCTTTTTCTGCTCCCCTCCGGCATAATAAGTTTACCTACGTCAGGTTCGGTCAGCTCGCTTCATTTTCAAAGCAAACGAAAATAATATTTAAAGGGCGTGTATTTTAACCTCCCTTCTTTGGGTTCAAAATAAATTGAAAAGAGACAGAAGTTTTAATTCCTCCCGGTGAGGTAATTCCTCCGATAGGGTCAGATTGAGAAGTGTTGGAATATCCAAACATAAAATCAATCATACCGGCTGGAGATAATCGGTGGGTTACCCCTGCCGATAGGGTAGCGCCAAATACACTCCTTGTGATGGTCTCAATGTCTTCATTTCTTCCTGTGGAGAATGATACTTCTACATTACCTCCTTTGACCACCATTTGATCCCGACCCAATGCCAAAGACGTGTAAAGTCTTGTGTGTTTCCCATTGACGACGAAGTATTTTCCGGCCATATAAGTGCTGAAAAGTAACCCACCACTTCCTTCTCCACTTCCTCCGTTACCTGCAAAGGTGACGGTTTGATTTTTGGGAAGAAAAAGAAATTCGACGCCTATACCTACTGATAGATTTCTCGAAATAAAATATTGACTGCCCACTCCATAATAAGCACGCTTACCGGAAAAGTCTACAAGCTCAACAGAATCACCTTGATTGGACTTGTTGTAAGGTGAGACAAAGCGTTGCCCGTACGTTAAATCCAGCGTCCACCTTCCTTCATACCGATTGCGACGCGCCTCCCGAATCTCCTCTGCATTTTCCACAGAAGCGATCACCTTTCTAGCTTCATCAAATGGTTTAAGCTTTTGAAGCATCTGGCCGAAGACTATTTGCGGCAAAGCACCAAATAAAAAAACAACTATGTATTTCATTTTTTTGATTTTAAGCTTTTTAAGCTCTTAAATAAACCCTGATAAACCACCGGAACAAAAATGAGCAGCACCACCGTGGCAAACAGCAATCCAAAGATCATCGTGATGGCCATCGGAGACCATAACGCGCCCCCACCCGTCCACAGTGGAATCATGCCACACGAGGTGGTGAGTGTGGTCAATAAGATGGGACTAAAACGGTCGTTCGCCGCTTTCTTGATGCTGGCTATCAAAGGCTTGCCTTCTGCCAATTCGGTACCAATTTTATCTACCAGCACGATGGCATCATTGATGATAATGCCTGCCAAAGATATGATCCCCAAAAAGGCCGTGAAGCTAAAGAAAGAGCCAGCGCTTAATAACCCAAAAGTTACCCCGACGATGGACAGTGGAATGGTCATTAGAATAATGAAGGCTTTCCGGAAAGAGTTGAATTGTATAACCAGTAACAAAATAATGATAAAAAAAGACAGCGGTAAATTCTGCGCCACTGCACCCATTGCATTGTTGCTTCCTTCCGCATCTCCTCCAAATTCGAAAGAATAGCCGTATTTCCAATTTGCTTTTTCTTCTTCCATAAAAGGCCGAAGCACTTCCATGATATCGCTGGAGAGGTAACCATCTTTAACGCCGGCCTGAATCGATATACTGTGCTTTAGGTTTCTCCTCAAAAATTTGGCATACTGCCAGGGCACTTCAATATCTGCCACTTGTGCAAGTGGATTGCTCGTCCCTTTGGATTGGGAGAAAACCGTGAGATTCTCAATATCGGTATAGCTGATTGCTTCACTGTTTTTCTCACGCATCACAATGGGAATGGTTTTATCCTCTTCCCTAAAATCACCTACGTCAAAACCCGAGAGAGACGTTAATAAAGATATGGCTACGTCCTGATTGGTGAGCCCTGATTGAGCCAGCCGGGTATCGTTAATATCCACCAATAATTTTTTGGTGCGAGCTCCCCAGTCATCGGTCACATTGATGGTGCCAGGTGTTTCAAAGAGTTTGGTCTTTATCCGATCTGTCATCTGGAACAATTCATCAGGATCATCGCCTGAAAGCCTGATCTCAATTGGGGCTTCTGAGCCACCAGCCCCTACCAAACGACTTATTTTTATATCAGCGTCAAAAATATTTTCCCTTGTAAAAGTCCGCAGTTTATTGATGATCAGGTCATTGGCCTCATCTGAGGTAGTATTGATCAGCATGTGGGCATAGGAGGAGTTCGGCTCGGCAGCAAAATAACCGAGGTCGTAGGATTCCGGTCCTTCTCCAATGTAGGAAGACCAATCGATGATACCCTCTTCGTTTTCCTCTGATACCAGAAGATTGTCTTTCATAAAACTTTCGATAAGGGCAATTTTCGAGTCGGTGATTTGAATCTGGGTGCCGAGCGGGAAGCTCACATCTACAATCACCAAATTCCGGTCACTCGGGGGCATGAAAATGCTGGGCACTCTCGTAAACCCAATCAGCGCTACGACAAACAATATGGCGATCACGGAAAGGGTAAGCAATGGCTTTGCCAGGCTTTGATTTAAAAATCGATTGTAATACCCTCTGAAGCGATCAAAAATGGTGGTGTGTTTTTTGTCTTTTTTTACCTTAAGCAGGGAAATGCCGATCAGCGGAACCATGGTGAAGGCAAAAAACCAGGAGGACAACAGGGTAATGGTTATTACTAAAAAAATATTGCCCATGATTTCTCCCATGGTGCCGACTGCCAAATAAAAAGACAGGAAAGCCGCACAGGTAGTGAGTGAAGATATAAGCAACGGAATCATAAACTCTTTGGCCGAGTTGACAGCTGCTTCAAATTTTTTCTGTCCTTGCTGCAGCTTTTCAAGTATCGACTCCACCATCACAATGCCATTGTCTACCAGCAAGCCAAGTGCCATGATGAGGGAAGCGAGTGTTACCTGGTTCAGACCTATATCAAATACACCCATCAACCAGAAAGAAAGAATCATGGTGCCAGGAACCATACTGGCAATGACAACCCCGGCCCGCCAGCCTAATACCAGCAAGATGACCAAAAGCACAATGATTATACTTTGAACCAGGTTGCCCACAAACACATCGATCTTTCCATCTACATATTTGTCTTGGG
>CAYOEV010000010.1:37492-79399 GCA_964403075.1 uncultured Roseivirgaceae bacterium | reverse complement strand
ACACAAAAACGAAGCAAAAAAGTCAAGGCAAAATAATCGCCTATCCTCCCACCAGTCCGCCCACGCCCGGCTATTTTACCGGACCATCCCGCTTTCCATGCTGCGCATGGAGTGGGGTATAAGGTAAGGCTAGGGTATGTGTTCACCCAGACGGCGCACAGGGCAGCCGAGACACCGGGCCTGCGTCTTCCTTCGACATGCTCAGGATGACACGACCCCCCGCTGTCACACTGTCGAAGTGTGAGCGGATCAAACAACCCGCCCTGCAAGCTGGCCATTCGCTAAAACTGTCCACCGGACAGTTTTTTACGCGCATGCCTCTATCAAGGAAAAGAAAAGAAAGCACAAGGCTTACCAGGTGGCTAACTGGCATGCTGGCCTTTTGACATAGTCACTTGGAGTCCCGAGTGATAAAGCAAAAGTCCTCAGGCCGGGTCCCTTTCAGAAAGTATGATGCTGCCATTGCCAGGTTTAACGGGGTGGACGCTTTGGCAGCGTCTATGCCCGGCATTAGTGGGTATACCTATGCATTTAATAACCCTGTGAATATGAGTGATCCCAGTGGGTTAAAGCCTGTTACTTTTGGGGCAAGCCCAAATGGCGCAGGGCAAGACTATTCTAGATCATTCGGCTTCGCATTGGATACTTTTTTTGGGCGTGTTCGGTTAGGCTCCGATTACTCTTCTTGGTTCTCAGTAAGCTATGAGAAAATGCTGGAAGAGAACAGGAATGATGATGCGGATGAAGCAGAAGATGGGGATGGAGAAGATCAGAACGAAAAGGAAGATGAGAACGATGAGGAAAGTGAAGACGATAAGGAAGGTGAAAACGACGAGAAAGGTTGCTCGGGCAATGATTGTGACGGTGATGGTATAGCTGATGACATTGAGGATTTATTGGTAGTCATCCTACTAGATACATCAGGGGTGGGTGAAGATAATACATCGGGGGGCCTTCCAATGATCCTTGGAAATACAATAGAGGAGTTGATCTTGGTATTACGGTGCTGGGGTTTCAAAATGATGCCGCTAACATGGCAGCTGAGATCACCTCAATGCATGTGGCTTACGGTTTGCAAAAGATCACGCCAGCACAAGCAGCAGGGTTAGCAAAAATGACGAAGGCAACAGCTATTTTCGGAGGATTTATTACAGTTGGAGTTGCCGGATACGAATATCAAACGGGTAATTTTGATTCTCACAGCATTGTGGATATTACAGCCGGGGTTGTCCTATTAGGTGTAGGTGTAACGGGGGCAATATTAGCTTCTCCTGCGATCCTAACCGGTGCTGCGGTAGGTGGTCTTATTTATGGAGTATCATCCGCAGTTGGTAGTGATTGGTTTGACAATTATACCAATCACGCTGGAAGAGACTGGATATATGGTAAATAAAGAAATTGGAACAATGAATTTTCTTGTTAACATTTATTATATATATATGCGTAAGCATCGTGAAAGAGGCCTCAATGCTGCTCGGACTTTACTGATAATACCGCTTACTTTGAATTTCGTTTCGTTGTTCTTCTTTCTGAGCTATCAGTTTAAGATTTATCTATTCAATTTTAGCTTCAACATTCTTTTACCCGGATTAATATTGATGACAATATTCGGGTTTGCTATGATGAAATACTTAGACAGTAACTACACAGAGGATCGGAATTTTTTCGATCTAAAATTACCTGTGATTTTTTACTTGTTGATGCCGATTCATTACCTAGGATCCATTTTGATTGTAATTATGTCTTTGCGATATCTGTAGACAAAACAGATTCCTATTACATCTCATTTTTATCAATCCCGGCCTGCTTAAGGATAGCGAAGAAAGTACCCTTTGGCAGGTCTTTTTTGTGCATGGGCACTACAGTGATCTTGCCGGTATCCGGGTGCTGGTAGTAGTGGTGGCTGCCTTTGATGCGCTTGAGTTCAAAGCCCTTTTGTTCCAGTATCCTGCAAAGCTCTTTGGGAGTGAGCGAAGGGATATTGCCCATATCAGGAAGCCAGGGTTAAAGAATATTCCAGGGTTTTACTGTCATCAGGGATGGGTTCGCCCTGCTCTTTGAGGAGCTCAATATACCCTTCTATGGCTTCCCTGGCCATCTCCAAAGCCTGGTTGAGAGTATCCCCATAGGTGATGCATCCGGGCAGTGCAGGGACGGAAACGGTAAAGCCGCCTTCCGGTTCTTCATTGAGCATTATGCGATAAGTCAGGGTATTCATAGAGCTGCTACGTTTTTCTGAAAGAAGTCCTTGAATTTTTTATTGGTCAGCATTTTATCGATGAGCTTGAAAATGGTCTGCCTGTCCTCTTCTTCAAGCTGTTGTATGAGCCTCATTTGTTCCACGGCCGTTTTATCTTCAATAACTACTTCTTTGGGCAACTGTCCATCATGGTTAATAATCTGGTGAGTGGTCAGGTTAAAGAGCTGGGCCATCTTATAGAGTTCTTCTACCGTCAACGCCCTTAACCCCTTTTCGATCTTGCTGTAAGCGGACTTGTCCACCCCGATATGGGTGGCCACCTCGATTTGTTTGAGGCCTTTTTCTTCCCGGATAGTCTTGATATTATCTGAAAGGTTCATGAAGGTAAAAGTAGTGATATAGGATACTTTTGACAATAAGTAGGAAATATGAAAACATTTGGGTTGCTAAAAAGCAAACTTAAATTTAATCTTGTGTTGTTGAAATTAGTTACAAATAATTTTCAATGGAAATGCAAGAGATTAAGCAGCGGCTCACCCTTGCCCAAGTCCTGGACCACTACGGCCTGAAACCCGACAAGCACCTGCGGCTAAACTGTCCGTTCCATCCGGACAAGACCCCCAGCCTGCAGGTGTATTACAAGACCCATAGCTGGACATGCTTTAGCAGCAACTGCAATGCCGGCAGTGGTGATCCCATCGAGTTAGGCGTGAAGATGGAAGGTGACAAACACAAAGGGATACTGTTAGCCCAATCCCTGGTCAATGGACCTGCCACAGGAACACCTGTCGCACCCGCTCAGCAGCTCTCAAGGGTTGCAGTGCTCCCCAAGATGTTTACCTACTTCAAAAACGGGTTGCACAACTCTAAACCGGGACAGGATTATTTAACCACTCGTGCATTGGACAGGCAGAAAATCGAAGTGGGTTTTAATAGTGGCCAGTTCCACCACGGCACGAGGAAGGATGAAGCCCTGATCCAAAGCTGTGTGAAATATGGGTTGCTACTCGACAGAGGCCAGGAGGCTAAAACAGGTGAAAAGGCTTACAGCCCTTTTAGTAAAGGTTGTATAATGTTTGCCCGAAGCAAATGAAGGGTTTGGTTCTGCCAATGTTGCCCTTAAGATGTATGTCACTTGCTGGCCTGATGGGCCTTAGCTCATTCCCGGTGCGGAGCCAGGAAACAGTAGAATTAAGAGGTGACGCAACGCCAGCATCCATCAATGCCGACCGGCCTACCCAAGGGTTTAATGCCTTTGTTCTTCCTAAAGGCATGTGGCAATTCGAAACGGGCTTCACTTCAGAAAATCAAAATGATATATTCCGTTTGACCACGGTAAATCTTACCGAATTGAGATTTGGCTTAACAGATCGTATTGAATTAAATGTAGCACAAGGCTACAACGGTACTAAATCAGAATTACCTGGCGAGGACGTCACGTTAAGTGGTTTTACCGGGATCACCCTCGGATTGAGATCCAACATCTTTGAGGCGCAAGGCGCCATACCTCAGGTAACCTTTTTGGGCAGAGTTACTTTGCCAACCGGAGAGGACCCATTTCAACCAGCTCAACCCATTCCCAGCTTTGTATTTGCTTTTCATAATGCACTGGGCAAGTACTTTTCACTGGACTACAACGTGGGTATGGCTTGGAACGATATTGATCCGACCAGCGACTTTTTGTACACGCTGGCTTTCAGTTATTCCCCATTTAAAATACCTATTTCCGTATTTTTAGAACCTTATGGCTTCATCGATGAGGGACCGGCCGACCATAGAATCAATTTTGGGATGATGTACCTAATTAAATCAAATTGGCAGGTGGATGCATCCGCGGGCTTTGGCTTGAGTGAAGAATCACCCAGAAACTTTGTTGCGATTGGCACTTCTTTTCTATTCTACCAATGAATATTGAGGCGTACAGAGACTATTGCTTGAGTAAGCCTGGCACCTCAGAGGGATTCCCCTTCGATCAGCAGGTGTTGGTATTCAAAGTGATGAATAAGATGTTTGCCCTCACCGATGTGGACGACTTTAGCAGCATCAATCTGAAATGTGACCCTGAAAAAGCCCAGGAGTATCGCCTACAATATGAAGGCAGTATTTTGCCGGGATATCACATGAGTAAAAAGCATTGGAATACCATTCTCATGGATGGAAGTGTTCCTGATGATTTCATCCGTTACCTCATCAACCATAGTTACGAATTGGTGGTCAGTGGCTTACCAAAGAAGGATCGGGAGGAATTGCATCGATAGACGGAATAGTAGTTGAGACGCGAGGAAAATATGAAAATACCTGGAGAAAGAAATGGGTGCTGTGGTAAAAACTCAAAAGTTGGTTACTCAAACTTTTCTACCTTTACTCCTTAATGATTGCCGAAGTGGCGAAATTGGTAGACGCGCACGTTTCAGGGACGTGTGGGCTATGCCCTTGTGGGTTCGAGTCCCACCTTCGGTACATATTTTACAGACTCAATCGGGTTGTTTTATTTAGCGATCCATTTTCAAAAACCTAAGTAATACATGGCCGGTGGATTTTCATTCACTGGCTTGCTACACTTACCTGCGTTCAATGGGTTATTTTTGGAAAACTAATCAAAGACTACTACCCATGGTACGTACATCAAGTTGGCTATTCGTTAGTTTCTTTTCACTCTCCCATTTGCTCTCGGGTCAGGTGCTTTCGGATTCTGCCTACATCCGGCAGCATTACCGCAAAATGGAATATCTAATACCTATGCGTGATGGCGTGAAGCTTCATACCACCGTGTATAGCCCAAAGAATGGTGAACGGGCCTACCCCATATTAATGAAGCGTACGCCATACAGTTCCTTACCGTACGGTAAGGATGCCTATCCCACATCTCTTGGGCCGTCCCGGCACCTGATGAGAGACCTTTATATTTTTGTTTATCAGGATGTAAGGGGTCGTTGGATGTCTGAAGGTGACTATGACAACATGCGTCCGCATATAAAAGGGAACAATCCCAACAATATAAAAGCCATCGATGAGAGCTCAGATACTTTTGACACCATCGAGTGGTTGTTGAAAAATGTTGCCAATAACAACGGTAAAGTGGGGCAGTGGGGTATTTCTTATCCCGGCTTTTATACAGCCGCTGCACTTCCTGAGGCGCATCCTGCCCTGGTTGCATCTTCACCCCAGGCACCGATTGCTGATTTTTATTTTGATGATTTCCACCACATGGGGGCCTTTCTTCAGAGTTACATAGGCGCAGTACCGATTTTTGGCTACCAAACTGATGGTCCGGTAGACACTGCCTGGTACCGGTCTGCATGGCGCCGTCTAAATGCACGGGGTGATACACGGGATGGTTACCAGTTTTATCTGGACCTGGGGCCATTAAAAAATATCAGTGACATTTATCCTGACGATTTTTTCTGGAAGCAGTTGACCGAGCACCCCAATTACGATGACTTCTGGCAGCAGCGTAGCATTATTCCTCACTTGCGAGGAGTAAACCATGCAGTGCTCACCGTTGGGGGTTGGTTTGATGCCGAGGACTTATATGGTCCACTAAGTATTTACAAAACACTGGAGGACAAAAACCCAAATATCAAAGCCAATCACCTGATTATGGGCCCCTGGAGTCATGGAGACTGGGCAAGAGAGCGGGGTTATCAAGCCGTTAATCACATTTACTATGGCGATAGCGTATCTACCTTTTACCAAACGAAGATTGAAAAGCCTTTTTTCGACTATCACCTGAAGGATACTGGAAATTTGTCTTTGCCAGCCGCCTTTCTCTTCGATACAGGCACGAAAGAATGGAAGACCTTTGGCAGTTGGCCGCCCGCAGACTTGAGTCCTATTCGGTTGCGTTTTGCCGAAAACGGCACATTGCGGATCAATGAACCGGTAAATGAAGAAGCTACCTTCAGCTATATGAGTGATCCCGCACACCCGGTACCTCACCGATCAGAGGTAGCACCGGTAGGCATTACTCCCAGAGCTTTCATGACCGACGACCAAAGGCATGCTGCACGCCGACCGGATGTACTGACTTTTCAAACACCACCGCTCACTGAACCACTTACATTTGCCGGAGAAATTTTGGCCAAATTACGCGTGTCTCTGGATATTGAGGATGCCGATTTTGTAGTCAAAATCATCGATGTGTACCCTTCGGATGCCCCACCTACCAAAGCCACGCCAGATCATGTCTTGATGTCCGGCTACCAGCAGCTGGTGAGGAGTGAGGTATTCCGGGGACGTTTCAGAAATGGTTTCGCCAATTCCGAACCTTTTGAATTAGGGGAGGTGACTGCGGTTGAATTTCCACTGCAGGACATGCTGCATACTTTTTTACCCGGGCACCGGGTAATGATTCAAATCCACAGCACCTGGTTTCCTTACATTGATCGCAATCCACAGAAGTACGTGGAAAATATATTTAAGGCAGAAAAGGAAGATTTTATCAAGGGCAACATCACGATACACGGGTCCAGCGAGGTGACTATCGGTGAGCCGCAGGAACTGGGATTTGACTGGAAACGCTAATGATATGTTGATTGCAGCACTGGTCGCTTATGGTCATTATCTAAGTATAATGACTGTGTTTGCCGCTTTGGTAGTGGAATGGGTAACGATCCAAAAGTCTTTGAGCTGGCGAGAGGTTAGGTTGCTTATTTGGGCCGACAGTTTCTACGGTCTTGCGGCGATTGTAGTGGTGGGTACCGGACTGTTACGCGCGTTTTACTATGGCAAAGGACCCGACTATTATTGGAATCACCCGCTTTTCATCACAAAGGTGGCCATTTTTACTTTGGTTGGGTTGTTATCCATCGTACCTACTGTTTCCATATTAAAAATGAGAAAAGCAGTACACCAACGACAGAACCAAATTGAATGGCGCAACGCCAGATCGATGAAAATACTCGTGAGCCTGGAACTCATTTTGCTGCTTACCCTGCCATTCTGGGCGTCTTTGTTGGCATCAAATATTCACTTTTAATGGCGGCCATCACCTTGAACTACAGGACAGGCCCTGAGCGAATACCATACCCAACCTTCTGGATCATTTTCTGATTCTTAATGGCATGAATGAAAATCGACCGGAAAAGCTCATTGAGCTTTTAAAAATTGAAAAAAAGGAAGACTACCGTCAGTATCAGTTCAAGATGGTTCAATCCGGGATTCATGACCGTGTAAGAGAAGGGATGACCTGGTTTCCCGTCGGCCTGGAAAGTCAATTTTTTACGGTTGGTGAACGCATCACGCTAGAATTCAGGAGAAAAAAACCAAGTAAACATGCTTTTCAGGTAGGCGCAAATGTGGGTGTTTTTCATGGAGAAAACGAAGAGCGCTTCGTTTCCGGTGTAGTCAGCTATTTACAGGATGAGGTGATGCGTGTCATTCTCGATCAACCGGATAAACCCGAATTTATTCATGGAGACCGGTTAGGTATCAATCTGCTATTTGATGACATGACCTATCGAGAGATGGGTCGTGTAATGCAACAGGTGGCTGCCGCCAGCAATGACCGGGTGGCTGAATTGCGTGACCTTTTCTATGGGAAGCGAACCGCTATGCGGCAGTCCGCTACTTACATTCCATTTCCTTTACTTAATGGCAAGCAAAATGAGGCAATTAACCTACTTCTCCAGGCAAAGGACATGGGATTTGTGCATGGACCACCGGGAACAGGGAAAACGATAACCTTGGTCCGGACTATTCAAGAGGTGGTTCGGAGGGAAAAACAGGTATTGGTTTGTGCTCCCAGTAATGCAGCAGTTGACTTACTGGTGGAAAAATTGGTTGAAAAAGAAATCAATGTGCTTCGCATTGGACATCCGGCTCGTCTGACACCTGAGGTGATGGAAAACAGTCTGGATGCCCGTGTAGGCAAACACCCCTTTTACAAAGAACTGCGTACTTTACGGCGAAAGAGTGACGAATTAAAGCAAGTAGCGAATAGTCATTCCGGTAAGAACGGAAATGGTTTCAAGCGGAAGCAGCTTTACCGGGAGTCAAAGCAATTGAGAGGTGAATCCAGAAAATTGGAGAACTATATAAGCCAGTCCCTGGTGGGTGCCGCAGAGGTTATCGCCTGTAGCCTGGTGGGTGCCAATCATCAATTAATTAAGGATGTTCAATTTAAAACAGTATTTATTGACGAAGCCACTCAGGCCATGGAGCCAGCCTGTTGGATACCTATGGTGAAGGCACAACGGGTATTCATGTCGGGAGATCACTTTCAGCTACCTCCAACCATCAAATCAAGGATTGCTGCTAAGGATGGTTTGGAAACCACGTTGTTTGAGCAGGGAATTCTTAACCAGCCGGAGCAGTCTCGCATGTTGGAAGTCCAATACCGAATGCGCCCAGAAATTATGGCCTTCTCAAATAAGAAATTTTATCAGGGGAAGCTTCGGGTGGCGCCGCAAATACTCGAGTCGGTTTATGATTATGAATCTGCTGTTTTATTCATTGATACAGCGGGGGCTGATTTTAATGAATCCCTGAATAAGGAAACGTTGAGCACGTACAATTCGGACGAAGCACAATTTTTGATACGCCATTTGGAATCGTACGGACATCCACATAAATCGGTCGCCATCATTGCACCTTACAAAGCACAAATAGAAGTGTTGAATAAGCTCATTCGTCAATCGGATATCCTTGCCAGCTATCGACACACCGTTCAGGCAAATACCGTGGATGCTTTTCAGGGACAGGAACGGGATGTGATCTATATTTCACTTACTCGATCAAATCCGGAGGGTGTCATTGGTTTTTTGAGCGAATATCGTCGTTTGAATGTGGCCATTACGCGTGCAAAAGAAAGGTTGGTAATGGTAGGGGACAGTGCCACCCTGGGCCATGACGTTTTTTTTCGCGAAATGATCGAATACTTTCAGGGAATGGAATTATATCAGTCGGTTTTCGAATTTTCTTCCGATTGATGACAATTGATTTATTTTGAGGGTATGACTCGAGTCTTGACACTTGCGGCGGTGACAATCATGTTAAACGCCTGTTCCAACAGGGACAAAGAACAAGCCATGAAGCGAACCAGACCAATTGGTTTTTCTTATCTAGCCTTGGGAGATTCTTACACCATTGGGGAAGCTGTAGCTGAAACTGAACGTTGGCCGAAACAGTTGGTTGATAGCTTGGCGCATGAAAATATAATAGCAGATTCCTTTCAAATTGTAGCAACCACGGGTTGGACCACTGACGAACTGCAGGTAGGCATGCAGGAGGCTGTGCTGATGGATGATTACGACCTGGTTTCCCTGTTGATTGGGGTGAACAATCAATACCGTGGTTATCCCATCTCACAGTATGAGCAGGAATTTAGTGTTTTGCTGGACTCAGCCATCCATTTGGCTGGAGGCCGAAGCGATCGGGTATTCGTTGTATCTATTCCTGACTATGGTGTGACGCCATTTGCCAGTAAGAATAACCTAGATGTGGAAAAAATTGCTCGCGAGCTGGATGAATACAACAGACTGGCTGCCTCGATCAGTGGCCGAAACCAAGTGGCTTTCTTTGAAATTACCGCGTTTTCACGCAAGGTGGCAACCGACACCACATTCATTGCAGGAGATGGTTTACATCCTTCGGGTAAATTGTACAAACAATGGGTGCAAACGGTATATGAATGGGTACATGATGCACTCAGATAAGTAGATATTTGTACTTTTCCTGTATTGTTTGAAAATAAGTCTAATTTAGAGACGTTAATGAACGAAAATGCCGGCTCTTCTATGAGGCAATGGTGTTATGCTGCGTTGGGTCTCCTTTTGCTAACGGGTTGTCAATATAAAGTGATTTGTCCCACGTTTCAAAGCACTTTTATCCTGGATGACTCTGTTAGAACTACCTACTTCTCCTACCTATGGTACCTGGAAGATGGGGAAAGGGATGAATATCTCTTATCAAAATCAAAAATTCCGCCCACTGATTCGGCGGGTGTGCTCGTTGCATCGGCCAGTGAAGATCCCATTGATTATTTCAGTTATACGGAAGAATATAAGGTCAATCCGTATCAGCCTAAAAAGAATAAGTTCGGAATGATCAAACGGGCTCCTTACCCGATTCGATTGTGGCAGCTTAAAAAATCTCCAATGCAAAATGTTTTGACACCACCTGGTGCCGGCATACCTGAACCGGATACGAGAGATGACTATTTGGACTCACTGATTGCCATATCAGACTCTGCAATGGTGGATAGCCTTAATCAAGTAATGGCGAAGAGGGAAGAACAGCAAAATCAACGCGCACTTTTTCTGTATGATTTTGATGATTACCAATGGGACATGCAGCCTGATCAAAAGCTGTATTTCGACAAGTTTGGTTATCTGCTTCAAAATACTGTGCCGGAACCGCAACTCATAGATTCTTCTGATTCCATAGCAATTGACTCTGCGACCACTAAAAAGCCTTTCTTCAAAGGGAGATTTAGGGATACCTTCAAAAACTTATTCAAAAAGAAGGACAAAACTACACCTGACGAAGCGCCGGAATCAGCGGATTTTATGCCACCTGAAGATGAAGCCATCCGGGAAGACGAGCCCTCCGAGGGTGGTTGATGGTTGCGGTGAGCAACTTGTTAGTTTTACACCACTACATTCACAATTTTCTTTGGTACCACAATCACCTTCTTAGGGGTCTTGCCTTCGGTCCATTTTTGCACCACCTCATTGGCCAGGACTGCCTGCTCGATATTGGCCTTGCTTTCATCCGTTGCGAATGACATTTTTACTCTCATCTTGCCGTTGATTGAAATGGGGTATTCAAAGGCATCTTCCTGAAGCAAATCAGGGTTAAATTCTGGGTAATTGGCTTTATGTATGGAAGAATCATGGCCGAGTAAATGCCATAGCTCCTCCGATAGGTGTGGAGCAAATGGGGACAAACAAATTACCATGGGTTCCAGTATTTCCCGTTTATTACATTTTAGGTCACCTAGCTTGTTTACGGCAATCATGAAAGCACTTATACAAGTATTCAGCGAGAGGGATTCCACATCTTGTTCAATTTTATGTATCAGCCCGTGTAGGATTTTTAGTTCTGGCTTGCTAGCCGCGCTGTCTGCTACCTGAAACACCTCATCATTATGAAAGAGCCCCCAACACTTTCGCAGAAATTTGTGAACGCCCTCAATGCCATTCGTATTCCACGGTTTACTTGCTTCCACAGGTCCTAAAAACATTTCGTACATCCTGAAAGTATCCGCGCCGTAATCTCTAACCAACTCATCTGGGTTGATGACATTGAGTTTGGATTTAGACATTTTTTCAATTTCGTGACCGCAGTAGTACACATCGCCTTCCAGTTTAAAAGATGCATCTGAAGTGTCTTGACGGCTTTTTTTGAAACCTTCCATATCTAATTTATCGGAGGCATCTACCAAATGCACATCCACATGTATGGGTGTGGCCTCGGGATATTTATCCAGCAGCCCTTTAGAAACATAGGTTTTCCCGTCAGGTAGTCTGTATACAAAACTGGACCGTCCCTGAATCATGCCTTGATTGACAAGTTTCAGGAATGGTTCTTTCGTATGCACATGGCCGCCGTCATACAATACCTTATGCCAGAATCGGGCATAGAGCAGGTGCAGTACCGCATGCTCGGCGCCGCCGATATAGAAGTCTACGTTTTTCCAGTATTCTTCAATTTTAGGATCTACCATTTGCGACTCGTTATGCGGATCCTGGTAGCGTAGGTAATACCAGCAGCTACCACCCCACTGAGGCATGGTGTTGGTTTCCCGCATGGCCGGTCGGCCACAATTCGGACAGGTGGTATTGACCCAGTCTGTCGCTTTGGCCAGTGGTGATAGTCCATCTTCGGTGGGTGTGTAATCGTCCACCTCTGGAAGTACCACAGGTAATTGGTGCTCAGGTACGGGCACAGTACCACATTTATCACAGTGGATGATGGGTATGGGCTCTCCCCAGTAGCGCTGGCGACTGAAAATCCAATCGCGAAGTTTATAGTTGATGGCACCGGTACCAGCACCCATCTGCTCCAGTCGGGTAATAATTTTTTCGATCAGTTCTTCACTAGGCAGGCCATCGTATTCTCCGGAATTCAGGGCGATGCCATAACCGGTGTAGGCTTCTTGCTGTTCTTCTTGTGGTTGGCCATCTCCAGTGACTACCTGGCGTATAGGGAGGTTGAATTTTTTGGCAAATTCGAAATCTCGCTGGTCACCACCCGGTACTGCCATGATGGCCCCGGTGCCATAAGAGATCAACACATAATCTGAAATCCATATAGGTATTTCTTCTCCGCTGATAGGGTTGATTGCGTAGGCACCTGTAAAAACCCCGGTTTTATCCTTTTCCAGTTCGGTACGTTCAAGGTCACTCTTGCGACTCGCAGCGTTTTGATAGTCAGCAACTGCTGCTTTTTGTTCCAAAGTAGTGATTTGGTTAAGGAGTGCATGTTCTGGTGCTAAGACCATGTAGGTAGCACCAAAAATCGTGTCGGGTCTGGTGGTGAATACTTTGATGTAGCCTTCTTGGTCCTTGAGTTTAAAGTCTATTTCTGCACCCCGACTTTTACCAATCCAGTTGCGTTGTGAGGCTTTTATCGATTCTGGCCAGTCCAGTTCTTCCAGATCTTCGAGTAGGCGGTCGGCATATTCCGTGATCTTCAACATCCATTGCCTTAGTTTACGTCTGACCACGGGTGTGTTACAACGTTCGCAACGTCCGTTTTTTACTTCTTCATTGGCTAGCACCGCCCGATCGTTTGGGCACCAATTGATGAGCATCTCGTCTTCATAGGCCAAACCAGCCTGATAAAGTTGCAGAAAGATCCATTGCGTCCATTTGTAGAAGGATGGATCACTGGTGCGTAGTACCCTCGACCAATCGTAGGAAAAGCCCAGACTGGAAAGCTGTTCTATGTAACGCGCAATATTTTTTTCGGTACTGATGCGGGGATGTTGACCTGTACGGATGGCGTGCTGCTCTGCTGGAAGTCCGAAAGAATCAAAACCCATTGGATGTAGCACATGGTATCCTTTAAGTCGCTTAAAACGGGCCACTATATCACTGGCAATGTAACCCAATGGATGCCCCACATGTAGCCCTGCACCTGAGGGGTAGGGGAACATGTCCAGTATATAGTATTTTGGCTGATCAGAGAAGTTATCTACTCTGTAGAGTTGATCTTTTTCCCATTGATTGCGCCATTTTTTTTCTATTTCGGTAAAAGGATACCCGGCCATAGCATTTGTTTTCGGGTGGCAAATTTAGAGGGCCTTGGAGATTTTTAGTGATTTTTAGTGAATTAGGACGTTGACCATGTACACACCTTTTAAAAAGCCGTTAAACAGCTGCATAAATGAAGTGGAAAACCAGTTTTCTTGTAATCGGTCTATGCTTCTCTTTTACTGCAGGCGCATTTTCCGAATGGCCATCACCTCAACTATTGGCCTGTGACACCATACCTGCGGAGCAGATGGATACCACCGAACGAAAGTTCTTACGCATTGTCAAACATTTAGCATTAGAAGAACCGACGTATATTTTTAAAAGTCGTAGATACCAAAATCGAGAGGGGATTAAAACTCTTTCGGAAGCGGTTCGCCATAGTGGCGCGTTTGGCGCCCTTTCCATCAGGGCTTCTCAATTCAAAGGCGAATCCATCGTACTGATAGGACTTAGGGGTGGCTGGATAAACAACCGATCCCTGGCCTTGGGTCTGGAGGGACATGGGATCATCCCTTCAACCAGCTACACGGACATCCTGATTACCGAGGAAGAGGTGACCCTTCTGGGGGGATATGCTGGGCTTTTCCTGGAATTGATTTTTTTTTCCAATGAGGTGATACACATAACCTTTCCTGTTTCTGCAGGCGCAGGTTGGCTAGGTTATGACCGTCGCCTCTCCAATACCAATCTGGCCACACAGGGTGCCATAGTGGCAAATGATGTGTTTTGGTATGTAGAACCAGGTGCCAGCTTAGAATTGAACGTTTCCCGAAACTTCCGAATGGCCATGGGCATCAGTCAGCGTATTACCCAGGGTCTTAAACTCCCTAATACCCCGACAGGAGCCTTTCAACAATTGAATTACTTTCTCACACTTAAAATTGGGGAATTTTAAAATGGAATGAGTGTGGTGATCGGCCATTATGGGTTGTCCTTCGGTTGTCTCCTTCGGGAGCTTATCCACATCATTGCGGTTTACACGCTTAGGAGCGGGGTCATTTTTTTCCGTCAATTATTCTTCTGAAGTTTTTAACGTTTTCCCGGTAATAATCTTTCATGAGGTTGTCAATGACCACACCTCTGGAAGATGATGCATGGATGAATTGTATGGTTGGTTCAATAGAGATGATTATGCCGCTATGGTACCAACTATCCCCCTTCTGTTTGAATTTAAAGAATACCAAGTCTCCGGCCTGCAGGTTGTTCCAATCTACTTTTGCCCCATACTTGGATTGGTCTTTAGCCGTTCTGGGTAGTTGATAACCGGTATTTTTGAAGCACTGTGTGGTCAGTCCTGAGCAGTCGATGCCTGATTCTGATATACCTCCATACTTATATGGTGTACCAATGTAACTCCGGGCGGTCAGTACCACTTGATTGACCCTATGATTGATTAAACGCTGCTTTTTTGATTGACCTGAAATGAGGCTGGTGTGTAAAGTGAGCAGCACCAAGACAAGTAAAATTCTCATTTCATTTGTTCATTGTGAGGTATTCAAGCACATCCACAGCTTGCTTTTCTGTGCGCACCACAGCAGTGGCATGTGCATTTAGTTCTTTTAAGGCATGGTCATGTGACTCTGGTTGTATTACCAGATAGGGCTTACCCAGTGCATGCGCAACTCCCGCATCAAAGGCCGCATTCCATTGCTTGTAGTCATCTCCAAATTTAATGACCACCAAATCTGCATGCCCTATACCCAGACGAATGCGTGCAGTATTGATGAGTGCACCTTTATGATCTTGCCAGAACCTTTTTTCTTCGCTACCTAATAGGCGGGTACCCACATCGTCCGATAGTTCATGGTCAGTAACGGGGCTTCTAAAAATTAAGGGCAGGTTATTTTGCTCAGCAAAATAAACCATCTGCGCTCGCCAGTCCGTGTGTATTTCACCCGCGAGGTAAACTTTCAGTTCCATACCGATTCTTCAAAAAGTTGAGCGTTTCTGAAACATGACGAACTGGCTGCATGGACGAGTTGAAAGTATGCGCCACTTTTCCCTGATCATCGATGACAAATGTAACTCGACCAGGCAACAAACCCAATAGACTACGGGGCACACCAAAGGCTTTTTCTGCACGGCCTCCTGGGTCACTCAACAGCGTGAAGGGCAGTTTCCTTTTGTTGGCCACGCCTGCGTGGGAGGTAACACTGTCCTGACTTATGCCAATTACTTCTGCGCCTAATTCCAAAAACTGCTCGTACTGATCCCTAAAGGCACAGGCTTCAGCCGTACATCCTGGGGTATTGTCCTTAGGATAGAAATAAATGACCATTGGTTTACCAATTTTCTCGCGTAATTGAATAGGCTCACCGAGTTGATTTTTGAGCGTGAGATCAGGAAGGTTGTCTCCTTTTTTTAGCATGAGGTACAAATTTTATAAGTAATAATGGAAGTAAAAGTAAATCAGTCATTCCCGCTACCAATAGAGACAAACAAACAAAAAGGCCGAGATAAAAAGTTGCGCCAAATGACGAAAAAAGGAAGAGCGAAAATCCAAAAACCATGATCAGGGTCGTAATCACCATGGCTGATCCGGCATACAGGAAGGTCAATTTCATTCGCTCCTTAGGTAATTCCGCACGGCTTTGCAGGTAATGACTCATCATGTGAATCGTATCGTCTACGGCAATGCCAAATGACATCGTGAAGATGATGGCAGTAGTGATCTTAAGGTCAATGCCTAGCGCCCCTAGGGTGCCAGCTAACAAAAGTAGTGGGATTAGGTTGGGTAATAAGCTAATGAACATCAGCCGCATGGATCGAAAATACAATGTGAGGAAAATACCAATTACCGCGATGGCTGTGAACAGTCCTATGGCAAGGTTCATGGACAACGCTTCGTGTGACTTGTCGATCAGATATGTGGTACCCGTGAGTCTAAAGTCTACATGTTGCAAATGGCATTTTTCAATAAAGCGGATGAGTTTTTCGTTTCTAAGGCTCGTTTCGTAGGAGCCCCATTCCGGGATAAAGCCAATGAATCTGGCTATTTGGCCATCCCGTGTCACGAGTGGGCTTGTAAGTTGATCCGGCAGCTTGCTCAATGATCTCTTTACACGTTCGTAGGCCACTGTGTCCTTTGGCAGCTGATAGGCGTTCGGACGTCCTCCGGAATTTGCCATGTTCAGATATTTGAATATTGTCACGGGCGATTGTACACGAGAAACGTCATAGTTTTCTTCCAGGTATTTCTGTACGGTATGTATCTCCTTGAGGACTTCAGGATGCCAGATGTTTCGATTGGAATGCTTGAGAGCTATTCTTAATTCGAAGGGTTTTGACCCACCGAACTGCGCATCTGCATATTCAAAATGTGAACGTACCTCAGTACCTGGCGGCAAGTCTTCCAATAGAAACGCATTCACCTTTAAACGCATCATACCCGGTACGGCGAGCGTAATAGTCAAACCAAAAAAGGCATAAATCCAAATGTTGCGTCGGACAATGGTATCTACCCAACGCAGAGGCAGTCTGAATCCGCTGGCTTTTTGAGTAGCGGGTTGCCAATGTAAAAGGAGTAGGCCAGCACTGTAAGTGAGGAAATAAGCGAATAAAACGCCTAGAGCAGCAAAAATACCCAACACCTGTATGGGTTGTGTATTGATCCACAACAAACACAGGAAACCTATGACCGTTGTAACCGAAGTCAACAAGGTAGGCTGCCATACCATTGCCACTGACTCTCGGATTTTGTCTGCAACATGAAATTTCGTGGATCGATTGAATCCATTGATTAAGTGGATCGCATCGGACATGGATATGAAGAAAAGAATAGGGGGCAGTAGCGCACTGAGGATGTTGACAGCCACGCCCAACCAAGCCATGAGTCCGAATAACCAAATAAGCGTAAGAATGCTCACCAGAAAAGGCAAGAGTGCCGATCGCAGGTTTCTGTAAAGAATAATCAGTAGCGTAAAACTCAATGCCAGTGACCCAAGCAGGAACCACAACAAATCCGACTGAATGAGGCGAACGTACTCGTCTTGTGCAATCAATTTTCCTGCTACACGTATTTTCCCCGATGAAATGAGGTGGGTAAGATTCTGTATTTGTTTGACCAGACGATCACCCTGTGATTTATGTTTAAAATGTCGGTGTTGAACCACCATTGAGAATGCCACAGCGTCGTGGCTAAAAGCCTGTGCATAGAATGGAACTTGGAAAATACGGATACTGTCTTCCCGCAAGCGGTAGGGATTTTTAGTATGTAGGAGAGGTCTGCCGGTGAGCCCGAATGGCGTCTGCACATAATGTTTTTGATTCAACGGGGAGATGACCCGTATTACGCCCTCAAGTCTTCGAATGGTCGATTGCAGTGAATCTGCCTGTGACAGAAAGGCCTCCTTAAAAACGGAACCTGTATCTGCTTGCAAAATGATTTGAATGAAGTCGTTGTCATAACCGAATAATTCCCGGTGTAACGCATAAAACTGTGTATCGGGATCATTTTTAGGGAAAAGCTTTTCAAATTCAAAGTCGATGGACAAATTGGGCAATTGCATGCCCAAAAAGCCGGTGATGAACAGCAACAGTGCAATCAGGATCTTTTTACCTGACTTCTTTTCTAACCAATTTAAATATGACTCCAAAAGAATGCTTTTGCTACTTATTTTTGGTATTTGAATAACTCAAAGATGCAACAATACCACGACCTCATGCGACAGATTTTGGAAGAAGGAACGGATAAATCAGACCGAACAGGGACGGGGACCCGAAGTATTTTTGGGCATCAGATGCGATTTGATTTGAAAAAAGGATTTCCGTTGGTCACTACTAAAAAGATACATGTGCGATCTATCATTCATGAGTTGCTTTGGTTTTTACAAGGGGATCAAAACATTGCCTATCTCAAAGAGAATGGTGTGTCCATTTGGGACGAATGGGCGGATGAGGATGGAAATTTAGGACCAGTTTATGGGGTGCAATGGCGCAGTTGGCCCACACCAGAGGGTGGAACCATTGACCAAATCAGTCAGTTGGTTCAGGGTATTAAACACAATCCCGACTCTCGTCGGCATATAGTGAGCGCATGGAATGTAGCAGAAGTTGGTAAGATGGCGCTACCGCCCTGCCACACCATGTTCCAATTTTATGTGGCTGGTGGTAAAGTTTCCTGTCAACTGTATCAGCGCAGTGCCGATGTATTTCTGGGTGTCCCATTCAATATTGCTTCCTATGCGCTACTCACGTTGATGGTGGCGCAGGTCTGTCAGTTGGAACCAGGTGACTTTGTGCATACCCTTGGTGATGCCCATCTTTACAGCAATCATTTCGATCAGGCCCGTTTACAACTGACCAGAAATCATAGGCCTTTACCGCTTATGGAAATTAACCCTGATGTGAAGGATATTTTTTCGTTTACTTACGAAGATTTTACACTCAATAATTACGATCCGCATCCGCACATCAAAGCGGCAGTGGCTGTATAAATTTGAATGGCTGAACGAAGTGGTGTTTTCGATATGATTGGTCCGATTATGATTGGTCCTTCAAGTTCGCATACTGGTGGAGTGGTTCGCATCGGACGCGTGGCAAACCGAATCTTTAAAGGAGTTCCGGACAAAGTGGAAATCACTTTTTACAATTCCTTTGCGCGAACCTATGAAGGGCATGGCAGCGACCGGGCCATTTTGGCAGGTCTTATGGACTTTAAAACCGATGACCGGCGAATCAAAGAATCAAGACGGCTAGCTGAAGAAATGGGTATGGCCTTCAGTTTCAGATCCATAGGAAGTGCATCTGATTTGCATCCGAACACCGTCCGCGTAGTGGCTTACAACGGAGAAGTTCGGTCCTCTTTGATTGGTGAGAGTAGAGGAGGTGGGGTGATTAGGATCAGACAGGTAAACGAATTTGACGCCAACTTTACTGCGTCTTCACACACGCTTTATTTTGAAGCTGAAGATATTACTGGGAGTATTGCATTTATTGCCAATGTCATTTCTCATGACGATTGTAACATCGCGACCATGACCGTGTCACGTGACCGAAAAGCAGGTACAGCCTGTATGATTTTGGAAATGGATTCGGGGCTGAATACTCACACCATTAAATTTTTACAGCATCTGAAGTGGGTAAAAAAAGTCCTTTACATACCCGATATAGATAAATAACCAAATGATTAAACAGTTACTGGTGCTCCTGTCCATGTTGCCTGCGGTATGGACTATGGGGCAGGAAGCAAGCTCAGACACCACGTTCCTAACTTTGGAGGAGTGTGTAGAGCTGGCTGTGGAGAATAACCTGAACATTCAGAGAAGTCGGTTAAACCTGCAAAGCAGTCAAATCAACTTGACTGAGTCTAAATGGGCATTGGCGCCTTCCTTGAATGGAAATGCCAGCTACGGATTCCAGTGGGGGCGAAACATTGACAGAGCAACAAACCAATTTGTAACGCAACGTATTGCTAACTCATCCAGTAGTGTGAGTGGTCAGATCACTCTATTCAATGCCGGTCGCCTGCGCAATGATATCAGGCAAAATGTGGCAGAAGTGAAAGCCAGTGAATACGATGTGCAAAAAGCATTAAACGATGTCCAAATTGATGTCATCAGTTTTTTTATCAATGTATTGTTCAATAGGGAGCTGCTTGACAATGCACAATCCCAATTGGCCTCCTCGAGGCAGCAGTTGGCACGCACGGAAATTTTGGTGGCATCCGGAGCTTTGCCCAGGGCCAACGAATTAGAGCTGATATCTCAAGTGGCAACCAACGAAGTGAATCTCGTCAATGCACAAAACAACTACAGCATTTCACTGCTTACGCTGAAGCAAGCGCTTTTGTTGCCAGCCAGTAATAAAATCGGCATCAAGGAGCCAGATCTGGGGGTTGAGCCAGTGGTCGTGGATATGAGTTTGAATGAGATATACAGGTTATCGGAGGAGTCGTTACCAGAGATCAAATCTGCTGATGCCCGAATTGAGCGGTCGGAATGGGCTGTACAAGCGGCCAGAGCCGCGCGCATGCCGACGCTGGCTTTAACCGCCGGACTTGCCACCAACTATTCGGATGCCTTTCCTGGGACTTTCGTAGAAGATCCGAATGCAAGTGAAACGTTGGTGCCAACGGGTACTTTATTTACGGCTGGGGGCGATGCCGTTTTCACACCATTCACTCCCGGAGAATTTACGGGCACCACCTTTGGTGAGCAGTATGCCGATAATTTGGGGCAATCCGTTTTCCTTACATTGAGTATTCCGATTTTCAACAGATTCAGTCTCCAGTCTTCTGTCCAGCGTTCGGAAGTAGCTTTAGATCAGTCGCAGTTGAATGCACTTGAGCAAAGAAATCTTTTACGTCAAACCATTGAAAATGCATACTATGATGCAATGGCTGCAGAAAAAACCTATCAGGCTTCGGAGAAACAAGTGGCCGCACTTGAGGAAACTTTTCGCATGGTTCAAAGTCAGTTTAATTTAGGTGCAGCCAATTTCACTGATTTTCAGATAGCCAGTAACAATCTGTTTCAGGCCAAATCGGATTTGGCTCGGTTCAAATTCGATTACCTATTCAAACAGAAATTATTAGACTTTTACCAGGGTAAACCCCTTTTCTAACTATGACAAAAACAGGAAAAAACAAACGCCTTTATTGGATTATAGGAGTTGCCTTAGGGGTTGTATTGTTGTTAGTGGTGGCCAAAAGGCGCAGTGGAGACCGTGGAATAGAAGTTACGGTGGATGTGGCAGAAGTAGCCAGGATCGTAGAGCAGGTTAGTGCCTCTGGGACAGTTCAGCCAGTAGTGGAGGTAAAAATTAGCCCGGAAGTATCTGGTGAAATCATAGCGTTGGCGGTGGAGGAAGGGGATTCTGTTATCAAGGGGCAGCTTTTATTAAAAATACGTCCTGACAATTTTCAGTCGGCCCGGGATCGCGCTGTGGCAGCGGCCAACCAGCAAAGAGCCAATCTGGAATCCGCGAAAGCCAATTTTTCAAGGACGAAGGCGGCTTTTATTCAGGCCGATCAAGACTTCAGCCGGCAGCAGGAACTGTTTGAGAAGAAAGTAATTTCAGAAGCGGACTTCCAGGCGGCACAAGCCAGTTACCAAATTGCGAGAGAGGATCGAAATGCAGCTGAACAATCGGTTGAAGCAGCCAAATATGTGCTGCGTAGTGCCAATGCAACTGTTGCCGAGGCCAATGAAAATCTTGAGCTTACCACTATTCGGTCTCCGATGAACGGCATCGTCTCCAAATTGTCAGTTGAAGAGGGTGAAACAGTGGTGGGTACCAGTCAAATGCAGGGCACCGAAATGTTGCGAATAGCTGACCTGACGGAAATGGAAGTGCGTGTGGACGTGAATGAAAATGACATCATTCGACTGAAAGAAGGCGACACAGCCATCATTGATGTAGACGCTTACAGCTACCTAAACAAAGAATTTAAGGGACAGGTGACGCAAATAGCCAACACAGCCAAGGATAAAATTTCGGATGATGCGATCACTGAATTTGAGGTCAGGCTACTCATACTCAATCGTTCCTACCGGTCTTTGATCACTGAGGAAGGCATTAAATATCCTTTCCGTCCGGGTATGACGGCCGGCGTGGATATTATTACCAAAGTAAAAGACCGTACGCTCAGTGTGCCTATTTCGAGTGTAACTACCAGACCTGATCCAGAAGATACCCAGGAAAGTGCAGAAGTTGTCTTCATGGTTGGAGAAAACAAGAAGGCCGTCATGCAAAAAGTAACCACCGGAATATCTGATTTCGAAAGGATAGAAATACTGGATGGGCTGAAAAGCGGCGACAGGGTGATTACCGGTCCTTTCACTGCTGTGGCCACACGACTTCAAGATGATGACGCCGTACAATTCAAGACAGAAAAAATAAGAAAAAAAGCGTCCGTTAAAGATTAATGTCCATAAGGCTGTATAGGATTTCTTAAAAGCCGATGGCCGCGTCTACTTTATCGATAATGGTTTGCATTTTGGCAGAAGTATAAACACCTGATGTACGATAGACGATTTCACCATTTTGGTTAATTAGAAAGAAATAAGGCAAATCCCTGCCTTTATCAAAATTAAGTTGTTGCTTATAATCTTTAATGCTCCCTTTATAAAATAAAATATGCGGGTGCAATTCTTCCCTAACGGTCTCGTTGAACTTCTTCATAACCTTCTTATATGCCACTGTTTTGTGGCCTGAAAACATGGGTATGAAGTACATGTGCATATCATAGTTGATGCCGAACATTTGGTCTTTCACCATAAACTGATTGTAGATCGGACTGTACCAGGTATTCAGCGCGTCCTCCGCTTTCTTGGAGTAGGCCACCCCCACAAGTGTATATTTCCCTTCAATATCTTTGGGTAGCTTGAACTGTTTGTTGACCAGGTTTTCCACCTCCATGAACGGAAATTTCTGGCCTACCTGAGCCTGTATGCTGGCGACTGAAAGAAGCCCGACAAGGAACATAAACAATAGTCTCATAATGTTAAAGTTAGGTAAATCGTCAGTCGATTACGGGACTACAACGTAAAAATCTTCCTTCAGGTGTCGGTAAACCTCATGTACTGGCAACCCAACCACATTGTAATAAGAACCTTCAATCCACTCCACACCTACCTGTCCGATCCATTCCTGTATTCCGTAGGCGGCCGCCTTGTCAAATGGTTGGAATCTGGAAATATAATAATTAATTTCTTCAGTACTTAAAAAGCCAAACTTGACGCGTGTGGTTACGGAAAAGGATATTTTTTGTCGTGGTGAGGTAAGGGTTACACCCGTGATCACTTCGTGAATCTGACCCGAAAGTCTGGACAGCATTTGATAAGCCTCCTGCTGATCTTTGGGCTTACCCATGGCCTTTCCTTGCAACACTACTACAGTATCTGCTGAAATGATAAGCGCAGCAGGTACCTTTATTCTGGCTGCGCGATTCTTTTTTTCAGAAAGTAATTCGGCAAGGTATTTAACGTCTACATCATCGGGGAATGCTTCATTTACATCTACGGGGAGCGTCTCGAAAGGAAGCCCTAGGGTCGCCAGTAGTTCGTGACGTCTGGGAGATTGCGAAGCCAAAATTATTTTCATTCAAAAACGCGGTCGAAGTTGGAATAAAATTCGCTTTCATCTATGCTACCGAATACAAAACCGCCGATGACCTTAGGATAAAAATAAGTGGACTTCTGCGGCAGTGTAAAACCGGAGTAGCAAACTTTCTTCACCGTATCGATGGAAATCTCTTGGGTGATCAGTGCCATCTGACAATCTCCTTTGGCAGCCTTACGGATGCACTCGCTATAATTTCGTTCAAAAGTAATTTCCTTGGCGTTACGTTGTTCATTCCCCATGATACCCAATACTTTTTCAATAATGAAGTAGTGCATAATTGTTAATTCCAGCTGTTTGATGGCATCTGGGAACTTCCAAGACATTGTATCCATCATTTCAGGCTTTAACCTCAATTTATAGGCATTATCTCCAATGAGCAGACCAAAAGCCCACTGTTTGCCCAGGATCACTTCATACAGGTCACTGGGATTGTCAATGATTCGTAGGTTGAAATAGGTAGCAAGCTTGTCAAGAATTTTTTCTGAGTTAAAATCTTTTAACCCATTCAATAAACGATGTGTAGGTAAAATGCGCAGGTCTTCAGCTTCGGTGTTTGTAAAATACATGAGGTGATAATTGTAACCTTCCTGGCCTGTATGCCCCGGATTAGTTGCCCTTCGCTTATTACGGTATATCAGCGAGCTTTCATAACGGTGATGGCCATCTGCTAGAATAATGGGTTTATCCGCCATTATCTCTAAGATTCTGCGAATTGTAGGCACGTCGTGTATAACGGCCAGCACATCCCTTACTCCCTGGTAGTCTTCGGTTTCATAAATGGGATGCAGCATGGCCTGATCCAGGTAACTTTCAATCTCTTCAGAAACATCCGTAAACAGCCCATGGGTAGGTGCTACATTCATTTGGGAATAATGCAACACTTGCATGCGGTCTTCCACGGAGAAGGGCATGGTGTTCTCATGCCTCAGGAGCATTTTTTCATGCCAGTCGTATATCTGGAGATTCCCGATGAACCCTTTTCGCGTGAAGTTCTTGTCGCTACCCGGAAATCTAAAGTGTTGAAAATACACGTACAAGCCGGGTAGGGGATCCTGCACAAGTATCCCTTCTTTTTTCCATTTCTTAATGGTGGATCGGGCAGATTCCTGTGGATTATCCCCCATTGGTACAGACAAATGGATGCTATTCAGCGGATTTTTATACAGCTCCTTCCGCTGTGTATCCGAGACTACATCAAAGAGAGGAGAGGTGAGGTCTTCTATTTTCGTGATTAATTCATCATTGTACCTCCAGGCCCGCAAGGGTCGAATATGCGCCATGCTACGTTTTTTGTCTTAACTTCCAGCTAGAGTTTGGTTTGGTCGGGCTGGTTGAGGACGCTTCATTGTCTAAACTTTTTCCATTTGTCTGTGATACTTGTGCCGCTATTGCTGCCATCATTTTTATTTCTCCATCTGCCGGTGTCCTATTAAGCATGTCGGGTTCGAAGAATTTCTCCACAAATTTAGTATTGTGTTTACCCGAACGAAACTCCGGATGATTCAGGGCAAAACGGCAAAATTCAAGGGTGGTTTGGATGCCAGATATCCTGTACTCGTCGATGGCTCTGATCATCCGCTCGATGGCGGCGTCCCGGTCGGATGCCGTGGCGACTAATTTGGCAATCATCGGATCGTAATGTACGCTCACTTCTAGTCCTTCTTTTAGTCCGTCATCTACCCGTATACCAGGACCTTTCGGAACTTCATAACGCCTCAGCATACCGGTATCGGGTAAAAATCCGGAAGTTGCATCCTCAGCATATACCCTGATTTCAATACTGTGACCACGAATTTCCAGGTCTTCCTGTTTGAAGGCAATCGGATGTCCTTCAGCAATTCGGATTTGTTCACGAACCAAATCCTTTCCAGTAATTTCCTCAGTTACCGGGTGCTCCACCTGGAGGCGGGTATTCATTTCCAAGAAGTAAAAATCCAGATTTTCGTTTGCCACAAACTCTACCGTTCCGGCGCCATAATAATTGCAAGCGCGTGCCACATTCACCGCTGCTTCACCGATTTTTTTCCGGTGTGCTTCATTCATTACGGCGGAAGGTGCTTCTTCGATTACCTTTTGGTTTCTGCGCTGAATGCTGCAGTCTCTTTCGAACAAATAAACGTAATTGCCGTGCTGATCGCCCAGTATTTGTACTTCTATGTGTTTGGGATTCGTGATAAACTTCTCAATGAAAACCGCATCATTGGAAAACGAATTACGCGCTTCTGACATGGCACGTTCCATCTGCTCCTCAAACTCTTCCGGATCGTTAACGACACGCATACCCTTCCCACCACCACCAGCACTTGCCTTGATCATTACGGGATAACCTATTTCTTTTGAAATTGTCATGGCTTCAGCCACATCCGTAATTGGTTCTTGCATGCCGGGGATCAAGGGCACGTCGAATGCAGCCACGGTCTGTTTAGACGTTATCTTATCACCCATCAGCTGAATAGCCTGGGGTGAGGGTCCGATGAAGACGATGCCAGCATCAGCTACCTTTTGCGCAAAAGTCGCATTTTCAGAAAGGAATCCATAGCCTGGATGAATGGCGTCGGCTTGTGTGTCTTTTGCCACCTGAATTATTTTTTCCATGTTCAGGTAGGAATCTGCCGCAGAGGCGGGCCCAATGTGTCGTGCCTCATCTGCAAAAAGTGCATGAGGAGCCATTCGATCGGGCTCACTGTAGACGGCCACTGTCCGAATGCCCATTTCCCTAGCTGTTCTCATTACACGAAGAGCGATTTCCCCTCGGTTGGCTACTACGATTTTCTTGATTTTGTACATCGGTAGTTCTTTAAGCTGCAATGCTAAATATTTTAATTAAGAGGATAAAAATTTCTCTCTTGGGCCTTAAGGTAGATCACATTAGTTTTGCTCTTTGATTATTGACTGAGGAGAAATAGAAATCTTGTATGGATTTATTTGAAAAAATTGTGGCCGACCGAGGCCCACTGGGAAGTCATTCCCACATTGATGACAACTTTTACATGTTTCCCAAACTGGAAGGGGAGATTAATCCTTGGATGACTTTTAAAGGCAAGTTGGTGCTGACGTGGAGTTTGAACAATTACTTGGGTCTAGCCAACCATCCGGAAGTAAGGAAGGCGGATGCAGAGGCCGCAGCAGGTTATGGTCTGGCATACCCCATGGGAGCGCGCATGATGACCGGCAATAGCGTATTCCACGAACAGTTGGAAAACGAATTGGCAGATTTTGTTGGTAAGCCGGCAGGTTTACTTTTAAACTATGGTTACCAGGGCGTTATGTCGCTAATAGATGCGATGGTTGATCGAAAGGACGTAATTGTGTATGATTCTGAGTCGCATGCTTGTATTATAGATGGTTGTCGCCTGCACATGGGTAAGCGTTTTGTATATCCTCACAACGACATAGAAAATCTAGAAAAGCAATTGGAAAGAGCCCAGAAATGGGTAGAAGAGACTGGGGGTGGCATACTTGTTATTACCGAGGGTGTTTTTGGGATGTCAGGAAATACCGGTGATATCAAGCCCATAGTGGAGCTGAAAAAAAGATTTAATTTCAGATTACTGGTGGATGACGCCCATGGTTTTGGAACAATGGGAGTTACTGGTGCCGGTATTGGTGAGCATCTGGGTGTGATGGATGGCATAGACATGTATTTTTCAACATTTGCCAAGTCCATGGCAAGCATCGGGGCATTCTGTGCGAGTACCATAGACATCATCGATGTGATCAAATACAAATTGCGCTCACAAATCTTCGCTAAGTCGTTACCCATGGCGATCGTGAAAGGCAATTTGAAACGATTGGAACTTCTTCGGGCACATCCAGAGTACAAAGAAAACCTTTGGAAAATTGTCAACGCTATGCAGTCAGGCCTTAAGGAAAGAGGTTTTGATATTGGTACGACCAAGTCTGCGGTGACACCAGTGCTCTTGAATGGTGGAGTGTATGAAGCTACAAATTTAGTGAAGGATTTGCGCATGAACCATGGTATTTTTTGTTCCATTGTCTCTTACCCTGTGGTACCTAAAGGCGTCATTATGTTGCGTATCATCCCTACTGCCTCTCACAGTCTGGAAGATGTTGAACTAACCCTGAAAGCATTTGATGAAGTAAAAAAGAAGCTCGATGATGGTGTTTACCTGAGGCAGGGAGAAAAGGGATCATTTGCGGCAGAGGTAGAAAAACTGCATGTTTAGCGTTTAAATGGACAAATTTAATTTAATTTGCCTTCTTCTTACTTAACCTTTAATTCTAATTAATAGATCATATGAATCGATTTGAACAACTTAAGGAGATGGTCATGTCCATGGAGGATGACTTTGAAAAGTTCTATGACAAAAAGAACCAAGCTGCAGGCACCCGCGTCCGTAAAGGTATGCAGGACATGAAAAACTTAGCTCAGGAAATCCGAGTTGAGGTTCAGGAAATGAAAAACACGCAATAACCCACCAAGAGAGCACTAAGAAGGGATTTCGTGAGAAATCCCTTTTTTATTTTATATCTCCAGCCTACTGAAAGTTGCAATGAGTTCTTTTGAAGGCGGCATAAGCGGGGGTTTAACAAATGGCTCGCAAATGCTTAGTGCTTTTAAGGCAGCTTTAATGGAAGTAGGGTTACCCTCAGCACCAGCCAAATCCATGGCTTTCAGTAGTTGAGCATGTAGCTGTTTAGCATGAAGGAATTCCCCACTTAGTGCTTTTCTGACCATTTCACTGAAAGGTCTGGGGTACGCATTGGCCAAAACAGAAATGACACCTGAACCACCTACAGAGATGATAGGCAAGGTCAGCAGATCATCTCCAGAAATGAGTAGAAAATTATCGGGTTTGTCTCTGACAATGACACTGCACTGGTGGATATCCCCAGAGGCTTCTTTGATACCGATAATATTTTCATGCTCGGCTAGGGCCAGTGTTGTTTCCGCGTCCATATTGGAAGCAGTCCGATGGGGCACATTGTACAGAATTAAAGGTGAATGCGATTGGTCAGCCAATTGTGCATAATGCCGTTGTATACCTTCCTGTGATGGTTTGTTATAATAGGGGCTTGCACTTAGGATGGCTTTAATCGGTCGATTGTTTAAATCCTTCAGCTGATTGCGCATACGAAGGGTGTGGTTTCCTCCGAGTCCCATAACTACGTCTGTCTCTTCCGCATGGCTCAGTACGAAATCCAAAATAGACAACTTTTCCTCCCATTCGAAAGCGGGACTTTCACCGGTGGTTCCTAAAACCACAAAGTATTCCACTCCGCCTTCCTTGGTGTGGGTAATGAGTCGCCTCAACGCTGGGTAATCAACTGATAAATCCGCCTTAAGCGGTGTAGCCAAGGCTACACCCGTACCATTCATATCAAACATGCTTGATCATTTTCAGGTAGTGATACAATTCCTTAATACCCTCCTTTGGATCTTTTGGTCGTACCATCATGGTCAGAATTCCCTCAAAATCTTTTTGATAAAGCCCCACTTTCTGTCGGGCATTGGATTTGGATATAATGAACTTTAGCAGCGCATTGGCCGCATGATCGACAACGATAAGAAAATCAAAGGGTTTGTCACAAAATTTGCGTAAGGCTTCTTTTTGAATTTTACCTAATAAAGAAACATCAGAGGTGAAGAATGTTGTTTTCGGATAAACCGTTTCATTATCCGGTTTATGTGCTAACTCAACCAAATCTACGCGTTTGCCATCTGCTTCCAACCATGACTTGATATCCAGTAGCGGTTGGTGTGCGGAGTGGTATTGCCCGATAATCCCGATAGAGTAGGCTTGATCGAAATCAACTGAATAATCAGCCAGTCTTGACTGATTCATGGCAAGCCGCTCAAGAAGTGCTTTTTTAATCATGTTCTATCAATTCCAAAAATTCTATTTCAGTAAGTATTCTAATGTTTAGTTGCGCTGCCTTTTCTTTTTTTGAGGGACCCATTTTATCTCCGGAGAGCAGGTAATCAGTTGATTGGGAAAGACTGGATGTTATTTTGCCTCCATGCTGCTTGATCAGTGCCTTGATGTCTTCACGACTTCGTTGAAACACACCTGAGATGACAAGCGATTTATTGGCCAATTTATCTGATAATTCTGAGATGGTTGTGCGATAGTTCATCTGAAGTCCAGCTGCTTTTAGTCGTCGAATCAGGTCACGGTAAACCGGATCTTTGAAGTAGGTCACGATGCTTTCTGCAATGCGGCTACCGATTTCTGGCACACTTGCCAACTCTTCTTCATTTGCAGCCATTAGTGCGTCGATGGACGTGAAGCTAGCGGCAATTTTTTCAGCTACTGTTTTACCTACATATCGAATACCAAGGCCAAAGAGCACATCCTCATAGGGTATATTCCGGGATTGTTCGATGGAGGCCAAAATATTACGAGCTGATTTTTCTCTTATTGATCGTTTTTTTATTTGACCGGTTTCATCTTCTTCCAGGAGCTGAAGACCATTGAGTTGATCAAAGGTTAAATGGTATAAGTCCGCCGCATCATTGATGAGTCCTTTCCTAATGAATCCCAGAATCGAACGGGTACCCAAACTCTCAATATTCAAAGCTTTTCTGCTGATAAAATGTTCAATGCGGCCCGACACCTGGGGAGGGCATCCCCTTGTGTTGGGACAATAGTGTACAGCTTCTCCTTCTTCCCTTTTCAGGGCAGTTGCACATTCTGGGCAATGAGTAATGTATTTGAAAGTTTTGGTATCAGTTGGTCTTTCGGGTAAATGAACAGCCTTAATTTTTGGAATGATGTCGCCGCCTTTTTCTACGAACACCTGGTCACCAATACGCAAATCCAGCCGTGCAATCTCATTGGCATTATGTAAGGATGCTCTTCTTACGGTAGTTCCTGCCAGGGATATGGGTGCCAATTCAGCCACTGGCGTCACGGCCCCAGTCCGACCCACCTGGTAGAGGATGTTTAATAATTTTGTTTTGGCTTGTTCCGGCGGGTATTTAAAGGCCATGGCCCACCTTGGTGATTTGGCGGTAAAACCAAGGGTGTGCTGATGGTTGAGCTCATTTACTTTTACCACAATGCCGTCTGTCTCCACTGGCAGTGACTTTCTATTCTCCTGCCACTCACGAATATATGCCATGATGGCACCAATGTTTTCGCACTTGCGCCAATTACCCGACACATTGAAATGCAGCTGTTTCATTAGTTGAAGGCTGGCTTCATGTGAAGTCAGTTGTAAACCTTCCCCATGCATGCTGTATAAGAAACAATCCAGCTTTCTTGTAGCTACGATACTGGAATCCTGCATTTTTAACGTGCCTGATGTGGTATTCCTTGGATTTGCCAGTAGGGCCTCTCCATCAGTCCGTCTTTGCGCATTGAGTTGTTTGAAAACCTCTTTGGGCATGAATACCTCCCCGCGCACTTCAAGGATCTCCGGAAGTGCATATGAGGCAGTATCAATACGTAAGGGGAGCGAGCGTATCGTTTTGACATTGGTGGTGATGTCATCTCCCTTTTCCCCATCGCCCCTTGTCACGCCTCGAACCAAAACCCCATTTTGGTATGTGATGCTTAGCGCCACGCCATCGAATTTTAATTCACAGACATAGCTGTAATTTTCATGCCCGAGAAGTTTACGTACCCGCTGATCAAAATCAATTACTTCCTGTTCGGAATAGGTATTGCTCAAAGAGAGCATCGGATATTTGTGGTAGACGGTTTCGAATTGTCTTGTTATTTCTCCACCTACACGCTGTGTGGGTGAGTCAGACAATTTTAAATGGGGAAATTCCTTCTCCAGCTCTTCCAACTCCTTCATCATCAGGTCGAAGGTTTGGTCGGATATTTCCGGTTGATCTTCGAGATAGTAAAGTCGGTTGTGATGATGAAGCGATGCGGAGAGCTTTGCTATTTTATCTTCGGCTTGCGCATCGGTCATGATCGACAAAACTAATGGTTTTCGAGGCTGGCGACTTTGTGCTTGTCATGAAATATTTTTGTGTCATGGACTTTCAAAAAATCCTTTTGAATCACGCACCCATTCGGTTAGTGAAAGAAGTGGCACAGCTTAATGATATGGAGGTCTACCTGGTCGGAGGCTTTGTTCGTGATCAATTGCTGCGACGTCCTTCTAAGGACATTGATTTTGTGCGTGTGGGGAGTGGAATTGAATTAGCTGAGGCTGTACAAAAAGTCTGCGAGAAGAAAACTCACTTGAGCGTATATAAAAATTTCGGTACTGCCGCGATGCGGGCCGGTGCTTACGAATTGGAGTTTGTGGGTGCCAGAAAAGAATCTTATCGAGCGGATTCAAGAAATCCTGTGGTGGAGAATGGAACTTTAAAGGAGGATCAACTTCGAAGGGATTTTACCATCAATGCCATGGCCATTTCGTTGAATAAGGAGGATGAAGGCAAGTTGATTGATCCTTTTAACGGGTGCGAAGACCTGAAGAATAAAACCATTCGTACCCCATTGGATCCGGCCACTACTTTTTCTGATGATCCTTTAAGAATCCTTCGTGCCATTCGATTTGCTACTCAGTTAGGCTTTGATATTGAACCCGGCACCTTCGACGCAATCCTAAGCCAAAAAGACCGGCTAGAGATTGTGTCTGCCGAGCGCATTGCCGAAGAGTTGAATAAAATTATTTTAGCAGATCGTCCTTCTTATGGGTTCAAATTGCTGTTTCATTCGCGTATCCTGGCGTTAATATTTCCCGAAATGCATCGTTTGCAGGGTGTAGAGAAAAAAGGTATGCATGCCCACAAGGATAATTTCTACCACACACTTGAGGTGCTAGATAATATTGCGGTTTATACGGATAATCTCTGGTTGAGATGGGCAGCAATATTGCATGATATTGCCAAGCCGGCGACGCAGCGCTACCATCCGAAAGTAGGCTGGACTTTTCACGGTCACGAGGATCTTGGGGCCAGGTGGGTACCGAAGATTTTCAAACGTTTGAAGCTCCCGCAAAATGAAAAAATGCGGTATGTGCAAAAGCTCGTCCGTTTACACCTTCGTCCCATTGCACTGGTCAATGATCAGGTAAGCGACGCTGCCATACGTAGATTGTTGTTTGATGCGGGCGAGGACATAGAGGACCTGATGACGCTCTGTCGTGCAGACATTACATCCAAAAATCCACAGAAGGTAAAAAAATACCTGGACAATTTTGACCAGGTGGTCCAAAAGATGAAAGATGTGGAAGTACGCGACCAATTGCGGAATTTTCAACCTCCCATTACTGGTGAGGAGATATTGTCGACTTACGATATAAGGCCTTCCAAAATCATAGGGGATATTAAAGCGGAGATCAAGGAAGCCATACTTGATGGAGACATTCCGAACTCATATGAGGCGGCCCGTAAAAAATTGGATGAGATTGGCGAGCGAATGGGATTGCCATTGCGCTTATAAATCTTATTTTTGCGGTTGATTTTAGGTAAATAAAGAAAATATGAAAAGGATCATTATTGGATTCATCAGTTCATTGTTGGTTTTGGGCGCGATGGCACAGGATCAAGACGCCGGACAAATAGCTATGAAGGATTCGATTCCATTGGAGCTAAAAAAAAAGATATTTGTTTACAATGCCTCCAAGCTTTACAACGATCCCATTGTTAATCGAATGGCCCTTTATCAATTGCTTGCAGAGAACCCACAAAATCTAGCCTTGAGGGATTCCCTCGCCTTGGTGTATTACAGTAACCAGAATTATGCCTCTGCGGCCCTCGTCTCACAAGATGTGACTCGCGCCAATGCACAGGATATGTTTGCTACTGAAATTGCTGCAGCGAGTTTTGAGCGACTCGGTGTACAGGATAAGTCACTGAATTACTATGAATCCCTGTACCTTGACAATAGCGAAAATATAAATGCGCTCTACAAGATTGCATTTTTGCACTACCAGCTTGGGAATCACGAGCAAAGTCAAAACAGTATCGATCTGCTAAAATCTCATGTACTGGCACCGGAAGCGAGCATTCTTTTCCCGAATAGTCAAAACAGCCAGAATCAACAAATGGCAATGACTCTCGCTGCCAGAAGACTAGAAGGTATGATTGCCGAGGTTAAAGGTAATACCGAAGAAGCGCGCAGTATTTTTAATGAAATTTTAAAGGAGCGTCCTGATCTTGACATTATCAAGCGTCAGCTCGAACAATTGGATCAGTAACCTGCATTCACCATCTGTTGAATACCTGCCAGCCAATCTAGTATTTGGTGGTTCATTTGGGTATGGTTGCCTCCAAGGGGTAAAATTGGTCCCTGTAAGGATTGGTCGATGGTAACCACCGTTTGGCGCTCGCTTACGCGCTCAAGGCTAAGTACATGAATGGTCTTGATAAATCCGGATTGTGATATCCACGACAGGAGTTTTGGCGGGTCTACCAATTGAAAGGAAGCATGGAAAAGTTTCCCATCTACACGCCATTCAAACGGGCAGTCCACCAAAATATCCGAGGATTTTATGTTTTTAATGTGAGATGACTGTCGGGGCCACTGCGTTGGGTCGGCAATTAGTGCCCAGACTGCGTCTATGGGGGCATTGACAAGTACTGATTGCCCATCACGCACACTGGCATTCTGATTAACCTTGCCTGAAAGCGCCAAAGATTTTAATCGCTCCATAGAAAGTAAATGTAAATATTTTACCGACTATTTCTCAGAAGGTTCCTGTACCCGGGGGTTAGTGATTTCTAGTTCTACGTCTTCCGGATCTTGGTGGGAGAACTTAATCAAGCCAAAAGTCATGAGCATGCTGGTAATAATAATCACAAATACGAGTATGCCGTCCTGAAAATGTGGGTTGGCAATTTCTGGTGGTATTGAATAAAAAAGCAGTAACGTAATCAACCCTCGAGGAGCCACGCAGGTCGCCAGTCTGACCGTTTTTCTACTTACCACCAAAAGTATTCCGGCGCGAATGGCATAGATTAAAGCAAGTATCACCGTACTGATCACTGCTACTTTCAAGTCGAACAAGGCAAGCACGGAAATACTATAGCCGAAAATGAAAAAGAAAAAGGTGCGAACGACAAAAGCGGTTTCCATGGTAATGACATGAAAGGTTGCATAGATGTCTGATATTGCTTTGCTATTAAGAAATTTACGTAGAGGTCCGTGAAAGAACAGGCTAGGGTTACTCAATATGAGTCCAAAAATCAGGATAATAATCAGTGACGACAGATGCATCAATTTGCCGACACTATAGAGAAGCAAAAGAACGGAGATCATGACAAAGAGTTTGACCTTACTCACCAGGTTTTGGAAAAAGTAAATGAGCAGATAAGAAAAGACAAAAGACACTACCACCGTGATGAGCAGAGAGAATGAAAATTGGCCTACAGCTACTGATTCACTAGATGACTGGTTGAGTGTGATAAGGAAGTAAAACAGCATAATCCCCAGGATATCAGAGAAAGTGCTGTCGTAGATATGAAATTCCCTTTGCTTGTCGTCCAGTTGGGCCACTGATGGAATGACAATGGCACTGCTCAGTATGGAAAGCGGGTTCGCGTAAATCATTGCCTGCATATACGTAAACTCTGGGTAAGACAAAAACAGGATGCCTGCCAAGACAAAATTTGTCACCAACAACACGACCAATCCGCTGATAAACGCCCGAAAAATCAAGGGCGCCCGATCTCTGCTCAGTTTTAAATCCAGGGCAGCCTCCAGTACAATCATAATTAAACCCATGGTGCCCAACAATTCAATTAATCGAATTTCGCGGATGGTGCTCAGGATACTTTCGTAGCCCAGTGAGGTTAAACCCAATGTTTCCCGGGCGATTATCCCTGTAACAATGAGGAGTAGGACTGAAGGAATGTTTGTTTTTCTTGAGATGCCATTATAGGCATGAGAGAGGATGATGATGATGGACGCGGCAATGAGGATAAAATATTCCATACTCCTATTTAGATTAGCCCCAAATTAAATCCATTTTCGTAAGCAGCATTCGACATGCAAAGAAGAAAGTTTATTGAGTTTTTAGGCAAGGGCGCCTTGATGGTGCCAATCATTCCCTCTGTTTTAAGTGCCTGTGGTGGGAGAAAGTCAGGTGTCGTTGATACCAGTCCTTTCCCAAGTAGCTTAGATGAGTTGGTTTTTGGAGAAGGACTGAATAGCGAATTGCTTATCAAATGGGGCGATCCTCTGAACGCCCGGGACATGTTTGGCTTCAATAATGATTACATCGCATACCTGCCAGACGGAGTGGGAAAAGGTCGGCTCTGGGTAAATCATGAGACGGTGAATCCACTCTTCGTTTCTGGCTACAATCAACAGAATGCACGCACACGAAAACAAGTACAAAGGGAAATGTACGATGTGGGTGGGAGTCTGTTCCGTATTGAAAAAACCCGTGGCAGGTGGGAGGTCATTCCGGATCCTAAAAATAAGCGCATTACAGCAGCCTCTGAAATAGCTATTGAAGGTGCGGACAGAATCGGTAGGGCAAAAACCATTATGGGCACGCTTGCCAATTGCTCAGGAGGTATCACTCCTTGGGGCAGTATCCTCACCTGTGAGGAAAACTACGACTTCTTTTATGGAGAATATGACTACGATACAGGTAGACATCGGCCCAGCTCATTAGGATGGGAAAGCTTTTTTCCGGATAATACCCCTCAGCAATACGGTTGGGTAGTAGAATTCAATCCAGATACAAGAGAAATTAAGAAGCACGTTGGTCTTGGCCGTATGGCTCATGAGTGCGCCACCGTTCAGGAGCTACCAGATGGACGAGTGGCAGTGTATACAGCGGATGACGTAAACGGAGGTTGTATTTACAAATACGTAAGCCAACAACAAGGGCAGCTCTACCCTGGCACGCTGCATGTCGCAGATTTGGCCAATGGGGAATGGAAAGCCTTATCAATGGATATACCTGTGTTGGTTGAAAAATTTAAGGATTTCGTTACGCTCATGATTCGCGCACGTGAGGCAGCGCTGATGGTGGGAGGCACCCCAATGGACCGACCGGAAGACATTGCCATTGATCCCTTAAGTGGAGACGTATTTGTAGCGCTCACCAACAATGAGTCCGAAGGCAATTATCACGGTTCTTTGTTTAAGATTACCGAGTTGGAAAGCTATGCAGGCACCCGTTTCTCGTATGATACCTACCTTACTGGTGGAGAAGAAACCGGATTTTCCTGTCCGGATAATTTGGCTTTCGATCGGGCCGGTAACCTTTGGTTTACAAATGATATTTCCGGAAGTAGCATTGGAAAAGGTCCGTATAAAAACTTCGGAAACAATGGCCTCTTTCTGGTGCCTAGAAATGGTGAACAGGCAGGAGAGGTTTTCCAGGTAGCCAGTGCGCCCAATGATGCCGAACTAACTGGTCCCTGCTTTACACCCGAGGGGGACACATTATTTTTGGCAGTGCAGCATCCCGGAAGCGAATCTCCAAATTTGGATAATTTGACTTCGCACTGGCCGGGTGGAGGAACTACGGTACCCTGCCCTGGAGTTGTAGCCATTCAAGGAAGTTTATTGACTGAATTACAACAACAAGTGATCTCATGAGTAATAATAAAGCCACATTTGGTTCTGGTTGTTTTTGGTGTACTGAGGCCATTTTCAGTAGAGTAAAAGGCGTCACACAAGTGAAGTCAGGGTACAGTGGTGGACAGACAAAAAATCCTTCATACCGCGAAGTTTGCAGCGGACGAACCGGACATGCGGAGGTCGTTCAGGTTACTTTCAATGCAGACATAGTCAGTTATCCCGAACTACTTGAGGTTTTTTGGAAGACCCATGACCCCACTACACTGAATCGGCAAGGCAATGACGTGGGCACTCAGTATCGATCAATTGTGTTTTACCACGACGAGGAACAGGCTGATCTTGCACGAAAGTATAAGGAGCAACTTGACGTTGAAGGCATTTGGCCTGACCCGATTGTGACGGAAATATCCCCCCTCGACAACTTCTATCCGGCAGAGGAGGAACATGACGATTATTATGCACTACACAAAAGCCAGCCTTATTGCGCATTGGTGATTGCTCCTAAGGTGGAGAAGTTCGAAAAGGTGTTCGGTGGGCGTATGAACAGGTAATTTGTTTTAGGTCATGCCACAGTCCATTCACCATTTTGCACTCAATAGCACTACAGGTAGGTGGACGCTGATCTCTTGTATACTGGCTTCTTCCATGGTTTTCATAGACACCACCGCGTTCAATGTGGTGCTACCCGCTCTTCAACAAGACCTAAGTGCTAACGGTACCGATCTGTTTTGGGTACTAAATAGCTACTTGTTAATGTTATCCGCGCTGACCATTGTTGGCGGAAGCCTGGGAGATTTATTGGGGAGGGTGCTGGTTTTTAAATGGGGCATTGTCGTATTCATCGTGGCTTCGGTACTATGCAGTTTTTCTCAATCGATTAACCAGCTTATATCGTTTCGTGTGATGCAAGGATTTGGGGGTGCCTTGATGATTCCAGGCAGCTTATCTATCCTATCAGCCACTTTCTCAGATCAGGAAAAAGGTAAAGCCATTGGCAGTTGGTCGGCCGCCACTACATTGGTGACCATGGGTGGTCCTGTCTTGGGCGGTGCATTGGCAGATGCTGGACTGTGGCGTTTGATATTCTTTATCAATTTACCTATCGGGCTGACCTCCCTGGCAGTTTTGCATCTCAAAGTCCCCGAAAGTAAAGCTTCCATTGGGAAGCAACGTGTAGACTGGCTGGGTGCCGGTGCATTGGTGGTCAGCCTCGCTGCATTCACGTTTGGCCTCCTAAACGCTCCTCAGGTTGGCATTAAATCCCTGGCGAGTTTTGGACCCATTGTACTTGGTGTGTTATTTTTTGTGGGTTTCATTTTTATTGAAAAGAAAGTATCCCTTCCGATGGTACCATTACAAATCTTCAAGGATCCATGTTTTGCAGGGGTTAATGGGTTGTCCTTTTTTTTATACGCTTCACTGAGTGCGGTAATGCTTTTCTTGGCACTTAACCTTATACAGGTGCAGGGCTACTCCCAGTTGCAGGCGGGGATGGCTTTCCTGCCATTTCCAATTGTCATGAGCTTGCTTGCCAGACACATGGGAGGGCTCTCTGATGCATGGGGATCAAGAAGATTTCTGATTGTTGGTCCCACGCTTACGGGAATTGGTTTTCTGCTTTTGGCCTGGGTAGGACAAACGAGTGGGCCTCCCAGTTTCTGGCTGACTTATTTACCCGGAATCATGGTATTTTCATTAGGTATGGCCACTACTGTGGTGCCGTTAACCACGACAGTGATGAGGGCCTTACCAAACCGTCAGGCAGGCATTGCTTCCGGGGTCAATAACAGCGTTACCCGAATGGCCAGCACATTCATTAACGCCATCTTTGGCGCTTTATCTGTTTACCTCTTCATTCAATTGGTGGAAGGTCAGTTGGATTCATTGAATTTATCATCCACCGTGAATGAGCATGTAGTGTCTGAGGCCATCAACTTTGGAGAAGCAAGACCACCAAAACAAGTGCCGGATAATAAAAGAATCCTGGTGGAAGAGGTGTACCGCAAAAGCTTCATTACGACCTACCAACTTGTCACCTATGCCGCTGCAGGCTTGGCTTTTTTGAGTGCACTTTTCGCGGTTTTTACGATCAAGGATTTTAAGGACAAAGAAGGACAGTTTGGCAATGCGAAGATTTGATGGAAGCTGAATGGGGGTGAAGGCACTTGGTTACTGAATGGTCACCAGTGGGAGAAGCCATTCTAAGTCATTAAAAAGGTAGAGGGACTGACTAGTTGTTCATTGCCTGAATGTTACCACCTACGCTTGTAACGAATAGGTGCGCAAGAATCATAAAAAAAGCCCCATCGTTCAATGAGGCTTTCATTTTGTGTGTTTTACCTGCGCTATTTTACCTTATCCACGATGGCTTTGAACGCTTCAGGGTCATTCATAGCCAGGTCAGCCAGTGCCTTGCGGTTGATGTCAATGTGCTGGTCAGCAAGTTTGCCCATGAACTGCGAGTAGGAGAGACCATATACTCTGACACCTGCATTGATGCGCTGGATCCACAAAGCGCGAAATTCTCTTTTCTTTGCTTTTCTATCGCGGTAGGCATACTGCAAACCTCGCTCCACCGCATTCTTGGAAACGGTCCAAACATTCTTTCTTCTTCCGAAATACCCCTTGGCTTGTTTCATCGTCTTTTTACGACGCGCCCTCGAGGCTACATGATTAACTGATCTCATTTTTATTTACAATTTAGACGGCAGGCGCTTCAAGAGTCTTACTACCTGACATCGGGTTTAACAACCATTTTACTTCATATTAAGCAACAATTTAATGTTGCGTTCGTCTGCTTTGTCTACCACAACCATATTGGCCAAATGACGCTTTTGTTTCGTCTCTTTTTTGGTCAGAATATGATTTTTAAAGGCATGCTTCCGCTTCAATTTACCAGTACCAGTAATCTTGATGCGCTTTTTGGTTCCTGAATTTGTTTTTGCTTTCGGCATTACTGTTAATTTTTACTTTTTCTTCACCTTCGGCGAGAGGATCAGGAACATACGCTTACCCTCCAATTTAGGTAACTGCTCAACCTTGCTGTAATCCTCCAACGCTTGGGCGAATTTCAATAAAAGAATCTCTCCCCTGTCTTTAAAAACGATGGAACGACCTGCAAAGTGTACATAAGACTTCACCTTCGCCCCCTCTTCCAAAAATTTGATGGCATGTTTAATTTTAAAATTAAAATCATGCTCATCGGTGTTCGGCCCAAAGCGGATTTCTTTTATCACTGTCTTTTGGGCCTTGGCCTTAATCTCTTTTTGCTTCTTCTTTTGCTCGTATTTGAACTTGGAATAGTCAATAATTTTGGCAACCGGAGGATCTGCCTTAGGTGAAATTTCTACTAAATCTAAACCCTGCTCCCTTGCTTTTTCCAGAGCGACATGGGTGGGATAAACATCCACTCTCACGTTTTCACCAACTAATCGAACTTCCGATGCATTGATTCGTTCATTGACACGGTAGGGTTCCTCTCGCCTTACGCGAATCGGACGCCCTCTTTTTCTTATTCTTCCGATAAATACTACAGGTTTGTGATAAACTTAAAATTTTGAAACAAAACGCAAAGTTAGTGAAAATTGAGGCTTAATAAAATCATTCAAGTGATTCTGCCACCCTTTCTTTGAAAAAATGTAGAAAATTTGGAAGGGTTTGGTTACCAATATCTCCTTTACTGTGTTGTCGGACCGATACCTCGTTTTTTTCGACTTCCTTTTCACCAACGATGAGCATGTAAGGAATTTTGCTTAGTTCTGCGTCCCTTATCTTTTTGCCTATTTTCTCATCACGAGCATCCATGCTGCCAGTAATGTCATGAAGTTGCAGTTGTGCCATCACCTGCTGTGCATAGTTGTGATACTTTTCCGAAATGGGTAGTATTAATACCTGTTCAGGTGCGAGCCAGAGCGGAAAATTGCCTGCCGTGTTTTCTATCAAAAGGGCTACAAAGCGTTCGATAGAACCAAATGGCGCCCGATGAATCATGACCGGTCGGTGTTTTTCATTGTCCGATCCATTGTAAACCAAATCAAAACGTTCGGGAAGATTGTAATCTACCTGTATCGTGCCTAGTTGCCACTCTCGCCCCAAGGCATCCTTTACCATAAAATCCAACTTTGGACCATAAAAAGCGGCTTCTCCTGTTTCAAGCACATAATCCAAATCTTTTTCTTTGGCCACTTCTTCAATTTCCTTCTCGGCGCGATTCCAGTCTGTATCATTGCCGATGTACTTCTCCGGGCTCGCTGGATCTCGAAGCGAAACCTGTGCTTTAAATTCCGCAAAACCCAATGCACGTAATACGTACAATACCAGGTCGATCACATGGGCGAATTCTTCTTTCACTTGGTCATGACGACAAAAGATGTGCGCATCATCCTGGGTAAATCCTCTCACCCGGGTCAGTCCGTGCAATTCGCCGCTTTGTTCGTATCTGTAGACGGTGCCGAACTCGGCAAATCGAACAGGTAGGTCTTTATAAGACCTGGGGCTAGATTTAAATATTTCCACATGATGTGGACAGTTCATAGGTTTTAGTAAAAACTCCTCATCCTCGTGTGGTGTGCGTATGGGTTGAAAAGAATCCTGACCATATTTTTCATAATGCCCGGAAGTCACGTACAAATCTTTGCTGCCAATATGAGGGCTCACTACCTGCTGGTAGCCCGCTCTGACTTGTGCTTTTTTGAGGAAATTCTCCAAACGCTCTCGTAAAATCGCACCCTTGGGTAACCATAGGGGCAGTCCTTTACCCACACGCTCAGAAAAGGTAAACAAACCCAACTCTTTGCCAATTTTTCGGTGGTCACGCTTTTTGGCTTCCTCAAGTAACTCCAGGTATTCCTTTAAATCCTTGTGTTTTGGAAAGGTTATGGCATAAAGACGGGTCAACTGCTTGCGCTTCTCATCTCCCCTCCAATAGGCACCTGCAACATTTAAAATTTTAACTGCCTTAATAAAACCAGTA
>CAYOEV010000010.1:2014-37482 GCA_964403075.1 uncultured Roseivirgaceae bacterium | reverse complement strand
GTGGGATATGCGGGCCTCTGCAAAGGTCTACAAAGTTGCCTTGCTCGTAAAAAGTGATTTCACCGTCCAGGAGGTCTTCGAGCAATTCCAGCTTATATTCATCACCTTTTTTATTGTAATAGGCAATGGCCTTTTCCTTTGGCATTTCCTTCCTGATGTAGGGATTCTTTTCCTTCGCTAATTCCAGCATCTTGTCTTCTACCTTTTCTAGGCTTTCTGACTGAAATTCATGGTCACCAAAATCGATGTCATAGTAAAAGCCATTTTCGATGGGGGGACCAATACCCAATTTAATTCCGGGATAAAGCGACTCCAAAGCTTCTGCCATTAGATGGGCGGAGGAATGCCATAGGGTTGACTTTCCCGCAGGATCATTCCAGGTCAGCAGTTGCAATTCAACATCCTCTGAAATTGGCCGGGTGGCATCTGTGACTTCTCCGTTCACCTTGGCGGCCAATACGTTTCGTGCCAACCCTTCACTTATGTCCATGGCTACATCCAGGGCGGAGGTGTTGTGTGGATATTTTCGTTGACTGCCGTCGGGCAGCGTTACCGTGATTTGCTCACTCATTTAAGTTGTTCTTTCTTTGGATTTCAAGCAGGGGCACAGTTTCCGCTTTTTCCTTTGAGGAGCGCAAATATGCAACTTTTCGACCGACCTCCTGTACCTTTTTTCGCAGTTGTAAGTTGCTGGTATCAAGTGCCAGCGCAGCTACGTAATGGTCGAATGATTTAGTTACCCAGCCGCGCTGTTCGTTGAGGTTGGCCAATTGTATCAAACGAAGTACATCCTTGGGGTTTCTATCCACCACCAGACGCTGATAATGGATGGCTGAATCCCAATTTGACGTTTGTGCGTACCATTGGGACAGATTCAAACATGCCGAATCGACGCCGGCATAGTTGCGCATCACACCAATGGCCTTGTTCCGTCGGTTCAGTTGATACTGCACCCGGGCATGATCCATCACCCATTTGGGAAAACTGTCGATGGTTAGTAATTGCTTGATAACGGTATCCGCCCGTGTCCATTCTGCTTCTGCCACCAAAAGGGGATAATAGTCGGCAAATATCGTATCGTGGGGTTGGATGGTCCAGAGGTTGGAAAATTGTTCCAGAGACGCTTGGCAGTTGCCAGACTCAAGGAAGTAGTGAGCAGCCAATTTGAAAGCCCGGGTATCTTCATAAATCTGTAAATAGGCCTCAAGGTCTTTCTCCATCTCTTTCAATTTCCCCAACTGTTGATACGCCTTGAACTTAAGTTCATCCACTGTTCTTGACTGGGGCACGCTGGATAGCAGGGCCAGCAGGCCTTCATGTTGATTGTTCTTGTCGAAAAAGGTGGTGTATTTTTCGATTATGTCCGACGTCAGTCCCCAGCGGGCTTTAGCGGATTTGAGGGCCTCTGCACAAGTTACAGGCCAGTTCAGTTGTTCACAATAATACAATTGCTGGCGGATAACCAACTCGTTCTCGGGATCTGCTCGATGTGCCGCCGCCAAATCTTTTAGTATGCGCTGATCGGAAAGTTGCAGATTGGCTTGTTCCTGCACGCGATCGCGGGGAGTGCTTTGACACGAGGACATTACAACTACGGCCAGGATGGGAAAGCAACGAATCATTACTTACAAAATTAAGGTCTTCTACCTGACTGTCAAGGAGGTTACGAATTATATCGGAAGTTGGAAAGAACTATTTATCTGTTGTATCGTTACTTTTTTAACTAATTTGAGACATGAGATACCTTTCCCTTTGCTTACTGCTACTTGCTTGTACGTCAACAGCTAACCAAGATGCGCGGGTGGAAAAAGATCCCGCCACATACTTAGAGCCGTCTAGTGAGAACAATCAGGATTACGCCACTGCCTATTTTGCCTCTGGTTGCTTCTGGTGCGTGGAGGCCATCTATGAAAGCATCCGGGGCGTGAAAAATGTGGTTTCGGGATACGCAGGTGGGCACACTGAAAATCCCACTTACGAAGAAAGCAATACAGGTAGCACCGGCCATGCCGAAGCGATAAAGGTCGTGTATGATCCGTCGGTTGTCAGCTTTTCCTCGCTTGTGGATGTGTACTTTGGCTCACAAAATCCAACGCAGGTTAATGGGCAGGGACCAGATATAGGCTCACAATACCGATCCATCGTGTTTTACGAAACACCTGATGAAAAGCGAATCATAGAAGAAAAGAAAAGTGTATTGGCCAAACGGCTCAATCAAAAGTTAGCGGCCGAGATCATGCCTTTTGACAAATTTTGGCTGGCAGAAGACTATCATCAGGATTTCGTGGCATTACATCCCAATCATCCATACGTTCTCGCCATATCAAAACCCAGATTCAATCGATTCAAGAAAAAATTCCCTGAACTGATTCAACAATCGAATTAAATATTTACTGTAATCGTCTGAATTATAAGTTGATAAGAATATTAACCGAATAATATTTGGCCACACATGATACGCTTGGATGCATTAGTTTTGCCTACTCATCTGACCGACCAAATCTGTGAAAAAAGCACTTAAAATCATTTTTGGCGTATGCCTTCTACTTGGGGGACTTTTCTTTTTAGGTCCAAGACCAGATTTCGAAGCGGTGTCACCTGAGTTAACGCCAATAGGTGTTGATCTGGAAAGTGTGGCTGAATTTGTAAAAACGCAAAATAACAATCCGGAGATAAAGCCTGGAAATGAATCCATATTGCGCTGGGCCGATTCCGTTCGACAAACCCCTTATGCGCTGGTTTACCTGCACGGCTTTTCGGCTAGCCCAATGGAGGGCAATCCGGTACATATGGAGGTGGCAGATCGTTATGGAATGAATTTTTATGCACCCAGGCTGGCGAGACACGGTTTGAAAGATCCGGAGGCTTTCAGAGATTTGACACCCAAGGAATTGCTAACGTCGGCGAAAGAGGCGCTTCAGGTGGGTAAATTACTAGGTGAGCGGGTGGTACTAATGAGTTGTTCTACAGGAGGCACCCTATCTATATACCTGAGTGCGCATTATCCAGAAATTGCCGCCAATGTGCTTTACTCTCCCAATATAGCGATATTTGATCCTACCGCACGCATGATGACTGGACCCTGGGGTGAACAAATTGTTCGTGCCATCTTAGGTGATTACCGCACTTCTCCTCCAGAAGACAGACCCAAGCGTGTACAGGAAAAGATTGATCAGTATTGGTACCAAACCTACCCGGTGGAAGGGTTGATTGCTTTGCAATCACTTCTGGATCAGACCATGAAAGAGGCTATTTATGAGCAGGTAAATCAGCCTTATTTTCTAGGGTACTATTACAAGGACGATTCGGCGCAAGACCAGACAGTTTCGGTGGAGGCCATGAAGGCTTTTGCCGGAATGACGGGCACCCCAAAATCGCAAAAACGTGTGCAAGCTTTCCCAGAGGCCCAGGCGCACGTGATCATTTCCCCGTTGCAGTCTGAATCTGTTCTGGAGGTGCGTGAAGCTACTTTCCGTTTCTTGGAACAGGTGCTCCAACTTGAACCGAGGTAGCTTCCACTCTTTTTTGATAGTATCGGTCAAAAAGACGCATGGCTGTGACACCAAGTACTGTAGGCAGTACCCACGGTATCACCATCCAATAACCTGTAAGTAGATTAGCCAGTAGTTGACGGCCACCAAAAGCAAAAAAGGCTGTATACGCCGCAATACCCGATGTAATTAACCCTTTGTAATGGGCCTGAAACCATGACAGTTGCGTGCCACCCTTGTACGCACTGTGGATATCAAAGCCTGTGGTAAGTCCTAAAGCTCCAAAAATGAACATCAACACATGAATAGATCCATTGGCTGCCAGAATAGATCCATAGGTGATGAGCGCCATTGCCCCAATAAAAAGGACCCAATTGAACATCAAATGAGTCCTTAGAAAATTTGTCGATAGCCTTTTTTTATTCTTGAGTACAGCCATCCCGTGCCACAGCGGATTGCCTGAAAGAATTGAAAGATACCCTAAAAATATGGCGCTGTTTACACGACCTACGCTGCTGTTGTATATACATAGCAGACCGGCGCTTATCACAACGACCCACATACTTAGCACATACGCCTTACCTACCTTTCGGTGTAGCTTTCCACCCTTCCTCGTGAATATGGGTATCCAAAACAGTACCAGGCTCGTAAATCCTGCAATCACGTGTAAAAAAAGCATTGTTTTCATGCTGGCTTCCATAGTTGTTGAAATTTATCTGAGCCAACGAAACACGTAACTTTTCAAACGAAATATGGCTCGATCCTGAGGATTGGGATAACTGTCAAGGAGAAAGTGATGAATGGCAAGTCCTCACGTTGTTTTCTGAAAATAGTTTCGAAAGTCCTCCAAATATTTTCTAGAGACTGGAATTATGTCAGTTCCGGTTTTTAAGCTGAGCCGAAGGCCTTGTGCATTACCTTCTACCCGCTCCACCTGCTCCAGGTTTACCAGAAAAGAACGGTGACACCTGAAAAAGGGGATGGACAATACTGAGTCCAGGCGTCGAAGGGTATTTCTAACCAATTCTTTTCGTACCTGACTACCATCTGTGTAGTGAACAGCTACGTAGTTTTCCATGGCGTTAACGAAAAGAATGCGATTGGCAGCCATTTGCAAATAGTTTTCATCGGTATCAGAAGGGATGGTAATGAGGTGAGTAGCGCGAAGCACAGGCAATTTTCCCAGAGATGTTGCCAAGGTTTCATTGCGACGCATGGCACGCATCTTTGCCACATAGCCTGAGGCAATTGTAGGGAAAAGCCCCAAACTCAGGGTATTTGCCAATGTGTAGATCAACCGCTCGAGGGTGATCGGTGCATTCGGATTGTAAAGTTGATTGAGCGTGAGGTTCCCAAGGCTTATAAGGACGATCAGGACGGTGATACTCTGGATCCATCTTCCGAAGGTCCATCGGGCACTTTCCCGTTCTGCTTTTAACACCCGAATTTCAAACCACTCCCAGAAAAGGCCAACCACAAAGGTAACCAGACCAAACTCTGCTGCCATTCGCCATTTAAGCCATGCTGATTGAATGCCGGAAAAACCAAACGGCTCAAATACCAGTAGAAAAGCGGTAATGAAAAGACCAATAACGGCCATAGTTTTGGCATGGTGCTTTAAATCACAGGTATCCGGAAAAGGAGATAACCACTGTTCCTTGATCCATCGAATCATGCACTAACTGTCCTTATTTTTATATTTATCAAGACCGAAATTGATACGGTACCAGGCGCGTTCATGCAGGTAGTAAACCAGCATTTTGATAAAAATTTCCACTACAGCTACTCCAGTAGCTTTTTGGGTAGCTAATGGATCGTCTCTAAAAAAAAAGATCGCCAAAAGAAAAGTCGTTAGCGATGCAATCAGTCGCCAAGTGACACTCTTCATCAGGTGTCTGCGATGGCTACGGAGTGTGGTTTTAATCTTGAACCAAACCCGCTCATGGTAATAATATAGAATCATTTTAAGTCCTGCCTCCACCAAAGCCATTCCGCTTGCCTTTTCAATGGCAGATGGATCATCTCGAAAAAAAAAGTAGGTAAGACCGAAAGTGGTTCCTGACGCCACAATGCGCCAGGTAATGGTTTTGCTTATATGTCGGAGGCGACTATCCATGAACGGCGGCAAAAGTAGTAGAAAACGGCTTAACCTTCTACTTTGATGAGGTAGTAGTGACGTTTACCACGCTGAGCCAATAGGTACTTTCCCTGTAGCAATGCCAGAGCTGGAATGGTTTCGGCTTGAATTTTCTGCTTATTCAAGCTGACTCCTCCTGCCTTGATCATCCGACGAGCTTCACTTTTGGACGCAAAAATCTCTCCATGTGTCTGATCACTCAACAAATCAACGGCACTGTTTGCAGTCTTCCATGTTTCCCTATCGATGGTAATTTGGGGCACACCCTCAAATATCTGTAACAGTAATTTTTCATTAATTGCTGAAAGTCTTTCGGTGGTTGATTGGCCGAATAGGATGTCGGAAGCTTCTTGTGCCATTTTTAGATCTTCTGCCGAATGCACCCTTTTGGTAATTTCTTCGGCCAGTGATTTTTGTAGCAAGCGCAAGTGTGGGGCCGCGTCATGGGCATGGATTTTAGCCTCAATGGTTTGCCGATCCTCCAGGCTAAAAATCTTTACAAAACGTTTCACATCCTCATCTGAAATGTTGAGCCAATACTGGTAAAATTTGTAGGGTGAGGTTTTTTCTGCGTCCAGCCAGACGTTGCCATCTTCGCTTTTCCCAAATTTTGAGCCATCCACTTTGGTGAGCAGTGGTGAAGTCATGGCATAGGCCTCGCCCTGTTCCATTCGTCGAATGAGTTCGGTACCCGCCACAATATTGCCCCATTGATCGGAACCACCGAGTTGTAATTGGACCGCCTTGTGCTTCCAAAGCCAATAAAAATCATAGCCTTGTATAAGTTGATAGCTAAATTCTGTGAATGACAATCCAGATTCTAAGCGCTTCTGAACAGAATCTTTGGCCAGCATATAATTAATGGAAATATGTTTACCGACGTCTCGCAAGAAATCCAATAATTTAAAATCTTTAAACCAGTCGTGGTTATTGACGACCTCTGCTGCATTTACTGCCTTAAAATCCAAAAATTTTTCTAGTTGTTTGCGTATGCTCGCCTCGTTGTGACGCAGGGTAGGTTCATCCAGCAGGTTGCGTTCCTGCGACTTGCCGGAAGGGTCTCCCACCATGCCGGTGGCACCACCTACCAATGCAATGGGTTTGTGACCACAAAGTTGGTAGTGTTTGAGAATCATTATCTGTACGAGATTTCCAATGTGCAATGAATCGGCCGTTGGGTCAAATCCAATGTATGCAGTGGTTACACCTTTTTTCAGTATTTCTTCCGTTCCGGGCATCACATCGTGAACAAGTCCACGCCAGGTCATTTCTTCAATAAAATTCTTCATCAAGTAAATCTTAGCTTGCAAAAGTAGAAAGCACTGGAATGGTAGCGAGAGATTGCCACATGTTTTTAATTTTTGTGCCCTTAAATTGAAGGTAGATGGAAATATCGTATTCAGAACTGCTTAAAAATGTGACGCAGTCTAGTTTTGAAGGAGTCTATTTTTTACAGGGGGATGAGCCGTTTTTTATCGACCATATACTTGACCACCTGATGGCACGGGTTATTGAATCAGGCCAGAAGAGTTTTAATCAATTTATACTGTACGGCAAGGACACCTCTATGGAAGAAGTAATCTCTACAGCCAGAAAGTATCCCATGATGGGTGAGCGTCAACTGGTGCTGATCCGGGAAGCACAAGAGATGAAGGGGTGGAACCGCGAGCAGGATCAAAAATTGCTCATGGATTACCTGTCACAACCCATGCCATGCACCGTGTTGGCTTTTGGCTACAAATACAAACGATTTGACAAGCGCACCGTGTTGGCCAAGTCCCTCACCAAGTCGGCGGTCTTCATGAACAGCAAGCGATTATATGACAACCAAATCATTGGTTGGATTGCTGCTTACGCTCAGGCCATCGAGGTTAAAATCACGCCTCAGGCCGTACAGATGCTCGCAGAAAATATTGGTAATGACCTGAAACGGATTGCCAATGAATTTGATAAGCTGAAACCCAATATAAACGAAGGACAAGCCATTGATGAGCTGCTGATTGATAAGTATGTGGGGATCAGTAAGGCCTTCAATACATTTGAATTGCAAAAAGCCATCGGGCAGGGTGACGGGGCTAAAGCTTTTCAGATCGTACAATATTTTGCTCAAAATCCCTCCGCCAATCCGTTGATTCTGACGTTATTTAGTTTGTACAGTTACTTTACCAAGCTTTTACAGTTGCACACCGCGGGTACCAGAGACAAGGCGCAACTCGCCAGAATCATTGGAACCAATCCTTATTTCGTTGACGAATACCTCGCAGCCGCGCAGCGCTTCAATCAGGTGATGGTGCTTCGAAATCTGGATCACATTTACCAGGCAGATTTGCAGGCAAAGGGTATTGGCGCAGTCAATAAAAAAGAATTAGACGTTTTAAACACGCTGATTTATCAATTGCTCTCCTGATGTACCATCTTTGGCATTGGTTCGTTCTAATAGCTGTATGAAATTCATTGTTTCCTTTCTTTTCCTTTCAGCTGTGCTGGTATCAAAGGCTCAGCACCTGGTCTCACGGGATGCGCCTGAGTTCCAATTGGAATTGGCAATTGAAAATTATGAGGCGGGCAATTACCCCGTAGCCAAACACCTACTGGATGAGTACCTGAATGTGAAGGAAACACCCAAAGCACTTTACTACAGATGTGTAAGTGCCTTGCGCGGTGGGTTTAACTCAGGGGCTAGATTTTATCAATCATTCAAAAATAAGTACCCGCTTCACCCCCTGGTAGATAAGGCCGCGAGCCAATTGGGACATTATTATTTTATCCGGGAAGATTGGGTCAGCGCGCATGAAGCATATGACGGACTCGATATTGTGTCGCTGGACCATCCCTATCAGGAACAAGTGTTGTTTGAAAGAGGTTTTGCGGCATTGCAGTTGGGACTGCGCGCGGAGGCGCGCTCGGCTTTTCGCGAAGCATATGAAAGAAATGGCATTCATAGGGTAGCGAGTGCCTATTACCTGGCCAGTCTGTCCTGGAATGAAAATATTGAGGAAGCCAGAAAGCTGCTTTTATTGTCCGCACAGACTAGTGAATGGGAGGTGCCTTCAGCGATTTACCTGTCAAAAATTTATCTGGAGACGGAGGATTACGACGCGGTAATCACACAAAATCCACCACTTATCCAAGGGGATTCTTCCAATGAGGATAGGGAACTGCTCATGGGCATTGCACAGGCCCACTATTCAAAGCAAAACTATGCTGCGGCTAGTCGTTATTTTAATGAAGCACTTGCCATTCAGAAGAACGCAACGTCGGCCGTGCGTTTTATGATCGGCCACACTGCTTATGAGCTCGGCGATACTCTGACTGCGATTGATCAGTTGAAAGTCGCTGCCTTAGATACTGGAAAGGTGGGTCAATCCAGCGCCTTTAAGCTGGGAGAGGCTTACGCAGACCAGGAAAACTATCCTTTTGCATTGAACGCTTATGAATCTGCGGCACAGTCTCAGGCGGATAGTACACTTAGGTCAGAAGCTCGAATTAACGCTGCTAAAGTGCGCATTTACCTGCAGCGATACGATGAAGCAATAGCTGATTTGGAGAAGTATTTGGTCGATTATCCAAACGCCAATAACCTCGCAGAGGTGAATGAACTGCTTTCTATTGCTTTGTTCAATACCTCTAACTATGAACGGGTGCTCAGCCATTTTGAAAATAACCTCACCTCCAGCACCAGAATTCGCGCCAATTACCAGGAGGTTGCACTATTAAGGGCCAAGCAAATGATCAGCGAAGACAAATACCAGGAAGCCCTTACCTACTTGGAGAAAAGTCTTGCCTACCCCGAAGTTGCGACGACTGAGGCCGAAGGATGGTATTGGAAGGGAGAATGCCATTTTACGCTTGAGCAATACAATAAGGCCTATGAAAGTTACATGAGGGGGATTAAAATAGATCCTGCGGACCCGGTATTTGATTATGGCTTGGGTTATGTGGCATACAACCAACGCGATTATCTATCGGCCAAAGATTATTTTGATCGCTTTCTGCGCAAAGCCCCCAATAACCATCCTTTCTATGTGGATGCACAATTACGGGAAGCCGACTGTGCCTACACTCAGAAATCTTACACCGAAGCCATGTCTGCCTATCGGGAAGTTCTCTTCAAAACTACACAGAAGGATTTTGTGTATTTTCAAATGGGCGCCATTCACCAGATCAATGGCCGAACAGCTGACGCCGTAGGTGCTTACCGCGAGGTGATTGCCATGTCTTCATCACCTTACCGAAACAATGCGATGATACAGTCGGCACAAGCCTACTTCGAAGCGGGTCAAATTGAGCAGGGGGTAAAAGAACTCACCACCTACCTTGGCGATTATCCCGAGGGAGCGCTCCACCCTACAGGTCGTGTAAAACGGGCATTGGGTTATTTCAATCTGGGTCAATACCAAAAAGCCAAAGATGATTATCTTTTTGTATTGGACAATTACCTGTCTTCAACCGAAGCTAAAGACGCTTTATTGGGCTTACAGGACCTGCAGGATAGAGGGATTTCGGTCGATTTTTCCAAATATCTCGAAGCCTACGAAACGCAAAATCCCGACGATAACGACGTGGTGAATATTGCTTTTAATCAAGCCAAAAACACCTACTACAATGGCAACTATTCCTTGGCCATCACCCAAATGGAAGACCTGCTCAACAAGTATCCTTCAAATAGTTTTAAGGACTGGATTCATTACCTGCTCGGTGATGCCAATCAAAAGATGAACAGACTGGATGAGGCATTGAAATACCTTCAGTTGGTCATCGACAACCCGTCCAGTGCCTATCTCACCCGAGCCCTGGTAAAACGTGGCGATTTACTAGCAGAGCTGTCGCGATATGCGGATGCCCTTGATAACTATGATCAGCTTCTACGCGTGGCAAGTAATCAAAAGGAGCAATACCAGGCCAGGGAAGGTTTGATGCAGACCTATTACCTGCAGGCAGACTACGCAGCGGCCATTGATTACGCCAATCAAATACGCTCATCCGATTGGTATCCGGTTAACGGGGATTTAAAAACCTACCTGGTACAGGGCAGATGTCACCTCGCATTGGAGCAAGTGCAGGAAGCATATAATGCTTTTGAGCAGGCCTCCACTGCCAGTAATGAATACGGAGCTGAGGCCAACTATCAAATGGCGTTGATAGATTACGAAAAAAGTAGGTACGATACCTCTCTTGATCGATTGTTTGACCTAAACAAACAGTACGGCACCTACATGAAGTGGGTCGGACGTTCATTCTTACTAATTGCCGACAACTACATTGCATTGGATGAAATCCTTCAAGCAAAAGCTACGCTTAATTCCTTAATCGATCATTTTGACGATCCAGCCATAAAGGCTGAGGCCAGACGAAAATTGGAATCACTTCGATCAGTAGAAAACGAATTATTAAACCAAGGGGCCAACCAATGAGGTACTTCTTAATATGTTTCGCCACTACTCTGAATTTGACCCTTTCTGCTCAGGATACCCAAGGGGAGATTGAATCCAGAGAAATGGTCATTGAAAAAGAAAAAATACTGGTATTGCCCAAAGCCAATAAAATAATGTTGGCTATCGGCAATTTGTCCATGGCCCGGGATACGGGAGAAATATCCTTTGGAAACCGTATCAGTACTTATGAAATACCGGTAGAGGAGCCGCAGCTAAGGCCAAAAACCCTTTTCAGACCGCAAGGCTATCGACAGTATGACAACTACATTAAAGCCGGATTCGGTAATTTCAACGCACCTTTGTTGACCGCCTACGCGGGGGATCGGTCGGCCAATTTCAACTGGGGAGCGTGGGCTTATCACGAAAGCTTTGGCAAGGGTGCGGTAGCTGGTGATGCAAGCGCCTCCGGTAAAACGTTATTGGATTTTTTTGGCACTTACCAGACAGATGCATGGGCAGTGACTCCGGGAATCCGCGTACAGAATGATTTTTACAATTTTTATGGAACGAATGATCTTAGCAATGTACCACGGGCTGACCTGAACCGGTACCAGTTTAATGCTCAGGTGCAGCGGGTAAAAAACGACGACTGGAATTTGATTTTTGAGCCACGCTACCACTACAGTGAACAAAGGCAAGAAGGGGAAATGATAAATAAAGAGAACCACTTCATTACGAAAATAGAAGGTGCATTTGATATTGACAGTACCTATTCGGTGACATCGGAAATACAAGTTGGTATACTGGATTTTACCTCTGGCGGGCAGTCACAAATTAGAAATTACTTCATGTTCACTCCCAGGTTTAATATCCGAACGGGGGTCTGGGCCATTGATGCCGGCTTGAATATCGCCAGCACCAGTGATACGGTTTCTTCCAATGGATATTTTTATCCCCATGTTGCTGTGAATTGGTCGGGACTGGAAGGATGGAACGTTTATGGCAATGTATCTGGCTATTTCGATCCGCTTACGTTCGATGATGTGTCTGCGGCAAATGGTTTTTTGGGAGACAGCCTCGCACTTCTCCATGAGGTGGTGCAATCACAGTTGACAGCGGGAATTCGTGGTCTTATCACGCCGAAATTATTTTTGAATGCAGGTATTCAGTTGGCCAGCCGTGAAAATCAAGGTTTTTACAAGCCGAGTGCCAGCGATACGGCTGTTTTCATTTACCGGATTGATCCTGGGGCCACTGCGAGCTTTAGTATTTTTGGTGAACTTAATTGGGAACCACTTCCCGGTACGTCTATTCGGGCGGATATCCGCTTTAATGAATACGCAACGGATAATGAGATTGAAGCCTGGTATTTGCCGGCACTAAGATTCGGTATGCAATGGAACCAACAATACGGAGAAAAAATTAGTACTGATTTGCAGTTGCTGAACTTACGTGGCATTAAAGCACCTGAACCCATTACTGAGGCCGTATTGAATCTGGATGCGATATTGGATATTCAAGTTTCAGCGACCTACCACTGGTCAGAGAATTTCGGTCTTTTCTTGGAATTAGACAATCTGTTTGGTCAGGAATATGAACGGTACCTGAATTATCCCAATAGGGGAACATCGTTTAAAATCGGAGGGATTTACCGATTTTGAACGAATCCCTTTACTTGTTTTTTTGCAATATTCTAGTTTTGTTTAATTTGCTACGATTAAATAAGTACAAATGGCCGACGAAAGATCAAATCTGGAATCAGAAGAACAAAAAAACGGAGGAGGCAGTGACGACGATTTTGGCTTACCGGATTTCGATTTTGAAGCACTCGAAGACGACGAAGACGACACGTTTTCCCCGGTGAGTGAACCTGAAACCATTCAGACAACCCAACCCGCACCCCCTGAAGAAGAAGAGGAGATTCCTGTAGAGGATGAGGTATTCAATTCGATTGCTGAAGCGACGTCCGATGAAATGAATGAGTTGTCTCATGAGGTAGATGATCTGGATATCGACTTGGACGACATCGATTTAGATGACGCCGACCTTGCCGATATTGACTTGGAAAATATGGACCTCGATGACATCGACCGTGTACTTGCGGAGCGCATGTCAGAACGGGAGAAAGAAACTAAAGAGTCATCCGAGGCAAGGACAGCCTCTGAAAGTCCGATCTCCACGGTAGATGATGTTCCGGGTGCGTTGGATACAGCACCCATCCCCGCAGAGGAGGACGTAGTTACGTCCAATGAGTCCGAGGCATCCGATATGCCGAGCGGAATTGCAGATTCAGGCAGTTCCTCGACAGACATTGTCGAGAATGGTGATCTTTTTTATGAGGAGGAAACCTATGATGAATTTGAATCATCTGCAGGTTTTGGCACACCCACACAAGAGTCAGCGGGAGGTAAAACGTTTGTTCAGCAGACAGAAGTAGATATGCTTGATGCCATGTCTCCTGCGGAGGCAACCAAAGCCAGATTTAGATTCATTAAAATAGTTGCTGTAGGAACGGTCATGTTCCTGGGCATTGCATTCGGCTTCAATTACTTGTATCGGGAATATGGGGGTGGTGAAGTAGCACAGGCCGATGAGAGTGAAAACCCGCAGGCCTCTACTACAGAAGCTGTAGAGGAAACGTCTGATACCCCACCACCTGTGAAGTCCGAAGACACCCCAAGTTCGGATGTTGAGGATGTCACTTCAGCTAATGAGGTTGCTGCGCTGCCCGGTATTAAAGAAGAAAATTCGGAACCTGCCAGGGTGGAGAAATCTGAACCACAAAAAAAAGTCACCCCAAATCGCCCGGACAGAAACAATCAGGGTAGTGCGGCGGCAGGTGTAGAGCGTCTGCCCAGTCGCACCAATAAATATTACCTGATTGTGGGTAGTTTCATCAATGATACCAGGGCTTTTAAATATGCGCAGAAATTGCAGCGTTCAGGAGCATCGGCCTTTATCATACCACCGTTCAATGGTGCAAGCAATCACCGGGTGGCCGTAGCGGATTATTCAACTTTGGCCGATGCCAAGCGGGATATTCCCAGATATCAGGGTATGTATCCCGGGGTTTGGCCCCTAAAGTATTAGGTATTTTCTGGACTTGTATAATATCGTGTCAATCCATTCGTTTCTTTTGGCAATACAAATCATATGTATATACTACCTCTTCAAGCACCCATACAAGATGTCCTGGATACAGCTCAGATAAATCCAGCAGGGGAAACCATCACTTTCTTAGATCTCATAATCAATGGCGGATACATGATGCTTCCCATCCTGGTCCTTTGGTTATTGGGTATCTATGTTTTTGTAGAACGAATCCTAACCATACAGAAGGCTGGCAAAACACCCGGCAATTTTAAGGATCGTATTCGGCAGCTGGTAGCTGGAGGAGATATGCAGGGCGCACGCATGCTGTGTGCCCAAACGGATACACCGGCAGCACGAATGATTGAAAAGGGGATTACACGTATCGGAAGCCCACTGAAAAACATTGAAGCCAGTATTGAAAACATCGGTAAAATTGAAATTTACAGGTTGGAGAAAAACTTGAATTTACTGGCCACCATTTCTGGTGCCGCACCCATGATTGGATTTTTAGGCACGGTAGCTGGTATGATTCAGGCATTTATGGCAATTGCTCAGGAAGAGGGAGCGGTGAGTCCGAAACTACTATCAGGAGGTATTTACGAAGCCATGATAACCACGGCCGCTGGACTATTCGTGGGTATACTGGCTTACCTGGGCTATAATTATTTGGTAAGTCGGGTATCCAAGGTCATTCACAATATGGAATATACTTCCATCGATTTCGTTGATCTTTTACAGGAACCCCAAAGACCATAACCATGAATTTAAAGTCCAAACATCAGGTGGTCTCAACTTTTAGCATGTCCTCTATGACAGATGTGGTGTTCTTATTGCTCATTTTTTTCATGCTCACAGCTTCTTTCATCACGCCTGCCGGTCTGCCTGTAAACACGCCGGCGGCCAAGACTTCTGAAATTGTCATGCAAAAAGTAAGTGTAACCATAACGGAAGATTTGAGGTATGCCGTTAACGATAAGGTTGTCACCTACGAAGAGTTAGAACAGGCTTTAACGCGGGCATTGAATACCGAGGAAGAAGGTGTTGTGGTTTTGCATTGTGACGCCAAGGTACCCGTAGAAGAACTGGTTCGGGTGGCAGGTATTGCCACTTCACTTAAAGCCAAGGTATCTCTGGCCACCAAGCCGGAGGATAAATGAGCGCACAACACAGAAATAAACAAAAGGCCTGGCTGGCCACGTTGGTGATCCAGGGTTTACTATTTGTGGCCGCATATTACTTGGTCGCCTGGCGTGCACCGGATCCCCCCAACCCCGAATTGGGTATAGCGCTGAGTTTTTTGGCCAGTAGTACAGGGGGGGGCGCCTCCCAGATCGGTGACCAGACAGAACCTGAAACGACGGCCAGCCAAACCAAACCATCCGGACAAACGGTACAAAAACTGGCAGAAGAAGGGTTAGTGAAAGCGGCCCCGACTCAAAAAGCTGAAACTACCCAAAATGATACACCACAGCCAAAAAAACCGAAAATCAATGAAGAGGCGGTATTCAAACCGAATACCACCGGGGGGAAAAAGCAGGGAGCATTGAATCCTGACGCACAATATGCTGGTCCGAAAGGCGGCGCTGGCAGTGGATCCGGATCTAGTCTGAACATGGCAGGGTGGCAATGGGAGCGAGCGCCAAAACCCAAGGAACAAACGAATGAAACCGGTAAAATTGTTTATGAAATCACGGTAGATGAAGATGGCAATATTATCAACGTGAAACTAGTTTCCAGTACGGTTTCACCACAAGTGGAGCGCATATACCGTCGGAGTGTAGACGCGCTTAAGCTTGTCAAAACTTCCAGTGACGCTGCGGCATCAACATCTAAAGGCACCATCACCTTTGTGCTCAAGCCCTCATGATTCAAAATTTTCAGGAGGCAGAAGCTTTTTTATATGAGCAACTACCCATTTATCAGCGTCAGGGAAAAAAAGCCTACAAACCAGACTTAAGTCGGACCTTAGATTTATTGGCACTGACCGGCCACCCGGAAAAAAAACTAAAATGTGTGCATGTGGCAGGCACCAACGGCAAGGGCACCACCGCCCATGCATTGGCTTCCATTTGCCAGGAAGCTGGACTGCACACAGGTTTACACACCTCTCCTCATTTGCTTGACTTAACCGAGCGGACCCGAATTAATGGCCGGCCTATGGACGCCACTTTTGTGGTGGCTTACCTCAATGAAATAGCCCTGCATTTAGCAACCATACAACCTTCCTTCTTTGAGTTGAATGTAGCCATGGGATTCACCTACCTGGCAAGGCAGGGGATAGATATTGCGGTGATCGAGACCGGACTGGGTGGCAGACTGGACAGTACCAACGTGGTACAGCCGGAGCTTTCTGTGATTACACATATTGGCTGGGACCATATGGATATTCTTGGCAATACCCTGGAAAAAATTGCCATGGAAAAGGCAGGTATTATTAAGTCGGGAATTCCTACTGTTTTTAGTGGCAGACCTCAGGAAGTCATACCCGTGTTTGCGGACAGATGTCATGAGCTGGGTGTGCGGTTGCATCTACCTGAAGGTAGTGCCGTCTGGGCTCAGCAACCATCACTTCGACGGGGAACTTTCTTGTACCAGGGAATATCCTATCTTACCGATGTGCTGGCTGACTATTTTCTCTTGAATGTACCAACGATACTCAAAAGTGTCGAGGTATTGATGTCCAGGGGTTGGCAGCTGTCCGATGCCCATGTGCATGCAGGGCTCGCCAACATTCAACGAAACACAAACCTGAGAGGAAGGTGGCAATCATTGTCTGAGCAGCCCAAAATTGTGGCGGATGTTTCTCATAATCCGGAAGGCATTCAGCATCTTCTCAATCAGGTCAAAGCCTTAAATAGGGGAAAGTTGCACATTGTCTTGGGCACGGTGACTGATAAGCCACTGGAAGAACTTTGGTCTGTGTTGCCTAGAGAGGCATGCTATTACTTCACAGCAGCCTCGGTGCCCCGCAGATTACCTGTGGAAGAGTTGCTGGCTTCGGCTTTAAATGTTGGATTGGTCGGTAAGCCTTACACGAACGTGCAGGAAGCAGTAGATGCTGCGAAGGCAGATGCTTTCCCTGATGATTTTATTCTAATTACCGGAAGCACTTATATTGTGGCAGAGTATCTGTCCTTCTTGAAGTAAAAATGAACTGGCACGCTATTCTTCCGCGAGGTGCTGTACATGTTCGAGAATCAGATCAATCCTTGCTGTGGTAAGACTTATATATCGGTCGAGCTCCTTTTCCAGTGCATCACGGTGTTTACTTGCTTTTTTGTCACCCGTGGCCAGTTCTTGCGCCACGTTATCGAGTCGGTTGCATTCAATTTGAAGAAAATCCACAAAATCACGGGTACTACTTCCTAGTTGTACCTTCTGAATGTCTCGCAGGGTGAGCCGTATTTCCGCAGAAGCACCCACCTGGTTGGCTTTATCCACCACGTTGTCGTACAGTATTGAGTCCAAATGATGAAGGTCAATCAGTAACGTTACAGTTTCTTCTCTGAATGAAGGTTCGTTGCAATAGCTTTTTAAGCCTTGGTAACTATCCAGCTCTTTTGCTTTTTCGTCCCATTTGGCTGTAACTCCAGCTAACTTTTCGCTTAAGGATGCCGGCCTTTGTCCAAACGCTGTGTATGACACCGATGCAAAAAGCAGGATTAAAAACTGGAATTTCATGACCGATTCATTTGCAACTAATTTAGCCAAAAAAAAGCAGGTGGCTCGCGCTAAAAAAAATCGATTTACAGATATCAGGGAGAATCCCCGTGTGGTAGACATCCACGAATCTGAGGCCGTAGGTTATTTCGGGCAATGGAATGCGCGCTTTTTTGATAGCCATCGGCCCATTACCCTGGAGCTGGGGTGTGGAAGAGGTGAATACACTGTGGCCCTGGCCAGCAAGTTTCCGGAACGAAGCTATTTGGGCGTGGATATAAAAGGGGATCGCTTATGGGTTGGAGCCAGCCGGGTTGCAGAACTGAAGCTCAGCAATGCCGGGTTTTTAAGATCGCCCATTGCACGTATTCCAGCAGTTATAGCGCCTAACGAAATTGATGAGATATGGCTGACTTTCCCCGATCCCAGACCCAAGGAGCGGGAGGAAAAGCATCGGTTGACCAATCTTTTTTTTCTAAATATGTATCGATCCTTACTTAGACCGAAGGGATGGTTTCGATTTAAAACGGACAACACACCACTTTTCAACTATACGTTGGAGCAACTGAGAGAAATGCCCATTATGGAACTGAAATACACTTTTGATTTATACGCATCTCAACTCCTGGTAGATCATCACGGCATTAAAACGAAATATGAAAACATCTGGTCCACCAGAGGAGAAAAAATCAAGTATATGAAATTTAGATTCAAAGCATAGTGACTGGTATTGGCATCAGACATCAATAATTTTTTCCATCTTATTTTTAAGTAGGCGTCTCTGGTAACGTGATTGTACCACGTCGATGGCAACCAGGATAAAGAGGATGAAATAAAAGTTGGCTTTACTCATGGCGTGTATTTCATTGCCTAGCAACTTCATTTGTGCCAGATGGCCACCATCAGAAATCAGCATGACGCCCACCAACATGAGTATAAATAACCCCAAAATTTCAAAAATTCGGTTTTTTTGTAAGAAGGCAGAGACACGGTCCGAAAGCCAGATCATTAAAACACCGCTGGCAACAATGGCTATCCCCATGACCCAAAGGTCATCAGTGAGTGCAATGGCGCTTAATATGGAATCAAATGAAAAAATTAAATTCATGACCACGATGATTGCGATGACCTTTCCTGTAGGCTGCATATTCTTCGATTCTTTGGCATGCTCTTCCAGGTAAACCATGTGCCAAATTTCTTTTACGCCCGTGTAAAGAATGAACACACCCCCGAGCAGCACAACAATGCTGTGAAAATTAAAAACTCCATCAATGATGCCATTGTCCAATATTAACCAGGGCGCTTGAACGTAACGTATCAGATTTACCACTACAAATAACAGTATGATGCGTAATAGGATGGCAACACCGATACCGACCGATCGCACATAAGCTTGCTTTTCTACGGGTGCATTTTTTGATTCAAGCGAGATATAAAGGAGATTGTCAATGCCTAATACAGCTTGTAAAAGGATCAATAGGACAAGTGTAAAGAGGGCTTCCAGCATGATTTGAAGTCTTAATTATTTGAGCTTCAAAGGTAAGTGTCATTGTAATACCGAAAGATTTCGATGAGCCCTGTCTTTGTTTCAAGATTCACATTGGAAGAAAAGGCGTAGTCCTTCATTTCCTTCTTATGATTTTCGAAGTATGAGAATATTTTTTTGCCAGATTCAATGCGTACCGCTTTTCTGTCACGATCAATGGTGTAAAAAACCTCTGTATTTTTTTCTATACGAAAGCAGAGGGCCTGCATCCCGTCTATCAAGACCTCAAAAAAAACTTCCTGGTTTCCCCACTTTCCAATCTTGTAGATTTTGTCTGGAATATCTTGAATGAGTATTTTGTCGAAATTAGTTGCTGAATAATTGGATATGCCTTTCTCATTGACCAGAAGAATCTGATTTGAATCGAAATTGATGGCTATTTCACCTTGCAACGTATCCTCTCGGTTTATTAAAAAACCCGGTTTCTTATCTGTCAAAGAAAAATTTTGCGAAAAGGTTGTGAGAGGTAACAGCAACAACAAAAGTAATATGGCCTGCATGTAGGTTAATTATTCAGACGCAAAGCACGTTAATTGAACAGGAAGTAGACAACTTTGAAATTATGTTTAACGATATCTTAATCCTGTATTTTTAGAATTAATATTCCCATAACACCTTAGTTTACCTTCTGTGAGAAATGAACTGTGCTTCAGGAAAAACACCTTTCGATACGCAAGAATTGGCCATTGAGGCTTTGATACAGAACCACATACGTTCGCGTCACCGTCCGGGTGCTGGACCTCAGAATGTTTATGAGTGTGCAGACTGCGGACGCTTTCATTTTACCTCCAGGCCACCTGCCCATCCTACTTTGTCAGATCCGGAAACCATTCGTCGCATAATTGAAGAACAACGTGGACTTGATTGGAGATAAATTTAGCTTAATTAACAACCTTTTGAGTGCTTTTGCTGTTTCCTTCCCATGGCATCGACGACTAAAAAAGAAAAAGCGACTGTAAGTCCGGAACGTATCAAAGAGGCATTCATGGAATTTGTTCTTCTGGAAGGAAGACTTCCAACTTCTGTATTTGCCTTTGTTCGACAGCTTGGTATTGATGAAGTTTCATTTTACCAACATTTTAATTCATTTCAAATTCTAGAACGTGCCATCTGGGCAGACTGGTTGCGTGAAACATTGGACATGTTGCAAAAGGATGAGCAATATGCCATTTATTCAAGCCGGGAAAAATTATTGGCATTTTATTTTTCTTGGGTGCAGCAGCTCCTGGCAAACCGCAGTTACGTTTTATTAAAATTTGGTCACCTGGATCGAAAAGAGTTAAATCCTACATTTCTAATGGATCTAAGGGTGAATTTTGAAAATTTTATCGACGAGCTCATTATGCAAGGGAAAGAGACAGGTGAGGTAGCAGACCGGCCAGCTCCATTGACAGGCCAATACAAAAAAGCATTTTGGCTGCATTTCCTTTTTATTGTGAGACATTGGTCACTGGATGAAACCAAAGATTTTGAAAAAACGGATGTGGCCATTGAGAAATCTGTGAATCTAGCCTACGATCTTATTGGTAGGGGACCTTTGGAGTCTATTTTAGACTTTGGAAAATTTTTATATCAAAATCAGTCACGCGCCTGATGAAAGAACAACAAAAAATTCCCACGGGAAAAATAAGTCGTGCTTCCCGCTTTGTTCGCACCGGTGTGAAAGTAGGTGGCAATTACCTCAAACATTACAGCCGTAAGATAGTGGATCCAAAAACGGATCGTAACCAGTTAGACGCTGACAACGCAACAGATATTTACGATTCGCTTAGCGAGCTCAAAGGGAGTGCCCTCAAAGTAGCCCAAATGCTGGCAATGGATAAAAATCTGCTTCCCGGAGCCTACCAGGATAAATTTTCCATGAGCCAATACAGTGCGCCTCCATTGTCTTATCCGTTGGTAGTGAAAACTTTTCAGCAACAAGTAGGTAAAGCCCCAACAGAAGTTTTTGATGACTTTACACCGAATGCGGTGAATGCAGCATCTATCGGTCAGGTGCATAAAGGAACTAAGGATGGTAAAACCTATGCGGTCAAGGTGCAGTATCCCGGAGTGGCGAATAGCATCAGATCTGACTTGAAACTGGTAAAGCCGTTCGCTTTCAGACTTCTGGGTCTGAATGAGAATGAATTGGATGTGTACATGCAGGAGGTGGAAGAAAAATTGTTGGAAGAAACTGATTATCACCTTGAGGTCAAGCAGTCTAAAGAAATCGCTCAAGCCTGTCAGCACATACCCCACTTATCTTTTCCCCAATATTATGAAGAACTGAGTGCGTCCAGAATCATAACCATGGACTGGTTGGAAGGAAAGCACATCAAGGAGTTTTTGGAAACGAAGCCAAGTCAAAAGGTGCGTGATCAAATAGGACAAGCGCTTTGGGACTTTTACCACCACCAAATACATGTACTTCGCAAAGTTCATGCAGACCCTCACCCAGGTAATTTTTTAATTCAGGCAGACGCCACCTTGGGCATTATAGATTTTGGTTGTGTGAAGGTGATACCTGAAGACTTCTACGAGGCTTATTTTAAGCTGATGAGCAAAGACTTAATTGGCGATGATGATGAATTATTACCAATACTGTATCGCTTGAATTTTCTTTACGAAGACGATGCACCTAAAGATAGGCAACTGTATGTACAGATTTTCAAGGATATGACCGGGTTACTTGGACGACCTTTCCATCATGATACATTTGATTTCTCAGATGATAACTATTTTCAGGCGATATTTGAAATGAGTGAGAAGTTAACCAAAACGAAGGAATTAAGACAATCTAAGCATGCTAGAGGCTCTCGTCATGGGTTGTATGTCAACCGCACCTACTTTGGATTGTACCAGTTGCTCAACCAATTAGGGGCAAAGGTAAATACGACAAAACCCGATTGGCTGCAATAAGCGCATGTTGGCACATCAAATTCATCTTGCTTCACGTGCTGATCGTGAATGGTTGGTTTTTATACATGGTGCGGGAGGTAGTTCTGACACATGGAAATACCAATTAACGTCTTTCAAAGACCAATTCCATCTGTTACTGCTGGATCTTAGAGACCATGGGAGGTCCAAAAATCTGAATCCAGAATTTAAGCATTACCATTTCGGAATTATCGTTAATGACATCATTAAAGTGCTCAACCATTGTGGAATTTTGAAAGCCAATTTTATGACACTCTCCTTCGGCAGTGTCTTGTTGCAGGCACTTCAACAAAGATTTCCTGAGCGTATCAATAAGACGGTGATGGCGGGGGCAGTTTTGAAAGGTGATTGGAAACTTAAGCTTTTTGTACACGTTGCACTCCTATTTAATAAGGTTTTGAGCTATAGGCAGATGTATGAAACGTTTAGTTACATTTTAATGCCCAAAGCCAACCATCAAAAGTCACGAAGAATATACCGGTTGCAGGCATTGAGATTGACCAAGGAGGAATACCTCAAATGGCTTGGTTTATACGATGAATTTTTTGAAATGCTCAAGACATTTTTCTACAGGCCTCTTGATAATCCTTGTGCGGTTATTGTGGGCGAACAGGACCATGTATTCTTTGAAAGCAGCCATAATTATACAAAGAGGCATCCTGAAGCTAAATTCATCCCCATACACGGGTCTGGACATATATGCAACATTGATCGGCATGAAGCTTTCAACCGATTGGCATTGGATTTTTTACTTAACGAACCAGTCTCCCAATCTAAGCCCCGTCGTAACCAAGGCGGCCAATACCCAGGCGACCAGGCGAATACTGTTCACCCGAAGCAAACGGTTGACGTTTGAATAAATAAGTTGCTCACTTAAGCGTTGGTGAAGTGGTACGGCATATAGAACGGTAACTAACCATGCGCATAACACCACGACCAGGTAAAAGATACTGAGCCAATGTGGCTCATTTACTAGCTTTGCCCAAGCGAGCATGAGTTGAGATAACATGAGTGGACCTACGAAGAGTGTTATGCGGTTCATGTAGAATTTATGCCACCGCTGGAATTCATCATTCTTGGTGAAATACATAAATCCGGGGTAGAGAATGAATTGCACTATGCTTACGAGAAGAACGATGCACCAATCAACAACCAATTGAATAACAACAATCATCTATCAGCAGGATAAAATTGAGAGGATTTAAAATAGAAAAACGATAATGAACGGCTCACAAGTATCGATTGGCTTAACTTTGTAACATGTTTGGTTTGAATAAAAGTGCCAGTCTACCGGAGGCCTGGAGAAAATTGGAAAGTATAGAGGATCTGGACAAAGCAGATCAGATATCCCATGATCGGCCGGTGATGTTTTTCAAGCATAGTACTACCTGTGGCATCAGCGCAGGTGCTCTGGATTCGGTGATCACGAATTATGACTTACCCGTTCAGTCTTTACAAGTATATTACCTTGATTTATTGGCACACCGCGATTTAAGCCAGGCCATCGCACGCAGATATGGAGTCATTCATCAATCTCCGCAAGTTTTGTTAATTCATGCAGGAAAAGTGATTGCCAATACTTCTCACCACGCGATCAGTCTCGCCTATATCAAAGAGGAATTAATGGAATTGGAGCGATAGCCGAAGAGTGAGCATCCGGGGAAGGGAACGCTGGTCTATGAATTCGTAAGGACTAGGGTCGTTATTTGTACCTGTGTGTGTCGGGCGTACGCTACGTGCGACAATGTTGTCACGGTTCAAGGCATTGATCAAATTGAATCTGATTTTTGCGGTTAGGTGGGACCACGTCCATACATAACCCAATCCAAAATCAAATCTGATGATAGGATCTAAAATGGCCTCATTAATATTTGTTCCATCGATCACACTGTAAACTGCACTGCCATCTGGCGGCGATACAAGAGTGAGTGATCCTGGCTGGGTATAGCGAAGGCCATCTCCATAATAGGCATCGCTGGATACGAAAAAGCGATTGTAGGTAAGTTGCTGGAACAACTTTATTTCATTCCTTGGGTCAGTACTGTTGAAAGGTCTGGCTTCATTTACCTCATCTATTTTATTCTCTGTTATATTCAATCCATAGGAAGCCATTATTTCATACTTACTGGTGGTTTGATGGACAGACAGTTCCGCACCCGTTGCGGCTGAGCTACCATCCAGAAACGCATCACTTGCCAATGCATTGTCAAATGCCACATCAGCCGACTGAAAAGCATACCGAACGATTCCCTGATTTCTAATTCTGAATAGGTCGAGGTTGGCTGTAAAGCCGGCGTTGGAGTAATTAATATTGGTATTCCAGTGAACAGATCGGGTAATTGGAAAATCTGTTCCATCAGTGATAATCCAAAACGATCGGTTGCCATTCAATACCATATCGGTACTGATTTGGTGCACAAATTGGTGGTAAATGCCATATGACATACCTATACGCCATTGTTTTGAGAGTTGATTATGAAGTTGCAGCCGTGGTTCCCAGTAAATACGCGAGGTGCGGTCGAAATATGGCATCCGCAATCCGGTGGTCAGTTGCCAATCATTTTCAAAAGGCCATTCCCATTCTAAAAAAGGTGATAAGGTGCGACCAATTTGGTGTGTGCCTTCCAGTAAGGAAAAATCGTTGATTTCTTTCAGGTAGTTGTATTTAAAGTAATTGAATGTCAGTCCAAAAGAAATAATACCAGGAGTCGAACCTTGGTACTCGTTTTGTAAATTAAAAGTCCAGTCTCGTGAATTGTTTTGTTCGCGATTGGCAGCAATCAGATTGTTGTCAGGTATATTGGCAAAATCGCTCTCATAGGCAGAGGTGGATACCTGTATATGACTGTACCAAGATGAAGACCATTGGACGTGCCAATTGAGAGAAGCGCCTAAGTTTTGCCAGGCTGATTTTCCTGAATTTAAAAAGTCCTGAACGCTATCGCTACCCACTGTCTGCCTTTGATCCCTGCGTATGTAATTCAAATAATCTTTACTAGAGAAGAAACTCAAAGTAGATACGTGATTTTTCTGCCAAATATGTTTTGCTTTGATGAAATAGTTATTGAAAGAATAGTCAGGATCCAATGTATTTGCCGGGTCATCGATGGAGACCCCGTTTTGGATAAGATTTTCCGGTGTGCCAGTAACGCTTCCAAACATCTTACGGAAAGTTTCAGGATAGAAATTTCGGATGTAAGATTGTCGACCAGATACATAAAGGGAAGTCTTACCTTTAACTACTGGTAATTCGACGCTACCTGAGAAACTCAACGGACTCGCGTGTATAGATGCTTGAGGTTGATACAGGTTGCCAGATGTGCCATGTAAATAAACAATGCTCGACGTGACACCGCCGTATTGGGCACCAAAGCCTGTTCGATAGAATGAAGTTTTTTGGACGGACTCCCCTTCGATTGTAGAGAACAATCCGAAGAAATGGTCGGGGTGGTAAATTTTGAAACCATCCATAGAAATGAGATTTTGTCCGGGATCGCTACCTCGAAAGCTGATCCCATTTTGGTATTCGGTGTTATTAGTAATGCCGGGTATACTTCGCAGTGCCGTAAACACATCTGACTCACCACTGGCCGATCTTTCGTTTACTGAGGAATGGTTGATTTCCCATTTCTGAAACTGGGGTTGAAACTGGTAGATTTCTTCCCCTTCCTCTATCACCAGCTCTTTCAATTCGAGGTTATCAGGTTTGAGTGCTACAACAACTTCATCTACTTCCCGGCAGTCGATAAAAAAAGACTCATAGCCTAAATACCTCACAATAACGGGAAATTGACGGTCTTCCAGATGCAGGAGGAAGTGGCCGTTTTCGTTCGAAGCGGTATACTTGGAGCCATTCTGGATAGTCGCAAAAGGCAAACCATTCCCTGTTTGTTTATCTATCACGCTTCCGGTAAGGTAGGGTGAAGATGTGCGGGATGGCTTTGCTCTTATCAATACTTCCCTGTCTCCAAGGATTTCAAAGGTGAGTTCCGTGGCATCGAGTAAATCATCTATCACTTCCTCAAGGCTGGCTTTTCTCCACGAATAAGTGACGAGATGTTGCTTGGTTTTATTGCGGTCGAATGCAATTTTTAAATGATGATTCTTACCAAGCTGTAGTAATGCTTGTGTAAGGGAAATGTTGTCAAATCGATCTGTTATTTGAATTTCCTGCCCATAGGATCGCCCAACCAATAAGAGCACCCAAAAAATTATCCATAATCTCATGATCAGGGATTTATGTGTACCACCCCTTCTTTTACGGTAAAATTCAAACCCATAGGCTCGCAAATCAATTTCAAAGCGCGTATTGGATCGTCATCTTTGAAAAATCCATCATAGATCAAGGCACCATGCTCAGGGGTGTAGGTGACGTCCATGTTGAATTGTCTTTCAAATTCCTCAAAGACTGATTGCAGGGGTTTTGCCTCAAACATGAATAATCCTTTCCGCCAGCTACCTACCAATGTGGTATCCCCAGTGCTCACTTGAGGTGTTACCACCTTCTTTCCAAAAGCGATAAATTCACCAGCCTGAAGGGCTACACGTCTGCTTTCGGCCTGTACGGCTACGCGACCGCTTACGCAATTCACGACGTAATCATCGGCTCGGTCATAAATATTGAAAGAAGTACCCAAAACGGAGACAAATTTTCCTCTTTTGGAGGTAACATCAAACTTGCTGCCCTCTACTATTTCAAAAAAAGCTTCACCATCTAACGCCACCTTTCTATTCAACCACCAAAGATAGGGTTTGTAGCGGATCTCCGAAGAGGCGTTCATTGCCACCCTCGAGCCATCAGGCAATGCCATCGTCAGTTGCTCACCCGGTCCTGTAGTTTGATGAGTGTATTGATTGACACGCCATCCGGCAAGCAAAAACAACACGATACCTGCTGCTAGAGATAGATAAGTTATGATGCCTTTGGTCTTTGTAGGATTGATTTTTTCATCCGGTTCAAGCCCACGTAATTCTTTAGTCACCTTCAATCTGGCCTCCACCTTGGCCCAGTTTTTTGCGATTTTCTCTTCAGATACTGGTACTTCCTCCTGCATCCGTTTTTTGATTTGTAGGTCAAATGGATTTTTTCTCATGGTCAATCTCCGGGCATTCGATTTTGTGCCTGTAATTTTCTTTTCAGTTGTTCCCTGGCTCTGGCCAGATTAGATTTCGATGTGGAGGCACTTGTACCTAACATCTCCGCGATCTCTGCATGCTTATAGCCTTCCATCACGTATAGCATAAAAGTGGCACGATAGGTCGGTGGGAGTGTTTGCACGGTAGCAACAATCTCTTCCGCGCTCATTTGATCGAGAATGGATGAGGCATCGCCAAGACTTCGCAGTTCATTGGCATCTTCCTGATACATGTGCTTCTTTTCTTTTCGGATGGCATCAATGGATTGGTTGATGACAATTCTACGAAACCATGCTTTGAATGGCAGTTTACCATCGTACCGTTGAATTTGGTTAAATACCTTCATAAAAGCATCATTTACCACCTCTTCTGCTTGACTATCTCCACTAGCATAACTTCTGGCAATGGTTAATGCATAGGAAAAGAAATGCTCGTATAATTCTTTTTGACATTGTAATTCTCCTTTGCGGCAACCTTCAACCAGGCCTTTCACATCCTTTTTCGCCATTCGAAATCTTCTTCTATACGCTACATCTATAAAAATAGCTGCTTCTCAAGTTAAAAAAACAATGTACACGGGACCTTTTGCCTAAACGTGACGTACGGTAGAAAATTAACATGCTTTACAATGAAATACTTAAACATTAAAAATCTACGTTTTTTGACTTTACCAATGGTATTGTTTGGTTTTTTGTTGATCACCTCCTGTGGAGATGACGATGACAATAATGTAACAATTACAGTTCCAGAGGGTGAAGAAGGAGATGATATCGTCACATTGGCGAGCGCAACATCCGATTTATCTACTTTGGTTGAAGCGTTGGGTGGCTTCTCTGACCTGGTGGCTGCCTTATCTGACACTACTGAAGAGTTTACTGTTTTCGCACCCAATAATGCGGCATTCACAGCATTGCTGACTGTGGTTGAGCAAGAGAACCTTTCAGATATTCCGTCAGATGTTGTGCGTCGTATATTGGACTATCATGTGGTAGCGGGAGAGGCATTTGCTGGGGACCTGACAGATGGGCAAACAATTACCACCCTTTTGGGGGAAGAATTAACCATAGGTGTCGATGGCGCCAATGTGACGGTAAATGGTGTATCCGTTGTGACGCCGGACATAGATGCCAACAATGGCGTCGTTCATATCGTAGATGGTGTACTGACACCTGCTCTTGAGACAAGTATTGTGAATACCATCTTGGAACCTGCTTACTTTAACATTGATTTTTCAATTCTTACAGCAGCAGTAGTCAAGGCTGAATTGGTAGAAACCTTAATCACTTCTACCACGGATGGTTACACATTGTTTGCCCCCAATGATGCAGCGTTTACTGCAGCTGGAGTGACTTCTCTGGACAATCTGAGTAAAGAAGATTTGACGCCAATTTTGCAATACCATGTCTTGGGTGCTGAAGTTTTGGAAAGTGAGCTTCCTACAACGGGTAGTGCGGTGACGACACTTAACGGAGATTTTTATTTGAGTATCAACTCAGAAGGTGTTTTTATTAATGGTCAGACACAAGTAACAGCTACTGACTTACTGTACGATAACGGCGTTGTTCACACCATTGATCAAACATTACTTCCTGCTTCCGATAATGTGGTGGATGTGGCGGTAGGACTTTCTCAGGGGTCGCCTGCAGAATTTACACAATTGGTAAGCGCACTGACAGCTGTACAAACAGCCTCGGAAGAGCCTGAACCTATTGTTGATGCTTTAATTTCCATTTTGTCAGCTGAGACAGACGACGAAGAATCTTTGGCCCCTTTTACCGTATTTGCACCTACAGATGCGGCATTCAACGCACTATATGCTGCGCTTGAAGTGAGCGATTTGGAGGGTGTCGTTTCTGCTATTGGAATTGACGGTGTTGAGCTTGTATTGAAATACCACGTAATTGCTGGTGCGCGGGTATTCTCAACCGATTTGCCCAACTTGTCTTCAACCACGCAGGCAACGGTGGCCGGTCAGGACATTACTTTTGATCTGACTGACCTCACCATAACGGAAGCGGATGGCACGGAAACCGATGAAGACACTGATGCCGGGATTATTGGTACGGATGTACTGGGCACCAACGGTGTAATTCATACCATCGACAAGGTTCTTTTACCATTGTTGGGAGAGTAAGAAGCAATATTTAAAGGCATATTTTCAGATAAACACCCATTCTTAAGAATGGGTGTTTTTTTTAATGTCATTCTTAAAAGCGAAGTAGGCCAGTCCCAAGAGGAGTAGGGCAATAAAGGCACCACCAGCCTCACCATCGCCTTGATTGAGATGGGCGGAAGCCGCAAGAATGAAATTGAAAAAGAACCCCGCAAAGGCCCACTCCATTAGTGTCTTGTTCAGTTGGGTAAGCAAGGCAGCAACGCCTAAAATTTTCATGATGGCCAGTGGCACCACCAAGTAGGCAGGAAAGCCAAGCATTTGAAAAGTTGCCTGCACTTCGGACGTATTGAACAGATACAGGCCAATGGCTGAATACAGCATCATGAGTGATAAGAGGCCTGAACTTACGTAGTACAACAAGCGATAGGTACTCATTAATTGTTGCGGTTAGATTGGAAGATTGCTGAAGTTACTTAAAAAATTTAGCCTTAGATGAACTGGTATTTTGATTTCTGGCCAATGAATCTTTTTCCAATAACCGCTTGTTAAACAATTAAATGAAGAGAATAATACCAAAACAAGGTCAAGAATCCGTATGGGATTATCCCAGACCCCCTAAACTAGAGCCATTTTCGGGTCACATTCGTGTGATCTTCAATAACCAGATCATTATTGATACACATGATGCTTATAGGGTATTGGAGACCAGTCATCCGCCGGTTTACTATCTACCCCTAAAGGATTTTGTCCCGAGTGTGCTAAAGTCAAATCCTAAAACGTCATTTTGTGAATTCAAAGGAATCGCTTCCTATGTTGACATCGTGGTTGGCCATAAAGAGGCCATTGGTGCTGCCTGGTTTTATCCCACGCCCAATCAAAACTTTGCTGCAATCAAAGATCACCTGAGTGTATATGCCCAATACATGGATCAGTGTCTCGTCAATGACGAGGAGGTTCAGGCACAGGAGGGTGATTTTTATGGGGGTTGGATTACAAAAAATATAGTCGGCCCGTTCAAAGGTGGTCCGGATACCTGGGGCTGGTAGTATCAAACTCCTGGTTCCATTGTAATGGCTGTGTCTTTCAATGCCCGTTGAGTAAAATGTTTCATGAACACCAGTGCAGGATGACTCATGTCATCCAGCTCTTCATTCACAAACAATGCCTCCAGGTCTCTGTAGCCGGAAATATCTTTGAATTCACCGAAAGACAACTTTCGGAAGGCCATAGACCAATCTGGAAATAAACGTTGGCCCTCATTGTGCACCCCAGATAACAAGGTATTTACATGTGCATGGCGTGTATCCTCGCCGATTGTTTGATACAGCGCAAGTACCTTTTCTTTTTCGCCTTCCAAGAGCTGGACAAACCGATCCTTTACGTAAAGAAGAAGTCCTGTGATTCCACGACTTCGATTGTTGAGGCTAGATACCCGGAGCAAATTAAGCAAGTCTGGATCGTCCCAACTATTTATTGAACGACTCGAATAGATGAGGTAATACATATTTTAGACCATGAATTTAGGACTTTTTTGTCTGACTAGAAAATTTATGAGCTCACGTTACCTATCCCAGAATCTGCTAATCGGTCAGTGACAAAAGTTACGCCGGTGATTGTATTTAAAGCGATACCCTTAACAATCCCTTTTTCTGGACAAAAGAAGCAACAGCTGGAAGTAGGACAGATGTGTGATAGAAATTCCAAGAATCAAAAATACGTCACCAAACGCGGTGAAGCTTTCAGTGGAACATTCCTGATTATAAGACGTATGCGTTCAGCGAGGCAGCAAGGACGAGCCATACCAGATAAGGCATGAGCAGCAGGTGATAGCGGCCCCATTTTTTAGCCTTCAACCAAATAACAAAAACACATACCGTCAAAAGCACCAAAATCAGAAGACCTACTTCTTTTAGATGCAGATAAAAAAAGAAGGGATTCCAGCTTAAATTTAATACCCAGCTAATTGCAAAAAGGTATTTAAGCTGCAGATTAAATTTTGGCCAATTACTGGCCAGAAATATGCAGTAAGTCAACATAATGGTGAACCAGGCCACACCAAACACCCATCCCGGAGGGGTCCATGGTGCACGATCAAGCGACAGGTACCAAGATCCACCGGCAGCTGTAAAAAGGCCACCAATGGCCAGTCCACCAAAATTTATCAAGCTGAATAAAACAAGTCGAGGCCAAAAACCCATCAGATGAACTCGACTTCGCCAGTACTCAATTTGTAATAGGCAGGCACTACCAACACGCCATCATTTTTTACGGCCTCCGAAAGAATGGGCTTGCATTCTTTGACTTCCTCCGAAGCCAACTGTGCATTTACCTTAATAGCGTTGGTCAGGTGGTCACCCTCCATACGCTTGGCCATGTAGACAGCCGGTTTAATTTTTTCAATGATGGCACCAATGTGGCCACCCGGGTCTACATCGCCAAGGCTAGCACCTACGGCACCGCAATTTTCGTGACCCAATACAATAATCAATTTGGCATCAAGAAATTTAACGGCGTATTCCATACTACCAAATACCTTGTCTTTGGCCACATTACCAGCTACCCGGATCACAAATAAGTCACCCAACCCCTGATCAAACAATAATTCTGGCACCACCCTTGAGTCGGCACAGCTGAGCACCACTGCAAAAGGGTGTTGACTATCCTGTAGCGTATCACGATGCTGGGGATCTGTGTGTGGGTGTTTTAGATTTCCGTTTACGTATCTCTTGTTACCTTCTTTTAAAAGGTGCAATGCTTCTGTGGCTTTCATGAGCTGCTTTTCTCAATGTTAACCATTTTGGCACGCAAATGAGGGATTTCAGAATTATTAGTCCTGTATTTTGTTTAATGATCATGCAGCCAAGACTGTTCTATCTGTACGATGCACTATGTGGTTGGTGTTATGGTTTTTCTCCGGTAATGGAAACCCTATATCGTCTCTACAAGGGTAAAATTCATTTTGAAGTGATTAGTGGTGGTATGCGATTGGGTGCACACGCGGGACCACTGAAAGAGTTGGCACCCTACATCCAGAATGCGTACAAAGACGTTGAGACACGCACAGGGGTTAAATTTGGTGAGCACTTTTTAAAGAACCTTTTCGGAGACGCCGACCTGATGATGGATTCTTTCCCTCCGGCTGTGGCCCTCTCGATTGTTAAAGAAGCACAGCCCGAACAGGCGTTGGCAGCCGCCAGTGCCATTCAGCGCATGATTTATAAGGATGGACATTCGCCAACAGATTGGTCCGCATTGAGTGAAGCCTTGGAATCCACTGGCCTGGACGCAGAAATGTTATTGAAAAAAGCCAACGATGAGCGGTACCACCAACTGGCATACAAAGACTTCGCCTTGACTCAAAAATGGGGTGTGCAGGGCTTCCCTGCAGTAATAGCTGAAAATAAAAATAAGCTAGTGATGATTGCCCAGGGCTATACCGAATGTTCGGTCATGCAGGAAAGAATAGTAAGCACATTTAAATTGGAACCCGAACATACAAACTAAAAATATGATGAACGACATACGTGCATACATTACTGGCGGTAGCAAAGGCATTGGCTACGGCATCGCCCAATCTATTTTGAAAGCGGGAGGAAAAGTAGCCATTACCTCCAGATCTCAGGAGTCGGCTGACGGGGCTGCGGAACAATTAAAAAAAGATACAGGGAACGATGAGATTTTGTCTATCGCTTCGGATGTCACTGATTTCAAACAAGAAAAGGCCGCTGTGAATCAGGTTTTAGACAGGTGGGGTGGCATAGACCTGGTGGTGGCCAATGCTGGTGTTGGTAAGTTTGGCGCCATCGATGAGATGAGCGATGCAGACTGGCATCTGGTGATAGACACCAACCTAACCGGAGCTTTTCATACGATACGCGCAAGCGTGGATGCTTTGAAAGCATCAAAAGGTTATTTAATTACCATATCCAGTTTGGCAGGCACCAATTTTTTCGAAAAGGGAGCTGCTTACAATGCCAGTAAATTTGGTCTCACAGGATTCACTCAGGCAGTTATGCTGGATTTACGCAAATATGGTATCCGGGTAAGTACCATTATGCCGGGCTCTGTCGCCACCTATTTCAATGACCATACACCTGGTCCGGAAGATGAATGGAAGATTCAAAGTGAAGACATTGGGCAGATGGTGGTAGATCTTTTGCGGTTGAATTCACGAACGCTACCTAGTAAAATCGAAGTCAGGCCCAGCTTACCTCCGAGTGCCAGAAAATAATGGACCATTCCAGCGTAACCCTTTTTAATTCGCGGCGTAAAAATGTCAAAAAAGTCATTTATTGTCATGGGTAAACTAGCATTGGGTTTGGCATTGGTTGGCCTGGTGTATCTAATGGGCTTTTTGGTAATAAGTCTGGCCATGGGCTTGGGTGATGAAATCAAACGTCGTTTCCGTCAGGGCTTTGTTACTATCTACAGAGGTAATCGCATCAACACGGAAGAAGATAAGGAGGACCCTACTCATCGAGCCGCTTGATGATTGGTAAAATTTCTTCTTAATGTAATGTGACCTTTTATATGTCGAATGATTGCCGAGGTTATCTTGCATTCATGACCATAGCATTGATCGCCCACGATGGTAAAAAACCAGAAATGGTTCAGTTTCTGTTGGACCATAAAGATTTTCTGGCTCATATTTCATTAGTGGCTACCGGTACCACAGGATCTCATATTGAGCGAGCGGGTTTAAGTGTGGAGCGGTTACTTTCCGGACCTTTGGGTGGTGACGCCCAAATTGCCGCCATGGCAGCACAGCAGCTAGTGGATATGGTTATTTTTTTCCGAGATCCACTGGATAAACATCCACACGAACCGGATGTACAGATGCTGCTTAGGATTTGTGACGTCCACAACATTCCCCTGGCAACAAATCCAGCCACCGGTAGACTGCTACTCAATCAGTTGCAGCAAAATTTCTAGGCCCTGTACTTCAGGTACTTTCGTCTGCCTATGAACCCTTCGATTTTGCCGAGATGGTTGACTTTGTGCAGATAGCCAAGGCGCCTATTTAGTTTGTAAATGGTTTCTGCTTATTTCCAGATAAATTACAATATTCAGAAAAACCATTCAATGCGATGTTGAACGCTCCATTGATTGAGGGACTTTGTGGAAGCGATCAGAAAATGAATATGCTCAATGCGGTAAATACCAGTTTTGTCGATAGAATCCTGGCTTTTTCAAAGCCACTTGGTTGTTATGCAGCTTCTTTGTCCAGCGTAGCTATCATTTTTACAGCAGGAAGTGTTTTGATTGCCGCTCATTGCCAAATGAAGACTGGTCTGATAAATATTGGCTATTAAAACGCGTATCGATTGAAAATTCAATACGTCAAGAATAATTGTTAGCCGGTTACGCGAAGTTTCAGTTTAAACAAAAAAACCCGTGAAGCAACATTCACGGGCTGGGTAATTCAACATGTTTTACTGGTTACTCGTCTGCTGGTTTTTCAGTTAACCAAGACTGTATGCCGCCAAAGTCACCGTATGATTGCTCATTAATAATTTTACCTTCATCATTGAATTCAAAAGTGTGGTACATGTCGATCAGGCTAGATTTGGCTGGGGTGGAATCAGTTGCAGCGAGCGTAGCTTTCCAGGTGCCATAAAACCTGACGGAACCGTTCATTTCCTTCGTTTCAGGATTCACTCCCGGCAATAAAATGAGGTCATTTACCAATTCGTAATCCATATATGTGAAATTTTCTTCATCAGCGACCTTCATTTCCTCGAGACTTATTGAGTCTTCGGCGCCGAAGTAGGTAGGCAGCATATAAAAGTCTTCAGCGTACACCGAGTAATCGAGATTTTCGTTTTCCCAATCTGAAATCATCTTTTTGATGGTTTGGGAATTTCTATCAAAAGCTTTTTGGGCAGCATTGGCCCCGTCTTCAGTTTGTTGTTGGCACCCTGTGACTAGTGCACCAGTTAGTAATGCGAATAGAATAAGTTTCATGGTTTAAGTGTTTGATTCACTTAAACTTACT